>NZ_LMCF01000027.1 GCF_001623075.1 Pseudovibrio sp. Ad37
GTTCTGGCTCAAATCGCTGATCACAAGATCACCCGCCTCAACGATCTCATGCCGTGGTGTTACGCTGCTAAGCCAGCGTAACAGGGCCTATTTCCGTTTTGTAGGTCGGGTTCGCCGGACGCACACTGCCGATTTGTTGGATCACGCCGTCTTTCATGATGGCGATGCGATCGGCCAGCGTCATGGCCTCGATCTGGTCATGGGTCACATAGACCATAGTGGCCTTGAGGGTCTGGTGGAGTTTTTTGATCTCCGTGCGCATTTCGCCGCGCAGTTTGGCGTCCAGATTGGAGAGCGGTTCATCAAACAGGAAGATCTTGGGGCGACGCACGAGGGCACGACCCATGGCAACGCGTTGGCGTTGTCCGCCGGAAAGTTGGGCCGGTTTGCGGGCAAGTAGATGCTCGATCTGCAGCATGCTGGCCACCTCATACACGGCGGCTTTACGTTCAGCTTTGCTGATCCTGCGCATTTCCAGACCAAACGCGATGTTGCGCTCTACCGTCATATTTGGGTAGAGCGCGTAGCTCTGGAACACCATGGCGATATCGCGGTTCTTGGGGTGGACGTCGTTGACCACCTCACCATCCAGCCGGATGGTGCCGTCTGCGATGGGTTCCAGTCCGGCGATGATGTTGAGCAGCGTCGACTTTCCGCAGCCGGACGCACCAAGCAGGACAAGGAATTCGCCATCTTTTACATCAAGCGAAATGTCCTGGAGGACGTCTGTTGAGCCAAAGGATTTTGAGGCATGTTCGATGGATATGGTCGCCATAAATGAGCCTTTAGCCTTTGACCGCGCCGGCGGTGAGCCCGCGCACGAAGAAACGTCCAGCGATGATGTAGACAACAAGGGTTGGCGCGGCGGCTATGAGCGCGGCTGCCATGTCCACGTTGTACTGTTTCACGCTGGTGGTGGAGTTGATGAGATTGTTGAGCGCGACTGTCACGGGCTGAGACCCGCCTGAGGTGAAGCTGGCGCCGAAGAGGAACTCGTTCCACACCTGCGTGAATTGCCAGATGACCGAGACCACGATGATGGGAACCGAGAGCGGTAGCATGATGTGCCAGAAGATGCGGAAGAACCCTGCCCCGTCCATTGTGGCTGCCCGGACCAGCTCTTGCGGAACGGAAACGTAGTAGTTGCGGAAGAACAGCGTGGTGAAACTGATGCCGTAGATGGTGTGCACGACGATCAAGCCAGTGATGGAGTTGGCGATGCCCAGATAGCCGAGGGTTTGGGCCATGGGCAGGATGACGATCTGGAACGGAATGAAACAGCCGAACAGCATCAGGGCGAAGATGATGTTTGCGCCGCGGAAGCGGAAGAGCGACAGGGCATAGCCACTTAAGGCGCCGATCAGGGTGGAGATCGCAACCGACGGCACGGACATAATCACCGAGTTGAGGAAGTACGGGCGCAGGCCCTCGCAGCGCACACCGATGCAGGCGCTGGACCATGCCTCGCGCCAGGCGGTGAAGTTGAGCTCATGGGGCAGATCCAGCAAGGCTCCTGCGCGGATCTCGGCAAGATCCTTCAGCGAGGTAGAGAGCACCACGTAGATTGGGCCCAGATAGAGCACGGCGGCGGCGAGCAGTAAGGTCCAGATAAACAGCCGGCCAAGCAGATGGCGTTTGCCGTTGGCGCCTGGGAGTGTTTTGGGTTCAGCCATGACGCTTTGCCCTCAACTCGGAATACAGATAGGGCACGATGATTGCAGCCACGGTTGCCAGCATCATCATGGCAGAAGCTGCTCCAAGGCCGATCTGGTTACGGCGGAAGGCCATCTCGTACATGAAGTTGGCTGGCAGCGTGGAGGAGTAGCCCGGCCCGCCATTTGTCAGTGCCACCACAAGGTCGAAGCTCTTGATAGACAAGTGTGCGAGAATGACGAAGGCGGAGAGGAATACAGGCCTCAACGATGGCAGGATGATGCCGAAATAGATGCGGGTGGTGCTGGCGCCGTCCAGATGAGCGGCACGGATGATGTCCTCATCAACGGTACGCAGAGCAGACAGAAACAGGGCCATCACGAAGCCTGAGGCCTGCCAGACGGCGGCGAGGACCACCACATAGATCGCCATATCGCGGTTGACGATCCAGTCGAACTGGAAGCTTTCCCACCCCAGTTTTTGCATGTAGCTTTCAATGCCGAGGGACGGGTTCAGGATCCATTTCCACGCTGTGCCCGTCACAATGAAGCTGATCGCCATGGGATACAGATAGATCGTGCGCAGCGCACCTTCTGCCCGGATGCGTTGATCCAGCAGAACGGCCAGCACGCAGCCAATGGTGATTGAGAACAAGATGTAAAGACTGCCGAAAATCAGGAGGTTATGGAAAGCTACGTTCCAGCGGTCCATGGCCAGCAGGCGCACATATTGCTGAATGCCCTGAAAATCAAAGGTAGGTAGCATGCGGGAGTTGGTGAGCGAGATGAAGCCCGTCCATGCAATGAAGCCATAAACGAAGAACACCAGGAGCAAGAACGGTGGTGCGACCACCAGCTGCGGCAAATATCGCTGCGCTCTGTCGAGAACAGACATCTGCTTGCGCTGCTGGGGGTTGGACATAGGGTTCTCTTTGCTCACTGGGTGCTGCGGTCTTATCAGGATCTACGCTTTACTCTGACTGCCCTAGGGAAATCAATCTGCTAGGATTACGGTCTCGGCAAGTTGATTGACAGCCTCTTGCGAAGACATATCCGTATTGAAATGCTCTGTGACCACATCCAGAAAAGCCCCACGCACGGCACCGGACTGAACAAGCTCGTGGGCGATGGACCCAACCACTGTGTTGCGGGCTTCATTGAGAAGAAGGTCTTCGCTTGATTTCATGGCGCACTCGTCAAAGCCATCAAGGCTCACGCCAAGTCTGGCAGGAATAGAGCCTTTCAGCAGGTTGAAGTCCTTTTGCACCTCTTCATCCAGCAGCATGGAGGCCATCAGTTGCTGTCCGGCTTGCTGCTCAGGGTCTGAGACTTTGAACATGGCGAAGCTGTCGGAGTTGATGATGTAACCGCCTTTGGAGGGAGACGAGACGCAGATGAAGTCTTCACCGTATTTGAGGCCAGTTGTCAGAAATTCGGCCTTGGCCCAGTCGCCCATAATCTGCATGGCCGCTTCACCGCGCATCACCATGGCAGTGGCAAGGTTCCACTCACGGCCCGGAGCGCCGGGGTCCACATAAGTGCTGAGCTTGCGCATCTGGTCGAACACCTTGATCATGGTCTCCGAGCGCAAAGCGTCCTGATCCAGATCCAGATAGACTTTTTTGTAAAAGTCCGCGCCGCCGATCCCCAGCAACACCACTTCAAACAGGGTCACGTCTTGCCAGGGCTGTCCGCCATGGGCGAGTGGGATAATGCCAGCGGCCTTGATTTTGTCCGCCACCTCGTTGAACTCTTCCCATGTTTGCGGAGGTGTCACGCCGACCTTATCCAGCACTTTCGGGTTGGCCCAGATCCAGTCCACACGGTGGATGTTCAAAGGCACAGCAACATATTTGCCCTGATACTGAACGGTTTCTTTCAAAAGGTCTGGAAGCAGCTCATCCCAGTTCTGCTGCTGCGCTATGGTGTTAAGCCCTTGAAGCGAGCCAATTTCGGCCCATTCCTGAATGTTCTGGCCTTTGATCTGGGCAACGGAGGGCGGCACCTGGGCCAGCGCACGGGCACGCAAGACGGCTGCCATGGCATCGCCGCCTCCGCCAGCAACAGGTGCGTCATCCCACACGCCGCCACGGGCCTCAAACGCTTGCTTGAGCGAAAGGGCAGCACGTGCTTCTCCACCTGATGTCCAGAAATGCAGAACTTCAGCGGTGGGTGCGGCTTGTGCCGTTATGCTACCGAATAAAACAGCAAGTGCGACCAAGCTGAGACGCGGGCTGCCCATTACATTCTCCCGATGGGTATTCTCAAGGACGCTTCTAGCAAACTCTTTCTTCAATTTATCGCGTATAAACACACAATCCAATGAACTTGCACGTGCAAGACAACCTGACGCATACACATTCCTCTCGCAGCGGCCAAATGTTTTGTTATACAGCACTGGGCCAGAGTGAGCTGGTTGGGACTGAAATGGGTACACCGAGGTATGATGCTCTCGAACAAAACACTGCTGATTGTTGACGATGATGAGGAAATCGCCAGCCTGACGGCAGACTTCCTGAAAGATCGTGGGTACACCGTGTTCACTGCAAACTCTGCAGAGGAAGCCATTGAGCTTCTGGACACCAACCACATTGATCTGATGGTTCTGGACATCATGTTGCCGGGAGAAAACGGGCTGACCCTGTGCCAGCGCGTGCGCCAGACCTCCAGGATGCCAATCATCATCATCTCCGCGATTACAGGTGATACGGAGCGTATTGTCGGGCTGGAGCTGGGCGCTGATGATTATCTGGAAAAGCCGTTCAATCCTCGTGAGTTACAGGCTCGCATCTTCGCTATTTTCCGCCGGACTGAAGACGTTGAAACAGCAGCCGCGCCCAAAGCGCAGCGCTTTGAGTTCGCCGGTTGGAAACTGGATGAGGCAACCCGCCACCTGACCGCACCAGATGGTGTGCTGGTGCATTTGAGCTCTTCCGAGTTTGACGCTTTACTGACCTTTGTGAAGGCACCACAAAAACCGATCTCTCGCGATACACTGGGCCGCGTGCTGCGCGGTGCTAAGGTGGATTCCCACGATCGCAGTATTGATATTCTGATCAGCCGCCTGCGCAAGAAGCTGGCACAGACGGACCCAAGTACGGACTTCATCACCACAGTGCGTCATCAGGGCTATCTGTTTTCTCAAAGCGTAACGCGGGTGTAGGTCCATGGCACTGAAAAGAGCGTGGCCATGTCAGGACTGATCCTGAGTCTCCTGCCCAGATCCCTTGAACGCCGTATGGTTGTGGTTCTCATCACCGCCGTGCTCTCGGTTTTCGTGGTTTTGGGGCTCACGCTCAACGCCTACAACACGCGCGAGTTAGCACTGGCGAACTCTTTTGAGGCCGGTGCGGAACTGAGCCAATACATGCGCGGCACTGCATCCGCTCCTTTTGCGGGTAAGTATCTGCAGGTTGTTGAAGCTGGCAAACCAGTGTTTTCAGGTGATGTCTCTTCTCTTCCTTTGACCTTCAATAACGATGGTCTCAAGCTCGCAGCCAAACTGGTGTTTACCGGCGCTCTGCCCCGGGCAGATTTGATCACGCACGACCAACTCAATCCAGCCTATCAACTTGATAAGCTGGGCGCCTTTACTCAGGCAGTCACACGACAGGACAAGGCTATCAAGCTCTATCTGACCTTGCCAGAGGGACGAGGCAGCCGCCTGATCACCTTCCCGAAGTTGTGGCAAGACCGGATGACGGAGCCGGTGCTCTTCATCATCGCAGCCCTTTGCATCACACTGGTATTTGTGCTGGCCCGCAGCCTCATTCACTACACCGCCGCCCCGTTCCGGTCCCTCGCAAAATATGAGCGGGCCGAACTGAAACCGTGGGACACCGAGGAAGCCGTTGCCCTGCAGGATACGCTGGTGCGAGAGCAGGAAGCCCGAGCGCAGTTGCTGGAAGAACAAAAACGCATGCTGGCCTCCATCAGTCATGACTTGCGCACCCCCGCAACCCGTTTGCGGCTCCGGTTGGAGCAGATCGAATCCACATCCCTACGCAACCGCATGCTGCATGATGTGGAGGAAATGACCCGTCTCATCGCGGCCTCGCTTGATTTTCTAAGGTTCAACGCCTTGCTGGAAGAGCCTCAGCACCTCTCCCTCGCCGCGCTGCTGCAATCTCTTTGTGATGACTATATGGACACGGGCAATGATGTTGTCTTCGTCCCCCAGCGCCATAAACTGACGGACCAAAGCCGCAATATTTTTGGTGGTGGCGGTGAAGTTGAGCTGGAGGTTGAGGGCCGCGCAGTCATGAACGGGCAACCGACTGCTTTGCGCCGTGCCTTTAGCAATCTCATTGATAATGCGCTCAAATATGGTGGTGCGGCCACCGTTGAGATGCAAAACCTTGAGAATGATCAGCTGCTTGTTTCCATCAGTGATCCCGGTCCCGGCATTCCGGACCATCTGCACGAGAAGGTGTTTGAGCCCTTCTTCCGCAATGACAGTGTGGAGCGCACCCGCTCTTCCAGTGTTGGCCTCGGCCTTTCCATCGTCAAACAGATCATCAACGCCCATGGCGGCGAAATCAGCCTTGGCGAAACACCGGAAGGCAAGTTCTGTATCTTCGTGAAATTGCCGCGCGAGTTGTAGGTGCACTCGCCTTCTGCGTAGTTTCCCTCATAGAACCCACCATTTTGGGGAAAGACCCGCAAAAACAACCTGTAATGTAACAAGTTGATACATCAGGTTTGCGAGCAAGGCACTTTCATGATTTCCCTAGGACATCATTTAGAAATCCGTCGTTAAAAGCGGAAGGTACCATCACTGCATTTGCGCAGTGTGACCCGGACTTTAATGGAGTACAGGATGAAAGCGCTATTTATTGGCCAGTCCTACATCGACGTGACCTTTTTGTCAGAGACCATGCCGGAAGGTGACGAGAAGGCAATTGCGCAGGATTATGCTGTCAGCTTTGGTGGCAACGCTGTCACCGCGGCTTTCGTCTGCGCAAAGCTGGGCATTTCACCTGACCTGCTGTGCTCCATGGCAGACGATTGGCTCTCCCGCATGTTCCGCGATATGGCGGCCAAATACTCCATTCCAATCCATAGCTGCAAAGTGAAGGAAAGTTCCCTCTCCTTCATCATGCCGAAGGACGGCAAACGGGCCATCGTACGTTGTCGTGACAACGACTTCCTGCATCCGGTTCCTGAGCTTAACCTGGCTGGTTGTCAGGCGCTGCATGTAGATGGTCACATTCCTCATGCCGCTTTGCACTACGCCAAACTTTGCCGCAAACACGGCATCCTGACGTCTCTGGATGGTGGTGCTGTTCGCGAGAACACCGAGGAGCTGCTCGACTATATCGATGTAGCCATCGTATCCGAGCTGTTCTGTGAGCAACTTGGCAAACCCCCGGAAGACACGCTGGAATACTTGCGTGCCAAAGGCGTGAAGGTCGGCGGTGTCACACAAGGCGAAGAAGGCCTGCTGTGGTACGAAGACAAATGCCCGATCAAACGTTTACCAGCTCTGAAAGTGCCAAAAGAGCGCGTCATTGACACCAACGGAGCGGGTGATACCTTCCACGGTGCTTACGTCTATGCGTATCTGGCAGACCCAAAAGGCAGTTGGGAAGATCACTTCAAAACAGCACGCGCGGCCTCTGCACACGCCATTCAGTTCCTCGGCAACGAGGCATCCCTGCCAACCGTTCTTGACCTCGACAACGTGCAGAAGAATTTTCCAGCGAGTGATGCGTAACATGAGTTCTGTTCAGCCTGTTAAAACGGCTCTTGTGGGCTTTGGTGTTTCTGGCCAAAGCTTCCACGCACCCCTGCTGACATTTGTGGAAGGGATCGACCTTGCCGCTGTGGTTTCCAGCAAACCGGATCTCGTCAAAAGCAAGTTGCCTGACTGCACGCCGTATACCTCCTTTGATGAGCTGTTGGAGCAACCGGAGATCGAGCTTGTCGTTCTCAGCCTGCCCAACACCTTGCACTACGACCATGCCAAAAAGGCCCTGCTCGCTGGCAAGCATGTGGTGGTTGAAAAGCCATTCACCATCACCAGTGCAGAAGCTGAAGAGCTGATCGACATTGCAGAGCAGAAAGACCTGAAGCTCTCAGTCTATCATAATCGCCGGTTCGACTGTGATTTCCTGACGGTTCAGGACCTGATGGAAACAGGCAAGCTCGGCAAAGTGCACTCGTACCTGTGCAACTACAACCGCTACCGCCCGGACATTAAAGGCCGTTGGCGCGAGCAGGATATCCCCGGTGCTGGTATTCTTTATGACCTCGGTGCCCATGGCATTGATCAGGCGCAGAGTTTGTTTGGCACGCCAAAATCCGTTCAGGCGAAACTGCGCGTTCAGCGTAAAGAGGCAGCAGCGGTGGATCACTTCCATCTTGTGCTCGGCTATGACGACTGCGACGTGATCCTACACGGCAACTGTCTCAGCACAGAGCAAGGTCCACGCTTTCAGGTGAGCGGGGATAAAGCCACCTACATTACCTATGGCATGGACCCGCAAGAGGACATGTTGAAGGCTGGCGGTGGACCTGCAAGCCCGACCTGGGGCGTTGAAGCTGAAGACGACAGGGGCACGCTGTATGACGAGACGGGTGAAGGTACGCGCGTACCAAGCCAGAAAGGTGGATACGAACGGTTCTACGCAGGTATGCGGGACGCCGTTCGCAAGGATACCGCAGTACCAGTCTCCCCACGTGACGCGATGCAGACCATCCGCATCATCGAAGCAGCTTATCTGAGCAACAAAGAAGCCAGAACTGTCTTGCTCTGAAGATCGAAACTTGACCTGTGGCGGCTCTATGCTGCCGCGGGCTCCTCTCCTCGCGGTTCAGCACATAAGCGCGCAGCAAAAAGCGCTTTGAACGCAAAAATCACAAAACAACGCAAAGAAAAATGCAGACTGAAATCCGGTCCCGTGGTCCCTTCAGGCATGCGCGCTTTTGCGATTTCGGGATGCTAGAGCGCGTGCTGATCTTCATTACAAGTGAAACTGCCCGAATTGGCCGCTCTGTAATGTATCAAGCTGTTGTTACAGCATTGTTGCAAATGTAAGGGAGGGTGCTGCCGACTGCATGTAATTGCATGATGTATATTAGTATATAATACGAGTTAATCTTATCTATACATCAAGTCGATTAGCACTGATATCCTTCAGCAAGTCATTCTCTATGTAATGAGAAATATTTCCCTTTGTAACAATTCGTAACACCCCGTAACACTAGTCTTTTTACGTATTGTTGTGCGGCCTTACGCAAATGATCCTCGCGTAAAAATCGCCTCTTGTCCCTTCAAGACTTAGTGGAAGCTTAAGAAGGCGCGCATTCACCTAATATAATCGGGAGATAAAATGGTGAAGGATCCAAAAAACAAATTTTCCATCAATTTGCCTTTGAAGGGCATTGTTCAGGCTGTCACCGACCTGCCCGATCCGGTGTTCGCCGAAAAGATGATGGGTGATGGTGTTGCCATCGACCCGACAGACAATGTTCTTTACGCCCCGTTTGCTGGCCAGATAACTCAAATTCATAATTCACATCATGCAGTTACACTACAACAAGGTGATGTTGAACTGCTGATGCACATCGGTCTCGACACCGTCGCCCTAAAAGGCCGCGGCTTTGAACTCCACGTCGCTGAGGGAGATCAGGTCGAGCAAGGTCAACCTCTTATCACCTTCGACGTCGACCTCATCGCCCGCGAATGTGTTTCCGTTCAGTCCGCAGTTGTCATCACCAGCGGTCAGGAAGTCACAACAGTTGCTCCCCTCGGCAGTGCTCAGACAGACCTCAATCAGGTCGTCTTCACCGTCCCAAGCAGCAACGATCCGCAAGCCACAATTGCTCCAGCGCAGGAAACTGCTGCCGAGCCAACCGGCCCTGCTATCACTGGCTCCGTCAAGATCCCCAACGCCACTGGCCTCCACGCCCGTCCAGCCGCCCGTCTGGCTGTTGAAGTGCGTAAAGCGGATGCGAAAGTGACCTTTACGGTCAACGGCAAAACCTGCAGCGGCTCTTCCGTTACCGGCATTATGTCTTTGAAAACAAAGCTTGGTGACGAGCTGGAGATTGAAGCTTTTGGTCCGGATGCACAGCAAGTGGTAGCTGATGTTATCGCTGCTGTGAAAGCTGGTCTTGGCGAAGAAATCACCAGTTCCTCCGAGGTTCCGCAGGAAGATGTGATTGAAGAAGCGCCTCTGCTTCAGGTCAAGTCCGGTGAAGAAGGTGTTCTCATCGGCTTCACCGCATCCCCGGGCCGCGCCATCGGCAAATTGGTCAAGCACAACAAAGCGCTACCGGAAGTTACCCGCGAAAGCATCGGCCCTGCTGAAGAGCGTGCCGCGTTCAAAGCCTCCGTCAAATCCAGCATCGCAGACCTGCAAAGCATCATAGATCGCTTGAACAAGAACAGTCAGGAAGAACTGGCAGAGGTCTTCAACGCCCATATCGAGCTGCTCTCCGATCCGGAACTCTCCGAGAAGCCTCTGGCCGATATCGCGAAGGGCCAAGGTGCAGCCTGGAGTTGGAAGCTGGCTTACGAAGCACAGGCAGAAACCCTTGCAAAGATGGATGACCCACTACTCGCTGGCCGTGCTGTTGACGTGCGCGACATTGGTCTGCGGGTTCTGAAAAAACTGCTTGGCGTTGATGACGGCGGTGAAATTCTGGAGGAAGGCACCATCCTTCTTCAGGAAGACGTCACCCCTTCCGAAATCGTTGCTCTGGATCTCACCAAGATTGTTGGTTTGTGTACCACTCATGGCGGTTCATCTTCTCACGCAGCCATCATCGCCCGCTCCAACGACCTGCCATATCTCGTCAATGTCGAAGAAGCCATGAAGGATCTGGAAGACGGCACCGTGCTGCTTCTGGACGCAAAGCGCGGAAAAATCAAAGTTTCTCCGACTGACGAAGAGCAAGCTGCCTTCACCAAGAAGATCGAAAACGCAGCCAAGCAAGCTGAAGAATACCAGCGCGACGCCCACAAGCCAGCCATCACCAAAGACGGTTTCCGGGTGGAAGTTGCGGCCAACATCGGCAGTGTAGAAGATGCTGAAAAAGCTGTTGCAGCTGGTGCTGAAGCCGTTGGCCTGCTGCGTTCCGAGTTCCTCTACATGGAGCGCCTCAACGAGCCGACGGAAGAAGAGCAGGCCGAAAAAGTTGGCGCAATTCTTGAGGTTATGGGCAAGGAACGCCCTGTTATCATCCGCACTCTGGACGTGGGCGGCGACAAGCCTTTGCCATACATGCCTATGCCGCATGAAGAAAACCCGTTCCTCGGTGTTCGCGGTGTGCGTATCGGCATCGAGCGTCCAAGCATCCTGCGCCGACAGGTCCGCGCCATTCTCTCTCAGGCGCACAAAGGCCATGCACGCATTATGTACCCAATGATCAGTGCATTAGACGAGCTGCGTGCCGTCAACGCGCTGGTGCGTGAAGAGCAGAAGAACCTTGGTGTTGAGCACGTTGAAGTGGGCATCATGATCGAGGTGCCCTCCGCTGCTCTTATGGCCGACAAGCTGGCACAGGAAGTGGACTTCTTCTCCATCGGCACCAACGACCTCACCCAGTACGTCATGGCCATCGACCGTGGCCACCCGGGCCTCGCATCCCGTGCGGATGCGCTGCACCCAGCCGTTCTGCGCATGATCGAACTCACCGTTCGCGCCGCAGAAGATGCAGGCAAATGGGTCGGCGTTTGTGGCGGTCTTGCCAGTCAGATTGAAGCCGTCCCGATCCTTATCGGCCTCGGCATTAAAGAACTCTCCGTCAGCGTACCTGCTCTGCCGGAAGTGAAACACACAGTTCGCACTGTATCCATGGAGGAGTCCCGCAAGCTCGCGCAAGCAGCTTTGGACTGCGCGGATACCAGTGACGTGAAAGATCTCCTCAAATCACAGCAGTGATGCAGGAGTAAATGTGGGAGTTGGTGTTCCAGTCGGGAATACCTAACAAAATCAGGGGGCATGGCGTGCTCGCACACCATGCAACTCTGGGGGAAAAACAATGAGTACATTCTCAAACGCATTTGGAGCCTTACAGAAGGTTGGTAAGTCCCTTATGCTGCCAGTGTCGGTTCTTCCAGCTGCTGGTATCCTTCTCGGCGTCGGCGCAGCTGACCTGCCGTTCATTCCGGAATTCATCAACCACCTGATGGCTCAGGCTGGTGGCTCGATCTTCGGTAACCTGCCAATCATCTTCGCAGTTGCCGTTGCACTCGGTTTTGCCAAAAACGATGGTGTTGCTGGCCTTGCAGCTGTGGTTGGTTACGGTGTTCTTCTTGCAACAATGGGCGTTGTTGCTGAGACACTTGCGATCGAAACCAAGCCGATCCTCGGGATTACCTCCATTGATACCGGCGTGTTCGGCGGCATCCTCGTGGGCGCGCTGGCTGCGTTCATGTTCAACAAGTTCTACCGCATCAAGTTACCGGATTATCTCGGTTTCTTCGCAGGTAAGCGCTTTGTGCCGATCATCACCGCGTTTGCCTGTATTTTCCTCGGTGTTATCCTGTCATTCGTATGGCCTCCAATCGGTGGTGCCATCAACGCGTTTTCCCGTTGGGCAGCTGAAGAAAACCCGGAAATTGCGTTCTTCATCTACGGTGTGATCGAGCGTGCGCTGATCCCATTCGGCCTGCACCACATCTGGAACGTTCCCTTCTTCTTTGAAGCTGGTTCCTACATTGATCCGGCAACTGGCCAGGCCGTAACCGGCGAAATCCAGCGTTACCTTGCTGGTGACCCAACTGCTGGCAACATGGCTGGTGGCTACCTCTTCAAAATGTGGGGCCTACCTGCTGCTGCACTGGCAATCTGGCACTGCGCGAAGCCTGAAAACCGCACCATGGTTGGCGGTATCATGATCTCCGCTGCGCTGACCTCCTTCCTGACCGGTATCACCGAGCCAATCGAATTTGCGTTCCTCTTCGTTGCGCCAGTTCTTTACATCGCACACGCCATTCTGGCAGGTGTTGGCTACTCCCTGATGATCATGCTCGGCATCAAGCACGGCATGACCTTCTCACACGGTTTCATCGATTACGTTCTGCTTTACCCACTGTCTTCCAACGGCTGGATGTTGGTCGTGTTTGGTCTGGGTTACGCAGCTCTGTACTACGCTGTATTCCGTGTTCTCATTGTAGCCCTGAACCTGAAAACTCCAGGCCGCGAAGCTGCAACTGAAGCCTCCGCAGCTGTTACCAGCGGCGATGAAGATGCAATGTCCGCAGCGCTTGTGAAAGCCTTCGGCGGCGCAGACAACATCACCAATCTGGATGCATGTATCACCCGTCTGCGTGTCAGCACCGCTGATGTCTCCAAGGTTGATGATGCTGCGTTGAAAGCCCTCGGTGCTCGCGGTGTGATCCGCGTTGGTAATGGTGCTCAGGCCATCTTCGGAACGGCTTCGGAGAACCTGAAGACCGATATGGAGATCTACCTGCAAGGCGGCGGTGCTTCTGCACAACCTGTTGCTGAGCAAGGTCTCGACGCCGCTGCAATCTTTGGTCAGCTTGGCGGCAAGGATAACGTGGTAGCTGTTGAGGCTGTTGCAAATACCCGCGTGCGCGTAGAACTGCGCGATATCGCTGGAGTGTCCATGCCAGAGCTGTCACAGGCAGGCATTCAGGTCATGAAAGCCGGAGACAAAGCGCTCCACCTCATCGTTGGCGACAAGTACACCAAACTCGCCAAGGATCTCTCTGCTCAGATTTAACTGACAGAGACATAAGGTGCCTTTGAAGGTTTACCCTCCTCCCGAACTTTCAGGGGCACCCACCACCAAAAGCAGCACTCCCCGCCCGGCGAGTGCTGCTTTTTTGTGTTTGGGAATCTATTCAAAAGGAGCGTTTGAGGAGTTGAGAAAATAAATCAAAGTAATTGAAGTACATTGGGTTGCAGAACTCTACCCTCTGAAAACGAGAGTGGGTGATGTAGTGATAATAAATTAAAATAAATATAAGTAACATACTGGGTAATTGAAATGTGAATTTTATTCATAGTAATGAGGTGTATTTAAAAATAGAAGCCTTTCTAAGGTTAGATATATGAATTAAATTAGTGTGATTAGGGTTTTTCTTACGTAAGTCTAGCTTCAGTTTCAGATTGTCATTTTGATGGTCTTAATATGTGAAGCATTCAGTAAATTTGTATTTGGTCGAAAACGTACTGGCCATCAATCTGTCGAGCCAGATTCTAGGCAGGCTGAAATACGCACATTTAAGAATTACAGAACCACTTTCGCTCATGGATGGTACACTCCTTATAAGGACTATGTTGAGTAGTTTCATGCTGGGTAGAGTGCGCTAAGCTTGTTGTTTACCCGATCAACTTTCCCCGAGGAGTTCCCAGAGAGCTTGTTAAAACCTGCTGATTACCCCTTTGAGTTGCAAACTCTCTTCTCGCTTCAACCTTTTAGTTACCGTCTTGCTGTACAGACAGCAGCGATTTGTATTCTGCTAAACCTACTAACTTCTATCACCGCATTTAGGCATAGGTCTTGAGGTACAAGGCTTCGTAATTCATTCTCAAATTATATCTCAGCAGTTTTTGGGTGTTTTGTTGTATATGTGATTGCTGGAGCGGTGAACAACACGCGTCTGATGCATAATTTGCATCCTTCAGCCGCCTGAAAGGTTGACTTAGGCGAGTGCTTCCGATTTACACCAGACAAACTCCATAAGTGGAAGAGCTTTTAGGTATGCTGGATAAAACATATGAGGCGGCCTCTGTTGAGCCGCGGATTTACGATGCTTGGGAACAGGCAGGGGCCTTTAAGGCAGGTGCGGGCGCAGAAGATGGAGCTGCGACCTACTCAATCGTGATTCCGCCGCCGAATGTGACAGGCTCTCTGCATATGGGCCATGCTCTCAACAACACTTTGCAGGATATTATGGTTCGCTACCAGCGTATGCGCGGTCGCGACGTTCTGTGGCAACCGGGTATGGACCACGCAGGTATTGCGACACAAATGGTCGTTGAGCGCCAGATGGCTGCTGACGGCGGCAATATCACGCGTCGTGACCTTGGTCGTGAAGCGTTTATTGAACGTGTGTGGAAATGGAAAGGTGAGTCCGGCGGGATGATCTTTAACCAGCTCAAGCGCCTTGGTGCGTCTTGTGACTGGTCCCGTGAGCGTTTCACCATGGACGAAGGCCTCTCCAAGGCTGTTCTGGAAGTGTTTGTTTCTCTTTACAAAGAGAACCTGATTTACAAGGACAAGCGCCTTGTGAACTGGGATCCTAAACTTCTGACTGCGATTTCTGATCTGGAAGTTGAGCAGAAGGAAATGCAGGGCAACATGTGGCATTTCCGCTATCCGCTGGCGGATGGTGTGACGTACCAGCACCCTGTTGCGTTTGATGAAGACGGCAAGGCGACCGAGTTTGAGACGCGTGATTACATCGTGATTGCGACCACTCGCCCGGAAACCATGCTGGGTGATACGGTTGTTATCGTTCATCCGGATGATGAGCGCTTTAAAGAGCTGCAGGGCAAAGACATTATCCTGCCGCTGGTTGGCCGCCGTATTCCAATCCTTGCTGACGACTATGTTGATCTTGAAACCGGTACAGGCGCGATGAAGGTTACGCCTGCGCACGATTTCAATGACTTTGACATTGGTAAGCGTCATTCTCTGCGTCAGATTTCCATCATGGACCGTGAAGCCAACATTGTTCTGCGTGAAGCAGAAGGCTTTATGGATGGTTTGGAACTGACCGATGAGCTCAACAAAACACTGGATACACTTGAAGGTGTTGAGCGCTTTGCAGCACGCAAACTGATTGTTTCCATGCTGGAAGAGCGCGGTCTGCTTGATGAGGTTGTTGATCACGTCAACATGGTTCCACATGGCGACCGTGGCGGCGTTCCGATTGAGCCTATGCTGACTGACCAGTGGTATGTTGATGCCAAGACCATGGCACAGCCTGCCATTGCATCCGTCCGTGAAGGTCGCACCAAGTTCGTTCCTGCCAACTGGGACAAAACCTATTACGAGTGGATGGAAAACATCCAGCCGTGGTGTATTTCCCGTCAGTTGTGGTGGGGACACCGTATTCCTGCGTGGTATGGCCCGGAAGGTAAGTTCTTCGTTGAAAAGAGCGAAGAAGAAGCTTTGGCTGCTGCTGCAGAATTTTACGGCAAGCCTGTTAAGCTGATGGAACAGAACGATGCTCTTGCTGCGCATGATGCAGGCGAGGCTGACTTTGTTGCCATGTACCGCGATGAAGACGTTCTGGATACCTGGTTCTCTTCTGCGTTGTGGCCGTTCTCGACTATGGGCTGGCCAGATAAAACCGCTGAGCTCGCACGCTACTACCCAACGTCTGTTCTGGTTACCGGCTTCGACATCATCTTCTTCTGGGTTGCCCGCATGATGATGATGGGCAAGCACTATATGAAGACTGAGCCTTTCGACACGGTTTACATTCACGCCCTCGTCCGTGACGAGAAGGGCGCGAAGATGTCCAAGTCCAAGGGCAATGTGATCGATCCGCTGGCGCTGATTGAAGAATACAGTGCCGATGCTCTGCGCTTCACGCTTGCTGCCATGGCGGCACAGGGACGCGATATCAAGCTGGCGACCTCTCGCGTTGCTGGTTATCGCAACTTTACCACCAAGCTCTGGAACGTTTGCCGCTTTGCGGAAATGAACGAGTGTCATGCTGTAGACGGCTTTGACCCTGCGCTTGTTAAGCAGACCGTGAACCGCTGGATCGTGACTGAAACAAGCCGCGCTATTCGCGAAGTTTCTGAGGCGATTGATACTTACCGCTTCAACGATGCAGCTGGTGGTGCATACCGCTTTGTGTGGAACACATTCTGTGACTGGTATGTTGAGCTGACCAAGCCGATCTTCTACAGCGATGATGAAGCGGCCAAGGAAGAAGTTCGTGCCACAACAGCCTGGGCTCGTGATGAGATCCTGAAGCTTCTGCACCCGTTCATGCCTTTCATTACGGAAGAGCTTTGGATGCGTACGGTTGAAGATGGCGAGAACAAGCGTGAGAAGCTTCTGGCGCTTTCTGCTTGGCCAACTTCCATTGGTGAAGATGGCGAGGCTGCTGCTGAGATCAACTGGCTGATCGACATGATTGTCCAGATCCGCTCTGTTCGTTCTGAAATGAACGTTCCGGCTGGAGCGAAGGTTCCTGTTGTTCTGTGTGGTGCTTCTGAGCAGACCAAGGCCCGTCTGGAAATCCACGAAGCGGCGATCATGAAGAACGCGCGTGCTGAAACGGTCACCACTGCTGATGAGATCCCACAGGGCTCTGCTCAGATTGTTGTTGGCGAAGCGACTGTTTGTCTGCCTCTTGCAGGTGTTATCGATCTGGATGCTGAAAAGGCTCGTCTTGGCAAGTCTTTGGACAAGATTGTTGGTGAGCTCACCAAGATCTCCAAGAAGCTTGAAAACGAGCGCTTCCTTGCAAAAGCTCCGGAAGATGTCGTTGCTGCTGAAAAAGAAAAAGTGGCTGAACTTGCTGAGCGCAAGGAAAAGATGGAGGCCGCTTTGGAGCGCCTCGCAGCTCTGGGTTAAGGCTCTTACATCCTTTGAATTTTACAAAACGCGGCTCTTCGGGGCCGCGTTTTTTGCTTAGGCTTTCTCTTCCCTCAATACTGCACGAATAGTCTGGCGTTGGCGCCGTGGTCCAGGGTTTGGTCGGCGAGGAGGCCGTAGTAGTTGATGTTGAGTTGGATGTGCTCGGCTAGCCGGGATTCAAGGCCGGTTTCGATCAGGGCCACGTTGCGGGCGATTGGGACGCTGGCGACGGTGAAGGGGTTGCCGCTGTCGATGAAGCTTTGGGTGTAGTCGAGCGTATCAGCGGAAGAGTATTGCCATGCTGCCAAGCCAACAAAGCTTGTGTCCCCGTAAAGGTAGTTGGAAAGATCAAACTCGCCGCGTGTTCCCAGCGTCAGAAAGGTGAGGGAGTTGGATTGTCCATCTGCTTTGAGTGCTGCTGCACCGCCGGTTTCGTTGAAGCCGGGGCCGGACAGGTAAGCATAGGCAACTCCTGCGAAAGGTTCCAGATTGCCGTAGGTGCTTTCCAACGTGTACCCAAGCTCACCAAACACTTGCACAGAACCGGCGAACTGGTCAGATGACAGTGTTTCTTCCGGGAAGAGGCTTACATCGCGATCAGTTGCAATGTTGTACCATGTACCGGCAACACCTCCGCGCAGTTTGACGTTGTCGATCGGATTGGCACTGGCGTAGCCGCCGACACTGTAGCTGTCACTGTCAGATGAGGCATCGATGGAGCTGATGTCGATGGATGTTCTGCCGAAGCCTGCAACCACACCCAGCTGCACCATGTCAAAGTAGATTGCATCAACACCAACCAGAACGCCGCCGACGCTTCTACCTGTGGTGCGGGCATTGCCATCGGAGAAGAATTGACCCCAGCTGCCGTAGACCTGTCCCCACATCGCAAAGTTGCTGACCGTGCGGGAAACGGTGTCGTCATCCACGTCTGCAGCAAAAGCGCTGTGGGCCTTGTAAAGGCGGTCATTCACCGCTTGTCTCAGGAAGCGGCTGTCGGCAAGAAGGATTGCACGGGTTGAAGCGTTGATTTCACCGGCGAGGGGATCGAGAAGAGCTTTAATTTGAGCGTTGTTCATGGGAGCAAGCTGTGTGAAGAGATCGCCGCTTTCATTGATAGTATCAAGCGCCAGAGTGACTGAATGTTCGTTGCGTGTATCTGCCAGACCATTGAAGTTGTTGGAGCTTCGGATGAACTGGATCGCAACGTCGTTACCGTCTCCGGGAATACCGTAGAGCACGTTTACATCAAGCATAAACATATCGTGGCTGACTGAACTGAACGTGCCTGTCGGCGGCTCTGTCCCTGGAGCGGAGAGATTGTCAATAATGACGAACTCATCGCCGATTTTGACCGGTGTTGGACCCATAACGTTAACGAGATCAAGCGCAACGTCGTTCAGGTCCACGCTGCCACCTGCGAGGATCTGGATCTGATCCGCGTTTGCCATTCCAGATACCGGATCAGAGCCGATTTCCATTTCCAGCGTGCCGCCAGTGCCAGTCGCGTCCAGACTGCCGAGCGTAATTGTACCGAAGGACGCTCCGGGTGCGATGATGCCGCCGTTAAGTGTCACACTGCCGCTGGCTGTGCCGTACCCTTCGAGCCGACCATCGGCGTTCACGGTCAGATCACCTGAAAGAGTAGAACTATCCGTTAAGGACGTACCAATCCGCATGGTGCCGCCGTTGATGGTGGAGCTGACCAGAGATTTGGTGCCGTCTGATAGGATAAACGTACCAGCACCGTTCTTTAGGAAGGTACCTCCACCGGGAGTGGCATCTCCTGTCCAGGTGAGGGTTGCACCTGCGTTTGCCATGTCGATGGTATTATCATTGCTGCTCACCTGCAGCTTGGTCGTATCAACAGTTTCGCTGCCTGTGCCCAGATAGAAAAGAGTTCCACCGTTTACGATCACGTTGCCGGACCCAATGGCCGAGGTAGAAAAGCCTTCCAGACCAAGCGTGCCGGTGTCGATTTCAATATCTGCTGTGTAGCCTGAGTTGTCGCCAAGCAGATTGACTTCACCCGGGCCGGTGAAGGTAACCTGATCTGAACCGGTCAGCCCGGACATGATGTTGATCTGGCCAACGATGTCGGTCGTTCCAACCACGTTCCCGGCGCCGGAAAACGCCAGTTCATTGATGGTGACCGTGCTGCCGCCGGTGTAGGTCAGGGTTGAGGAGTTCAGCGTGATGCCGACATTGCCGTTGCCGATGTTGGTGCCGTCACTGAAGATCAACTCGGTATCGGTTACGCCAAGATCACCAGTCCATGAGCTGTTAGTACCGGTTAGGGTGGTTGTTTGGCCACCATCGATGGACAAGTTGCCAGAGCCGGAAAGGTTGGAGGAGATTTCCAGATTGACCGTATTGTCATCAATGTCGATTGTGTTGCTTGTGCCACTGGCGATAGCAATCCTTGAGAGATTGACGTCTGTGGAGCCCTGATAGAGCAGGTTACCATTGTTGAGGGTGGTTGTGCCAAGCCCAAGGCGGTCCGGGTCGTTAAACTCGACGGAACTGTTTTCCTGAACAATGAGGCCACCGGAGAAATTGTTGTCGCCCTGCAGGTTGACCGTGCCGCCAGACCCAATGGTGAGAGCCCCCGGTGTGCCGCCGCCATCTGTGATGTCACCAGTCAATGTCAGGGTGCGTCCGGATTGCACATCAAGCGTACCGTCATCGTGCATCTTGAAATCGTTGGCGATGGTCGCATCTGTACCGGAAATATAACTCAGATCACCACCGTAAAAGAGAACGTCACCTGTGCCGATGTTGGCTGCCGCTCCAAACTCCACAGTACCGGCTGCCAGATCCAAACCGCCGCTGAAGCTGCTGCCCGCTCCACCCAGAACCAGCGTTCCTGCTCCGAGTTTCTTTAAGCGACCAGACCCGCTGATATCATTGCTGACAGTGAGGGTGTCGTTCGTGCCAACCTCAATTGAGGAGGTTCCATCCAGATCGATGAGGTTGTTGATTGTTGCTGAAGAGCCGGTAAATGTGAGGTGGCCGCTGTTCAATTCAATCGCGCTGTTGCCCAGATTGGACGCGCTTGAAAATTGAACTTCTGTGCCATCAATGTCCGTTCCACCGGTCCAAGAATTGTTGCCCGACAGAATGGTTACACCATTGCCTGCAAACCGGAGGGCTCCGTTCCCAGTAATGTCGCCTACGAGATTGAAATTGCCTGAAGAGGTTGTAATGAAGTTAGCGTCACTTGCTTCTGGCCCATCCACAACAAGAATGTCTCCATCAATAGTTGTGCTTCCGATTGCTGTGATACTGCCACCGGTAAACTCAAACTGGCCTTGCCCGGCAGAGTTCGTGTTAATGAACTCGACGTTGGCTCCTTCATCAACGCTCATCTTGCCTCGAAACAGCTTGTTGTTGGAGGTAAGTCGCGTAGTTCCTTCTTCAAAATAGATATCACCGGCACCATCTTCGGCAGAGGCGAGCTGAGCAATAATATGTTCACCTCCACTACTGGTCGCATTAAAGACCACTGTCGCGCCATCGAAGAAGATCAAGTCTCTTGCTTCAATTAAGCCCGGTGTTGTTGCTGGGTCACCGAGTTCTCCGCCAATATTAATCGTCCCGCCGCTGCCAATGACAATGCTGGTTGGCGAGGCTAGGAAACTACCATTGTCTGAAAGGTTGAGAGTTCCCTGATTTACAGAAGTCCCAATCTGGAGCGAAAAGACTGAACCGGTTTGCACCATGGAAGCGCTATCAGTGATATTCACAACTCCGTTGGCATTGATCTGCCCGATACCTACGAAATCGCTGAAGTTGACTGTTTCACCCTGAGAGATATTTAACGTTCCGTCAGTCCCAAAGCCCACATAAATGCCGTTGGTCGCATCTATGACGTCTGGTGGTACGTTTACGGTTCCCGTGACAATCTCCTGAGCAGGAGCTAAACTGATGGTGACGGCAAGCAGGCAGGCAAACGCAAGGCCCGCAAGTACAGTTGTTCCGAAAAGACGCTCACTATACCACATTTCAACCCTCACACATTTGCCAGCTACAGCAGTTCTGAGACAGTTGTTCGGTCGAGCACAGCCGTTACCAAAGGCTGCGCAGTGCAAAACGCAGCTTCAGTTTGAGTAATCACATTAGTAATCCGTTAAGATTTCTTCGCGCTACACAATTATGCTGTATTCGACTAAGGAGCTACGAAGTGATACGCAATACTCTTCTCATGAGCTATAGATTAACTGAATCGAATATAGTTATTAATAGAGTTTTTATTTGTTAAATTAGATTTAATTGTGAATTCAATATAGGATTGGTCAAATATACGAATGAGAAGGTCAATAGTGTCTACGAAGTATTCTTCCTGCTAGCTTTGTTGTGCCACCAAAGCAGATGGTACTGGCAAATCGATAACTGCACTCTCAATTGTCATTTCATCGAGCACGCTCAGGAAGGCGCTGGATGCTCTTTGCATCAATGGTTTTAGGCGACAAGAGGGGAGGAAGCAGCATTGGATTTCTCCACATTCGCTCTGTCGCAGGCACTCGACCACGGCAAAATCATTCTCTACCGCGCGGACAACATCTCCAACGCTGATGTCTTGTGCGAGACGGCCCAGTTTAAACCCTCCACCACGACCACGCATGGTCTCAAGAATACCGGCACGGGAGAGTTGGTTGACGAGTTTCATCACATGGCCACGTGAGAAACCTTGCTGCAAAACGACCTGATCGATGCGTTGAAGAATGTCTGGTTGCATGGCGCATTGCATAACGAGCCGCAAAGCAAAATCGCTTGCCTGATTTAAACGCATAGTGATGCTCCAAAGATATATCGTGCGTATATCATAAAATCAGAGAGTGCTGAACACCGAAAGCGATGTGGTGCTGTGTATATTTTAAGTGTATGAAATAACACATAATTTAGTGTCAACTCAGCTCTTTCTAAGAAAAGATGCAAATAATATATGTCTTTTGTTATGTGCGATGATAAAGATATATATAAAATAGATATTATGAGTCGGAAAGTTGTCACGATAGAGGGCAGGGGTTGTCTCACCAGTGTTTGGCATCGAATTAAGCTGTCAATTTCTTCCTCGTAAAGAACTCTGATTTCTCTGATGTACCACCGTCTGCTCTGAAACTTTTAAACTACGGAGACCTGTTATGTTGCCCGCCATTGTCTTGATCGCAGAAGGATTGGTTGCTCTCTGGTTCCTACTGTTTTTGACCATGATCACAAGCATCTACCTGGATGGTAGAGGATATGGCTCAGGCGTGAAACCCAAGGCAGAGCTAGCTTTCTTCAAACACATTCGTGTCTTCGTAACACTCGGCATATCAGTTGCCTGCGTCGTGACACTGGCTGAAGCATTTGAATTGATCTGACGGAAATCGGAAGAGCCCCATGAAAATCTACGAGTACCTCCCCGCCATCTTCATCTGGGCCATAGTCCCAGCCCCCCTCTGGATCTGGCTTGGCCTGATCTGGTTTGTTTGAGAGGGGTGAGAGGAGCTTACGCCATTCCCTCAAAATCCGATCTATGGATGTCCTTCTCACCCGACTTACAGGCGAAGAGGGGAGCCTTAGGTAGGCTGGGAGGCAGGTATTGGTGAGGTAGAAGGTGTCCAGATTCTGCAGCCGAAGGTGGAACGATTGAGCTTGCAGTTCAATGACGCGGATTCACGTGCCGTCCGGCAGATGGTGATTGATGCGCCAGCCGCCTCAGATTGCAACCCAGACACCTCCGAGATGATAAAGCTCCTGAACAGCTGTAAGGAGACGATTGTAGGGAGTATTAGCGGTTAAGGCATTGAGATCTATGGATCAACCTCATCCGCACATTGCACAGGCAGTCGGTGTTGCCGCACATCCACCGCGAGCGGTACAGCGCAAGTCAGAGTGCATCTGTTTGCCTACTTTTTGTGTGCTGATGACCATCTCATCAAATGGCAAAACAGCGTCAAAACCAGAAAGGCTAGCAACCGCAGACGATTGCGCATGCGCGATCCCAGCGATATTGCGCGCATGACAGGGAATTTCCACTTCCCCACCAACTGGGTCGCAAACCAAACCAAGCGTATTCATCAGACAAAGTGATGCCGCATTAAAGGCTTGTTGTGCTGTTCCTCCAAACAGATGGACCAATCCAGCTGAGATCATTGCGGCTGAAGCACCAGTCTCCACTGAGCATCCTCCCGTTTCAGCGGCAAAACTTCCGTGCTCAGCAAAAACAGCTCCCACAAGTGCTGTGACTTGAAGGGCGTCGATAATCCTTTCACGATCAACACCTTGTTGTTTCAAGGAATATAGCGTGCCCGGTACGATGCCAGAACTTCCAGCTGTTGGAGCAGCAACAACCACTCCCCGATTTGCGTTTGCATCCATAACTGCAAGAGAAGCGCTAAGCGCATCCTGCAAGAATGGTGAGCCGATAATCTCCACGGGATTTGCTGCACCAACCTGCTTTGCGCTCGGTTTCAGGAACTTCATAGTGGATGATTGATTGGTAAGCGCAAGGCCTGCCTGAACTGCGTCCATCATCACATCATACCGGTCTGCAAAGGCTTTTCGCGTTTGGGTCTCAGTCAAGCCTAACCGTTTGGTTTCCAGGGACAAAGCAAGATCTGCAAAACTGTGTCCGCTGCTGGTTTGTTGGACCAAAGCCTTTGGGCTGGCAAAAAGAGGGGCCTCGTCGTGGACAGAGAATTGGACAGGTGTGCAGGACCTGACCTTCCAGCTCTGTTCTATCATGTCTTTCAACTCTGGTTGTTGAGGTGATAGTGGCGAACTGGATTTGATCTCAATAAGTTGGTGGCTATTCTTTGAACCTGCACAGACACGAGCTTGTACCTTTGCATTTGAGGGAAGCTGCTGAAGAGGTGAATTGTCTCCACATTCCAGCAGAAGTATAAAATCGCTCCCAGTCACATCAATTGCGAAAGAGTTAAAGCTATCGAGCTTGAACATCCCGCCGCCTATTGAAAGGCCTTTGAAGTGATCTTCCCGAAGTGCGCCTTCGCTGTCTTCAACCGTGACTGCAATTTCTAGTCGGTTTGGATGATCGTTGGTGTCTAAATTTCTAATGTTGATCTCTAGCGTAAATGGCTTGCCGTTCATCAGATCAGATAGAGCTTGTCGATACTTAGGCGAGGTGACCTCTTCTCCCACCAAGCCTGCTGCAAAGCCTTCGTCACTGCCTTGGTTGGTATAGACTTGGGCAAAAGAACCTTCTGGATCAAATGCCATTTCGACATTGACGATTTTATCGCCATCACAAAGAGAGAGTTGGCGAACAGTCTTCCCGATGAAGTACGGCGCTGCAGAGTGAGAACTCGACGGTCCTCTCATCACCGGACCAATTATGGAATTGAGAAGACTGATAGTGCTCATGCAAATTTCTCCGCGAAAATCAATGTGATATTTTACACGGATTGTTGCTGCATTGAAGGGCAGAACTGATGCTTTCCTCACCTCGCGAAAAGCATCTTTGTGTGTGATGAGGAGAGCTCAGAGGAGCAATCTAAGCACCTTCGTTTACCTTAAAATTTATACGATAAGAAAAACTTATCGTAGTGCGCAGAAGATGCAATTTCACTTAATGCGTTTAGCGATCTATATTCAGTCTAGAATTTGCTGGATGCATCGTTTCGTCTCACCGCTTAAGGTAAACGCTACGTCAAAACCAGCAAGAGCCAAATTTGATAGTGGAGACAGCAATGCACGGTAACGATGTCAAGACAGCCGGTGTTTGTCCGGTGGTACATGGCGCGAATACATCGATGGATAAGCCGGTTACCCGATGGTGGCCTGATGCTTTGAATCTCGACATCCTCCATCAACATGGTGCGCGTACCAACCCGATGGACCCAGGTTTCAACTATCATGATGCTGTCAAATCACTCGACTTCGAAGCAGTGAAGGCAGACGTCCATGCGCTTATGACCGACAGTCAGGACTGGTGGCCAGCGGATTGGGGCCATTATGGCGGACTTATGATCCGCCTTTCGTGGCACACAGCTGGCTCTTATCGTCTTGCAGATGGTCGCGGTGGCGGCGGTTCCGGCAACATTCGCTTTGCTCCGCTTAACTCCTGGCCTGATAACGCAAGCCTCGATAAAGCGCGCCGTTTGCTTTGGCCTATCAAGAAAAAGTACGGCAATGCTCTCTCATGGGCTGATTTGATTATCCTTGCAGGTACAATCGCCTATGACTCCATGGGTCTGAAAACCTTTGGTTTCGGATTTGGCCGTGAGGACATCTGGGGTCCAGAGATCGACACTTATTGGGGATCTGAAAAAGAATGGCTTGCACGCAGTGAAGAGCGTTATGACGATCTGGATGATCCTTCAACGCTCGAAAACCCGCTTGCAGCTACTCATATGGGCCTGATCTACGTGAACCCTGAAGGCGTAAATGGCGTTCCCGGTCCGCAAAAAACAGCCGATCAGATCCGCGAAACCTTTGCTCGTATGGCAATGAATGACGAGGAAACTGCTGCGCTGACGTGCGGTGGTCACACCGTTGGTAAGACCCATGGACGCGGTGCCGTCGATAACATCGGTGTCGCACCGGAAGCCGCTGGTCTTGAAGAGCAGGGATTTGGCTGGTCTAACCCCGGACAGGATGGCAAAGCAACGAATGCCTTTACTTCTGGCATTGAAGGTGCGTGGACCACACACCCAACCACATTCGATATGGGCTTTTTCGATATGCTGTTCGGCCATGAATGGGAGCAGGTAAAATCTCCTGCCGGCGCATGGCAATGGGAACCGGTGTCCATCAAGGAAGAAGACAAACCTGTTGATCCAACAGACCCGTCTGTTCGTCACAATCCGATCATGACGGATGCGGACATGGCGATGAAGGTTGACCCGATCTACAATGAGTACTGTCAGAAATTCATCGCAGATCCTGAGTACTTCAGAGATACGTTTGCGCGTGCATGGTTCAAGCTGACCCACCGCGATATGGGACCGAGAGCCAATTATCTTGGCCCGGATGTGCCGAAAGAAGACCTTATCTGGCAGGATCCGGTTCCGGCGGGCAACACCAACTATGATGTTGTTGCAGTGAAAGCAAAAATTGCGGCAAGTGGTTTGAGCAATGAAGATCTGATCAAAACCGCTTGGGACAGCGCACGTACCTATCGCGGTTCTGATATGCGCGGTGGTGCCAACGGTGCTCGTATCCGCCTCGCTCCTCAAAAGGATTGGGTTGGCAATGAGCCAGACCGCCTTGCGAAAGTTCTGGCTGTGCTTGAACCAATTGCAGCACAGGCAGGAGCCTCAGTCGCAGATGTGATCGTGCTGGCAGGAAATGTTGGTGTGGAAAATGCCATCAAGGCAGCTGGTTTCAACGTGGAAGTTCCATTTGCTTCTGGTCGCGGTGATGCAACAGATGCGATGACTGATGGGACATCCTTCTCTGTATTGGAGCCTATTTCTGATGGCTTCCGTAACTGGCAGAAGCAAGAGTACGCTGTTAGCCCGGAAGAAATGATGCTGGATCGTGCACAGCTCCTCCGCCTCACTGGCTGGGAAATGACTGCACTCGTTGGTGGTCTGCGCGTTCTTGGTGCCAATTATGGCGGATCAAAGCACGGTGTCTTCACGGACCGCGAAGGTCAGCTGACAACGGACTTCTTCGTCAACCTGACCGATATGGACAACAGCTGGCATCCACTCAAAGATGGCACCTATGAGATCCGCGACCGGAAATCTGGCAAGCCAAAGTGGACTGCAACCAGTGCAGACCTTGTGTTTGGCTCCAATTCAGTCCTGCGCGCTTATGCTGAAGTGTATGCTCAGGATGACAACCACGAAAAGTTCGTTCGCGACTTCGTGGCAACATGGACCAAGGTCATGAACGCCGACCGCTTCGACCTGACAGCCTAATAAATGCGACCAGTCCGGGCAGGGAACTGCCCGGGCTTCTTCTTGCAACTCCCTACAGGTGCCCTCTCCATCCCAGCTATATCCAGTTGCGCTTCTGTGTTTTTCCGGTTAAGAACCGCTTGACCTCGGGGTGCGCGTATTTGTCGTGCTGAGATGCTTTAGTGGCGAACCCGTTGAACCTGAACCGGCTAGAACCGGCGGAGGGAAGGGTACCGGTTTCATCCATCCTTGCCCTCTCGCCGCAATGGAGGATGACTTGAAACATCTGTTAATTGCTGCGGGATTACTCACTGCAACATCAGCGATGGCTGCTGAGAAGCCTCAACTGACAGTTTACACATACGACAGCTTCGTTTCTGACTGGGGCCCAGGCCCAAAAGTGGAAGAAGCGTTTGAGGCTGTATGCGAGTGTGACCTGAAACTTGTTGGCGTCGAAGATGGCGCAGCACTGCTTTCCCGCATTCGTCTTGAAGGTAAAAACTCAGATGCCGATGTGGTGCTGGGTCTGGACACCAATCTGGTAGAGACTGCCAAGAAAACTGGCCTGTTTGCACCACACTCTGTTGAAGCCCAATATACACTGCCAGTGGAGTGGGCTGACGAAACCTTTGTGCCGTACGACTGGGGCTACTTTGCCTTCGTACACAAGGCTGGCGAAACCGTACCAACCAACTTCCGCGAGCTTGCGAAGAGTGATGCCAAGATCCTTATTCAGGATCCACGCTCCTCTACACCCGGCCTCGGGTTGTTGCTTTGGGTGAAAGCGGCTTACGGAGACGAAGCTGCTGATGTTTGGGCGGATCTTTCCGATAACATCGTGACGGTTACAAAAGGTTGGTCAGAAGCCTACGGTCTATTCCTTGATGGGGAAGCGGACATGGTGCTCAGTTACACCACGTCTCCGGCTTACCACCTGATTGCCGAGGAAGATAACAGCAAAACCACTGCCGCGTTTGAAGAAGGCCATTACATGCAGGTTGAAGTAGCGGCAAAGCTTGCCGGGACTGATCAGCCAGAGTTGGCAGACAAGTTCCTGAGCTTCATGGTTTCAGATGCTTTCCAGACAATCATTCCAACAACCAACTGGATGTATCCAGCTGTGACACCAAAAGGTGGTTTACCTGCTGGGTTCGACACTCTGCAGGTGCCTGAAAAAGCTTTGTTCTTTAAGCCTGAAGAAGCTGCTGCTGCAAGACGTGAGGCTCTGCCGGAATGGCTAGAAGCGCTCAGCCAGTAAGTTCGCTTCCCGGTGTTGCCGCGGCATTTCTTGTCGCGGCACTCATACTTGGCACGTTGGCCGCGGTTGCCTTGCGAGCCGAAGCGGGTCACGGCTTTTCCTCTTCCGATTGGGCCGCTCTCAAGTTTACGCTCACGCAGGCCGTGCTTTCTGCTGTGATCAGTGTTGCGTTGGCAGTGCCGGTTGCGCGCGCCCTGGCGCGACGGCGGTTTCCGGGCCGCAGTTTGCTCATTGCACTGCTCGGTGCCCCCTTCATTCTACCAGTTATCGTTGCCATTCTTGGGTTACTACAGGTGTTTGGCCGTGCGGGCTGGATATCTGATGTGCTTGTTTATTTTGGTGCTTCACCCATTCGCATTTATGGCCTCCACGGTGTTGTGGTGGCTCATGTTTTCTTCAACCTTCCGCTTGCAACCCGATTGATTTTACAAGGGTGGCAAGAAATCCCTTCAGAGCGTTTTCGCCTTGCTGCACAGCTGGGGTGTGATGGAAAAGCTCTGTTTCGACTGATCGAACTCCCCATGCTCGCGCGCATTTTACCCGGTGCACTGGCTGTGATCTTTGCTATCTGCCTGACAAGCTTTGCTATTGCTCTGACACTTGGTGGTGGGCCACGGGCGACAACCATTGAGCTGGCGATCTATCAGGCATTTACATATGACTTTGATCTTGGACGGGCCGCGCTGCTTTCTGCATTGCAACTCACGCTCACTGCTGCAGCAGCCTTTGCAGCCCTAAAGCTTTCGCGCGGTGAAGGGTTTGGTGCAGGACTGGACCGAGCGATCCGGCGCTGGGATGGTGGTGCACCTGTTGCAGACGCCTTCTGGATTTTGCTTGCAACATTCTTTTTGCTTTTGCCGCTCAGTGCCGTTGTTCTTTCAGGCCTTAGCGGTCTGTTTCTGGTGCCCTTTATTGTGTTGAAGGCGGCGCTTGTTTCCGTTGCTGTCGCTGCGGCCAGCACGGTGATCTTGTTGCTGTTCGCATTGCCTATGGCAGCAGCCGTTGCCGTTCGCCGACATAGCGTGGTTGAGCTTGTCGGAATTTTGGGGTTGGCAGCGTCTCCACTGGTGATCGGAACGGGCTTGTTTATCATCATACGCCCGTGGGCAAACCCGTCTGACCTTGCTCTTCCTGTGACGGCACTGGTCAACGCGGCGATGGCATTGCCGTTTGCGCTTCGTATTCTAGTCCCTGCAGCGCGGGATACCGTTTCGCGTCATGGACGGTTGGCCTTGTCATTGAACATGGAAGGTTGGGTGTTCTTCTCACGCGTCCTCATTCCACGTATGCGACCCCAAATCGGGTTTGCTGCAGGGCTTGCAGCAGCACTTTCCATGGGAGATCTTGGCGTGATTACCCTGTTTGCAGATCCGGAAATTGCAACGCTGCCTCTACAGATCTATCGCTTGATGGGGGCATACAAAATGCAGGCAGCAGCTGGCGGCGCCCTTTTACTGCTTGTGCTTTCAATGGCACTATTCTGGATTTTAGACCGAGGAGGCCGCTGGCATGCTGAAGCTTAACTCTTGTCTCATTGCCAATGGCGCGTTTGAGTTGCATGCCAATTTATACGTTGAAGCTGGCAACAGCGTCGCCGTTATTGGCCCCTCCGGCGCAGGGAAATCAACTCTGCTTGAGGCCATCGCTGGATTCCGCGAGATATCGCAGGGGCAGCTTTTCTGGAAAGAAGGTGAGCTCACCAAACAGGTTCCGGGAAAACGCCCAATCGCCATGCTGTTTCAAGATGGCAACCTGTTTCCTCACTTAACTGCCGCCCAAAACGTGGCTCTTGGTTTGCGGCCTAACGGAAGGCTCTCAAAGCCTGAGCAAGAGCAAGTCACAGCAGCTCTTTCACGGGTTGGACTGGCAGCTATGGGAGAACGTAAGCCAGCTGAGCTATCCGGTGGCCAACAAAGCCGCGTCGCGCTTGCACGCGTTTTGGTTCAGCACCGTGATCTGTTGTTACTCGACGAGCCCTTCGCTGCCCTCGGCCCTGCTCTTAAGGCCGAAATGCTGGATCTTGTCGCGGAGCTCATCGCAGAAACTGGCACGACGCTTCTTATGGTCAGCCACGACCCACAAGACGCCCGCCGCATCACGAACAAAGCAATCCTCGTCGCCGACGGATCAGCGCACCCACCTGCTGAAACCCAACAACTTCTCGACAACCCACCGCAAGCATTGCGAGAGTATTTGGGGTAGGGGAACTTACTCCATTCCCTCAACGATCATGATATCCGCCAGAGCTGCGGTTTTGCGGTGGGTTTTGGCTTCTTGGTATTCTGGGGAGTGGTAGCAGGCCAGGGCTTGTTCCATGGTGTCGAATTCGATGACGACATTGCGGGGATGTGTGGTGCCTTCCAGGTGTTCGGTTTTTCCGCCGCGGGCGAGGAAGCGGGCGCCGTATTTTTGGAAGGCGGCTGGAGCGGCCTGGGTGTAGTTTGTGTAGGCGTCAGCGTCCGTGACTGTGACGTGGGCAATCCAGTAGGCTTTAGGCATTATTTTTCGCTTTTACTCAGCTCTGCAGTCAGAAGGGTTTTGGCAATATTTGCGGCTTCCGTCAGGTGTAACTGAATGGCAGCTGCAGCGGCTTGAGGGTCGTTTGTGTCGATTGCAGAGAAGATTTTTTCGATCCGCTTGTAACCTGCATCATGGCGGTCACGAGTACCCAAAGTCATTGCGCGCAGACGGCTGATGCGGCCGTTGAGTCGCTGTACCACTTCCCATGCAACGTTTTGGCCGCTGATATCAAAAATGCACTGATAGAATAATGTTGTTGCTTCAAACAGGTCGTTTGTTTCGCCACTGCTGTAGGCCAACTTAAGCTGAGCGAGTGCTTTGCCAAGTTTTTTCTTATCCCCATCTTTGGCCAGTTCTGCGCATTTTTGTGCGGCGCTGGTCTCCAAAAGCATACGGATTTCGTAGATCTGTTGCGCGTTTTCCCAATCCAGTTTTGCAACAATCGGGCCTTTGTTTGGGAGTATCTCAACAAGGCCTTCTGCTTCAAGATATCGGATTGTTTCCCTTACAACTGAACGGCTTACACCAAGCTGGTCGCAGAGCGGACGCTCGACTAGGCGGTCACCTGACTGGAAGTGGCCGGCAATGATAGCGGCTCTCATTTTCTCAAGAGCCATATCGCGGAGCGTCATAGTAGGACGCTCAATCTTTAAAGGATTATTTGCAGTAGAGATCATGGCAGCAATCTAGCTCGCGTTGACTTCATTCGCAAGAAGGTATTGACATACGGTATTATGGTATACCATCTTATCACCATTGAATTTGACAGTGGAATGAACGGAAGACCAATGCCAGCAGAGATACGCAAGACACTTCTTCACGTGGAAGACACGCTGATTGAAGGTGGCAAGAAAGCAGAGACCCCATTGCGGATGATTGCGGCAGTTGCTGTTGTCAAGAACCCATGGGCTGGGCAGGGCTTTGTTGAAGATCTGCGTCCGGGCATCCATGATGTTGCACCAGATGTTGGCAAGTTGCTGACGGATATGATCATCAACTTCGCAGGTTCTGGTGAGGCTGTTGAAGGATACGGCAAGGCAGCTGTTGTTGGTGTGAATGGTGAAGTTGAGCATGCCTCCGCGCTCATTCACACGCTGCAATTTGGCAATTTTTACCGTGAAGCTGTTGGCGCCAAAACCTATCTGGCGTTCTGTAACACCCGCGCTGGTGTAAACGCTCCGATCATGATTCCGCTGATGGACAAGAATGACGGTGGCCGCCGTTCACACTATCTCACCATTCAGCTTGCTATTCCGGATGCACCGGGTCCAGATGAAATCGTCATCGCACTGGGAGCGTCACTCTCAGGACGCCCGCACCACCGGATTGGTGATCGTTATCAGGACCTTAAGGAGTTGGGACATGACGTTGACAACCCTGCAGCTGTCACATCCTAAGGGCACAGTTTGCTACCGTGAGGTTGGCGAAGGTGAGCCGCTTGTGCTGGTCCACGGGGTTGGCATGCAGGATGCTTCTTGGGAACCGCAAATCGAGCACTTTGCGAAAACGCATCGTGTTATTGCGGTAAACATGCCGGGGCATGGAGGAAGCACTGCGCTTCCTCAAGGCTCTCAGTTGGAAGATTATGTAGCGTGGCTGCATGCGACGATCTCAGCGCTTGGATTTGAACAGGTGAATCTTGCCGGTCACTCCATGGGTGCATTGATCAGCGGTGGTTACGCAGCAACGTACCCGGAACGCGTAAAACGCGTTGCTTTGTTGAACGGTGTTTACCGCAGATCTCCTGAAGCTCGCAGTGCTGTGGAGGCGCGGGCTAAGGAAATCGCAGAGGGCAACATCAACATCGACGGACCTTTGAGCCGTTGGTTTAGTGAGAGCACTGCGGATCAGCAGGCGAAAGAAAAAGTCGGCAAATGGCTCCGGGAGGTTGATCCGGTTGGCTATGCAGTCACTTACAACGCATTTGCACATGGGGACGTGACCTATGCTGACAAATGGAAGGAAATCAGATGCCCGGCGCTTTTGCTGACGGGTGATGGTGATCCGAACTCCACCAAGGAAATGGCGGTGGATATGGCCAAGGCAGCGCAGGACGGCATGGTCTGCATCATTGAAGGCCATCGTCATATGGCCAATCTGACAGCACCGGAACAAGTCAACGCCGCAATGGCAAGCTGGTTAAAACAGCCAATAAGAACAAACGGATAGAAAGGGGGATCTACCCGATGACAGCGATGGACCCACGTACATTGAGGAATGCATTTGGTACATTCCTTACCGGTGTTACGGTTGTGACAGCCCACGGCCAGGATGGTGAGCCGCTTGGCTTTACAGCAAATTCCTTTTCAAGCGTTTCTCTGGATCCGCCATTGTTGCTGGTGTGTCTTGCGAAGAGCTCCAGCAATTATGATGCGTTGACTGATGCATCCGGTTTTGCTGTCAATATTCTGGCAGAAACCCAGAAGGATGTGTCCAACACCTTTGCCAGCCGTGTTGAAGACCGTTTTGCGACTGTTGACTGGAAAGTTGGTCCTCACGGGTCGCCGGTTCTTTCCGATGTTGCTGCGTGGTTTGATTGCTCAATGCACAATGTGGTGGACGCGGGTGACCATGCAATTCTGATTGGTGAAGTAAAGGCTTTTGAGACCGGTGTTGCCAATGGTCTGGGTTACGCACGCGGTGCATATTTTACTGCCACACAAGAAGTCAGTTCCATTCAGGTAGATAGTGAAACCGTTGTGAGCGCTCTCTTGGAACGAGACAAAAAAGTGCTGTTTTTTGAAGATGATGCAGGCCAACTGCGATTGCCAACGCGCAATGTCAGCAAAGGCACACCAACCAAAGAACTTACAGCATTACTGGAAGAGGTCGGTGTCCCGTCTTCTGTCGGCTTCATTTACTCCGTCTACGAAGATGAAGAAGCGAATGCCCAGCATCTGGCTTTCCATTGCTCAGCCGGTGAAGGGGCCAGCCAGTCTGGAAACTTCCTTGCTTTGACAGATGATGTGCTGGCGCGCGTACAGGATGCTGCCACACAGAAAATGCTGGGCCGGTTTGCGAAGGAGACTCAGAAGGGCAATTTCGGCATCTATTTTGGAAATCATGAAAACGGCGAAGTGCGCAAAATCGCACTGGGAGAGTAAGCCATGAAATTTTCACTTTTCATCCATCTTGAGCGCATTTCCGCTGATGAGAGCCAGCAAAAGCTCTATGACGAGTTTCTGCAGCTTTGTGAGATTGCAGACAAAGGCGGCATGCATGCGATCTGGACTGGTGAACACCATGGCATGAACTTCACCATTGCGCCGAACCCTTTCATCAACCTTGTAGATCTGGCACGGCGGACCGAAAATGTACGTCTTGGAACAGGAACTGTCATCGCCCCTTTCTGGCATCCAATCAAGCTGGCTGGCGAAGCAGCTATGGCGGATATCATTATGGATGGCCGTCTTGAGCTGGGTATTGCTCGTGGTGCCTACAGTTTTGAATATGAACGCATGATCCCGGGCCTTGATGCGTGGGAAGCTGGTCAGCGCATGCGCGAGTTGGTTCCTGCCGTCAAAAAGCTCTGGGATGGTGATTATGCTCATGAAGGTGAGTATTGGCAGTTCCCGAAAACGACATCTGCACCACAACCAATGCAGGATCCGCACCCACCTGTCTGGGTTGCTGCGCGTGATCCAAACTCCCATGATTTCGCTGTGGCGCATGGTTGTAACGTGCAGGTTACGCCGCTTTGGAACGGCGACGATGAAGTTGAAAGCCTCATGGAGCGCTTCAACGATGCTTGTGAGAAGAGCCCGTCTGTTCCACGCCCGAAAATTATGTTGCTGCGCCACACCTATGTTGGTGGTGATGAAGCGGATGTTCAGCAGGGTGCTGAAGAGGTCAACCGTTTCTACAACTACTTTGGTGCATGGTTCAAAAACGAACGCCCAATCACTCAGGGTCTTATTGAGCCGCTCAGCGACGAAGATATTGCGAACCACCCCTTCTACAGCGCGGAGCAGATGCGTACCAACAATGTGATCGGTACGTCTGACAAAGTCATCGAGCGCCTGAAGCACTACGAAGACCTTGGCTACGATGAATACTCATTCTGGATTGATAGCGGCATGACGTTTGAGCGCAAGAAAGCCTCTCTTGAACGCTTCATCAATGAAGTGATGCCTGCTTTCCAAAAGGATGCATGATGAAACGCTTCCAGCACTATATCGATGGTCGTTTTGAAGATGGCTCAGCGCAATTTCAAAGTCTGGACCCGGCAACAGGTCAGCCTTGGGCAGAAATGCCCGAGGCGCGGACTGAGGATGTAAACCGTGCTGTTGCTGCAGCTGAGCGGGCTTTCTTTGATCCTGCCTGGAGCAGCCTGACAGCAACACAGCGCGGCAAGCTGCTTTACAAACTGGCAGATCTGGTTGAGGCGAATGCGCCTAAGCTGGCACAGTTGGAAACGCAGGACACCGGGAAGATCATCCGCGAAACATCTGCCCAGGTGGCATATGTAGCGGACTACTATCGGTATTATGCTGGCTTGGCAGATAAGATTGAAGGGGCTCACCTTCCAATCGACAAGCAGGACATGGAAGTCTGGCTACGCCGTGAACCTGTTGGTGTGGTGGCTGCCATTGTTCCGTGGAATAATCAGTTGTTCCTGTCCGCTGTTAAGATTGGCCCTGCACTGGCTGCCGGCTGTACGTTGATTGTGAAAGCGTCTGAAGAAGGACCTTCACCGCTTTTGGAGTTTGCCAAGCTGATTGAAGAAGCTGGTTTCCCGAAAGGTGTGGTCAACATCATCACCGGGTTTGGTGCCGAATGCGGACAGGTGCTGACATCGCATCCGTCCGTGGCTCATGTCGCGTTTACTGGCGGACCGGAAACTGCAAAGCACATCGTGCGCAATTCTGCGGAAAACCTTGCCAGCACGTCGCTAGAACTGGGCGGCAAATCTCCGTTTATTGTGTTTGAAGATGCTGATATCGACAGCGCCGTAAATGCGCAGATATCCGGCATTTTTGCAGCAACAGGCCAAAGCTGTGTTGCAGGTTCTCGTCTGATCATCGCAAAAAGCATCAAGGACGAGTTTCTTGCTCGTTTGAAGGCCAAAGCTGAAGCCGTCGTCATCGGGCATCCGCAGGATATGGCAACAGAGGTTGGCCCTTTGTGCAGTCAGCGCCAGCGCGATCACATTAATGCAGTGATCAAAGCTTCTGTTGACGCTGGTGCGACGGTGCTGACCGGTGGTGTGGATTGCGATCGTGATGGCTTCTACTTCCCACCAACCATTCTGGATTGCTCAAAGGTGCCGAATGCCCCTTGTGTGACAACCGAACTGTTTGGCCCAGTGCTTTCTGTTCTCACTTTTGAGACAGAGGCTGAAGCCCTGCAGATGGCGAACGATACAAAATTTGGCCTGGCTTCCGGCATCTTTACGCAAAGCCTGACGCGGGCACATCGCATGATAAAGGGCATTCGCTCCGGCATCGTGTGGGTGAACACCTATCGCGCAGTTTCCCCTGTTGCTCCGTTTGGTGGACAGGGACTTTCCGGCCATGGCCGCGAAGGCGGACTGCAGGCAGCCTTGGATTACACAACAGTCAAAACAGTTTGGTTGCGCACCTCTGATGATCCGATACCGGACCCATTCGTTATGCGCTGAGAACAGGGAGAACCCCATCCGTAGCTCCTGTTCAGCAGGGGTTGGAGATAAGCCGGTGGTGAAACCCGGCATGGACACAATGTCCGATTAATTTAGCCTGGGAGGGAACTATGGCTATCGAAAAAGAGCACATTCAGAAAGATCTGAATGTTGCCGAAACGGGGCTCTTTAAGGGCTTGCACAACGGAATGTCGATCGCGGCCAAGGCTATGGTTGCGGCATTTGTTGTGTTCACGATTTTGAATGTTGATTATGCTGGTGAGCTGTACGGGGCGGTACGCAGCTGGGTCGAAACAGCGCTGAGCTGGTACTACATCTCCTCAGTCATGATCATCTTCTTCATTTGCATTGGCTTGATGGTCAGCCGATTTGGCTCCATCCGTCTGGGTGATGATGATGCACGTCCGGAATTCAGCAACTTTGCATGGTTTGCAATGCTGTTTTCCGCAAGTGTATCCATCGGTATCATGTTCTTTGGTGTTGCTGAGCCGTTGTTCTACTTCGACAACTCCGCTGGTTGGGGTTACCCGAACAACCCGTTTGCGGATATGGCTGGCCACAATGAAATGAACATGGACCGAGCAGTAGATGCGGTTCGCGTGACCAACTTCCATTGGGGTCTGCATGGTTGGGCGATTTACACCATCACCGGTCTTTGCCTCGCATACTTCTCATTCCGCAAAAAGCTGCCGCTGACATTCCGTAGCGCGCTTTACCCGATCCTTGGCGAGCGCATCTATGGTCCGGCTGGTCATGCTGTTGATCTGCTTGCCGTGTTTGGCACCGTATTCGGCATCGCGACGTCCATGGGGCTTGGCGTAAATCAGATGGCACAGGGCCTGAACGTGCTGTTTGGTGTTGATCCGGGCACGCTTACTCAGATCGCTTTGGTTATCGGTATTTCCATTGTGGCGACACTGTCTGCTGTCTCTGGCATTGGTAAGGGTATTCGTATTCTTTCCGAATGGAACATCGCTCTAACACTGCTGCTGATCCTGTTCTTTGTTGTAGCAGGTCCATCTCAGTGGCTGGCAAGCTTCTTCCTCACATCCGTTGGCGATTACATGTCCCACTTCCTGTCCATGGGCTTCTGGACTGCAAGTGAACCAGGTGATGTGAAATGGCAGGGCGGCTGGACCATGTTCTACTGGGGCTGGTGGCTTTCCTGGGCACCATTCGTGGGCATGTTCATTGCACGCATCAGCCGCGGTCGTACCATTCGTGAGTTTATGTTCGGCGCTATGCTTGTGCCAACCGTGATGGCCTTCCTCTGGATCACCATTTTTGGCGGCAATGCACTGTTCATCGAAATGAATGCGCCAGGCGGTGTTGGTACTGCAGGTCTGATTGATACCGTCAACAGTTGGAACCTTGGTGGCGCGCTCTATGGCACCATTGAGCAGATGACCTCTAATGGCACAATCAGCTGGTTGATTGCAGCACTCACCACCTTCTTGCTGGCGACATGGTTTATCACGTCGTCCGACTCCGGCACTTTGGTTATCACGACCATCCTGTCTATGGGCAATGCACACCCACCTAAACAGCACCGTGTGATCTGGGGTGTTGCTCAAGGTGTTGTTGCTGCGGCGCTCTTGTTGGCTGGTGGATTATCCGCTCTGCAAACTGCTGCTATTGCGGCTGCCTTGCCGATCAGTGCTCTTGTGGTTCTCATGTCATGGGGAATTGTGAAGTCGCTCATGCAAGATTCAAGTGCAGTGAGAGACCCTCATGAAGAGGTTGCTCCGGACGGAACTGCGCTGGACCGTGAACTGCGAGCCTAATCCGACTTAACGGAAAATGAACGGAATGGGGGCCACATCTGGTCCCCATTCTTTTCCGGCGTGATGACTATGCCGATGTGACAACAATGAAGGACAAAGGGTGCCGCCATGGACCTGAAACTGAACAACCCAAGCCTGTTGCAATCCGGTGCATATATCGATGGCAGCTTTGTTTCGCGCCAGAAAACCTTTGCAGTCAACAACCCCTCTACAGGTGAACTGATTGCCAATGTTACAGATTGCTCGCGCTCTGATGTGGTCGATGCCATCAACGCCGCAAAGACTGCGCAAAAAGCATGGGGCAAGCGCACAGGCAAGGACCGCGCGCAGGTTCTGAGACGCTGGTTCGACTTGCTGATTGAGAATGCTGATGACCTCGCGGTTATCCTGACCGCAGAAATGGGGAAGCCAGTTGCAGAAGCAAAAGGTGAGATCCTTTACGGCGCCAGCTTCATTGAATGGTTTTCGGAAGAAGCAAAGCGCGTTTACGGTGATACTATTCCGGGCCATCAGGAAGACAAACGTATCATGGTGATCAAGCAACCTGTTGGGGTTGTTGGTGCTATCACACCATGGAACTTCCCCAATGCCATGATCACCCGCAAAGCTGCGCCTGCACTGGCTGCTGGCTGTGCCATGATTGTAAAACCTGCCGCTGAAACACCTCTTTCCGCATTGGCGCTGGCATTGCTGGCCGAGCAGGCAGGCATCCCGAAAGGCGTGCTGAGCATTCTGCCATCGACGGATGCAGTCGCCGTTGGTGAAGAGCTGTGCACCAACGAGATTGTCCAGAAGATTAGCTTCACTGGCTCCACAAATGTTGGCCGCATTCTCATGCGTCAAAGTGCTGACCAGATTAAGAAGCTCTCCCTGGAACTGGGCGGCAACGCACCGTTTATCGTGTTTAATGATGCGGATCTGGATAAGGCTGTTGAAGGGGCTTTGATTTCTAAGTTCCGCAATGCAGGTCAAACCTGCGTCTGCTCCAACCGTATCTATGTACAGGACGGTGTTTATGACGCCTTCGCCAACAAACTTGCAGATGCAGTTCGTAATCTGAATGTTGGAGATGGATTCCAGTCCGGCGTAACCATCGGGCCCCTCATCACAGAAGCCGCCGTTCACAAAGTGGAATCCCACATCAAGAACGCACTTGAAAACGGCGCAAGTATTGTGTGCGGTGGTGAGCGCAGTGACAAGGGCGGCACCTTCTTTGAGCCAACCGTTCTTGCCAATATGACGAGTGATATGGACGTGGCAAGAGAAGAAACCTTCGGCCCGCTTGCCCCACTGTTCCGCTTCAAGGAAGTTGATGAAGCTATAGCAGCAGCGAACGATACCGAGTTCGGCCTTGCCTCCTACTTCTACAGCAATGATCTCTCCACAGTCTACAAAGTGGCGGAAGAGTTGGAATACGGCATGGTAGGTGTCAACACCGGTCTGATCTCCACTGAAGTTGCACCATTTGGCGGCGTCAAGCAATCCGGACTTGGCCGCGAAGGCTCCAAGTACGGCATCGAAGATTATGTTGAGATGAAATACATCTGCATCAGCGTTTAAGAGAGAAAACAAGAATGTCTGACCGGTTTGAAAAAGGCCTGAAACAACGCAAAGCAACCCTTGGCGCTGACTATGTAGAGGCCAACCTGGCAAAGGCGGACGACTTCAATCGTCCGTTTCAGGAAGCCATGACCGAATGGTGCTGGGGTTTCGGCTGGGGAGATGACGCTATCGATGCACCAACTCGCAGTCTGATGAATCTGGCCATGATCGGCGCTCTCGGAAAAATGCACGAATGGGAATTGCATTGTAAAGGCGCGCTGCGCAACGGCGTCACCAAAGAACAAATCCGCGCCGCCTGCCACATCGTAGCCATCTACGCCGGCGTCCCCGCCGGAGTAGAATGCTTCCGCAGTGCAAGAAAGGTACTGGAAGAGGCGGGGGAGTTGTAGAGCCTCTGTTACTAAGAAGTCTTTTTTGGAGCCCTGCTGATGATATCGGCAGGGCTTTTTTGATGATGACAAGCACTGGGCTTCAGTATTAGACTTGACCTTCCAGTCACTGGAAGGATTAGAATGACGGACACTAAGTTAAGCAGTGCCAGAAGGAATAAGGAAAAGTGGTGCTGTTTTGTGGGATTGGAGGGATTTGGTTGGGATGGTGAGTATCCCGGCGGTAGCAAAGCACCTTCAGGTCTGAATGATGTTTGGTAAATCAGGACAGGACCGATGCGTCGTGGATACGCGGTTGTGGCTGGGCTTGCGATTGTAGCAAGTGTTTCGGCTGGGCTAGGGATCTTTATTGGAAGTTCGATGGACTGGACTTCTGCTGGACCAGGCAGTGCTGAAAGTGAAATCTTGTATTGGGTTGCGCCGATGGACCCAAGTTTCCGGCGTGATGCACCTGGAAAATCTCCCATGGGGATGGACCTCGTTCCCGTTTATGCAGGGCAGGATGCGATGCAATCCGGGAGTTCTGTTGTGTTGTCTCCAAATGTGATTAACAGCATCGGTGTACGCACGGCCACCGCCAGCGTTGAGCCTATCTCAGAGAAAATCGAAAGTGTTGGGTTTGTTGGCTATGACGAGTATGGCTCCAGTTAGGTTCATTTACGCACGGAAGGGTGGATCAAGAAACTCAACATCCGTGCAATTGGTGACCCCGTTAAGAAGGGAGATCTGCTTTTCACTGTCTATGCGCCAGAGGTGACTGTGGCGAGTGCTGATCTGATCCGGGCCGTGCGCCGGAATGATAAGCAAGCCGAGCAGAATATCCGAATCCAGCTTCAGAATTACGGTATTGATAGCGCCCAGATTGACGAGATGGCTCGGGCGAATACTCCGGCTAGGGTCTTCAAGGTGTACGCTCCTCAATCCGGCGTGGTGACCACGTTGGAAGCGGCGGATGGTATGTACCTGCAACCGGATTCTATAGCGCTTACCCTATCTGATATGTCCTCTGTGTGGTTGATGGTGGATGTGTTTGAGCAGGACATTGCCCGTCTGAGCAAAAACAGCGATGTGCTTGCGAGCTTTGAGCATCTGCCCGGGCAAGTGCTTGAGGGCCGCATCGATTATATCTACCCGGAACTGGATGCGGTGACACGCACACTGCCGGTCCGTCTGCATTTTGACAACTCAGAGGGTGTTTTACGTCCAAATATGTTTGGCCGCGTAACCATCATCCCATCTGAAATGCGACGTGCAGTGACAATTCCAGCCAGCGCGCTGATCCGTACAGGTTCATCTGATCGGGTTATCCTGCAAACTGAGGAGGGCACGTTTCAGCCACGCATGGTGACGCCGGGCCTGACGGGGCGTTTTGGAGGAGGGAGCAGGACCGAGATCTTACAGGGGCTTGAAGCAGGGGAAGAAGTCGTAACCTCCGCTCAGTTTCTGATTGATAGTGAGAGTTCACTTTCGGCGGGCGTGGCCCGCATGTCTTCTGCGCAAGACGGTCCCATCTGGGTTAATGGCACAGTGACTAATTTCGATGCTGAGACAAACTCCGTCACTATTCGACATGATGCCATTGAGGAGTTGCAGTGGCCAGCGATGGAAACAACGTTTGCGGTCCGTGCAAACCTGAAGAACCATGCATTCCAATATGATAGGCCTATTGAGTTTGCTATCTCAAAGGGGTCTGACAAGCGCTTCAGCCTTGTCGATCTGCGAGATGTCAAAGATCAAGCTTCAAAAACAGCACCTGCTGACACGGTGGGGGCCGTTGAAAAATGATTGGCTCCATCATACGTGCATCCATCAGGAACCGCGTGATCGTGCTCATGGCCGCTGTGATGCTGACACTTGGCGGCATCTGGGCGCTGAAAGAAACACCGGTTGATGCAATTCCGGATCTGTCTGATGTGCAGGTCATTATCAAAACCCCTTATGACGGGCAAGCCCCTCAGGTCATTGAGGATCAGGTAACTTATCCGATCGCTACAGCCATGCTGTCGGTGCCGGACGTGATCGACGTGCGTGGGTTCTCGTTTTATGGCGATTCCTACGTCTATGTTGTCTTTAAAGACAGCACAGACCTTTATTGGGCCAGAAGCCGGGTGTTGGAATACCTTGCTCAGGTTGGAGCCCAACTACCTGAAGGCGTGACGCCTGAACTGGGTCCAGATGCGACAGGAGTTGGCTGGATTTTTCAGTACGCCCTGATTGACCGGACCGGTCAACATGATCTGGCACAGCTGCGCTCTTTACAGGACTGGTGGTTGAAGTATGAGCTTCAAACTGTCAGCGGCGTGTCGGAAGTGGCAACCATCGGCGGTATGGTCAAGCAGTATCAGGTGGTCGTTGATCCCAACAAACTACGAGCCTATGGCGTGACATTGCCTGCTCTCATGAGCACGATCCAGAACGCGAACCGCGAGACCAGCGGCAGTGTGATTGAGATGGCAGAAGCGGAGTACATGGTCCGTGCAACCGGGTACATCCAATCTATTGAGGATCTTGAGCAAATCCCGATCAAGGTGAATGAGCGTGGTGCAGCTCTCACCCTGAGCGATGTGGCAGACATCCGCCTTGGTCCGCAAATGCGCCGTGGTGTGGCTGACCTGAACGGCGAAGGCGACTCCGTTGGGGCCGTTGTCATTATGCGCTGGGGTGAAAACCCGCTGAGAACACTTGAGGGTGTGCATGCCAAGCTGGAGGAGCTGAAACCGAACCTGCCTGAAGGCGTGGAGATTGTGACCACCTATGACCGGGCTGGGGTGATTGAGCGAGCAATTGATAACCTAACCACCAAACTCTCAGAGGAGTTTCTGGTCGTGGTTCTGGTGTGTGCAGTGTTTCTCCTGCATCTCAGATCTTCATTGGTCATTTTGATTTCGCTTCCTCTTGGCATTTTGACGGCACTGCTGGTGATGCGTCTGCAAGGGGTGAATGCGAACATCATGTCCCTTGGCGGGATCGCTATCGCTATTGGAGCGATGGTTGATGCGGCCATTGTGATGATTGAGGCCATGCATCGACGGCTTGAGAAGGAACCGAAACCCGATAAGAACCGCTGGAAGATTGTCGCCGAATGCTGTTCCGAGGTTGGACCAGCTCTGTTCTATTCACTGGCGATTATCACCATCAGCTTTCTGCCGGTGTTTGTGCTGGAAGCGCAGGAAGGTCGTCTGTTCAAGCCGCTTGCGTTCACTAAAACCTATGCCATGGCGGCTGCGTCCATTCTCAGCATCACGCTTGTACCGGTACTGATGGGATATTTTGTGCGAGGACACATTCATCCTGAGGCGAAGAACCCGGTCAATCGGTTGTGCATCGCCTTGTACCGGCCCGCACTTGCAGGCGTGATTGCCTGGCCCAAAACAACGATCATCTTTGCGCTGGTTCTGGTTGCGTCCATTCTTGTGCCGCTGAACCGGATTGGGTCTGAGTTCATGCCGGAGTTGAAGGAAGGTGACTTTCTTTACATGCCGTCACTGTACACCGGTGTTTCTATTGGTAAGGCGCGTGAGGTACTTCAGCAGACGGACCGTATGATCATGCAGGTGCCTGAGGTAAAGACCGTTCACGGCAAACTTGGACGCGCTGAAACAGCAACAGATCCAGCTCCACTGACCATGTTTGAGACCACCATTTAGCTCAGACCGCAAGATCAGTGGCGTGAAGGGATGACGCTTGAAAAGATCCGTCAGGAGCTGGACAAGTCAGTTCAGGTTCCGGGCCTTACAAACGTCTGGATCCAACCGATCAAGAACCGCATTGATATGCTTGCAACTGGTATGAAAACACCTGTCGGCGTCAAAGTGTCGGGGCCGGACCTGCAGGTCATTCAAGACATTGCAGTGAAGATTGAAGGCCTCGTGAAAGGCGTTGAGGGGACGCTGTCCTCTTACGCAGAGCGACCAAGAAGTGCGCGCTTTATTGAAATCGACATCGATCGGAATGCAGCCGCTCGCTATATGCTGAATATCAAGGATGTTCAGGATGTGGTGCAAACCGCGATTGGCGGAATGGATATTGCTGAAAGCGTTGAGGGTTTGGAGCGATACCCCATCAATCTGCGCTATCCTCAGGATTGGAGAAACAGCCCGGATCAACTTGAGAAGCTCCCTGTTGTGACACCATCAGGTGCGCATATTCCGCTTGGAGCTGTCTCTGATATCAACATTGTTGACGGCCCTGCTATGATCCGCTCAGAGAATGCGCGACCAACAGGTTTTGTTTTCATTGATATCGAGGGACGAGACCTTGGCGGTTATGTCAGCGAAGCACAAGAACTGGTCGCTTCCGAAGTTAAAATCCCTGCTGGCTACTCGATCACATGGTCAGGACAGTATGAGTATATCGAGCGTGTTCAGGAACGCTTGCAACTGGTTGCACCGGTAACATTGTTGATCATTACCCTGATGCTTTTCCTCGCATTCAACCGCGTGGGTGAAGTGGCAATCATCTTGACCTCCCTGCCAGTCGCGCTGACAGGCGGTGTCTGGTTTGTCTACACCTTAGGGTTTGACTTGTCGGTTGCCGTACTGGTCGGTTTCATTGCGCTGGCAGGCGTGGCTGTCGAAACAGCCATCGTGATGCTGTTGTACCTGAACCTTTCCTGGGACAAGCGCGTGGCGTTTGCCCGGAAAGAACACAAGGTCCTCACCGCAAAAGATATCCTTGATGCTGTTGTCGAGGGTGCCCTGTTACGATTGCGGCCAAAAGTGATGACCGTGGCAACCATCTTTGCCGGGTTGATACCGATCATGCTGGGCAGTGCAACAGGCTCAGAGATCATGAAACGGATTGCAGCCCCAATGGTTGGCGGCATGATCACCGCAACACTGCTGACTCTCTTCGTTATTCCGGCAATTTATGTGCTTTGGAAGAGAGCCCGACTATCTGCCTTGAATAAAATCACCGCAGAAGAAGCCAGTGAAAGTCTGGAGAAAACAAAGACTAAGTGACGTTTGGTTGTCGTTTTCCTGATGGCCAAAGTCTTTTCATTTTCCTGATGATTTTAGTCTTGACCTTCCAGTGGCTGGAACCCTTAGGGTGCCTTCAATAGACAATGAAATGGTGAAATTATGTCCCACAGTTCAACACTGAAAATGCAAGTCGAAGGCATGAATTGTGCGTCTTGCGTCGGTCGTGTCGAGAAAGCACTCAAGAGTATTTCGGGTGTGGCGAACGCCTCTGTCAATCTTGCAACAGAAAGCGTGCAGGTCAATTATGATGAGACCCTCACGCCGCAAGATGTGGCCGACGCGCTTCAGAAAGCTGGCTATCCAGCGCTCACAGAAAACATCACCTTTGGTGTTGGGAACCTGAACTGCGCGTCTTGTGTGGGACGAGCTGAAAAGGCTTTGCGAGCCGGAAATGGTGTTCTGGAAGCCAATGTTAATCTGGCAACAGAAAGTGCGACAGTGCATTACGCAGTGGGGGCGACAACACCCTCCGCGATTGCTGAACTGGTCACCTCAGCAGGGTATCCTGCTACATTGGACAAGACCGAGCCTGCTGAAGCAGCTCACCGCAAAACAGATGAGATCCGTCAGCTTAAGAGCAAGGTGTTGCTCGCTGCCGTGCTGGCACTTCCAGTTTTTCTTATCGAAATGGGAAGTCACTTCATTCCCGGCGTCCATATGCTGGTTGAGAACTCACTTGGTTTGCAGAACAGTTATTACTTGCAGTTCGTCCTGACGACTATTGTGCTCTTTGGACCGGGCCGACATTTCTACACCAAGGGCTTCCCGTCGCTCTTAAAAGGCGCGCCGGATATGAACTCTCTGGTCGCGCTTGGGACCTCCGCCGCTTATGTATTCTCTCTCGTTTCAACTTTTGCGCCGCAGTTGCTCCCGGCGGGAACCGTAAACGTCTATTACGAGGCCGCTGCTGTAATTGTCGTCCTCATCTTGCTGGGCCGCTTTCTGGAGGCATGCGCCAAAGGCAGGACTGGTGAAGCGATCCAGAAACTCGTTGGCATGCAGGCTAAAACCGCGCGTGTTGAGCGCGATAGCGTGGTGACAGAGGTCCCGATTGAAGAGATCATTGTCGGTGATGTCATTCAGGTGCGCCCAGGTGAAAAGATCGCCGTGGATGGTGCCGTTGTCTCAGGTTCTTCCTTCGTGGATGAGAGCATGATTACAGGTGAGCCAATCCCGGTTGAAAAGGCCTCTGGTGATGATGTTGTCGGCGCGACAATCAACGGCACTGGTGCCTTAAGCGTGCGTGCAAGCAAAGTTGGCAATGATACCGTTCTCTCACAAATCATTCAGATGGTGGAACAGGCTCAGGGTGCCAAGCTGCCAATTCAGGGATTGGTCGACAAAATCACGTCGTGGTTTGTGCCAGCCGTGATTACTATTGCGATCCTCACCGTTGCTGTGTGGTTCCTGTTTGGTCCCGATCCCGCGCTTAGTCTTGCTTTGGTCGCGGGTGTTGCTGTGCTTATCATCGCTTGCCCATGTGCCATGGGGCTTGCAACGCCAACCTCCATTATGGTTGGTACAGGTCGCGCAGCCGAACTTGGCGTCCTGTTCCGCAAAGGCGATGCGTTGCAGATGCTTCAGGAAACCAAGGTGGTTGCCTTGGACAAGACCGGCACGCTCACTGCCGGACATCCGGAACTGACAGATATTATCCTGCATGAAGGTTTTGAGGAGGAAGATGTTCTGCGATTGGTCGCAGCAGTTGAGCAAAGCTCCGAACACCCCATTGCAAAGGCGATTGTGCAGGCCGTCGAAGAGCGTGGCATTGCACTTCCAAAACCAGAGAGCTTTAACTCTCTGACCGGATTTGGCGTCAGCGCAGTTGTGCAGGGGCACGATGTTCTGGTTGGTGCAGATCGGTTGATGGACCGTGAAGGTATTGCACTGGAACAGCTTTCTGTTGATGCAACCGTACTTGCAACTAGAGGAAAAACCCCGCTTTACGTCGCTATTGATGGAAAAATTGCAGCGGTAATTGCAGTTGCTGACCCAATCAAGAAGACAACTCCAGATGCGATCAAGTCCCTTCATGGGCTTGGTTTGAAAGTTGTGATGATCACAGGTGATAACCAGAAGACGGCCAATGCCATTGCAGCCGAACTTGGTATCGACAGCGTGGTTGCTGAAGTTCTGCCTGACGGCAAAGTCCGTGCGCTGGAAGACTTGCGTAAGAACGCTTCCGGTAAACTGGCCTTCGTAGGCGATGGCATCAATGATGCGCCTGCTTTGGCAGCAGCAGACGTTGGTATTGCCATTGGCACCGGCACTGATGTGGCAATTGAAGCAGCAGATGTCGTTCTGATGGCTGGAGACCTGAACGGTGTGGTCAATGCGTTCCACATCAGCCAGCAAACCATGCGTAACATCCGCCAGAACCTGTTCTGGGCATTCAGTTACAATACACTGCTGATCCCGGTTGCTGCTGGCGTGTTATATCCATTCGGTGGCCCGCTTCTGTCTCCTGTTCTGGCAGCTGGTGCTATGGCACTTTCAAGCGTGTTTGTCTTAACCAACGCTTTGCGGTTACGCTGGATCAAAGCGACAACAGCCCACTAAAAGGGATGGAACGACGATGAATATTGGTGAAGTAGCAGAACGCTCCGGCATCCCGACCAAGACCATCCGTTATTACGAGGATATCGGCTTTCTTCATCCCAAACGGAATGAAAATGGGTACCGGATCTTTGAAGAAACAGAGCTGCACAAGCTGACATTCATCGGCCGCGCCCGTTCACTCGGGTTCAACATCGAAGAGTGCCGGGCCTTGCTGGCACTCTATGAAGACAAAGAGCGCGGCAGTTCTGACGTCAAAAAGATTGCGCAACAACACGTCAAAGAAATCGAGGCTAAAATCGCCGACCTCATCGCCATGCGCGACACACTCACCCACCTCATAACCGCCTGCGCCGGCGACCACCGCCCCGACTGCCCAATCCTTGATAATTTGAGTAACGGGAAGGGGGAGCCGCGGTGATCAGGAAATCGTTACCACAGGCCTGGACATTTTGATCCAGTTTTTATGGACAGCTCAACCATTGTTATGACAACCTCTAGGCAGATCAATTAGTTAAAGGGTGGCATTGTGCTTCTGAATACTCCTGTTTGTGACTTTGGTTGGAAGGCGCCGGATTTTACGCTTAAGGATCCTGATGGAAACAGTTTCACCATGTCGGAGTGTATTGGTGAAAAGGGGCTCCTGATTGCGTTTATTTGCAACCATTGTCCTTATGTGCAGGCGATTGGAGATCGTTTGGCGGCAGATACCAGCTTGCTCATTTCCGAAGGCTTTGGGATTTTAGCAGTGATGTCCAATGACTACCATTCGGTTCCTGCAGATGCTCCGCGTAAGATGAAAGACTTTTCGCAATTGTATGGCTTTGAATTTCCTTATCGGCCCTATGGGCACATAGCTGCATATTTGGCCAGGCCATTATCAACCAAAGACAGCTATCTCGGATCTGACGGAAATACCACCTTGCTGGGTCCGTCGCATTTGACGCCCAACAGCATTGCTCAGCAGTTTTGCGATTTGCAGGGCAGGAGGAACACGTGACCATATGGTTCTAAGTTTTTTCTTGCCATTGCGGCTTTGCCTGACAGCCTGCCCCTTTACAACACGTTGTGACCAACGGAAGCCAATT
>NZ_LMCF01000028.1 GCF_001623075.1 Pseudovibrio sp. Ad37
GCCCCATCAGAACTTCAACCTGCCGTAACTTCACAACAATATCTTCAGGTTTGGGGCGCTTGATAGCCATCTATGGTCCTCCGGTTTCCTAACTATAGGCGTGGACCACTTCAAAGGGGGAGGCTCATTAACATCCAAATGTTCAGCAATCGGCAGGCCACTGTTCATATGCTTGAAAAGCCATTTTAGGTCAGGGGCGAGCCTCGCCTTTCCATGAACGTGCGCTCCTTGGAAACCATTTCCTGTCACATCACCAAAACCAGACAGATCGCTCAAATCCGGGCGTTTTAAATCTTTAAAGTTAGTCATAATTGTAAATGTCCCGAAATCTATTTTAAGCAACCTGCATTGGATCGTAGTTCAGACCGGTAAGGTTCAGTGCCTGCAACCGGGCAGCAAACTCATCAGAGATACGGCGACCCATATTAAATTTGTCGACCCAAGCGTGATGGCCTGCGATCTTCTCTTTCGAAAAGACAATCTTTACCTTCTCACCGCGTGGAGGACGGCGAATGAAGCCTTGGTCATCTCGCTCTGGCCAGCAGGCTGTATCGTGCAGCGTGTCCAGGCGCTTACAAAAGATGAAGAGATACCCTTCTCCAATCTTGCTCGACCCTTCAAAATACTCCATCGGGAAAAACTGATGCGTGTTGGGCTCCAGCTCTTCAAGAATATCCTTGAATGCTTGAGGGACGAGGGTAATTCCATTCCACCTGTTAAAATCGAGTAATGGCCGGGTTTTGATTGAACCGTTTAGGCGTTCCAGTTTGGTCGGCACATGATCAGGTAAGATGGGGCGGCCTGCTTCCATATCCCCTGTCATAACCAAAGCTCCCCCATCAGGGGCTGGATCAACCAGGCGGATTGTGTCCTCATCTCCATTAAGCGCATCAAATGATGTTGTACTGTCATCAGTGCCGGGCTGCTTGCCGCCTGTAATGTGAAATGGCATGAGTAACTCTTCCATATATCTGTTTTAACTTGTGAAATTGATGAAGAATGACCTCTTCGTGATTAATCGCGCGGATTACACGAGCAATCAGCAAGAGGTGAAAGTCTGATGAGAATTCCTTGCAACACGATGTAAAAGTAGGTGAGCTGTGTCTCACTGAATACCAAATTCAGAATAAGAATTTTCCTGCTTCTCCTCATCTAAATGACGAATCCGAGCACGCCTAATTTATGTTCAATTAACTATTGATCGGCGTGGGCTCTGAGTGTGTCAAGAAGATAAATTCCATGTAATTTTAATGAATCAATACCACTCAGCGTTCTTTGGAGGACTTGTTCAACATCCTGCTCATCGCGTTATTCCAATAAAAATCTGATCGATTGTTCCCCATCGAAGCCTTTTGGGCAGCTCGGTTGATTTGAGTAAAGGAATGTTTTGGCCATGATCACTAGATTAAGAGTGAACAATTAGACCAAACACAAAGACCGCCAGAGCAGCAGCTGAGAGGGCAGATAAAGATTGTGCAGCAGTGGGTCACTGCCAGAAGCACATAGGCTTAAACAGTAAAAGAGCCTGCGGTGGTGGCCGCAGGCTCTTTTTTCAGTGTGGTTATTGTTGTTAGCTGACTGCGATGCCGGGGAAGATGATCAGCAGGGCGACGGCTGCGATCTGGATCATGATGAAAGGCAGCAGTGCTCTGAAGATTTCGCCCAGACTTATATCGGGCGGTGCCACACTCTTCAGGTAGAAGGCTGCGGGTCCGAATGGTGGCGACAGGAAGCTGACCTGCATGTTCATGGCAAAGACAACGCCGAACCAGATTGGATCGTAACCAAGCTGTGAGACGATTGGCACGAAGATCGGCATGGTAAGCAGTGCGATGCCAACCCAATCCAGGAACATGCCAAGCACGAACAGGATGAGCATCATGAACAGGATCACGACGGTTGGATCGTCGGAGATACCTGTGATCAGCGCCTGAACAAAGCGGATACCACCCATCAAGTTGAACACGCCGACCAGTGCAGAGGCCCCTACTCCAATCCAAACGATCATACCAACAGTTGATAAGGTCTGCTTAGCTGCCCCCATGATGAGGCTGACAGAGAACTCGCGGCGGATGATGGTTGAGATGGTTACGCCGAGCACACCGATGGCAGAAGCCTCAGTCACACTCGCGATGCCGCCATAGATAGAGCCAAGAACGAACACCACAACGAGGATCGGAAGAAACAAGCCTTTCAGGAGGCGCATTTTTTCAGCGATTGGGATCTCGCCAGCTTCTGGTATTGGCGCGACTTCAGGGTTGGAATAGGCGCGGATCAGAATATACGCTGCGTACATGCCTGCTAGCATCAGGCCCGGGAAGAACGCTGCCGTGAAAAGGTCGCCGATGGAGACACTGGCGGTCAGGCCATAAATGATGAGTACGATGGATGGCGGGATCATTGTACCCAGAGCGCCACCTGCACAGCATACACCAATCGCAAGTTTGCGGTCGTAGCCAAGACGCAGCATTTGCGGCAGGGCGATCACTCCAAGCAGAACAACTTCACCACCGATGATGCCGGACATGGCCGCCAAAACAACAGCCACGAGAAGCGTCTGGATGGCGATGCCACCGCGCAGACGCCCGCCAACGAGGCGCATGGCGTCAAACAGGTCCTTGGCTATGCCCGATCGATCCAGGATCGCGGCCATGAGCACAAACATGGGAACGGAGACAAAAACGAAGGAATTCACAAAGCTGAAGATGCGGCTGACGATCAGCGGCACAGCGCCTGGGCCGAACCAGCCCAGTGCGAAAATGAGAGCAACAAGCAGTGTGACGAAAGCAAGAGGCATGCCCGTCAGCAGCAGCAGAAGCAATGAGCCGAACATCAGAACCGTAGCCAGCTCGATGCCCAGAGCTTTAAAATCCGGGATCAGGACGAGTAAATCGGTCATTTTTTCTTAGCGTAGTTGACGGCCAGAATTGCAAATTGCAGGCACATGAGAATAAGGATACCAAGCAAGAACAGCTTTAGCAGACCTGGTGTTGGCGGGTTCCATGCAGAGCCGGAGGTCTCCAGACGGAAATCGCCGGCGGGTGTCCAGATTGCGCGTTTTACAACGAGCCAGCCTGCCCAGGAGAACAAGGCGCTGGCGAGTGCACAGGCAATGGAGATAGCAACGTTAAAGACACGCCGAAGCTCGGGAGAGAGTGCATCGTAAATCAGAACCACACGGATGTGTTTGTTTGTCGATGCGCAGTAAAGACCACCAAACAGGAATGTTGTCGCCGTCAGGAAGATGACGGTTTCGTGGGCCCAAATGGTTGGTGAATTAAACAGATACCGCATTGCGACTTCAAAAATCAGAATTGCCGCAGACGATACGATTGCAAGTGAAAAGAGTGTGCTGAGTTTTGCTATTATGCGCCCGAACAGACCCGCTTCAGGTATGGCTCTTTGGCCAGCGTCTTTTTCTTCGTGATCTGACATTCACCCTGCCTCCCCGCTAGGTACCGAACCGTCGGGGAATTTGACGGTCCGGTATGTTTCACGCGATTTAAATCAGCTTACTGAGCAAGCAGACCCTGCTCTTTCAGGTAAGCAGACAGTACCGCGTAAACGCGTTTTGCGTTATCAGATTTCGCAGCAACTTTTTCCCACTGAGAGCGTGCAATTGCACGGAACTTAGCACGCTCTTCTGCAGACCAATTGTGAACGGTGATGTTTGGATCTGCAATAGCTTCTGCCACTGCAACAGCATCACGCATGGATAGTTGAGCAGTAATGTCACGTGCGTAATCACGCACAGACATTTCCAGGATTGCCTGAATGTCGGCTGGCATGCCGTCCCATGTTTCTTTATTCATGGAAACTTCAACCAATGGCATGGAGTGGAAGCCTGGATACACCGGATGACCTGCTACAGCGTGCATGCCCTGCTGGTGGTTGGTTGAGAACACTGTGTAGTCTGCTGCGTCGATCACGCCTTTATCCAGCGCGGTGAACACTTCAGAACCAGGCAGGTTCACAGGTGCTGCGCCTGCTGCAGCGAATACGTTCTGTACCAGACCTTCTGGTGCACGCATTTTCAGACCCTTCAGGTCATCAACGCCGTCCAGAGGAACTTTGGAGATAAAGGCTTCGAGCCCCGGAGTGCTCGCGCCGATGAACTGAAGACCATATGGGTTCAGCAGTTCGTTCATCAGCTGCTTGCCGCCGCCGTACTCCATGAAGTTGAGCATTTCGGATGGAGAACCGTATGCACCAACCGGGTTTGCGATCAGACCGAAGGCTGCATCTTTACCGGTGAAGTAAGAGGTGTCAGTGATGTGACCGTCAATGATGCCTGCTGCAACAGCATCCTGAGTTTCAGTGTGCTGAACGATGGTGCCAACTGGCAGCATTTCAATATTAACGCGGTCGTTGGTAAGAACGCCAACACGTGCTGCCCAAGCCTGCTGAAGTTCAAAGTTTGGGTTGCCAGCTGGGTCAGATGACTGGAAACGCAGAGAATAATCTGCTGCAAGTGCCGTTGTGGCAGTGGATGCTGCAATCACTGCTGCAGCTGCAAATTTCAAAAACTTCATACTCACAGTACCTCCCTGAAGAGTATTCGATGTTGGCGGCCTTAGGCCACAGTTTCCGGCATGATTTGGTGCAAAATTTGATTGATGATGTCAGTTTTAGCGCCACTCACGTCGACGTTGATGTGCAGCTCGTCTAAAGACGGAGGCTGCAGGATTTCTAACTGGCTGTCTAGCAGCTCAAGTGGCATGAAATGATCCTGCCGGTTGAGCATTCTTTCACGAATGATATCTTTTGATCCTGAAAGGAAGATAAAACAGGCATGAGGCAAATAAGTGCGGATGATGTCACGGTAAGACCGCTTAAGGGCGGAACACGCAACAACAACAGCAGGTGTTGCTTCTTGTTTGTTTAAGTCAACGATCGCTTGCGAAAGATCATTCAGCCAAGGTCGGCGCATGTCATCCGTTAGCGGATGCCCCCGGCCCATTGCTTCAATATTGCCTTCAGGATGAAAATCATCGGCCTCGACATAGGTCGCCGGTAAACACGTAGCCAAAGAGCGTGCCACTGAAGTTTTGCCGACGCCACAAACACCCATGACGACAAATACTGATTTTTTATAGTCTTCCACGGCCCTAATTTTCCTCCTAAGAGAATTTGATCATAAATGATTGCGCAATCATTTTGCAAGAGGTATCTGAAATATCTACAAAGGCGCTCAGGAATAGGGAGTATTTTTTGATGCCAAAACCAACGCTTGTAGATGTTGGACGAGAAGCTGGCGTTAGCGCAATCACAGTTTCCCGCGCACTTCGCTCACCGGAAAAGGTGTCTGAGACATTGCGCGCGAAAGTTGAAATTGCTGTGAAAAAACTTGGCTATGTGCCAAACCAGTCTGCTTCTACTCTTGCGTCAAATAAGTCCAGTTCCATCGTGGTCATGGTCCCTTCCATCTCGAACAACGTGTTCACTGACGTGCTTGGTGGCATCAGTGATGCATTGCACGGGTCGCGCTTCAATATGCAGATCGGCTACACCAACTATGATTCGCAGGAAGAAGAGCGCATCCTGCGATCATTCCTGAATCCTACTCCCTCCGGCGTAATAATTTCTGGTCTTGAACAAACTGACGAAACCCGGCAAATGCTTGAGAATGCGGGCGTTCCTGTCGTGCAGATTATGGACATTAGCCCGAAACCAATCGATATGATTGTCGGTTTCTCGCATGATCAGGCCGCAGAGACAGCAACGCAACATCTGATCGATTCGGGTTATAAAAACATCGGTTTCATTGGTGCGCAGATGGATCCACGCTCCCTGAAACGTCTGGCTGGCTTCAAGAAAGCGATCAGCGACAATGGGGAATTGCGGGAGCAGTGTATCGCGGTAACGAACAAACCCTCCAACGTGCGGCTGGGTGCAACATTGCTGGATAAGCTCACCTCGCAGTTTCCTGAGTGCGATGCTGTCTTTTGCAACAATGATGACTTGTCTGTCGGCGTGCTGTTTGAATGCCAGCGCCGGGGTATCAAGGTTCCTGAAGAGCTTGGCATTTGCGGTTTCAATGATTTGGGCATCTCATCAGAAACCGTCCCAAGCATCACCTCGGTGACCACTCCGCTGCGAGAGATTGGTCGTCTTGCCGGTGCGATGGTGATTGGCGAAGAAGGCGCACCTTCAACTCCGATTGTTGATTTGAGCTACACAATCTCCGCACGCGAAAGCACAAAAAGAACATAAGCCAGAGTGGTCACTCTGGCTTTTTAATCAGTGGTAGTGTTTGCAGCGGGATGTTTTGCCAAGACCCGGATTGAAGCTGTTTGTCGGGTCTATGGACTTATAGAACTCGACCAGATCCGGTTTCGCTTTATAGATGTGTCCGACATTGTGTTCCGCCGGATATTCAGCGCCGCGTGTGTCTAAAATGTCAAGCATCTTTTGCTTGAGGGTAGCTACATCCACGCCCTTTTTCACGATGTAATCCTGATGCAGCACATGGCACATGAAGTGGCCGTAATAGAGCCGGTGGATCAGCTTGTCTTCGATATGTGCGGGTAATTGCTCAAACCAGCTGCGATCATCCCGGCGCAATGCGATGTCCAGCGCAAGAATGTCTTCCGCCGCATCTTCATGCACCGCTTTGTACCGGATTGCAGCACCTGCCGCAGCAAAGCGGTGAAGCGCAGCCATCTTGCCCTCCTTCGCATCACAGGCGAAGAAGTCACCTGAGCGTGATGCAAAAAAGTCCTTCAGGAAAGTTCTCGCTTCATCAATGCCTTTATCGCTCATCTTCAGGATGAGGTGATGCTCATAATCTCTGCGGTACTGCCTCATACGTGTTGGCAGAACGTTCGGCCAGACCTTCGCAAGCACTTGCATGAAGCGGTCCGTCAGGTTCTTTGGGAGAAAGTTGACCTTGTTCAGGTAAGCATCCACCGCCCCCTTCAGAGCAAAGAAAGTTGGCAGGCGATCTGTACCGAGGTGGTTGATCATGACGACGGTGTCTTTGCCGTACTTCTCTGAGATGTCATAGGCTTCGCGGTGCATGTACTCCGCTGAAACCGGAAGGTTCTCAAAATGTGACAGGATATGGCGGCGCAGTTCAGTCAGCTCTGCCGGATCATTGGTGCCTATGTAGAAAGTCTTTTCAGCACCTGCTTTGGGGAACGTATCCAGACGAACAGCAAACACGCCAAGCTTACCTGCGCAGCCGCTGGCCTCATAAAGACGGCGTTTATCCGCATTAAAACGCGCTGGTGTGGCAGCATCTACATCGCGAACACGGCTGTGGTATTCGCTATCCGATGCTTTCTGGTTGGTGTCGTTCACATCGGTTGGAGCGTAATTGCCACTTTCCAGATTGCTCAGGATTTCCTCAGCTGAGTTGCCAAGTTCAATCCCGAGATGGTTGACGAGAACCAGCTCACCATCCGCATTGAGCTGAGCGAACAGAGAAAGCTCGGTGTAGCACGGGCCGCGCTCAATGAGCGATCCGCCAGAGTTATTGCATACACCGCCAATGATGGAGGCACCAATGCAGGACGAGCCGATGACCGAGTGTGGCTGGCGGCCCAGTGGAGCCAGCATTTTCTCCAGATCAAACAAAATAGAGCCGGGAAAGCTGATGATTTGCTTGCCGTCGTCCAGAGCCTGAATCTGTGTCATCCGGTTGGTGTTGATGAGCACCACATCGCGCTCATACGTTCCCTTGGGCGTAGAGCCTTCCGTCAGTCCTGTGTTCGCAGCTTGCATGATGACGATCTTGTCTGCTGCAACACAGGCTTCCAGTATCTTCCATTGCTCCAACAGTGTGCCGGGACGCACAACTGCAATCGCCTCCCCTTCTCCAGAGCGGAACCCTTTACGGAACCGCTCTGTCTTTTTTGGGTCGCTGAGAACGTGGCGAATGCCAACGATACCTTCAAATTGCTTGATCAGGTCTGCGTTGTTCATCTCGGCATCCTAATAGGCGACGGATGGCAGCCATGTGACCAATGGAGGCAGGAAGTACACCAGCATCAGGCCCAGCAACTGCAGCAGCACGAACGGGATGATACCGCGATAGATGTCCATCAGCTTGATCTCCGGCGGGCACACACCTTTCAGGTAGAACAAGGCGAAGCCTACGGGCGGTGTCAGGAACGAGGTTTGCAGGGTGACTGCCACAAGGATTACGAACCAGATCAGTGCAGGCTCATCAATCACGCCGTAGCCACCGATGTCGAGACCAAGGCCATTGATGATCGGACGCATTAGCGGCAGCACAATCAGGGTGATCTCGATCCAGTCCAGTACGAAGCCGAGCAGGAACACGATGAACAGGATGAACAGAACTGTTCCGTTAGCACCAAAGCCAGTGGAAGCCACCATCTCCTCGATCAGCGCATCTCCACCCATCTCACGCAGCACATAGGAAAAGATGGTCGCGCCGAGGAAAATGGCGAAGATGTAAGCGGTAGTGTTGAAGGTGGACTTCAGAACGTTGACCAACTTGCGGAATGTGAGCTTGCGATAGCCGAGGGCCAGCACAGTCGCACCCAGCGCGCCGATTCCGGAAGCTTCCGTTGGTGTGGTCAGGCCAGCGAAGATAGAACCCAGCACGGCAAGGATCAGCAGCAAGGTTGGCAGCGCTGCAATCATTACGTCTTTGATGGCGTGCCAGTCTGGTGCCTTCGCACCTTTAGGTACTGGAGCCGCATCCCGTTTGATCAGGGCAATCACGAAGATGTACACGAGGTAGAGCATACCGATGATGACGCCAGGGAACACCGCCGCCATGAACAGGTCACCAACAGACAGTGCCATCTGGTCTGCCATGATTACCAGCATGATGGAAGGCGGAATGAGGATGCCCAATGTCCCGGAGGCAGAGACCACGCCAGCCGCAAGTGACTTGGAGTATTTTTGTTGCATCATGGATGGGAGAGACAGCACACCAAGCAGCACAACAGAAGCACCGATGATACCAGTGGAGGCAGCAAGGATGATGCCGATGAGCGTTACTGTGATTGCGAGACCACCACGCATTGTACCGAACAGCTTCTGCATGGAGGTCATCAAGCGCTCGGCCACGCCGCTTTCGTCCAGCATCAGACCCATGAAGATGAACATAGGTAGAGCGACAAGAACAGCGTTGGACATGGTCGCATAAACACGGTTTACGGTAGCGCCCAGTGTCAGGTAGTCGAGGCCGGTGAAAGTGCTCTCAAGGCCGGTCCAGACCATGTAGTCGTTGTCAAACAGGTAAGCTAAGCCGCAATACGCAATGCCCACGCCTGCCAGAACCCATGCAACAGGGTAACCGGAAAAGAGCAGCGCGATGAAGCTCAGGAACATCGCGATGACGAGTTTCTCTTCGGTGGTCTCGACGAGGAAAGACAAACCGTAAGCAACAATAGCAAAGCCAAGGAATGCGAGGAGGATCAGGCGGATGCCCTTGCCTTTACGCTCGCTCTCACTGTTGACCCAGATTGCGTGAACGTCGTGAATAAGGCGGGCGAGTGCTGCAATTCCCAGCAAAACAAAGCTTAGCGGGATGACTGCTTTGAGTGCCCAACGCGCAGGCAAGCCAGTAGGACTGGAGGAGCGTTCACTCACGCGGAAACTGTCGTAGAAATAGTCGTAGCCCTGATCCACCATGAGGTAGATGAAAGGAACTAAAAGCGCAGAAATGCCGATGATTTCAATGAAGCGCTGTGTCCGCGGGCTCAGCTGCATGTGCAGCAGATCCACACGTACATGACTGTCTGTAACCAGTGCGTAGGAGATGCCCACCATGGTCACCAGACCGTAGATATGCCACTGAAGTTCATCAAGCTTAGGGAAGTTGTAGTTAAACAGATAACGCATTGTTACCTGAGTGACGATTGCAAGGATCAGTAGCAGGTTGGCCCACATTACAACGTGGCCAACGCCTTTTACAAAGTGATCCAGTGCAACGGCTATGGGTTGTTTGTCAGTGTCTTCGTGCTCGAGAATTTCTTCAAAGAGCTCAATTGGATCTGAAGTGTCCTGAGGATTTTGTATCATAGCATTCACTCTTGCAGGTCAACGCCGCAACTATCTGGTCTGGAAGGCTGAGGCCAATAGTAGAAATGGGAGCGGCAAAGAAAAGCCGCTCCCAAGTTTTTATTACTTACGCGGCAGGAACGCGTTTTCTTTCCAGATTTTGTAGTTATCGCGGAACTGGTTGAGGTCAGTCAGAACCTTTGCGAAGAATGCATCGTTTGCAGCTTCTTCCTGAGCAACGTCGTTCCATGTTGAACGGAACACGTCGAGCATTTCAGGAGACCACTGCTTGATCTGAACGCCGTTGTTGTTGACGTTGTCGAGCAGAGCTTCGTGCTGGATTGCTTCACCTTCAGCAAAACTGTCGGTGACAGATGCCTTACATGCGTTCTCGATGATCGCTTTGTGGGTGTCGCTTGCTTTGTTCCATACGTCTTTGTTGATCAGCAATTCGAAGACGGTGGCCTGCTGATGCCAACCTGGGAAGTAGTTATACTTTACCAGTTTGTGGAAGCCGAGGCGTGCGTCAATGGCAGGCATGGAGAATTCGGTCGCGTCAATTGCGCCTTTCTCAAGCGCCGGGAAGATTTCACCACCTGGCAGCAGGGATGTTGCAACGCCGAGCTTCTGCATGACTTTACCGCCAAGGCCGAAGAAGCGCATTTTCAGGCCCTTCAGGTCTTCAGGAGAGTTGATCTCCTTAGCGAACCAGCCGGATGTCTCTGGAGCGATGATCGCACATGGCAGAACTTTTACGTTGTAGCCAGCCTGATCGTACATTTCCTGATACAGAGACAGGCCGTTGCCGTAGTAGAGCCAAGCCGCGTATTCACCAGCTTCCGGGCCAAAAGGAACGGCTGAGAACAGTGGAGCTGCAGGAATTTTACCAGCCCAATAGCCAGCCGTTGTGTAGCCGGAATTGATTTTGCCTGAAGAAACAGCGTCGAGAATTTCAAATGGTGGAACCAGCTTGCCCGGCTCATACACCTTCATTTTGATGGAGCCGCCAGACATCAGCTTCAGCTGTTCAGCGACCCGAGGAATTGGGCTTCCCAAACCTGGCAGAGAGGTAGAGAAGGCAATTGGTGTCTTCAGCAGCAGCTTATCGGCTGCGTTTGCGATAGGAGCTGCGAGCACCGAGGCAGCTACAGAGGCGGCGAGAGCAAGGCTTAAGACAGATTTTTTCATGTTTCCTCCAAATGGCATTCGGCTGCTAAACGCGCTTTTGCGCTGTCCTCCCAAGCAGCTGGCTAATGGTAAATAATATTGACCTCTAAAATAAATCAAGAAATATATTTTGCCGTTTTAGCCGTTTTTCGGGCTTGACATGCGGGCAAATACTAATGGTGTGGATGCGTAGGGTTATTGGGTTTGCATACCTAAGGGATAGAAAATTCGCTGTAAAACAACGTATTAGTGCGTAATACATGCTTTGATATATCAATATTGTGGCTCTCGGCGCTCTTCCCCTTGAATTGGAAAATAAAATCGACCAATATTGGAATTGTGACCGGCAGGAAGTGTAAAATGGTGTCTGTAGATTATCTTTTTGAGCCTATCGACCACGATACAGTGGTGGATTCTGTAACTGAGCAGATTGAGGGACTCATTTTGGCCGGCGTGCTGAAAGAGGGGACGAAGTTACCCTCTGAAAGAGATATTTCCGAGCGTATGGGTGTCTCTCGTCCGAAGGTTCGTGAAGCGCTGAAGCGACTGGAAGATTCCAATCTCATTGCTATCCGTCACGGTGAAGGATCGTTCATAGCGCCTCTTATCAGTGCAGCTATGAGCCCTGCCTTGATCAATCTGATCAGCCGCAATCAGACGGCTTTTTATGACTACCTTGAATATCGGCGCGTTCAGGAGGGGTTTGCAGCTCGTCTGGCTGCTGAGCGTGCAACCAAACTGGATCTTGAGCGACTTGAGGCTATTCTCGTAAACCTGCGGGAAGCACAGGCCAATGGTGACGATATTGCTTCAAAGAAGAATGATATCGCGTTCCATTTGGCGATTGTGGATGCAGGTCACAATGCCATGCTTATTCATATGATGTCTTCCATCTATGAGCTGACGCAGAAGGGTGTCTTCTATAATCGCGAGTTCTTGCGCTCGATTGATGGGACTGGGGAACAGTTGTTAGAGCAGCACGAGGAGATCGGCAGGGCTATCTTTACGCGAAATGGCGCAAAGGCTGAAGAGGCCGCGCACCGGCACATTGATTTCGTGGAGACGTCTTTCCGCCTCGGACAAGATCAACAGCGCCGTGAGCTTATTTCCTCAAAACTCTTTGCGCTGCAAAGAGGTGAAGAATAATTACCACTCTTACGTATTGGGAATAGAGAGGATCATTCGCATACGCCGTAGCGAATGATCCATATTATCAGTGCCTAGCGATTTTCAACCCAAGCGGTGAGATCAGCAACGTTTGGTTCTACGAACTCTGCCATGCCACCGGAGAATTCTTTAAAAGCATCGATGTTGATGTGGTTGGTACCAACAAGGACAGATGCTCCGCTTTCCAGGGCTTTCACAATCAAATCACGAAAACCGCTGCCATTGGCTTCCTGCTCACCAAACTTGTTCAGGATGAACACGTCAAACGGCTCGTCGATCCGCTGAGTAACTTCGCCTGCAGCTTGCGCGAGGGCTGATGTGTCTAATCGGCAGCCGGAAGACTCCTTGCCAAGGGATTGTGTGATGGAAATCTGTGGTCCGTTTGGCAGGACCAGAACGTCCATGTCGCAGCGATGGCGATCTTCGTTGACCGTATCTGCCTGCACGATACCGCAAGTCCGTATGCCGTTTTCCCGAAGTTTCTCGGAAAGCTCTGTCAGCACCAGTTTCCCTTTTGGTAGGGTGTAAGCAATTCTCATCTGGGGTCTTCCTTGCGCTTCTGTTTTTTCAGCTATGTGAAAACTCTCATATCAAACTGTAATAATACTGGTTTGATCTACGCAAGGTTACCCCTGCGGCGAATGCGCACAATTATTATGAGGAATGTGTTTTTGCGCATTTACCGCAAGAGAGGTTAACTTGATTTCGTGCAGTTTGGGTATCTTTGAGCCTACCCTACATGAGCAAGCTCATCCCCTTGATAGCTTTGTGCTTTGAACTTAAAATTCAGGGAAACTATGAAATAGTCGCGCAATGCTCCTGCGCATCTTGGAGGCTCTAAGTGGGATTTTGTAGGCTAAATTGCCTTAATATGAGTTTAATCTTCAGGTTATTGACTTTTGTCAAATAAGCGAAGGAATGTTCGTGATCTACAGTAGTTGCAATTCATTCGCATTTGCGAGCTGTTCGCTTTCTATCTCGTTTCGATGGAAACTCAAAAATGATCACACGTCGTTCTTTTCTTTCGCACACTGCAGTGTTTACTGCTGCAGCATCTCTGGGTAGTACGCTGCCATTCGTGGCACAAGCGGCAAATCCGGCGCTGGCTCTGCATGGTCCGCCAGTGGGGCCATCTGTCGTGTTGTCTTACATTGCCAACAAAGGCTTGCTCTCTGACTTTACAGAGAAAGTAGATTTCTCCGTTTACAAGTCACCAGATGTCCTGCGCGCTGGTTTCGTTTCCGGTGACTGGAAATTGGCGGGCACCCCGTCTTATGTTGCCGCGAACCTTGCCAACAAAGGCCTTCCCGTGAATATGCTGAACATCATGACCTGGGGCATGCTTTATGTGCTCAGCTATGATGGTTCTGTGAAGTCCCCTGCGGATCTGGCCGGTGAGAAGATCGGCATGTTCTTTCGAAATGATATGCCGGATCTGGTGTTTGGTCGCGTCATGCAACAAAACGGGCTGACTGAGGGCAAAGACTATTCCTTGCACTATGTCAGCACCCCGTTTGAAGCATTACAGCTTCTGCTCTCAGGTCGTATCAAGCATTGCGTTCTGCCAGAGCCGGCTGCGACAGCGGGTATGGTCAAAGGCAAAAAGATGGGTAAGTCGATCCATCGTTCTATCGATTTGGCCAGTGAATGGGCGTCTGTGACGGGCGGCGAAGGTCGCTTCCCGATGGCAGGTATGATGGTGCATGAAGATCTTCTCAATGCGCAGCCAGAGCTGATTGAAGGCTTCCACAAAGCCTGTGTCACCGGCACTGAGTGGGTGAAGGCAAACCCCAAGGAAGCGGCGGCTGTTGCATCTGAAAGCATCACGCTTCCTGCGCCTGTGATCGCCAAGTCCATTCCGCATACGCATCTAACAGCAGAGCGTGCCAAAGACATTCAGGCCGAGTTGGAGCAGTTCTACTCCATTCTGGCGGAAAAGAACCCATCCATCATTGGCGGAAAATTGCCGAACGCAGACTTCTATCTGTAGCGAAGCAGGCTTGGCAGGCTGCGCAAAGGTTACGGTCACCTGATCTGCTGAGCCCAACACACAACGAGAAATACCTGATGATCCATCACATGCTATCGACGTTAATGAGTAAACTTTGGAGTGGTTGGGGCACTCTGGCGGGGGTATTTCTCATTTTCGCGCTCTGGCAAGTCGGTTTTGAGACCTTCGGGTCTTTGGTGTTGCCTGCGCCATTGGAAGCATTGAGCCGGTTGGTGGATCTTGTCGCTTTGCCATCCGGGCTCGAATACATTCTGATCACTGCCAAGCGGGCCTTTGCTGGCTTTCTGCTTGCCAGCGCTTTTGGTATTTTCTTTGGCCTGATAGCCGGTTGGTCCAACACACTGTCGCTACTCTGTAAGCCGTTTATTACCGTGGCTCTTGGGGTGCCGCCGATTGCATGGATCGTGCTTGCGCTGCTGTGGTTTGGCGGCGATGACGGCACGCCGATCTTTACAGTGTTCATCTCAACGATCCCGCTCATTTTCGCAGGCGCTCTACAAGGCGTGCGGATGCGGGAGAAGGAGCTGGATGAGATGGCGCAGAGTTTTCATGTGCCGCTGGTTCAGCGGTTCTGGCAGGTGCAGGCACCGCAAATCGTCTCCTACCTCTTTCCGGCATGGGCAACAGCGTTGGGGTTGAGCTGGAAAGTTGTGGTGATGGCAGAGCTTCTCTCCAGCACGCGCGGTATTGGCGCTGGCCTTGCGGAAGCGCGCGTCAACATCGATACAGCATCCACCATGGCGTGGATTGTTGTGGTTGTTGGGCTGTTGTTGGTCATCGAAGGTACGTTGCTCAACCCGGTGAAAGATTATGTGGAGGGTTGGAAGCATGCTGAATGATGCAGCTCCCCTGCTCTCCGTCGTGCCAAGTGGCGCAGCAGATACAAAGCCAACCGTTTTATCTGTCTCAGTGGAAGACCACCTCTATCATCCTTTGCAGCAAACACTGGCACCGAGTGCGCTGGAGCTGAAAAAAGGCGAAGTAGTCAGTATCATCGGCCCATCAGGATGTGGGAAGTCGACTTTTCTACGCATTGCAGCAGGGTTGATTGAGGCAAGTTCCGGGAAGACCTCAAGCACTGCAGATCGAACGGCGATCCTGTTTCAGGAACACCGGTTGTTGCCATGGAAGAGCCTTCTGAACAACATCAGCTTTGGTCTTCAGGGCCAAAAGCTCTCCAAGTTCCAGCGTATGAAGAAAGCACGTGCCGTCGCTTATGCCATGGGTTTCACTGAGGATGATCTGATCAAGTATCCCTCAGAGCTCTCCGGTGGCATGCGTCAGCGTGGAGCGTTAGCACGTGCGCTCGCGGTAGAACCTGATCTGCTGTTTTTAGATGAGCCGTTTAGCGCTCTCGACATTGGCCGCCGCCGCGATCTTTACCGGTTGGTGTTGCATGAAGTTGATAAGAAACAGTGTTCCGTTCTGATGGTCACTCACGATGTGACAGAGGCTTTGGCTTTGAGTGACCGTGTTTTGGTCATGGCGCCGGATCCGGGTCATTTTGCCAAGGAATATGAAGTGCCACTGGCTCGCTCCGAGCGTACGCGTCAAAACCTTTTGGAACTTGAGGCGAGCTTGCTGGCAGATGATCGGATTGCGCAGCTGTTCAACATGAGCAATTGGGAGCAACTCGTATGACTGAGCTTTCCCATGTGCCTGCACAACAGGTTTCTTTTTTTGATGCTCCGGTGTTTTCTGAAGGGTTTCGCGTCTTCTTTCCGCTGTCAGCGCTTTATGCGGTGTTCTCCATCGTCGTATGGGGGCTTGTGCTTGCTGATGTGTTGCCAGTGCCACTGGATGCAGATCCTCTGCTCTTCCATCAGTATGAGATGTTCTTTGGCTTTTTCACGGGTGCGATGGCAGGCTTTTTGACCACTGCTGTCCCATCCTGGTCAAACACACCAAAAATTGCAGGCGCACAATTGGCGGGGCTTGGCGCGCTTTGGCTGGCGGGCCGCGTTGCTTTCTGGATGCTTGGCGTGCTTTCGCCAACTGTTGTCTTTGTGGTTCAGGCTCTCCTTCCTGCTGCACTACTGGTTGTGATTTTACCAAGGCTCTGGCGTGCCAAGATGCGCCATCTCATGTGGCCGGTGCTTCTGCTTTGCGTGGCGCAGCTTGTTTGCTTTTGGGAGTACACGCAGATTGGCGTTCTTAATCAGGGGCTTGCGATTGCGGAGGGGGCGTTTGTCCTGATGGTCCTTACCGCGCTTGCACCTGTTTCCATGGTGATTGTGAATGATGCTTTGTCCACGCGAGATGATGGCGCCGTTTTTGTTCCGCGCCCACCAATGAGGCGTGCAGCGCTGTTCTGCATCTCTGCGTTTACTCTTGCCAAGGTGCTGGGTGTTTCTGATGCGTTGCAAGGATGGCTGGCGCTGGCGTCTGCCTGTGCAGTGCTCAACATCCTGCAGGACTGGCATATGGCTGGCGCTTTACGAACTTCCTTCGCAAAAGCGCTTTATCTGGTTTACTGGTTCTTTGGAGTTGGCTTTGCCTTGGAGGCTGGCGGATTGCTTGGACTGCTGTCAGCTGGCTCTTATGTTTCTGGTCAGCATATGATCTTCATCGGCGGTTTATCTCTGGCGACCTTTATGGTTTTGACCATCGCGGGTCTGCGGCATGCGGGGTACTCGCTGAAGCTTTCCAAGCTGCTTGGAGCCGCGATCCTCTCCCTCATAAGTGCTTGTCTGGTCCGTTCGCTCGGCCCACTGCTTCTCCCAGATCTGGATGTAATATCACTGGCCTGGAGCCTGTTTGCGCTCGCTTTCACTCTATACCTGATCCACTTCCTGCCCGTGGTTCTCCGCGAAAACTTCGTAAAATAAAGGCAACTGACTATGCTTTCTTTATCGAGATTGTTTGAACCGAAGAAAACCGACCTTTCTGAAGGTCCTGTTTCAAATGCCTTTGCGCCTGAGTGCGGCGACGCAGTATCAGCTGGCAAGGGCTGCAGTATGAAAGACAGAGAGTTTTGCCATGATGCTCGGTGTTATGCTCTCTCGCAGGCTTGTCATGCAGGTTGTGATCAACACCAATTTATTGATGCGCTTTGGGCAGAGAACAGGCACTGATGCATAGCCCTAGTCAGCAGCCTCAAACTGCTTTATCTGGCTGAGCAAAGCTTCTGCCAGTTGCTCCTTGCTGTAAGGCTTAGCCAGTCGTGTGATTCGCTCTAGACTTTGTGTTTGTGGTTCCAGTGCTTTGGGGAAACGACCAGAGGTGACGACCACTTTTTGGTCTGCGCAGGCTTTGATGCTGGCTTCAGCCAGATCCCATCCGATTTTGCCATCTTCAAGCTGAACATCTGTGAAGAGAATGTCGAACTTGGTTCCGTTCTCAATGAGCACTTTAGCGGAGCCGTAGCTGTTGGCCTCGATACAGATGAGCCCCATCTCTTTCAGCATGGTCTTGGCGCGCAACAGGGTTTGTAGATCATCCTCAACCACTAGAATGCGGCGAGGCTGGTCAAACGTAATCGCGGTGGTGGGTGCCAGATCTTCCAGCGGTGCCTGCGGAATGACGAGGGTCACTGTTGTCCCCTCTTCCTTCTCGCTGGTGATGCCCATTTCCCCGCCGGATTGCTTGATAAAACCAAACACCATGCTCAACCCAAGTCCAGACCCTGCAGACGTGTGGCGGGTGGTGAAGAAAGGTTCGTAAACGCGTTCCAGCGTTTCCTGATCCATGCCGCATCCGTCATCAGTCACACTGATGGAAACGCTCTCTGACCCATTGACGACGACATGAATAGAGATGGTGCCTGCATCTGAAATGGCATGGGAGCTATTGATGCAAAGGTTCAGCATTGCGCTTTCCAGCTGACCGGGATCGATGCGCACATAGGTTGCGTCCTCCGGTAAATCTGTCGTCAGGACAATCCGTTCATCGATGCTCAAGGAAATGATCTCAGCCACACTCTCAATGAGATGGTTGATCTCAACGACCTCTGGTTCAAGGTGCTGTTTGCGGGCGAAGGCAAGCAAGCGCTGTGTCAGGTTGGTGGCCATCTCTACCGCGCTGTGAATGCGCTGGATGTTGCCTTTCAGATCAATGAGTTTGGAGCTTTTACGCTCAATTATTCCGACACAGCCAGAGATGCTGGTCAGGATGTTGTTGAAGTCATGGGCCACTTCACCCGTCAGCTGCCCAAGGCTTTCCAGCTTTTGTTTTTGTTGCGCCTGTTCCTGAACAAAGCGACGGTCCGTTGCATCAGAAAATGACCAGACTGCGCCACCTTCAGGTAGCGGGCTTTTGCGCACTTCGATCAGGATTCCGTCATCATCTATCAGTTCTGCAAAGCGAAAGCGCGTGCCATGTGGGCGGACGTTTTCATCCTTCCATCTGAACCCTGAGTTCTGGATGAGCACACGAATGTCTTTGGCCGTATCGATCTCTGCCTCACTGATGCGAAGCGTTTCTGCCAGCCGCGGGTTCCAGGCTGTCATATCATGGGCATCGTTGGTCAGAACCAGCCCTTCAGCAATGCAGTTAAAGGTGGTCTCGAACAGCTCTGTCTTACGCTGTAACTGGCCATAAATGCGGCGCAACCGAATGGAGTTGGCGCGGAAAATGCGGAAAGAGTGCAACAACCGCGTGATCTCATCATCCTGCCGTGCAGGACGTGGGAGTACGGTGGTGTGATTGCCCTTTGCCAGACTGGACATGGCGTGGGAGATGCGGTTGATGTTTTTGGTTACATATCCGGCGATGTAGTGTGCCGACATTAAAGCCAGCAGAATACTTGCGATGCCTGTGAGCAGAACAACAAGCTGTGCGCTAGAGATGTAGGAGGATGTTTCCTGCCGTTGTTTGGCGATTTCGTTGCCGGACAGACGTACAAATTCAGCCACCAGCTGGTTGATCATTTGCGCGCTGGATTTGATTTTGAAAAGCGCGTTGCGAGCTTCCAGCTGTCCTGCCATTGCCAGATGGCGAATAGCGTAAAGGCCCGCGTTGTCCTCTGCTATTGTCTTCAGAACTTCAACAGCCTCCTGAACCTCAGGGGCTGATACGCCTTCCAGCTCGACCATCTGCAGATGATAGCGGCGACGCAGCTCGCCCAGACTGAGGAAATCGGTCACATGAGCTGCGGAAATCAGCAGATTAGCTGCTTGTCCAATCCCCTGCCACGCCTCACGTTCGTCTACATTCTGGTAGAACGTAGAGGAGTTCTTGACTGCGAGGCGCTCCATCTTAGTGAGATCAACAAGCAGGGTGCGGACCCGATCCTCAGACTCGCTGATTTGCTGGGCTGCGTTGACCAGCACAGCCACCTGAGAGCGCATGAGCGAGAGGTTTTGCTGCACTTGCGGCAGAAAACGCCCGAGACTGCCCTGTTGCCGTGCAAGTGGGAAATTGTCTCGATATTGCTGTTCTGCCTTACTCAGCTCAACAAGCAAGCGAGAGCCTTCATTCTCGATCTGATAGACCGAGGAAAGATTCAGGATGAAGGGAGCTGAACTCACCAGACCTGCCGATTTATTAGCCAGTTGGAGTGAGCTTGCGATTGCTTCAATGGTTTTTTGGTAGTGCCCAACGAGTTTCACGTTGGCTTGGTCCAGCCAATACCAAGCGATCGATCCTGCAAACAGTGTTGCAAAAGTCAGCAGCGTGATGGCTGCCAGCAAACGTGTTTTGATGGAAAGCAGAGCTTTCAAGCGTTGGGGTAGAAGGGTCATGGCAGATCTACAGCGGCTTCATCCAGTGCGAAGACATAGCCTTTGCCGCGGCGGGTCTGCAAGAAGACCGGCTTGGATGGATTGGCCTCAATCTTCCGGCGCAAACGCAGGATCAAAACATCGACGGTGCGGTCCATATAGCGGGAAAGATCGCCCCCCAAATACTCCAGCAGTTCTACGCGATCAATCGGGCGGTTCGGATTCTCTATGAGAAACTCCAGTAGGCGCAACTCAGAATTGGTCAGGCTAATTTCCCGTAGGTTCTTGTCCAGCAACCGCCGCTCATCGCAGATGAAAGAGAGTTCACCGAGAGGAATGATCCCAGCGCTGGGAGCTTGAGGTGCAGCGAGCGCGACTGTGGGCTCCGGTTCTGCAGGAACGTTGCGCTTGTAACGGCGCAGAACGGCACGAATGCGAGCGATCAGTTCGCGCGGATTAAAAGGCTTCATCAGAAAATCATCAGCACCCGTTTCCAGTCCGACGATCTTGTCTACTTCATCACCTGTGCCGGTGAGTAGGATGATAGGAAAATCGTAGGATGTTCGCAGGCGTTGAGCGAGCATCATGCCGCTTTCACCATCCAACTTCAAATCTATGATTGCCAGATCAAGGTTTTCCAGCTCTTTGAGCGCGATAAGCTCTTTGCTTCCGTGGCATGGCAGTGCCTGAAACCCGTATTCATGCAGCAGTTCCTGCAAGACCTCGCGAATAGCCGGGTCGTCATCAACGACAGCTACCTTTGAGGGTGACCCATCCCAACTCTCGGTCATTTAAGTAACCTTCCTCGCAACCCGTACCATGCTCCCAGACGCATACTTGGAGGTCGTTTTTGATTTTCTTCAGATTGCGGCGACAATGCACGGGAAAGTGCCTTGTCATCAATAATTCTAATATTTCATATGTAACTCATTTCTGTAATAAATGTAACATTTAAAATATATATCTGCTAAATAGGAACATACTTAACTGTAAATCATAAGCACTCCTGTGATGTTTCATGTAATTTTCTAATCAAGTTATGGGATTATGTGGGTGTACTTGTAAGTTGTTACACCTACATGCGTTTAGACTTGGGAGAAGATAATGAAAAACGCTCTTTTAGGTGGTCTTGCTGCTGTTGGCCTTCTTGCTGCACTTCCAGCAACAGCTTCTGCTGAAGAACTCAACATGGTCTGCGGTGCTGAGCAGGACTGGTGTGAGCTGATGGCACGCGGTTTTGAGGATGAAACCGGTAATGAAGTTCTGATGGTTCGCAAAAGCACTGGCGAAACACTCGCTCAGGTACGTGCAGAAGCAAGCAACCCTAAGATTGACGTATGGTGGGGCGGTACTGGCGATCCACACCTGATCGCAGCATTTGAGGGCCTGACACAGGATCCAGGCGTTGATACCAGCGACCTGTTGGGTTGGGCATCCAACATGCACAAAATCTCAAACGGCGGCACTGTTGGCATCTACGCTGGCGCACTTGGCATTGCGTATAACGCTGAAGTTCTGGAAGAACGCGGCCTGCCTGCTCCAGCTTGCTGGAAAGACCTCACAAACCCTGCGTACACCGGCGAAATTCAGGTTGCGAACCCGAACAGCTCCGGCACTGCTTACACTGAGCTGGCAACCTTCGTTCAGCTGTTCGGTGAAGATGAAGCCTACCGTTTGCTGACTGAAATCGGCAAGAACGTGAACCAGTACACAAAATCTGGTTCGGCACCAAGTAAAGCTGCTGCTCGCGGTGAAACCACCATCTCTATCGGCTTCATGCATGACATGGTTAAGCTGGCAGGTTCCGGTTTCCCGCTGAAGATCGTGGCGCCATGTGAAGGTACTGGTTACGAAGTTGGCGCTGTGAGCGTGATCAAAGGTGCAAAGCACCCTGAGCTGGCAAAACAGTTTGTAGAATACGCTCTGCGTCCAGAAGTTCAGTCCCGCTCTATTGAAGTGAAGTCCTTCCAGGTTCCTTCCAACTCCAAAGCATCCGTTGCTCCTGAGTCCCCAGATCTGGCAAGCATCAAGCTGATCGACTACGATTTTGCAACATATGGTGAGCGTTCCACTCGTGAGCGCCTGCTGAAGCGCTGGAACGAAGAAGTTAAAAACGCTTCTCACTAAGTAAATCGAGCGTTGAAGGGCGGACTTATTCTCTGTCCGCCCTTCACCCCATACGCGTTGCATCGTATTCGCGCTCGCGCCAATACAAAACTCTCGGATCAACATCATGCGAAAGACAATTGCGCTCTGGCTCGCCGCCGGAATAGTGGGATTTTGCATATTTCCCTGGTACTCAGTAGAAAGCGGCTTTTGGTCTTTTAGCTGGTTGTTCAGCGAGTTCCTTAGCGAAGACGCCGCACCTGCCCTCTTCCAAGCTCTGCTTTATGGCCGCTGGTGGTTTGTTCCATTAGCATTGGCATTCGTCGGTATCGGCCTGTCGTTTGCTTTGCTGAAAGATGAGCGAACCCGGGCAAAGGCCCTTGTTATTCTGTCTATGACAGACCTTGCTCTGTTGTTTGCGCAGGGCTTTGCAATTGGCAGAGTCGGGCCGGAACTGTTCGCTGATGCCCTCAACTTCGGTTCAGCGGCAGCAGGTCAGGTTGGCTTTGGCTCTGGGGCGATGATCACCGCTGGGGCTCTCCTCTTTATCCTCACCACAAGCATTTCTGGTCTTGGTCAGGGCCGCGGTGATGCGTTCATCGTTGGCAGCATCGGCCTCATTATTGCTTTGGTGATTACCTTTGTTTTCTATCCGGTTTCCCAAATCCTCATCCGCGCCTTTCAAGTGTCAGATGGCAGCATCGACATAACTGCCTTCTTCGGGCGTTTCTTTTCCAGAGATATCTGGAGCCTTGCCTGCCTTGTTGGTGGCGGAACATGCGGTCCGGCCTGGAACTCCGTTTTTCTCGCAGTGCTTACTGGTGCTGGTACAACCCTCCTCGGCCTCGCCTTTGCGCTGGTCGCAACCAAAACCGCGTTTCCTGCGAAAAAACTGCTGCGCATTCTCACCATCATTCCAATCATCACTCCTCCCTTTGTGATTGGTCTGGCGCTGATCCTTATGTTTGGTCGGGCAGGTGTAGTGACAGATGTGCTGCATGATGTTTTTGATATCTCGAAAAGCCGTTGGCTCTACGGTTTCTCCGGCATTTATCTCGCGCAGCTGCTTTCCTTTACGCCGATAGCCTTCCTCGTGCTCATCGGTGTGGTAGAGGGCGTAAGCCCATCCATGGAAGAAGCTTCTCAAACCCTCAATGCATCCCAGTGGCAGACCTTTAAGAACGTCACATGGCCTCTGATGCGTCCGGGTCTGGCAAATGCCTTCCTGCTTGGCTTCATTGAAAGTATTGCCGACTTCGGTAACCCGCTTGTGTTGGGTGGCAACTTCAACGTCCTGTCTACTGAGATCTACTTCGCCATTGTCGGTGCTGTGGCTGACCCATCCAGAGCGGCTGTTCTGGCTGTCGTCTTGCTCATGCTCACCCTGTCTGCCTTTGTGGCGCAGCGCTTGTGGCTTGGCAAAAAATCTTATGCGACTGTGACAGGCAAGGCTGATTCCGGCCAGCATTCGCCGCTGAACTCTGCGCTTAAATGGACATGCTACGGTTTTGCATTGCCATGGGCAGCGTTCACCGCTGTTGTCTATTCCATGATCGTATTCGGCAGCTTCGTGAAGCTTTGGGGCTACGATAACACCTTCACGTTGGATCACTACATTCGGGCATTCTCCGTCAGCTTCAATAACGATATCCGCTGGACGGGTGTGGCGTGGGACAGTTACTTCACCACGCTCACCATCTCCACTATCGCGGCTCCACTCACCGCTGTCGTTGGTTTGCTCACTGCCTACCTGCTGGTGCGTCAGAAGTTTGCTGGCAAGAACCTGTTTGAGTTCAGCACAATGCTCAGCTTTGCAATTCCGGGCACTGTGATTGGTGTGGCTTACATCATGGCCTTCAACACACCACCAATTGAGCTGACTGGCACCAGTATCATCCTGATCATCGTGTTCGTATTCCGTAACATGCCAGTGGGTGTGCGCGGTGGTATCGCGGCTATGTCCCAGCTGGATAAGAGCCTTGATGAAGCCTCCATCACGCTTGGAGCAAACAGCTTCACCACTGTTCGCAAGGTGATCCTGCCTTTGATGGGGCCAGCGATCCTTGCAGCTCTGGCGTATAGCTTCGTTCGTGCAATCACTTCTGTGAGTGCGGTGATCTTCCTGGTGAGTGCGCGCCACAACATGGCAACCTCGTTCATCGTGGGCCGTGTTGAACATGGCGAGTACGGTATCGCGATTGCGTACTCCTCTGTGCTGATCATCACCATGCTGGTGGCAATCCTACTGCTGCAGGTCGTCATTGGGCAGCGCAAGTTGCGTCGTCAGAACCGTCTGCAAACCTCAAACAAAAACAAAGAGCTGGCTTCAGCTTAGTCCTGGAGTTTCTGGAGTAAATCATGTCTATTATGCAAAAAGCAGGCTCTGTACAGTTCCGGGATGTCGTCAAAAAATACGGTTCTGTCACCGCACTGAAGCCTCTCAACCTGGAAATCCAGCAGGGTGAGCTTGTCACTCTGCTCGGCCCAAGTGGTTGCGGAAAAACTACCACTCTGCGTCTCATCGCCGGGTTGGAAGCCGCAACTGAAGGCACCATCTACATCGGTGGTAAGGATGTCACTCACCTGACCGCAACGTACCGCAATGTGTCCATGGTGTTCCAATCCTACGCACTCTTCCCGCATATGAGCGTGGTCGACAACGTGTCCTACGGCCTGCGCGTCAATAAGGTGCCTGCCAAGGAAGCCAAAGCCAAAGCAGAAGAAGGCTTAGCGATGGTTGGTCTGGCTGGTTACGGCGAGCGCCTACCAAGTGAGCTTTCCGGTGGTCAGCAGCAGCGCGTGGCAGTTGCTCGCGCTGTTGTGCTGGAACCGGAAGTGCTGTTGCTCGATGAACCGCTTTCCAACCTTGATGCGAAACTGCGTCGTCATGTACGTGAAGAGATTCGCGAAATTCAGCAGAAGCTTGGCCTGACCGCTGTCTATGTGACGCACGATCAGGAAGAAGCGATGGCTGTTTCTGACCGCATCATCGTGATGAATAAAGCGGAGATTGCACAGTCTGGTACTCCGCGAGAGCTCTACAACCAGCCGAATTCCGCGTTTATTGCCGACTTTATTGGTGATGCAAACGTGGTGGATTGTGAGATTGCAGGTTTCAGTGAAGGCACAGTTTCACTGAAAGTTGGTGGGGCCTCTGTTGTTCTGCCTTACTCTGGTCCGGCGTGTCAGCACGGTAAGCTGGCGATCCGTCCAGAAGGCATCACCGTTACACAAGATGGGACCAATGGCATCGCTGCGGGCATTGCTTACGCAGCTTATCTCGGCAACCAGATCCAGTACTCCCTCAACACTGGATTTGGCAAGTTGTTCGCCATTGATCACAACCTGAGTGCAACGGTCATTCCAACAGGTGCAGAAGCCTTCATCCACCTCAAAGAAGAGGGGCTGGCCTTTTTGCCAGAAGCATAAGGGCTAGGACGGCCACCTCCATCCGAACCCTCTCTTCTAAAACAGAAGCCCGGAGATCCCCCTCTCCGGGTTTCTTTTTGTCTGGCTCATGAGAATGTGTGGGGTGCATGAGGTGTAGATACCCGTATAAACTGTACTTACCTGTATTTGCTGATTAAGTTTAAGTGACACTGCAGTTTTGGGAGGTAGGCCATGGCAAAGAACATAGTGGTGTTTTCAGACGGAACCGGTCAGGAGGGCGGCGAAGGCCCGGACACGAACGTCTATAAACTCTTCAGGATTTGCGAGAACAGAACCAAACGGCAAGTGCTGTTTTATGATCGCGGATTGGGCACGAAAGCGCACCGCTCTCGTGTTACGCGTTTACTGGGCAATGCCACCGGGCTTGGCATCAGCAAGAACCTGATGGAATGCTATCAGTTCATCTTCGAGAATTATCAGGCCAAGGATAAAATCTATCTGTTCGGCTTCAGCCGCGCCACCACCACCGTGCGCAGCCTTGCAGGCTTCATCGAGATGTTCGGCATCCTACCCAAATCCCGACCAGAACTGATCGCCAAAGCCTACAAGATTTACCAGATCAGTGATTGTCATGCGCGAAAAGCCAAAGCACAGGAATTTCGCGAAAAGCACCACAATATGTGGGCAGACATTGAGTTTATCGGCGTGTGGGATACGGTCGCAGCGCTTGGGCTGCCTTGGAAACCCCTTTCCGCTGCCGTCAACAAGCTCCCCGGCTTCAAACATGAGTTCCATGACCTGACATTGCCTGCAGCCGTGAAGAATGTTTACCATGCCTTATCCATTGATGATGAGCGTGAGGTGTTCCATCCTGTCCTGTGGAATGAGAGTACCGCGCCAAACCAGATCATGCAGCAAACCTGGTTTGCAGGTGTGCACACCGATGTTGGCGGTGGTTATGAGGATTCCCGACTTTCAGACATCACATTTAATTGGATGCTGGAGCACGCAGAACGAAACGGTTTGCGCATTCATGAAAGCAGTCGCAAAGCGCTGGTTGCCAAGTTGAATCCGGATGAGACAGGCACGATCCACAATCCGCGTGAAGGCATCTTTGAGTACATCTACAAAGTGAAGCAAAGAATGTGGCCGCGGCTGGATCTGAACGCACGAGAACGCGGGCAACCGCACGTTCATCCGAGTGTGCTTAAGCGGGCGAGCAATACGGAGATCAGCTACAAACCCTGGATGATAGAAAATAACCCAATTGAGGAGCCGCCGATCAAACGGACGGCTAAGGCACGGGAAACTGAAACCTCTTAGGCAAAGAAAAGCCGGAGCAGATGTTGCTGCCCCGGTCTGATTTATTGCGAAGATCACTTGGCTTTTTGATAGCCTGTGATCATTGGGGTGACAAGATCTTCCCGCTTCCACAAACGGTAGAAGAAGATCGCCGCCACGTGCAGAACCACCAGAATGAGCGTTGCGCGGGCCAGAATGCCGTGCCACGCCAATGCGGTGCGGGCGCTGTCGATGCCCACCCATGAAGCCAACGGCCCCACATTGATGTAATCTTCCGGGTCCAAGAACAGACCCAGTGCTGCCTGTGCTCCAATAACGCCGAGCAAAAGGAAGACAAACAGGCCGCCAAGGGGGTTGTGTCCCTTCCAGTTGCTTGCATGCCGTTTTGGCAGTTTGGCAATGTAGGAAAACAGTGCTTTGGGGCAGTAAACAAAGCTTGAGAAACGAGCTGTCTCAGAGCCGATGAAACCCCAAACCAGTCGGAAAGCAATGAGGGCGAGCACTGCATAGCCAAACCAGAAATGCAGCGTCATAACATCTGGCCCAAATTTGCCCAAACCCCATGCGGCGGCAACACAGCCTGCGAAAAGCCAATGGAACAGGCGCAGTGGCAGGTCCCAAACAGGGGCTCCTGTTTTCTCCTGCGTTTCCATGGATTGATCAGTGCTCGCAACCGTCATTTTTTAGAAGTCCTTCGCACGGAATTCTTTGTGGCAGCCTTTACAGGTTCCACCCAGTTTGCCGAGTGCCTTGCCCAGTGCAGGGCGACCTTCGCCAGCTACGTCATTCAGGGCAACAAGCGCCTGATAGAAACCTTTTCCCTTGGCCTGATAGCCTGCCATATCTTCCCAGATGACTGGAAGTGCGCGGGTTTTACCAGGCAGATCAGCGTTTGAAGTGCCCGGAACATAAAGGCCAGCTGCGTTGTAGCTGGCAACTGTCATCATGTTGCCTGCAGCTGCTTTGGCTTTTTCTGGGCTGTATTCAACTTCGCCTTTTGCCATGGCTGCCAGAGCGCCCATATCATGCCCAAGTAAGGTGAAGTAAGCGCGACGGGCGTCTACGGCATCGTCTTTGGTTGTGTCAGCCGCAAAAGCTGAAGTTGCAGTCATAGCGACCAGCGCAGTGATCAATAGTTTACGCATGGATTTCTCCGTGTTTGGTGATTGTCTAGTATTTGATGGGGGTGTTTTTGTTTTGGTTGTTCTGTTCGAAATAAATCTTCTGGCACTGTATAAGGTGACAGCGTCTATTTCTTATCTCTGCCTAGTCTAGTTATGTATATATCCGTACAAGGCGGATTTGAGCTTGCTTTCGATTAGAATAGTTGAGTCAAATATCGCTTCAACGGGAATGTTGTATTAGTTTGTCGCAAGGTGTAACGGATGCTTGCAAGTTGAGGTTGGAGAGGTCATGCAGGCACGGCTTCCTCAATTAAATGGCCCTCATCCATTGTCAGGATACGGTCCGCCAATTGCAGGATGCGGTTGTCATGTGTCACCATCACCGTCGTGATGCCGCGCTTTTCGCCCAGCTCTTTGAGCAGTTTGACCACTGTGAGCCCGGTGTCCTTGTCCAGAGCTGCCGTCGGCTCATCTGCAAAGATGATATCTGGAGAGGAAACGAGCGCGCGTGCGATGGCAACGCGTTGTTTCTGTCCGCCGGAAAGGTGAGCGGGCAGATAGTCACTGCGATCTTCCAGTCCCAGAATGCTGAGCATATGCCGTGCAGCCTTTTCTTGCTGCGCTCCATCGACTGTTGCCTTCACGCCGTTTTGGTGAACTTGCAACCCCATCAGAACATTTTGGGTCGCCGTCAGGCTTTCGTGCAGGTTATGCGCTTGAAAAATAAAGCCAAGGCGCCGCCGCAACATGATCTTCATCGTCTCGTCCGCGCTATGTAGTTCATGACCCAGCAAGGCGAGCTGGCCCTTCTGGACATCACGGAGGCAACCCATAAGCGTTAGCAGCGTGGTTTTGCCGGACCCGGACGGACCCATCAGCACGGTTAGACTGCCTTTTTCGATCTCGAAGTTTACATCAAAGATAGCCTGCTTACGGGCTTCTCCTTCGCCAAACCAATGATTGAGACCGGAGACACTGATTGGAGCATGTGGTGTGTATGTCATCATCTGCTCCCCTTAAAATAGGTCAGCTGGATCAGCATGTGCCAATCGACGCGTTGCAATGGTGCCGGAAAGTGCGCAGGCGGCTAGCGTGCCGAGGAAAACAATGAGCGCTCGTGCCAATGTGAGTCCCACCGGGAGACCGGATTTCAATGCCAGCATCTTGTAAATGCCCATGGCAGCAAACACACCGGGGAAGAACCCAAGCACAGCAAGGACCATGGCTTCCTCAAAGATGATGCTGAGGAAGAAACCTTCACTGAACCCCATTGCCTTGAAGGTGGCATATTCCTTCAGGTGATCGGCCACATCAGTGCTGAGAACCTGATACACGATGACGATGCCCACCAGCACACCGATGATAGTGCCAAACCCGAAGATGATGCCGACTGGCTTTTCTGAGGTCTGGTAGGCCTGTTCATCTGATGCCGCCTTGGCGAAACTGCGGATTCTCAGGGTATCTGTCGGCAATACCTGCTTCAGCAGTTCAACCGCTCGCTCAACAGAAGCGCCTTCTTGCACTTTCAGCAATATGTGGTCTGGCGCACCGGAACTGCGGGAGGGTGAGAGCCGGAGGACGCTCTGGTCAGACATCACCAGATTACCATCGGCACTAAACCCAGCACCAATCTGCAAAGTGCCGATCAGTTTGATCTGACGGTTGCTCATTTCAAACACAGCAGGTGTTTCCGGTGAGAGGGAGTTGAAGAACTCCTCTGTTCCGCCACGTGTTTTGCGGTCTACCAGTGCAGTATCGGGCAAAGCCAACTGCAAAAACTGAGGGCGCAACACTGGTGCCATGAAGTCAATGGCCTCAATGGGAAGCCCAACCAGTTGCAAACCGGCGATCTGGTCTTTCTGCACCCGCCAATCCACCTTGGCGATATAAACAGGAGCTGCTGCTGCAATCTCTGGCAGGGTCAGCGCTTGTAGCATGTGCACTCGGGCAACATTGCCGCCTTCGGTGAGAGACTTGGCATCAGACGCGGAAATCAGAATGTCCGCCTCAAACAGCTCATAGGGCTGTAACGTGGAGCCAGTCAGAGCCCCCATCATACCAAGTTGCACGAACACCAATACGTTGGCGAAGGCGACACCAGCCAGCGCAGCGGCAAAGCGGCCTTTGTTGTGCGTCAGTTGCAGCCAGCCAATGGGCAACCGGCCCAGCACCCATGTGAGAAACCGGGTCACTTGGATGCCTCGTCGATTGCTGGCTGGAAGTAACCGAGGATCTCCAGATTGGTGAGGTTGGCTGCCAGTTCAGATGATGTCTCGTCCAACGTCACAACAACTGTCACCACACGTGCATCCGTGTTTGCAGCTGGGTCGACGCTAATGATGTTCTGACGTCCGACGATCAGCCCGATCTCTGTCAGGGTTCCACGCAGTTCTTGTGTTAAGGCTTCAGCCCACAGAATGACGGCATCGCCGATGTTCAAACGCCCAATCTGGTTCTGGTAAATCTCCATTTCCGCTGTCATTTCGCGGGTGTTGCCAAACTCAATGAGACCAGCAGAAGACGGGCGTTCACCGGGCTGCACTAACAGATCCAGTACAGCGCCATCAAATGGTGCACGGACAACGGATTTCTCGAGATTTACTTCAGCAGTGCGCAAAGCGATTGCAGCGGAGTGCAACTTGCGCTTGGCGAGTTCCACATCGGCCTGAAAGATATCGGCTGAACCGCTGTAGCGTTGCAAGGTTGCGACCTTGCGGGCCACATCCAGCAATGCACTTTCAGCCTCAGCTTCTGCGCGGTCCAACTGAGCCTGAGTGACGACTTTGCGGGCAAACAGAGACTTGGTGCGCTCAAGTTCCGCCTGTGCCAGATCCGCGTTGGTTTTGGAACGGTTCAGATCAGCCTCATTTTCCACCTGACTGGCAGTGATGGAAAGCTGTACTTGTCGGAGAGATGCCTCAGAAACCGCGATTTCCGCCTTGGCTGCCTCCACACTGGCTTCCAGCGAAGGGCGATTGTCCAACGAGGCGAGCACAGTACCTGTCTCAACCTAATCACCGACTGAGACTGGCAACTCCGCAATGCGGGCATCCCCTGCCCCGAATGGCAAGGCGATGGTTGAAACACCGTCTCTTGGGATCAGCTTACCAAGTGCCACCACAGCGCCAGCTTCCAGCGCTTTAATGTCTTCTTTGGTCACTGTCGTGTTGATTGGAACTGCAATTTTCTGATTGCTTCCACCGCCCGGCACCAGCCCCGTCATCTCATAAAACAGGCGCAGGCCAGCGGGTTGGAAATACATGCCCATGACGCCACCAGTGAACATGATGGCGATGAAGACAGGGACAAACAGAATAATCCGTTTGAACGGCAAGCCCTTGCGAGCATTGCCGGAAATAGACGAAATGCCAGTGTCTTCCAAAGGCAAATCTTTGTTTGGCGCGTTGTGATGGGTCACAGGACCACCTCTGCTGTGACTTGTTAATTAGTACATTCATATATTCTAATATGAAAATCACGCAACCCAAAAATTGTACGGATTTGTAACACAGGCGGAATTTGCGTTTTGGGTGCGATGGGTGGACTTGGAGGTGGACCTGAACTGCCTTTTACAGCAGTTCAGGTTTTATGTGTTGCACTTAAGCTCGGACTGCCTGTTGGGTGTCTTCTTCTGCGATGCGGGTGAGGAAGGTGTCTACTTCGGCGGAGAGGTCGTTGGTGACTTGCTCCAGCAAGGCTGAGGACTTGTTGGCTGCTCCGGCTTCAGTGGTTGTTTCGTTGATTGCGCCGCTGACGGAAACAACGTTGCTGGCGGCCAATGCAGTTCCGTCGGATGCTGCCTGAACGGCCTGGGCGATCTCTGCGGTTGCCATTTGCTGCTGTTCAACGGCATCAGAGATTGAGGAGGTCAGCTCGCTGATTTCTTTCACCGCCGCCGTGATAGAGCCAATGGCTTCGACTGTGCTGCGCGTGGAGCTCTGAATACCGTTGATCTGCGCCGAAATCTCCTCGGTGGCGTGCGCTGTCTGGCTTGCCAGAGTTTTCACCTCTGTGGCTACCACCGCAAAGCCCTTGCCCGCGTCCCCTGCCCGTGCAGCCTCAATGGTTGCGTTGAGCGCCAGCAAGTTGGTTTGCTCGGCGATGTCGCGGATGAGGTTTAGAACGGTGCCAATTTGCTCAGCGGACTTTGCAAGGGCAATGACTTCATTGTCCGTGGTCTGCGCGATTTCAGAGGTGGACTTCACCAGTGTATTGGCGCGTGTGGATTGGCTGGAGATCTTCTGGATAGAAACAGACAGCTCCTCCGCTGCCGCTGCAACGGTCTCCACGTTTTGTGACGCGCTGGCAGAGGCTTCGCCTGCGCTGTTGGCCTGCTGGGTTGCCTGATTGGCCACATCGAACAAGCGCTCAGAGGAACTGCGCATTTCCATGGACTGGTTGGAAAGCATGGATACATTGCGTTCCAGAACCACGCGGAACTGCTCGACAACCTCTTCTTTTTGCTGTTGGCGCGATTGCTCGCGGGAGCGCTCTGTTTTGGCGCGCTGTTCCAGCTCACGGCGGGCGATTGCGTTCTCTCGGAACACCATGACCGCGTCCTGCATCTTGCCGATTTCGTCTTTGCGGGCGGCAAGATTGAGGTCCACATCAACCGCACCGGAGGCAAGCTCATCCATCTTGGAGGTGAGCGAGACGATTGGTTTGCTGAGGCTGTTGGCGAGCCAGAGAGCAAAGCCAAGACCGCCAAGACCTGCGATCAACGCAAAGCTGAGGGAAATGATGTTCAGCCGCCGTGCATCCGCATTGGCCTGCGCAAGTGCTGACTGACTGGCGGTAACGGTGGATGATACAATCGCGTTGATGGAAGCCCGAAGTGCCTGATTGTGGCGCTCGATCTTCTCTTTGGTCGGGATCATGCGGGATGGTGTAATACCCAGCAGGATAGCCGCATCTTTACTCCAGTTTTTAAAGCTGGTCTGCGCTGAAACAACGGCCTGCTGCATCTCGTCATTGAGCGCGACCTCTAACGTCTCCTCAATGTCCATACCCAGAGACGCGTTGATGTCTTTGAACTCGCGGCGAAATTCTTCAGGCTCAATGAAAGTGGTCATGGCCAGAGTTGTATCGACAACTTCTTTGGCATGCTCGAAGTGGTTGACAATGGTGAAGGAAAGGCGCTGTGCTTCCAGCGCTTTCAGCGTTACACGACCAAGATTTTCACGGCCTTCGGCTGCCTGCCAGACGAGGAATGCCATCAGCGCCATAGCGACAATGATGAGGCTCAGGATCGGAATGAAGATTTTACTACGAATAGTCATGGATCCGGTCCTTAGTTTGGCAGCGTTGGCATTGGTGTTTCAGTCCGCTCGGCGGTGAGCGAAACAAGGAATGCCTTGAGGTCCTGAACTTCCCGTTCAGACAGGTCAAGCGGACGTACATGCTCGGATCGGGATGGACGCTCAATGCCGCCAGCATTGTAATGCGCGATCATGGTTTCCAGATCAGGAATGCTGCCATTGTGAGTGAATGGCGCACGGTAGGTCAGATTGCGCAGGCCCGGAGTTTTGAAAGCAAACTGAGCTTTGGGATTGTCTTCCTCATAAAGCCCGCGGCCAATGTCTTCGGTTGGTGTGCCAATGTCATGAAACTTGTTGTCCGTGAAGTTCCATCCTCTATGGCAGACTGCGCAATTGCCTTTGCTGTTAAACAGTTCAAACCCACGTTTTGCAGAGGTTGAGATCGCACCCTCGTCTCCTTCAACCCAACGGTCAAACGGAGACCAGCCGGAAACAACCGTGCGCTCATACGTGGCGATTGCGGTCAGTACAGTGTCGCGTGTGATGCCATCCTGCGGGAAGACAAGGCCAAACCATTTGTTGTAACCGGGGATCTCATCCAGGATCTCGACGATGGCTTCAAACTTGCCGTCCATCTCTTCCGGATTGGTGATCGGTCCAGCGGCCTGCTCTTCCAACGTCTCGGCACGGCCATCCCAAAACATAGGTGCAACCCAGGCAGCGTTGAGGACTGTTGGAGCCTGACGCCCAAGCAGAGTGTTGGCTGACCCAACAGCAGTCGGAACAGGCACTTCATAACCAAAGGATGGGTTATGACAACTGACGCAGTTGATGTTTTTATTGCCAGACAAGCGAGGATCGAAGAACAGCATCTTCCCAAGCGTTGCCATCTGCGGAGAATATGGTGCGCTCTCCGGAAACGGAATTTCCAATGGTCGGCGATATTGCTCTTTCAGCGAATTGATGTCTGCAGCACTCAAGGGAGATGAGGTCAGCCCCAACACAACGGCAGCAGACACATAGCCTGCAACTCTTCCTAGAAATGACATGATGCTCTCCCCTAAGCAAATATAAGGGAGATCCCCTAGACGAAGAGAGGTTAATGAATGCTTTATCGATTGTTTTGATTAGGCACCTTCACTGATATGTGATGTGAGTTTAAGTGGCTTTCCACTGATGACTCCAAAAATTGCGGTTCTACAGTGAGTTACGAAGCATTTATTGCCTGCAAAACGCGTATTGAACTGGCGCAATAGTGTCTCTGGAGCGTCCTCAATATGCTCAGCGCATGCATGTAAGGGTAAGTTCTACAGCTTGACTCCGCTAAGAATCTCTTATGTCCCTCGTCAGTTGAATCCAGCTGAACCGGTGCCCCCACTTTTCAAAGCTTGTGACAAGAGTATGCCTCGCTACTGCCCCTTCTTAACTCTTTGTTAACGAAATCGCTTGTCTGCGCTTATCAATGGCATCCATTCGCAGTTCAGGTGAACCCGTTGACGTGTATCTGTTTAGCATAGTTACACACTGTCAGACGAAAGAGACAAGTACTCGGCATATCTTGAGAGATTTAAGTGCCTTAGTTTTTGTAGTCTTAAGGGTTTAAATGAGCGGCGGCGTCACATTTTTCAAGCCGGCACGGTTGTTGTGTTCTGGTGGCTTCTATCAATCTCTTCTTCTTTCCACGGCCATCATTGTGCTGCCGAGCGTGGCAATCATGCCAGCGCGTGCGCAATCTGTGTCGCCCCAACCTCAATGTTCCATCAGCGGATCAATCGGGTGACTTGTCAGTTGGGGTTGATATCGACGGGGGAGCGGGAGGAACTTACACTAATCTGATCATCGAAAACGTCACGACAAACATCACACCCTCCGTTTTTCTTTCAGGCATTTTATTTGAATCCAACGGCGATATCACGATCAACAGTGATACAGGTGACTTTATCAATTCGACAGATGGCCGGAACGCAATTGAGGTGGAGCCAGCTGGCGGGGATGTCTCCATTACGCACACTGGTGGTATTCAGACAATAAGCCAATACGCCTCTGGTGTTGAGGTGAGGAACGCTGATGCAGTAACAATCACCTATACCGGCGATATTACAACGGATGGCTATTACAGCCGAGGTATTGAAGCTGTTTTGTCTGAAGAGATTACGATCACCCATACTGGTGATATTGCCACGACTGGCAATATGTATGCTCAAGGGATCTATGCGACCACGCAAGCTGGCAGTACTGGTGCCATAACCATCACGCAGACCGGTAATGTGGATACAGCGGACACATCAAGTACAGCCTTGTTTGCGCGTTCTGATGGGACGGGAGATGTTGACATCACGCATGTCGGAACGTTGACCACTACTGGTAACGACTCGCGCGGTATTTTTGCACGCGCTCGCGGCGTTGGAACGGTGACGATCGACCAAAATGGTACCATCACCACAGGCGGCAACGCCGCGTATGGTATCATGGTGTACTCCGAGAACACCGCGACTGTGACACACAGTGGAACGATCAATGCCAATGGCACAAACTCGGATGGGATACTGATTTCAGATGGCCTTGCACCTGTGAGTACCTTTCAGGTCAACCTGACCAACAGCACCATCAATGCACAGTCGTTTGGTATCAACATTCAAACTGTGGGTGTCACCACATTTACCTTGAACGGCACCAACTCAATCACTGGTGTGTCGGATGACATCAAGGGAGGAGGTGGAGATGATACCATCAACAACTCCGGCACGCTGACGTCAACCAATGGCATTGATCTGGATGCTGGCACCAACGCTTTCAACAACCTGAGTGGCGCAACTTTTAACTCAGGAACCTCGGTTGTTCTTGGGGCAGGTAACATGCTTACAAACGCCGGTCTTATTTCTCCGGGTGGCGAAAGCGGTATCGAGAGCACCGTGATAACAGGTGATTTTGATAGTGTGGAAGACACCTTGTTTATTGATTGGAGTTTGTCCTATGGTGCCAATTTCGTAAACCTGCCTGCGACTGCTATTGCCGATAATTTTTGTGGCTTTGCTAGCAACGAAAATCAGCGGTCTGTGGCTTGCATAGGTTTGGACAGCTTGCCGCTTTCAGACCCATTGCCGCAGGCTTTGCTCGGTCTTTCCAACGGAGCAGAGGTGCGTGCGGCTTATGATGATATTCCAGGCGAAATCTATGCCTCCATCCAGGGGGCATTGGTTGAGAACAATTATCGCCGGATGGCCTTGATCAACAACCGTATCCGCAATGCTGATGCATCGCTCGGCTCCATCTCAACAGCTTTTGTGCCTGAGGATCCCATGGAGCTGGAAGAAGACCGCCGAAACGACTTCTGGGGCATTGGTTACGGGGCACGGTCCAACACGTTTGGAACCAGTGATACTGCGTCATTGGACAACAGTCTGGGCGGTTTGTTCTTTGGGTATGACCGGGAATTTGCCGAGGAAACGCTCGCGGGTGTTCTGGGTGGTTATGGCCGCACCAATGCGAAACAGGATGCGCGCTCCTCCAGCGGATCGGCGACAACATGGTCCATCGGAATCTATGGAGAGACGGTGGCCAAAGATATCGGCTTTGTTCTGGCGGGTATTTACAACTGGCACTTCCTTGAAGGGTCGCGAACGGTGGACTTCTCGACCATCAACGAGCGTGAGCACAGCAGCTATAAAGGTCGCGGCTGGCAGTTTTATGCCGAGGCCAACTATGAGTTTCCTGTGATGGAGGCGTTCGCGTTTGAGCCTTTCCTTGGCGTTTCCTATATCGATGTGCACACAGATGGCTTTGCGGAGAATGTCGGAACTGCGGCCTTAACCAAGCAGGGTGGCAGCTTTGACAGCACCTTCACCAATCTGGGTGTGCGGGGTGCTTATAACGTCTATGACTTGTTCAACGTCAATGCTTTCCTCAGCTGGCGACATGCCTATGGAGATGTTGATCCTTCGGCCTTGCTGGCCTTTGCGGGCAGCACTGCCTTTGGTGTGGATGGGGCACCAATCTCGCAGGATGCATCTGAGCTGGAAGTTGGCCTTGATGCCCGTGCGGCTGACAACCTCTTTGTAAACGCAGAATACAATGGTCAGTTTGGTGACAACGCGACCATTCATGTTATCGAGTTAGATTTTACGATCAAATTCTAAGCCTCGTAGATATCGAGCCTTCATAACTCGCTGAGGCCCCTCCTGCGGGATGGGCCTATAGTCCCAGATTGTTGCAAGCGTAATCTAAAAGGGGATGAGATGGCTGGTTCAACACACAATCCTGCGCAAAATGCAGAGCCAGTGGCGTAATTGGAGCCCAACGATATCTCGTGCTCTCGTGGCATGGCGATCTGGCTCAGCACCAATCAGGTCTGGCTTGCCATTTCCTCCTATCAAACAGGGCAGCTGTTTCTGGTTGGCGTCAAACCCAGTGGCGGTATTCATTTTCATGCCATCGGCACGGGTCGTGCTATGGGCCTTTGGGCAGAACCACAACGGTTGATCCTTGGTACGGCCAAACAGGTGATCCGGTTTGAGAATATTCTGGAGGACGATCAACGCGTTGGGGATGCAGACAAGTATTATGTACCTCGTGTGGCGCATACGACGGGTGATCTGGATATTCATGACATCGTGGTCACAGACGATGGTGGTATCGTGTTCGCAAACACCATGTACTCCTGCTTGTCGACCTTGCATTCCATCCACTCCTTTGCCCCTTGGTGGACACCTGACTTCATCTCCAAACACGCTGCTGAGGATCGATGTCATCTGAATGGCATTGCGCTTAGGGATGGCAAACCAGCTTATGTGACCATGGTCAGCCGGGCAGATGTGATCAACGGGTGGCGGGACCGTCGGGAGGAAGGCGGCTGTCTGATCGATATTACCAGTAATGAAGTCATTACCGAAAAACTCTCCATGCCGCACTCACCGCGTTGGCATGAGGGTGAGCTGTGGGTGGTTAACTCAGGCACGGGCTATCTTGGCACTATTGACCTTGCCAGCGGCACATTTCAGCCACGCTGTTTCCTGCCGGGGTTTGCACGTGGACTGGCGTTTCACAACAATCATGCCATCGTTGGCCTCTCCCTGCCGGGTGACGGTTCATTCAAAGGCCTGCCGTTGGATGAGGAGTTGAAGAAACGCGATGCAGACCCATGGTGCGGCGTGCAGGTCATCAACCTTGCCACAGGGGATGTGGTGGAATGGATTCGGTTTAGAGGTGTGGTGAAGGAAATGCTTGATGTTTGCACTTTGCCGGGAGTTCGTTTGCCGTCCGGCGCCTCGCCGACGTCCTCAGAAATGAGTAGCCTGCGCACAATCGCCAGCGCTTCAAAACAAACGGAAATTGCGTAATTTGAACGGATTAATGGCTACATGCAAGAAGTTAGCATCTCATAGCTTACTGCGATAACCTTGGCCAGCGGAGCAGGTCTAACCTCCGCCGATAATGACACCGGCGGCAAACACCAGTGAGCCGCCGAGAACAACCTGAAACGTCGCCCGCAAGAGCGGCGTTTCCATGTATTTGCTCTGGATCCACGCAATCGCGCAGAGCTCAACCGCCACAACGAAAAACGCAATGAACGTGGCCACCCAAAAATCACTGAGCAGGTACGGGATGGTGTGGCCCAGCCCACCAAGAGCTGTCATCACGCCGGACGCAACGCCGCGCAAGACAGGCGAGCCTCGTCCGGAAATCTGCCCGTCATCCGAGACAGCCTCCGTAAAGCCCATGGAAATACCCGCGCCGATGGAGGCTGCAAGGCCAACGAGAAACGTGGTCCATGTGTTGCCTGTTGCAAAGGCTGTTGCGAACACGGGCGCCAGTGTGGAGACGGAGCCATCCATCAACCCTGCAAGCCCCGGCTGGATCAGGGTCAGGATCAGCTTGCGGTGTGCGGTTTCTTCCTCTTGCTCTCCCGTTGAGGCCAGATGAGTTTGTGACAAGGTGCGGGCTTTGTTCTGGTGATCAGCTTCCACCGCTGCCAAGTCGCCCAGCAAGCGCCGTGTATCTGCATCCGTGCTCTTCTTTTCGGCGTTCTCGTAGAATGTGCGGGAGGCCGTCTCCATGTTCTCGGAGATATGACGGATCTGATCGAGCGTCAGCTGTGTGGACAGCCAGAGCGGGCTTCGGGCATAAAACCCGGAGACATGTTCGCGGCGGATCAAAGGGATGGTGTCGCCGAAGCGTTTTTGGTGCAGCTCGATCAGCGAAATCCGGTGTTGATCTTCCTCATTGGCCATGTCAGCGAAGACGGCGGCGGTTCCTGGGTAATCATCCTGCAATCGTTTTGCAAACCCCCGATAGATGCGAGCGTCATCTTCCTCTGACGAGATGGCAAGAGCCAGCACCTGCTGCTCGCTCAGGTCAGAAAATCGCATGCGTGACGTCAGATACAACATCCATGAACTTTCTATTTCGCAATTTCGCGCAGATCCTAAGCAGATTTCATTGCAAACAGGCGGTTTCAGTCTCTCAAATAAACCGCAAATTTGAACGGGCTGGCGGGGTAAATGAGGAGAATTGAGTGCCGCGCCATTGATTGCGCTATCAGCAGATGTGATTGATGTTTTTGGGAAAACGTGATCGGCAATGATGGTTTAAATGCAAAGAACGCTTGCATTTGAACAGACTGGTTTAATCAATCTTAACTTATTATACTAAAGTCGATTCCGTGCCTTAAAATAAACGGATAGGAGGAGCACAACTTTATTAGCCAATAACAAAACTTAGTTAGCAGGAGACGTGTCATGCCTGTAAATAAGTTGAATGCTGAACAGCACGATTGGGCCAAGGCAGTCTACCAGAACATGCATTGGAACTTCCCCGAGGAAAACGGGGACCAACGCAATGGAACTGCTGAACCGGATTTGAGCGACTATGTCGTCGTCGACACCCCACCTCCAGAACGGCCCGCTGGCGAAAAGCCAATGCCGGTCCATGCTGTCTTTGAGGAAATTGGCCTGCCGGAATCCGAAACGCTTCGTGAGCGGTTAGACCGCTTGCGTACCTTCCAGCAGAAGAAAGAGGCTTTCTTAAAAGACCCTCTCGCTACAGCTTATGCTGACCCTTCAGCCGCCAAATGGGAGCATCATGTGAAAGATGTACTGGGCATGCCTCAGGAAAAAGCTGATGAAATGGTCAAGCAGCAGTTCACCCGTGATCTGAAAAAAGAGCTGAAGGATGAGTCCCGGAGTGTCACCAAGGAAATTTTTGACAGTCAGGCGGACGATCCCCGTTTCAATGAGTTCCTGCAGAATGCAGCCAACTCCAACCCTAAGCAGCTGACCCCGGCCCACCGCGAAATGCTGGTGTTTATGAGCCAGAATATGGTCAAGCTCGGGAATGCTCTCGTCAAAGATGTCAATGAGCTGTACCGCCAGCATGCCTTCGGCAAGGCTATGAGCGACACCATCGACAATGCGAAGGAAAATGCAGTTTCTGACAGTGAGCGACAAAAGCTGGAAGAAATTGAACAGGAAGTTGTTGAGTACCGTATGGCCGTTGCCCGGCAATTGGGCATGGCACTGAACACCACAAACGACGTTCAGTCTGCCATCAGCTTTGGTCAGACCGTGGATTCTGCCGTTGATGAACTGGCAGAGCAGAACGACCGAGCCCTGAAGGCAGCCTCCGGCCTTGCAAAGATGGCGAAGAACATGGTCAACGACCACCTTGCCCAGACCAACAGCCCCCGCAAGACCATGAATTGGGTTGCCACCCAGCCATGGGCAAAGCTGGTTGATATCGACATCACCACCAAGGGTGAGTTCTTCAACATTGAAGCGCAGCTGCGCGACAGCGCTGCGGGAAATGAAGACACTGACGGTCTGGGTATCGACAGCAGCACTGATCTGGCACAGCGAAATCTGTCCAAAGAAAAGCTCATGGCCAATCCTGAGCTGATCTTCAACGGCTTGCGCTCACCAAAAATGATGGAGGCCCTGACCACCAAGGTTACGGGTGAAGCCAGCAATGATGATGTGCCATTTGTCGAAAAGCCAAGTGATCTGGCAATGAACTGGGGTGAAACCCTCGCCCGCGCACAGGCAAGTGGCCGGGATATCAGTGATCAGCTGCCTGATTACATGACTTTGAAGCAAATCCGCTATCACGACATCAAGAAGGGCTTCTTCTCCAACACGGACACCGTGAAAACGGCCTGGGTTGTGGAACAAAAACCAACCTCTGACACTGTTGCCGAGGTCAACCTGATTAACAATCTGCCACGCGCCATTGCAGGTGATCTGGGCGATCTGGCTCTCAATATGTCTGATCTGCGAGAAGATCAGTCACAAAAGAGCAGCGACATTCAGGACAAGAGAGGCCATCTGGACGAGTTCCTTACCTCCAAGGGTGACGGCCTGTTGCAAAGCTATGGGAATGCACATGATGCGATCAGCAGCTTGCAGGACCATGCCATGAAGGAAGTCATGGCCAAGATGAGCAACGGCACGAGCATCCGCAAGATCCTGAAATGGGCCAAGGAACAGCCTTGGTCAGCCATGTTCCAGGTTGAAATCACACCGATGGAAGGTGGCAAGAAGGATCAGTACAATGTCGTGATCAAGGAAGTTGAACACGGCACCACAGAAGCCAGCAGTGTTGTGATGAATGAGCCAACAGATCAAGACAAGGAAAATGCCGGTAACATCGCTGACGAAGATGATCAGGCCTTTGGTGAAGATCTGCATGGTTTGAGTGGTGCCTTGAAGGCCCTGTTGAACCCATCCGTTTACAAGCAGCTGATCTCCAAACCCACCGGAGAAAAGAGCGACGGAATGCAAATAGTCGAAGAACCAACCAAACTGGCACGGGATTGGGCAGACCTGATTCAGAAATCTGCTGGCCCCGGTGCAAGCTTGCCGGACTATCTGGAACTTCGTCAGGTCAAATACCGCGTCCGCTCCTTCCTGCCTTGGAAGAGAAACAAGCTGGAAGCCTGTTGGGTTCTGGAATTTAAGCCTACGGCTTTCAAACAAGCCGCATAAATGAGCCTCATGTGCTCATAAACGATGAATGACCTTCCTTATCTAATGGCTTGGGCTCTGCGGTCTCCGCAGGGCCTGTTTTATTATCCGGTTTGCAGGGTTATCCAAAGCGGCAGGCTGATGCAGGAGAGCAAGGTGGACTGGGCGATCAGCGTGGCCGGTTGCCGGCAGTCCGCCCCAAAGGCAGCGGCCAGAACGTGAGCAGCTGAAGCGGTGGGCAAAGCTGCGAACAGCACCAATACGGATGCCTGTTCTTTTGGAATGGCAAAGCTGTGCACCATAAACCAGGCGATGCAGGGCAAGGCCAACAGTTTTATGGAGTTCAACCCACCCGTATAGATATCCAGCTTCATCAGTCCCTGCCAATCAAGTGTCGCTCCAATCGCCAGCAATGCTAATGGGATGGCGGCCAGAGCCAGTTGATTGAGACCTTCCGAAAGGACTGAGGGAAGCGGATACCCACTCAAGCCCACCGCAACACCGCTAAGGGCTGCCAGAAAGAATGGATTGAGCACCACCTTTCCCACAGCCTTGCGCAGACCAAGACCTTTGCCCATGGAAAGAGCCGTTACCGCCATCAGGTTCGCCATTGGCACCGCAAAGCCAATGGCTATGGCCATGAGAGAGGCACTGTCTGCGTCCAACGCATTGATGGCCACAAACCCGATTGCTGTATTGAACCGCCATGCTGTTTGCCAACCAGCGGCAAAATCCAAAAACTGTGTTGGACCAAATGGTCGCAACATCCAGCCAAGCAACAAGCCGACCCCTAAAATACCCCAGGTACCCAATCCGATGATGGCTGCATCATCCAGATTGATGGGCCGAGCTGCTGCGGCGGAGAACATCAGGGCTGGAAACAGCAACTGAAAGTTCAGTGTATCAATGCCGCGCCAGGTGGCCTGGTCCAGACGCTTGCCAAACACACCGCCCAAAGCCAGCAAACCCAAACTTGGCAGCAATGCCATTGCGATCCCCATGCGCCCTCTCCCTACTGGTTTGGCTGGTCTTTCCTGCTGCTATGTCTTAGGCTAATGACAAGATATAAAATAATAAGCTGAGCTTATAATATGCGGTGATACCTGATGACCAAGCCTGATGGCCTCAATTCTTTTGCAATGCGCTTGCCAGAACTTGCCGTGCGCGCTCTGCCTTTGCTGCAGGTGGTTGGCTCCGTCACCAAAACCGCGCATCAACTGGGGGTGAGCCAGTCTGCCGTCAGCCAGTCCATCGCAGAGCTTGAAAAGCGGCTTGGCGTAAAGGTGCTTCGCCGCGGTGCACAGCCGGTGCAGCTGACGGATGAGGGCAAGTTGATCGCTCAATATGCCCTGAGCGTGCAGGCGGCGGAAGAAAATGCACTGGCTAGCATCAATGACCTGCGCCAGAACAAAGGCGGGCGCGTGCGCATCGGGTCTTCAGGCCCTTCCGCCTCCACACGGCTCCTGCCTCATGTCATGAAACGCTTCTCACGCCACTACCCCGGTATCGCGCTGGAGCTGCGCGAGGCGCAGGATCAGGAAATCATCGCAGCTTTGCGACGCGGTGAGGTGGATGTGGCCGTAGTCCCGGGACTAGATGGTGATGAGGAGTTCGAGAGTCTGCCCATTGCCTGTGACCGACTTGTCGCGATCACTGCAGATGATATGGATCTGCCGCAGCACATGAACGCCGAAGCTTTTCAAAAGCAGCCCTTCATTATGACTAAGGGCGGTAGTGAGCCGTTGGTGCGGAAATGGTTTGGCCGGTCAGATACAGACCCACGCGTGGATCACTCCATTCAGCAGATCACATCCATTCTGGCAGTCGTACGATCCGGTCTTGCATGCTCGATTATTGCGGAACTTGCGCTGCCTGAGGATCTGGATGGTGTGAAAGTTTTACCGCTTGATGCCCCTGCCCCGCGTAGCCTGTTCTTCACCCGCTTGCCGACAACACCCAGCAACAGCGCGGTGACGAGATTTTGGGAGTTTACCGAGCAGGAGATCTATCGGGAGGAGTAATTTTCCCCTGCCCTTGGGGCAATACCGCAACTCTCTTATCTTGGTTAATCAGAATGTGCTCATAAGTTACGAATCCGGGGATGGATTTTCCAAAACTGTACCGGGTGGTCGGTTGAAAACGATAATTTACGCCCGTCAGACGCGAAATTTTCACCAAAATTTTTCGTGATAACCGTAGGTAAACTACGTATTTTCAAATTAACTAATTGAAAAACAACAGAAAAGTTTGAAATAGGTCTATTGTAGATGTATTCCCTATGCATGCCGAGGATGTAAACTAAATCATAATAAAAATCATGGTGGGAGGCTAACCATGGAAATAATGACGAATATCCTAGGCGAAATCAATTCTATCGTTTGGGGCCCTGTGATGCTTATAGCCATTCTCGGGGTAGGACTTTTTCTCCAGATCGGACTCAAACTAATGCCCATCTTTAAGTTGGGCACGGGCTTTAGCCTGCTCTGGAAGGGTCGCCAAGGCGAAGGTGGTGGTGAAATCAGCCCCTTCAATGCGTTGATGACTTCTCTTTCAGCTACAATTGGAACAGGTAACATTGCAGGCGTTGCGACGGCTGTGTTCCTGGGCGGGCCTGGCGCTCTCTTCTGGATGTGGATGACTGCTCTTGTGGGCATGGCAACCAAGTATGCTGAAGCTGTCCTCGCGGTGAAATATCGTGAGCGTGACAACGCTGGCAACTTTGTTGGTGGCCCGATGTACTACATCAAAAACGGTCTTGGCCGTAAGTGGTACTGGCTTGCTCCAACCTTTGCTGCATTCGGCGCTGTTGCTGCGTTCGGCATTGGTAACGGTGTGCAAGCCAACAGTGTTGCGAACGTTCTGAATGAGAACTTCAGCATTCCGGCACAAGCAACGGCTGTTGTCCTGATGGCACTCACAGCTGCTGTTATTCTGGGAGGAGTAACGCGCATTGGTAACGTTGCCGGCAAACTGGTTCCGTTCATGGCTATTGCGTACATTGCAGCTGGCCTTGTTGTTCTGATCATCAACATCGATTCCATCGGTGCTGCTGTGCAGACAGTGTTTGCTCAGGCATTCACCTCCACAGCTGCTGAAGGTGGCTTTGCTGGTGCTGCTGTTTGGGCTGCGATCCGCTTTGGTGTTGCGCGTGGCGTCTTCTCTAACGAAGCTGGTCTGGGTTCTGCGCCAATCGCTCACGCGGTTGCTGAAACCAAGAGCCCTGTTAATCAGGGTCTGATCGCAATGCTCGGCACGTTCATCGACACCATCATCGTTTGTACCATCACTGGTCTTGCGATTGTGGCATCCGGTGTGTGGACCTCTGGCTCCTCCGGTGCAGCGCTCACCTCTCTGGCATTTGAAACATCTCTGCCAGGTGTTGGTGGCTACCTGATTGCGATCTCGCTCTCAGTGTTTGCATTCACCACCATTCTGGGGTGGAGCTTCTACGGCGAGAAATGCGTTGGCTTCTTCTTTGGGCCACGTGCGCTCAAGCCATACCGCATCCTCTGGGTGGTTGCGATCTACTTCGGCGCAACTGCGGAACTGAGCTTCATCTGGCTGCTGGCTGATACGCTGAATGCGATGATGGCTATTCCAAACCTGATCGCGCTGGCACTTCTCAGCCCGATTGTCTTCAAGCTCACCAAGGAGTTCTTCTCCGAAGATGATGAGACTGAGGACACGGAAAAAGCCCCGGCTGAATAAGAGAAAACACAGTTTTCAAAGGAATGGCCCGGTTTCATCACCGGGCCATTTTTGTATGTGCCGCGATCTATGAGATTGCCGATGTAATTCAGGCTAACCATATCAAATGCCAGAAGAGTGGAATTGATTGGTCCTTGGTTGCAATCCATGGTTTAGATAAGTAAGTAAAGACTCCCGAAATGAGGACGCAAATTCTCTCATTATCATACTCAAGTTGATTCATGTGGCAGTCGAAGATGACATCACTTCTTCCGCTTTGAACTAAGCAGTTGGGAGCTCGGTGAAATGTCGTTTTAACCTTTCACCTATTGGGGTTTGTTGAACTCTGTTTTGGTTAATTGGCTTCGAGTTCGGAGTGCAGCATGCAGTTGCGATCGTTGTGAGTATTGTTATTGTTTATTACCATTCTTCTCTTACTCAAGTTCCTTCTTTATTCCGAAGCTGAGGACTTTCAAACCACCTACCAAGCTGCTCAAAACGGTGATGCTAAGGCTCAACATAATCTTGGTTTCATGTACGCCGAGGGTCTGGGGGTGCAGCAAGATACTGCGAAAGCTATGAAATGGTACCTACAAGCAGCTAATCAGGGTGTTGTCAGATCGCAATACAATCTTGGTATCTGGTATGAAACCGGACGTGGAGTGAAGCAAGACTATACGCAGGCTCTTAAATGGTACCAGCTTGCAGCTGATCAAGGTTTTGCTATGGCACAATCTAATCTCGGTGCCATGTATGATACCGGTAGTGGTGTAAGCCAGGATTATGCACAGGCTATAAAATTGTATCAGCAGGCTGCTGATCAAGGTTATTCCGTTGCGCAGACTAATCTCGGCGGTATGTATGACGCTGGAAGAGGAGTGCAGCAAGATTATGAGTTGGCTTTTAATTGGTACCAGAAGGCTGCCAATCAAGGCGAGGCCATCGCACAGTATAATCTAGGTGTAATGTACTATACTGGCAAAGGAGTTTCGCAGGACTATTCTCAAGCGCAAAGTTGGTCGCGCTTTGCTGCTGAACAGGGCTATGCTTTGGCGCAATCTAACCTGGGGCTCATGTACGCGGAGGGAAAGGGCGTACCTCTGAGTTATGAGCAAGCTTTGAAATGGTATCGCATAGCTGCTGAGCAAGGTGAGGCCGTTGCACAAAAGAATCTCGGAGATATGTACGTGGATGGAAGAGGTGTGTCTCAGAGTTACGTGGAAGCAGTAAGGTTGTATCGTCTAGCTGCAGCGCAGGGTGAAGCTAATGCGCAGTACAATCTCGGGGTAATGCATGCAAATGGAGAAGGCCTGCCGCAGGATGTGGTAAGCGCTTATGTTTGGTTCTCGGTTGCGAGTTCAAATGGCAATGAGAAAGCGCGGCAACTAATGGAGCAGGTTGCAAGGGTACTTACGCCTCAAGATTTGACCCAAGCGCAAGAGCGAATTAGCGAACTTATTGAGAAGTAAAGAAGTTACTAGTGGCCGGCCTTAGCAGATTGAAACCTCTGGAAGAGTTCATCGACTTCTGGGGCAAGGACGTCCCAATGCTTCTTCAGTGCCAGCGCATTGGCTGACCCCTGCCAATCTTTGAAGCAGGGATCATATGGCCTATTGCGATATTACTTCCACCAGGCATCCGGTGAGGTGTAAGCGTCGTAGCTGTTGTTGTTCCGTTCCCATTGGTACTGAGCGGAATCGTAAGCGGACATGGATTCCAGTTTTGCGTCAGGATTGGTTTTCTGCACGTCGAACAGGTCTTCATGGGCTTTGGTGAGCAAGTTGACGACCGGATCATTTGAAAAGAGGTCGCTCTCCTTACCACCGGATAGTCGTTTATAAGCGGCCTGAGCGCTGGCTTTGCTTTCTGCCCACTCGAAGGACTTTTGCTCTTCTGCGGAGGTTTCTTCCTCCAGATACTTCAAAAGAGACAGATAATTGTCGGCAGTTGGTCCATCCTCGGGAGCGTCTTTCTTCAGGATCTCGTCAAGCTGCTCTTGCATCACTTGCTTTGCGGCTTCTATCTCTTCATCAGAGAAATAGCCGTTTTCATTGCTGGCGATCTGGTGGAGGGTTTCGCGGTCAAACTCCAGGTCATCAAAGATATCCTTACGAAACGCTTCGATGTCATCCTTGTACTTGCTGGAGGTCGTATCAAGGTCGCCATAAAGATCGGTCAGCTTGGCGCGCGCATCAACAGCAGCATCCGGGGTCGGCTTAAGGTCAGGCGTCTTTGTCTTGTCTTTGGACTCATCATCCAACGACAAAACACTCTGGTTGACACGAGTGCTGATCGACGACGACGCATTGCCTATATACTTTGCAACGCTGTAGTTGGAGAAGCTGTAGGTTCCGCCGCTGCTGCTGAAAAAGCTCACAATTATTGTCCTTATAAAATCAATAGTGTGATGCTAGTGGTCGAAACCTGCGTGGCGCTGTCCTTTCTGGAAATAAAAGTTGCAAAACTGCAATTTTTGACGCAAGGGAATCTACGTGGAAAATCTAGCTTATTTTATAGGGTGTTGGTGTTAATCAGCGATCTCGAAAACTTCGCCTGAGTTCAGGTCCTTGATCATATCAATCGCTTCACCGCTCCAGTGATAGCTGAAATGTCGGGCCTGCAGCGGTGCTTCCACCACATCGGGATAAAACGCGGCAATACACAACCCGCCCTCGTCGCGAACGCTTGGGTAGAGAATGCCCTCGCCGCCATCTTCCAGCAGCTTACGAGCGAAGACCTGAGAGGCGCTGTAATCATCGGGGTGGAGCAGAACTTCAAAACGTGGATCTGTCACGTCAACAAGTTTAGCCTCAACACTGCCGATCAACTCGCGCATCTGCGCAATCCACCCCGGCGCCTCTTGTGTGGCAACATAGAAATTTCCGGTGTGGTGAACGGTTTCGAACAGTGCGGTTTCAAAAGACTTGGCGGCATAAAACGCGCCGAAATAGCCATCATGGAAGCGGCCAGTCCGATCAGGAGAGGCATGGGTGAACGGTGCCATCAGATAGGATGAGCCTGTTCCATTGACCCGTCGCTCAACAGGGACAAGGTCCAGATTGCCGATGGTTTCTGCAAGGCGCGGATTGGTGCGGCTCTCTGCAGCGGCCAAAAGTTCCCAGTCTGCCGGATCGGCAATGTCTTCGAACAAATCTATGGGTGGGTAAGCCGAGTTGACCAGACGATAATACTTGGGCCAGCTGACATGTGTTTCAGGAGCTTTCAGGTCCGTCTCCACCAAAGTTAATGTGGTCACCAGTTGCCTCGCTGCGCATCAAGATATCTGCGCACGCGCATTAAGTCCGTGAGTTGCCCGCCCATCATAATTTCAAGGGCAGATCTGCCGTCAAAGTCTGTATTGGCGCGTTTCACCCAACCATATCCACGGTTGGCATCACTGAACAGCAAGCGAAGCGCCTTGTGAATGCCAAGCAGGTTGGACAGGCGCGCTGCAAGGTCCACGCTGACACGGCCATAGTGTCTGGTCTTCCAACGTTGATAGGTACGCTTGGCAATGTCTCCCAGCAGCAAAGTGGCCTGCTCATCCGTCAGCTGCCAGCGCTCAAACAAGTTGATCACCGCCCGCTGCATGGCATGCACCTCTTCCTCGGTAAACTTCGGCCCACCGGGTGCCAGAGGTTGTTCAATCTTACGAAGGCTAGGCATCTTCCCTCTCGTCAAACCAGCTGAATAGAATAATGACATATGGCACTATATTATGAATTTGGCGCCAAATGTCAAGAATGGGGCCGAGCTCAAAGAAAATCATCAATTGTTGGCTACCAATGGGGTCTTTATCACCTCTGCGGATGCGAAGGATTATTCGGAAAAGATGGAGGCGGTGGTCAAAGCTCTGCTGGGTGCGTAAGAGTGGCTTATTTTACCTTGCAACGCACGCAAAACGTAAAGAACGCAAACGAACGCACAAAGGAACGCAAACTGAGCTAGTGGGACTTATGCCCGTCATGGAGCGGACAATAAAAAACCGGCACAGAGCATAACTCCGCACCGGTTCTCTTAATGGGGAATGCTAGAGGCTTAGCTCAAGCGCGCCAGAATTGCTTTTGCCGCAGCTTCAGAGGAAGCCGGGTTCTGGCCGGAAATCAGGTTGCCATCTTCCAGAATGAAAGAGCCCCAGTCAGCGCCCTTCTCATAGATTGCGCCTTTTTCCTGCAAGGCATCTTCCACCAGCAACGGCACAACATCAGTCAGCTGCACAGCGTCTTCTTCTGTGTTGGAGAAGCCGGTGACCTTCTTGCCGTTGACCAGTGCAGAGCCATCTGCAGCCTTAGCGTTGACCAATGCGGCAGAGGCATGACAGACAACACCGACAGGTTTGCCAGCGGAATACAGCTGCTCGATCAGAGAGATAGAGGCTGTGTTATCGACCAGATCCCACAGTGGACCATGGCCACCCGGGTAAAACACAGCGTCAAATGCATCGACAGAAACACCATCTAGTTTCACGGTGTTGGCCAAAGCATCGTTTGCGGCTGCATCGGCCTTGAAGCGGTCAGTTGCGGCAGTCTGGAAATCCGGCAGGTCGCTCTTCGGGTCCAGCGGAGGCTGCCCGCCAGCAGGAGAGGCCAGAGTGATTGTCGCGCCAGCGTCTTTAAAGACGTAGTAAGGGGCCGCGAACTCTTCCAGCCAGAAGCCGGTCTTTTCGCCTGTGTTGCCCAGCTTGTCGTGGGATGTGAGGACCATAAGCACGTTCATTGTGATCTACCTTTCAGCAGGCATAGGGGGAGTAGCCACCAGTGCCGTGGCACTGGTGTTCGTGTTGTTTTTATTCTTCTCGTTTTGAGATCAGTCGCCGATTTTTACGACAAGTTTGCCGAAGTTCTTACCTTCCAGGAGGCCCATGAAAGCTTCCGGCGCATTTTCCAAACCGTCTACCATTTGCTCGCGGTACTTCACTTTACCCTCTGCAATCCACTGCTGCATATCCGCTGCGAATTTAGGGTAAAGATTTGGGAAACTGTCAAAGATGATGAAGCCCTGCATGCGGATCTTCTTCACCAGTAATGTGCCCATCAACAAGCCCATACGATCCGGACCATCCGGCAGGCTTGTTGCGTTGTATTGAGAGATCAATCCACACAGCGGAATACGGGCATTTGCGTTGAGAAGCGGCAAGACCGCATCAAACACAGCACCGCCGACATTCTCAAAATAAACGTCAATTCCGTCCGGACAAGCAGCTTTTAGGTCCTGCGCGAAGGTTGGGGAGTTGCGGTCAAGGCAAACGTCAAAACCAAGGTTATCAACGGCGTGCTTGCACTTTTCCGCACCGCCCGCGATGCCAACAACGCGGCAGCCTTTGATCTTGCCGATCTGGCCAACTGTTGCGCCAACTGGGCCGGAAGCTGCTGCAACTGCAATGGTTTCACCCGGTTTCGGCTCGCCAATTTCCAACAGGCCAGCGTAGGCGGTAAAGCCCGGCATGCCCATAATACCCAGTGCCCAGGATGGCATGGCTGGCTCTTTGCCAAGGTTGAAAACCATCTCGCCATTGGAAATTGAGTAGTCTTGCCAACCACCCAGGCTCACCACCCAGTCGCCTTCGCTGAAGTTCTTCAGGTTGGATTTCACCACCACAGAAACAGTTCCGCCGACCATGGCATCGCCAATTTCAACCGGGTCTGCATAGGATTTGGCATCGCTCATACGACCGCGCATATACGGGTCCAGAGACAGATAAACCGTACGCAGCAGCATCTCGCCTTCACCCGGTGTCGGGATAGCGGCTTCTTCAAGACGGAAGTTTTTGGATGTTGGAGCCCCGACAGGGCGTTCCGCCAGCACAATCTGGCGGTTCACTTCGGTATTCTGCGGCATTTTAGGATCCTCAATTAATGTAATTAAGTCTTTGTGATTATATTACTTTATGAATTCAGCTTGGTGTAGACACGCACGTCCACATTGCCACAAATTGCATTGGAATACGGGCAGAGAGAATTAGCTGCCTGAATTACATCATCGGCTTGTTCACGGGTCAGGCCGGAGAATTCCAGATGCAGCTCAATGTCGAGCACAAAGCCGCCTTCGTCTTTTTCTACCACACTGCCAGAGGCTCGGACATCGATGAAGTCCAGTGGGTACTCTTTGTGCCCAGAGACCATCTTCAACGAATACTCAAAACAAGAGGCATAGCCCATCGCGAAGAGTTCTTCCGGCGTAATGCCTGCACCTTCAGTTCCTGGAGGAGTCACTCGAATTTTTGCAGCTTCGTCGCTCAACGTTAATGTGCCGGAGCGTCCGTTTTCAGCTGTAGTGTCTGTGTCATAGAAGACTTTCATATCTTCACCTTAGATTTTGTGTCTGACGTCTGTTGGACTAGGTTTCTTAGGGATTGATGGCTTTATGCAGCAGGCAGCATTATTTCTGTAACCTCCAGTGCTTTCTGGAGAGGCTTCTTATCTCGTGTGACTTTTCCAATGAGGCTCGCACCCAGCCACATCTGGTAAAGCATCTGAGCTGTCATTCTCGCATTCAGTATCAGAGCGATAGAACCTTCCTGAACGCCAGCTTCGATAACGTCACCAAGACGTTGTTCGATGCTGGAATTCATTTTGGCCAGTAGTGTTCTCATGTCTTCAGAAATGTCTGCAACCTCCGCACTTAGCTTTACGATCAAGCAATGCTTGGATGCATCCCCAGAGTGCTGGCAATTCTCCCAAAATTGCCAGTATTGGAACAGCTTTTCTCGCATGGTCAGCGCGTCGGTTTCAAACATCCCGTTCAAGTTTTTCATGCGCTCATTTATATATTGTTGAACCAATACGCAGCCGAAATGCTCTTTGGACTCGAAGTAATGATAGAATGAGCCTTTCGGAACTCCGGCGGTTTTTAACAGTACGCTCAGGCCCATGCTGGAAAAACCCTGCTCTGCTATCAACTTACGCCCGGTTTCCAAGATGTGTTGTCTTGTGGCTTCGCTTTTCTTCATCTTCATAAGGCGTATTTTAATTAAAAATAGACCGGTCGTCTAGTCCATTTCGGAATATCCCTTATGACGTCTATTCACAAGGACTTCAATGCGGGTAATTCCCTGAGTGGACTAGCGGGGATTGTTTATGATTGGGGTGAAGGCCGGGGCTGAGTTATGCCTGCAGCCCTTCTTCCATAATCGCCCATGAATTGTCGAAGCGCTGTTCGAAGTCAGTCGACTCTTCAAGACGGGAGATGATCAAAGTCCCTTCGACGAGAGCGATTATAGCTTCCACCACGTCGTGCTCGTCTTTCTTTTTGATGGTTCCCTGCTCTATGCCTTCCTTAACCAGATCGGAAAGCCGGGCTTTGATCTGCCCGAAGAAGCGGCGCAGAACCACCTTGGCCACGTTGTGGCGATAGAACTCAAACCAGATCGCGGTGATCACCCTGTGGGTCCGCAGGAAAATCAGCGCTGTTTTGCAGATGAAGTAAATCTGCTGCAGCTGCGTTTCCTCAGCCTTATCATGGTCGTCCAACTGAATGCGCAGGGCATCTTCATAGGTGGTGATGTATTCAGCAAGTACCTGATCTTTCGTAGGAAAGACCTGCGTTACATCCTTTACCTTCAGGCCAGCGTTTGCGGCGATATCAGCGTAGGTGGTCTCAAAGTAACCGAACTTCTCAAAACAAGTTATAGCGGCTTCGAGAATGGACGATTTGGAAGCAGGTACAAGGAAGTCCTCTGAATAGTCGGAGTGGGACCTGTCTGTATCACTCATAATTCGCCTCTTTCCCAAATCGTCGCCTGCTACATACTCAACTCTGCAAGCAGTCTGATTAGAAACATATGATGGGACAACATATTGCCAAGATGATGGTAAATCGCCATCTATGATTTCTGATAAATATAGATCGCTTGCTGAATTCCGCCGTTCTAATAGGGGCTTACAGGGTTCTCAAGTCGGTCTTTTACATATTACGCAACGCGCTTGAACGCGCTTGTCTGGAAATTCTGCTGGTTTTTCTTTGGCGTAATGTGAGTATGCGTTTGTGCGTCCGTCTGCGCAAAGACACCCGGCGCAAGCGCCTGAAGTTTCGCGGCAAGTGTGCGCGAAGAGTACCGCTGCACAGGAAGGCCGGAGCATTTCTCTGGACCATCCTCAGCAAAACTGGAGATGATTGCAGTGCCACCAACGGGAACAGCCTTAACCAACGCGTTTACATAGGCTTTCTGGTCTTCAATCTCCGTGAGGAAGTGGAAGACGGCCCGATCATGCCACACCTGATAGGTCTTGTCTGGTGTCCAGTTGGTGATGTCTGCGTTGATCCACTCCACATCATCAGCAACACCGCCAAGACGCTCTTTGCCAGCTTCCAGAACAACAGATGAGATATCGAGAACGGCAAGCGGTGGTGGTTTCAACTGGTGGTCGCAACACTTTAATCTTTGAATAAAGATGGAGTGTTCGACATGACGTATCGCCGCCGTATTTACTATTCTGCCGCACAACGAGCCGAGATTTGGGATCGATGGCAGCG
>NZ_LMCF01000029.1 GCF_001623075.1 Pseudovibrio sp. Ad37
GGTTCTGGCTCAAATCGCTGATCACAAGATCACCCGCCTCAACGATCTCATGCCGTGGTGTTACGCTGCTAAGCCAGCGTAACAGGGCCTATTTCCGTTTTGTAGGTCGGGTTCGCCGGACGCACACAGAAAACCAGTGTCATTATCACCACAAACCTAGAATTCGGCGAGTGGGTATCCGTCTTCGCAGATGCCAAGATGACGACCGCGCTGCTAGACAGGATCACCCATCATTGCTCAATTATCGAAACGGGTAATACATCCTTCCGCTTTGCCCAGAGCAAAAAGTCCCAAAACTAATAAGCCTTGGTTGGCACAAAGCCAGCAGACGAACCTGCTAGATGAGAGCTGTTCGCCTGCTGGATTTGTGCCAACCAAGGTGGGTCAATTTTAAATGATGATGCCGGATCAATTTTGAACGCTCATTGACAATCCTGAGCGCAGCAGCTCCCACGCCTTGAAAGAACCGGCCTACAAACATCACTACGAGGCTGTCCGCCAGAATGCAAACCAGGCTGCTCAATACGAAAACCGCCATGCCGAGGAATAGGATTGGCCTGCGTCCAAAGCGATCGGACAACGGCCCATAGGCGAGTTGTCCGATGGTCAGTCCCAAAAACAGAACGCCAACGATCTGCTGCAATGCATTTCCATCGGCTATTCCAAAGCTCTCGCCGATGTCAGGCAGTGCGGGCAGCACAGCATCAATCGACAATGCTCCTAGCGATGTAGTCAGCGCGACGAGCGCAACAAATTCAACTTCACTCTGTTTGTTCGTTGTGGACATGTCCGATCATCCTCATTGCATGACCTCCAATCGGGCCGATGTTGCGAGGAGTATCTTTTTCGTTCATAATATAAACAAGACGCATCTTATTGAGGTTATATATGAAAAAAACTGATCTAATGAAGGTCGATGTCAAGCTGCTGACGATTTTCTGCGCAGTTGCGAAAGAAGGGTCGATCTCGCGTGCGGCTGCACGGATGGACGTCAGTCAACCTCTGATCAGTCATGCTTTGGATCGGCTGCGTTTAGTGTTTGGAGATCCTCTGTTCGTGCGAGCTGGACGTGGCATTGCCCCAACCGAGCGCGCCCTCGCCCTAGCACCCGAGGTTTCGGAAATACTAGATCGACTTGAGACACTCGTTTCGCCAGAACCACTGGAACTGGAGCAAATGACGACCCGATTTTGCCTGGAAGCGCAAGACTATGAGCGTCAGTTGATTGCCCCCGGACTGCTGGACAGATTTTTGAACGAAGCTCCGCAGGCCAAACTTCGCTTGATCTCGTCTGGCCGGAATTACCTGGATCGACTGCGCATGCGAGAGAGCGATGTTGTCGTTACACCTCTCCCTCCACCAGATCAGCTTGATATCCACAGCACTACGCTTTTTGAGGATTGCGCAAAGTGCTTCTTCGATCCCAACGTCATTTCGGAAGATGAGGTGCGTGAGAATTTCGGTACGCTGCCTCACGCGACAGTTCGTTTTTCCATGTCTGGAACGCCGTTCGAAGAACGAATCTTTGAACAACATGGTATTGAACGTCAGTTGAGTGTCGAAGTTCCTAGTTTCGAAGCCCTTCCCCCATTGATGCGTGGGTCACAGCTCATAGCGATATTACCGGCGCGTATCGCACATGGGCTGTTCAGGGAATTCGCGCACATTGAGCCGCCTTGCCCGTTTCCACCTGTTCAATTCAAAATGATCTGGCACAAAGCCACACACCATTCCCCATCGCAAAGATGGTTTCGTGGTGCAGTTCGGCAGGCGGTAGAGCAGATTGCGTAACGCTAGGTTCCAATCTCCTGCCAGTCTGATCATCTTTAACTATTGCTTGGAAAAGTGCCAAACTCTATGAAATTATGGCCACATATCAATTTTCGACATATATCATCTCAATAAAGTGCGCCTTGTTGATGTAATTCCTGATGAGTACCTTCCGGGTAGCCAGTGAAAAGAGCTGGAAATCTGAGAAAGCGTTTCAAATGGATATGAAAACCTACCGGAACGACAGTGTTGCAGTCTCAAGGCTTGGCTTGGGATGCATGCGCATGTCGATGATGCCGGACCAGCAGCGTTCCGAAAGCGTAGCCACCATTCACGCCGCGCTGGAGGCCGGCATCAACCTCCTGAACACAGGGGATTTTTACGGCCAGGATGGTCATAATGAAATTCTTATCGGTGAGGCACTGAAAAGCGTTGACCGGGACAAAGCATTCATTTCCCTGAAGTACGGAACTTTTCAGAATGCTTTCACGGGCAGCAACAAGGTCGATGTTGGCCCAAAGAACGTGAAAACTTACATCACCACCTCTCTGAAACGTCTAGGTCTGGATTATGTAGACCTGTATCAACCCGCTCGCGTGGATATCGGTATCCCTGTAGAAGACACCGTTGGTGCTATCGCTGACCTGGTCGAAGCCGGATATGTGCGCAACGTTGGCCTGTCGGAAACCGATGCAGAGACCATTCGTAAAGCGCATGCCACCCATCCACTGAGTTTGGTGGAATTCGCTTACTCGATAACCGATACTTCCATCGAAGAAAGCATCCTGCCCACGGCACGTGAATTGGGTATCGGTATTGTGGCCTTTGGCGCCATGGGTTTTGGTAAATTGTCCGATGCAAAAGGCGATCCTTTGATGGTTACGCTGCGCCATATGGCCGCCGACAAAGACATTTCGATCGCGCAACTTTTGCACGGCTGGCTGTTGGCCAAGGGCGAAGACATTATCCCATTGGCTGGCGCTCGTACCACAGCCCAACTAGAGGATACACTGCAAAGCCTGGATCTAAGCCTAACCGACGAAGATCTAAACAGAATAGAAACCGCTCGAAATGCAAGCGAGCTGGTTGGCCGTTCAATGCCAAACATGGTCATCAAAAATGGTGTTCTTCTGGAGCAAGACTAGCCGGACACCTCGCGTTCCTATGAAACTTTCAGAACTATGTCTGCCAATTGAAGGAATTGATCCATGCGTCTATTCGTTAACGGCTCTGAATTTGATGTACCAGACTCATGGCAAGATGAAACGCTGCTTATGGTGCTGCGTGAACAGTTGGGTTTTGTTGGACCAAAACTTGGCTGCGGCCAAGGGGAGTGTGGTGCATGCACGGTTCACATCAACGGTGAGGCTGCTCGCAGCTGTTCCATTTATGCGATTGATGTCCAGTCTGACAGCATTACCACAATTGAAGGTCTCGCCAGCGCCGATGGCGTTTTACATCCTGTTCAACAGGCCTGGTTGGACGAGCGCGTCGCCCAATGTGGTTACTGTCAGGCAGGGCAAATCATGCAAGCCGCTGCATTGTTAAATGAAGAACCGAACCCCGACGACCAAACAATCATAGATCACATGAGCAACAATCTTTGTCGTTGCGGAACTTATAAAAGGATCAACCTTGCAATCAAGAACGCTTCCCAAGTGATGCAAACAAGAAAGGCGAGCTAGAAATGAAACCAGCTACACAAAAAAAGCGGCGCTTCACACGGCGTGGTTTCTTGAAAGCTGCTGGTTGGACAGCAGCGGGTCTAACCGTCACCTATTTCGTGGGCAGAGAGTTCGCGCCAGTCATGGCGTCGATGCGCGCACCAGACTTTGAGGAGGGCACAGCGTGGATCAAAGTCGACCTGGATGGCACTGTAAGAATGCTAAGCCCCGTGCACGAAATGGGACAAGGGTCATCCCTCGGCCTAGCCCAGATCGTAGCTGAAGAACTAAATGTTGATGTTGAGGATATCCAAGTCTCACTTCCCTCAACAAACGACGTAACGAGACTGCAGGTCACCGTAGGAAGCTCGGGAACCAGTAACAACGCCCGTCCTCTGGCTGAAGCTGCTGCTGGTCTTCGTGAAGAGCTGAGACAACGTGCGGCCAAGCAAGTTGGCCTTGATGCCCATGCTCTTGGCGATGCTAAAGGCGGTTTTACTACCCCGGAAGGTCAAGTCGTGACCTTCGCTGATATTGTCACAGGAACAAACGAAGTGATCGATCTTGGGGACCTCCCGGATGCGACCTCTTACACGTTTGATCCAGGCAGGGAGAAGGTGCAGGTTGGCAAAACTGCTTTGCAGGTTCAAGGGCGTGATATTGTAACCGGCAAAGAGGTGTATGCACTCGACGTTCGTTTGCCGAACATGACATATGGGCGCGGCGTTCCAGCCCCCGTGGCGGGTGCCCAGATCGTTGATGTTGATGATGGTGGCGTCAGTAGTATGCCCGGTGTCATCAAGGTCGTCGTCGATAAAGAGCGTAATTTTGCCGGCATTGTCGCGGAAACGCCAAGCGTTCTTGACGCCGCACTCGAGCAGATGACTGTACAGTGGGACAGCCCATCAAGTTATACTCAAAAAGATATCGACGCGATGATTGATGTTGATATTGCTCTTTCGGCCGGGGAACTTGAGAGCATCCTCGAAAACGATGATGTCGCTCAGGATCAGGTTTGGACCGTTGACCGACGTCAGGATTTGCCAATTGTCGAACATGCGACGATTGAACGGCGTTCTGCGGTTATTCAATTTAGTGAGCGGGACGGGCGAGAAGTGGTCGAGATCTGGGCGGGCACACAGGACATGTTCGTCAATCAAAAGAAGGCAGCTGCGGAACTTGGGTGGTCAACAGACCGCGTAACGGTTCACCTCATGCGTGTGGGGGGCGGCTTTGGTGGTCGCGCAACATATGATGTTGTCCGCGATGCCGTGCTCCTTGGACGAGAGGTTGATCGACCGGTCAAGGTGGTGTGGTCGCTACGTGACGAGTTCCTCGCAGACCGTACGCGTCCGCCATCGTCTCATCGGGTTCGGATCAAAGCAGATGACGATGGGAAAATCACCGAATGGTGGCACGCTTTCGTCAGCGGACACGTCATGTTCAACGATTTTTTGTTACCTGAAGGGGGCTTGTCGCTCGTTCGGAAACTGTTTCACGACATAGGCGCCACTATAGGTTCTCATCCATTCTATACCGTTGATCGCCGCCGCATCGAATTCACTGACGTCGAACTTCCTTTCCATGTTGGCCAGTGGCGCTCACTTGGCGCGACGCCCAATTCGCTTGCAGCCGAGGCGGCGGTTGAGGAACTCGCGCGAACGCTCAACCTGGATCCAATTTCGCTACGGATACAGAATCTTGGCCCGGAACAAGACCGGCTCAAGACGTGTTTGACAAAGCTGAAAACCATTTGTGCCGCTCGCCCGCTTCCTGAAGACGCAGAGGTTGGTCGCGGTTACGCCGCTGCAATCTTTGCTGAGCAAACCCATGTTGCAATGGCTTTTGACGTATCTTATGAGAAAGAGAACGAACAAATCCGTATCGATCGTTGTTATTGTGTGCTTGATCCCGGATTTGTTTTCAGCCCTGATCAAGTCAAGGCTCAGATCGAAGGGTGTACCATGATGGCCATCGGGCAAGTCTTGGTCGAAGGGGCGCCTATCGATGATGGTTCGATTTCAGCTTATGGTTTCTTCGACTATCCGATTGCGACGATTGACCACGCGCCAGAATTTGAAATTGAACTCATCAGTGACCCCTCTGTCGCGCCATCTGGTGTTGGTGAAGCCGCGTTGATCGCTGCACTTCCTGCTCTCGTAAATGCCATCCGCGCAGCAACAGGATATCGCGCAAACAAACTGCCAATAGATGAGGACGATCTTGTTGCCACAATGAACACGAAGGGTTGATCAGAGTGAATAATCGAGTGAAGCTAGGCCCAGGACCCATTGATTTTTAATATCTTGCCTGACTTACTTTGTGAGCGTTCGGTGAAGTCGACCTGACGCGATAGGATTTGATTTTCTATTCTTCCTCCAGTTTTGTCAGCAGGCGCTGGAAGGAAGTTTGCCCGTCGCTCAGGTTGCCAGTCGCCATGGCACAAGAAAAACACGGCTATATTACTGGCTGAATGATCACCGTTACAATCCCATGCTTGAAGGGAGATCAATGCATACAACAGAAACAGGGTTTGTTTCTAACAGTGTCGTCGAGGAGTGCCTTTCGTGTTCATGCTGCGAGGAAGTTGTTCAGGCACCGCTGCCCTCCCGGCCAATCGAGCGCGGGTGCCCGGGATCAGAGTTGCTGGCTCAAATTGCTGATCATAAAATCAATCGCATCAACGATCTCATGCCATGGCGTTACGCTGCTAAATCAGCGTCACTGAAGCCCTAATTAATAAAAAGGCTGGGGTCATCGGACGCACACAGTCATGACTGCTTCCGTGATGTTGATAAGCACCACTCGCTTGTCGTTGCTTGAGCGTTGTCGTGTAACAAGGCCGCGCTTTCTAAACGACCAATGACCTTGATCGCGCCTCCTTCGGTGAGCAGCAAGGCGTGTGAAATTTCACTCATCGTCACAGGTGCTCCAGACTGGTAAACACGCCCAAGCAGTTCTTTTCTGAAAGTGTCAGTTCACATTCATCCATAACAGCAGCCTGCAACATTTGCCGAAGGCGTTCTGCTTTAAGCGGTAGCAGATAGGCCATCCTTATGTTTAGAAGCTGTTTCTTGGGCGGTAGATCTAGTTTGGTCCTCGCAATCCATATCTCTGAATATATTAATTGACAAGAAAAGTATTCCAGATAAGTATATCCAAACTTATGCGGTAATAAGTTAGACAACCTGTAGCAGCCGTATGACCATGTAAAAAAGATACGCGGACATCCGTGCCTCTGCTGCTCACCCTTTCGTTGTTCTGTGAAGTTTTGCAGGTGCATCCAATGGCAGCAATGTTGCAGGATCAAATGGAATTTTTTCTAGAGAACTTGCCATCATGAATCGCGCACACTCACAGCGCTAAATAGGCAGGACCAGATGTCGCCTATGTTTGGCTGGATATCTTTTAAACGGGGAACTTATGGATGCGGTCCATTGAATTTACGGTAGTAATTTTCGTATTGGTAGGTGTTTTCATGACAGCTTGTGCGGCTACTCAAAAAGATCACAAGCAAGGATCTTTGAATTTCAAAGATGGAGCATTTAGGAATAACAGTCTGGTCGAAACTCACTCCTTCTGGGAAGTAGCCTGGGCAGGGCTGACCTCTGACACGGAAAGGGCTAAATGGCCGAAATGGGTGGAAACGATCACAGATCCGTCCCCGCAGGACAGAGTCAATAGCAAGGACGCACGCGTCACCTTCATCAACCATTCAACTTTTCTTATCCAGATAAATGGGTTCAATATTCTCACTGACCCAGTGTTTTCAGAACGAACCAGCCCGATTTCCTTTGCTGGCCCAAAGAGGGTTCATAAACCGGGCATAGCTCTGGAGGATCTACCAGAAATCGACGTAATTATCGTAAGTCATGATCACTATGATCATCTGGACTTGAAATCCATAAATCAGTTGATTAAGCGCGACAACCCCAAAATATATACCGGACTTGGGGTGGGAAGTCGCTTGGCATCCTCTGACAACATCAATGAACTAGATTGGCTGGATAGCGCGCAAGTGTCAGATGATTTTAAGCTTTGGTTTCTTGAAGTGCAGCATTTCTCAGGTCGTACATTGACTGATAGAAACTCCACTCTCTGGGGCGGGTTTCTTATGCAGATTGGTGGCAAGAATATCTACTTTGGCGGTGATAGTGGTTACGCCAATCACTTCAAGAGAACATATGAACAATTTGGACCTGTTGACTTGGCCTTTCTGCCAATAGGTGCCTATGCACCTCGGCATTTATTCAAGCCAGTGCATCTTGATCCATTTGAGGCTGTTAAAGCACATATGGATTTAAGAGCAAAACAGTCAATCGGCATGCATTATGGAACCTTCCAACTGAGTGCAGAAGCGCGCGTTGAGCCGGTTGAACTTCTGGAACAAGCCAAGCGTGAGGCTCAACTGTCCCCTTCTAGCTTTATCACGCTCAATGTAGGCCAGCCGCTGGACATGATCGGTGTTGGCTCCTCTGATTAGTACCAGTCATCCTCGCTGACAAAGCACGTAGAAATATAGAGAAACATGATCAACTACGTTAGGCCGCCTTCACCGAGCACCTACGCTTTACCGTTGATGGGAGCGATTTTACAACCTCTATCAATCGCATCATAGCTATCAAGGAAGACCGCCTTATGGGGCCCTCCGATTAGTGCTTAAATTGTTAGATAGGCTGTTATGGAATCTCATCGAAATCGTAGGAGCCAGCTTTTGGCGTTTCAGACAGGAGAAACACAATGATAAGATTCCAGCTCAACGGAAATTCAGTTACTACTGGCGTGAATGAAGATGCCCCTCTTCTTTACGTTTTACGAAATGATTTTTCTCTGAACGGCCCTAAATTTGGCTGTGGTGCCAGCGCATGTGGTGCATGTACTGTGCTTGTTAATGGTCAGGCCGTTCGGTCCTGTATCACACCGGTCTCGCTTGTCGCCGACTCCGAGGTGGTGTCGCTCGAAGATCAGACACCCGACAGCGTTCTTTCAGTGCTTCAACAAGCGTTCCTGGTTGAGCAGGCTGCACAATGTGGCTACTGCAGTAATGGGATGATCCTGACGGCTACTGAACTGCTATCGAGCAATCCTGCCGCAAGTGATGCAGAAATCCGTGAGAGCATGGATGGTATTTTGTGTCGCTGCGGCGCACAGGCGCGTGTGCTAAAAGCAATCAAGCGTGCTCAAGTGCAGATTTGAGGAGAGCTAATCATGATTAAGCCTGACACAGCATCACTTTCTCGACGTTCCATTCTACACGGCATTGGGGGGCTCACCGCCTATTTCGCATTGCCGGTTTCCATCCGTACTGCTCAGGGAGAAATGCGACGCCCAAATGAATCGACAGTTGATGCCTGGATTCGTATAGATCCCAAAGGCAGCGTTTACGTGTCCTCTGGCAAGGCTGAACTTGGCCAGGGAATTCAGACTGCATTTGGGCAAATCGTTGCAGAGGAACTGGATGTCGACCTTGCGCGCATAAAGGTGATCAATCCAGACACTGACCGGTCACCAGATGAATCGTATACGGCAGGCAGCGCATCGATACAGTCGAGTGGTATGACATTACGCCACGCAAGTGCCGAAATACGCCGTCATCTTGTCAAGATGGCAGCGGGCAGGCTCCACGCCGATTTGGTGGACATCCGTGTCGAAGATGGAGAGGTGATCGCTCCGGACGGCGGTCACATAACCTATTGGGCTTTGGTCGGTGGTTTGGAAATAAATATCCCGATCTCTGGCAATGCTCAACCAAAGCGTCCAGCAGACCATAAGTTTGTGGGTACGCCCCAGCAACGGGCTGATCTACCGGCCAAACTATACGGTGAAGCCTCTTACATCGTCGATATTCGCCTAGAGGGCATGGTTCATGGCCGCATCGTACGCCCCCCAGCACCGAAGTTCACACTCGTGGATGTATCCATCGACACCGTCAGTGCAATGGACGGTGTGATCTCAGTTGTACGGGATGGTAGTTTTCTCGGCGTGATTGCGGAACGTGAAGAACAAGCTGTGGCTGCAGCTGAAGTATTGGCCGAAGGTGCAAGCTGGGACATCCCGCCCATTGAACCACCGCTGGAGGAGTTGCCTGAACGGATTAAAACGCTGCCGTCATTCGACAGTGTTTTTCTGGAGGTTGGCGATGTTAACTCTGCCGGTGGCGAGCGTTTCGAAGCATCTTACTATCGTCCTTTTCATGCCCATGGTTCGATCGGACCATCTTGTGCGATTGCTCAGCTTGATGGCGATATCCTAACGGTGTGGTCGCATACGCAAGGTGTCTACCCAGCCCGGCGTGACATGGCAAACGTACTAGGGATGGCTGAGAGTAACCTGCGTTTCATTCATGCCCATGGAGCCGGATGTTATGGCCATAATGGTGCAGATGATGTAGCGATGGATGCAGCGCTCTTAGCCCGCGCAACCGATTTACCAGTACGTGTGATGTGGTCGCGTCAAGATGAGCTGGCTCATTCACCATTTGGCACGGCAATGCGTATTGAAATTGCTGCCGAACTTGATTCCAACAACAGGTTGCGCTCCTATGAGCACACGCTCTGGTCAGGTGCTCATATTGCGCGTCCAGGTTTGCAATCCCAAATGAGCAGCGGTAATCGTAGTGGCCTCATGCCCGCTTGGTCTACTAACAGCGATCTGCAACCCTATGCATTTCAAAGCGCAGCGTCTATGTTCGGGGCGGATCGTAACAGTGATCCGATCTATGATATCGCGAACAAGAGGCTGACAAAGCACCTTCTGCCCGAGATGCCTTTACGTGTCTCAGCGATGCGCAGTCTGGGAGCTTATTCCAATCACTACGCTATGGAAAGCTTTATGGACGAAGTTGCCTTTAATGCTGATGTGGACCCGATTGAGTTCCGGTTGCAGCACCTCAGCAATCCGCGCTATCGGGCGATTGTCGAAAAAGTTGCAGAAGAAGCCAATTGGTCTGGTCGTTCGAACAAAAAGGGCACTGGACGTGGTTTCGCATTTGGACGCTATCGGAATACATCGGGCATTTTCGCAATTGTCGTCGACGTACACGTAGATTTAGAGAATGGCGAGGTAGCCATATCGAAGGTCGTTGGAGCCATAGATGTCGGTCAGGTAATCAATCCGGACGGCGTGCTTAATCAGATCGAAGGCGGAATCATCCAATCCCTGAGCTGGACCTTGATGGAAGAGGTGACTTACGATCACACCGGCGTCACCAGCACCGAATGGTGGGATTACCCAATCATGAGTGTCGCGCAGTCCCCGGTCATTGAGCTTCATTTGATTGACCGCCCAGACTTGCCCTCTGTTGGAGCAGGTGAGGCTTCACAGGGGCCTACTGCTGCAGCACTTGCCAATGCCATCTTTGACGCAACTGGCGCTCGCGTTCGTGATTTGCCACTGCGGCCTGAAAAGATCCTGAAGCAAATGACTTAACTGAGTTCTTTTGACGGAGTTAAGCCAATAGGTTTTAGAGATTGTCGAACTGTGGCTCGAAGTAAAATGCAACGCGCATTTAATTTTTGGTATTTTCACATACCCAGACCAACCTATGCCTTCATTAGTTGAATAGCGGAGAGCTTTGGCCAGAACACGTCCAAACTGTAATCCGTACTGATGAGGAAAACTCGACAGATCGCAACGTTTATTGGTGAAACTTGAAGGGCACGTGTGATGCACATCCATTTGAGCATTGCATAACAGATGCCCGAAATAAAGTTTCGCCTATAGGAGACACCTGATGAGAACACTTGCAGTGATGCCTTGGACACTAGCCTTTATTTTACTTTTGCCAATAACGGTGCACGCTCAGGATTGGCGTGATGAGGCAGGTTATCTTTATTTAGCTGATCGTCTTGATCGACCGCAGGACGGTTATTGTATTGACGTGGCCGGGTCGGGCAACTGGGTAGACTTTACCATGCCGTTAAATGCGCATAATTGCAAACGGCCGGGCTTCTATGCAGACGAGGCCGTTACCTTTTCCTCTCCTGGTGCCATTCGTTTTCCTGCTTATCGGGGGTGCGTGACAGCGGTTGGTTTGAATGGGAGAACATTGCCTGGTGCCCCGCTGATGATCAAACATTGTGCTGATGAAGTTGATATCGCGCAATATCCTTTTGTGCGGGCATCTTTACAAGATTTCACACATCGTACAGATGGGCGTATTGAATTAACTGGCACGGGGCTTTGTTTCGAGGTTGGCGCAGATTCTGACAGCACCTTTTCAGAAGATCATCGCTGGCGTACCCTAAATCTGAATACCTGCGAAGATATTCCCGAAAGTCGATCAGTCTGGTTAGAATTTGAGCGAGAAACAGAATAATATCTATGTCGCAGCCAATACTTCGAAGGGTACTGTCGCAAACTTCGCTGGAATGCCCTTTTGGCTCAGTTGGCCCTTCCTGATCTTGTGGTCAGCAATTTGGCGCTATCAACCTGTTCGTCATCAGGGATGATTGGACAAGGGTTGAATATACAACCCTAGACACAAGACAATTGAGACAGCGTCATCCCAGAAATATTTATCTTGTAATCAAACGGAAGCTATTCATCCAAAGTTCATTATTGCAAAGGCAAAAAAATCTTCTGAAACGAATATTTTAGATTTATAGGAACTCCGTGTCAGTGCTGGATGTATTTTCCCCATTTGTGCTGCTTGAAAATTCCCCACTTTCGCAGCTTTGACTTTTGATTGAAGGGGCATGCCCCTTCAATCAAGAGTTGGCCAAACTCTCCCTCACGTTCCGGTTGGAAAAAGGGGTGCGGAAGGGGGTGGTCAATCTCGGGAAGATCGTAATGATCCATAATTTGAAGCAGCAAGGCTTGTCTATAAGTGCCATAGCGCGCAAAGCGAGCCTGAATAGAAAGACAGTCGCTAAATATCTGCACCAAGGCCTTGAAGCCCCTGTTTACGGACCTCGTCAACGTGATGGGCGTATGCTGGAGGAGTACAAAGACTACTTGCTCGAACGCCTGGAGCGGTTCCCTGGCCTGTCTGCCCGGCGCTTACACCGTGAGGTAAAGGCCCTGGGATTTGAAGGCGGTTACTCCACTGTAACTGAGTATCTTCGCGAGCTTCGCCCAGCTTCGGCACGCCCGTTCGAACGACGCTTTGAGACAGCACCCGGCCAGCAGGCACAGGTGGATTTTGCTGAGTTTCAGGTAGAGTTCACCAGTGAACCGGGCGTGACGCGCAAAGTCTTTTTGTTTTCTATTGTTCTTGGCAATTCTCGGTTTGTGTGGGGACGCTATTGTTCCAATCAAAAACTGGAAACAGTCCTGCGCTGTCATATTGCAGCCTTTGAAGCCTTCGGCGGTGCCACACTGGAGGTGCTGTATGATCGCATGAAGACAGCCGTTTTGGGAGAAGATCCAGATGGCACTGTTCGCTTTAACCCATCTCTTGTCGCTCTTTTGGACCATTATGGCGCTCAGCCGGATGCTTGCCACCCACCCGGTATTGGAAGGCAAGAACCAGCGTCAGGTTGACCCACGTCATCGTAAAGCCCTTCCACGGACAACACAGCGCCGCCGTGGCGGGAAAGAGCCAGCCAAACACAGCGGTGTAAGTCAACGCCCACTGGAGTTCTATGAAGCCGTAGGCCAGC
>NZ_LMCF01000030.1 GCF_001623075.1 Pseudovibrio sp. Ad37
GATATACTCAGGGCTTTGGCCTGACGACTGATTGAGAGCTCATGGGGCCGGTCAATCATCTTTTGGCGCTCAACAAACCCGCTTTTGTGAGCGCTCCTTCCAAAAAATCGTTTTCCAAAGCCAATTCTGTGGGGGGGGCTGTCATTCTGCATAGAGGTGTAGGTGGGTGGAAATGAATGAAGTTATTGAAATTTATAGATTATATCATTTGAGATAGGGAAAATCATTTTGCACAGTGTTGCGCGAAATCTATTCAAAATGGGCACTTAGGTGTGCATATAACGGTCAAAAATGAGCAAATGAAAGCAACGCGTTTGAATTGGAGTGCTTTGAAGTCAGTTCAGCTGAAATGATGTCCGCACCACACTACTTTTCCGATGATATGAAAATCTTCCAGATCAGAACGTTTCAATAACTCGTCTTTGTAGATCGGATTTTCACTAATCACCTCAATATCACCCAAAATCGTAGGTCGAAGACGCTTTACCCGAGCCATGCCCGCAAAAACAAAGGCATAGATGCCATCTGAGAGAGTGTCACGATTTCTATCGACCATGACGAGATCCCCGTCCGCAATGAGTGGGTCCATACTGTCACCGTCTGCTGTGAGGATTACTAGGCCATCTATATTAGATCGACCGAGCCTACGCCGCAGGAACTCACGCGTAAATGGAATTTCGTCCAGCACTAGCAGATTGTCGCCATTCCATGAGCCTCCACCTGCTGCAAGGCGGACATCAGCGCGAGAAATGGAAATAAAGTCGTCGCTACAAACGCCTCTTTCTTCTCCCGGATGCATAGGCCCTTCACCCGTGGCAAGCCATTGCAAGTTAACTCCACACGCAGATGCAATTTGGACTGTTTTATCTAGTCCTGGCATTCCCCCATTCAGATATTTGCGGATCAGACTATCTCCAATGCCGCACTTTTTTGCGAATGAAAGCACGCTCTCATCTCCAACTAGCACTTTGATGCGATCTTTTAGCACTTCAGACCTTAGGTAGCCGTTCAGACCTCACGAAAACCAAATAAAATCAACGCACTATTGCACAGATTGAGTATTTAGTGGAAACTGCAAGGTCTGAAGTAAGAGTAAATCAGCGCGATAGTATTGACTGATGGCCACTATAGTGCTTATTTATCTTCATTCGTTACTAACAAGTGCAAATCACCAAGGTGAGTCGCACGGTGAATAAAAAAGCGGCTGCTGCAACAGTCCGCTTTTTAAGGAGATACAATGGCTAAACACGCCCCTCAAGTAAAATGGGACAAGCATTCAATCAAGGCAGAGCTACACCGCAAAGAGTGGACGCTCACCGAAATTGCCGCCAGAGAAGGTATGCACCGTACCACGTTAACCAAGGCTCTGGAAACCGGAACCGGACGCGGTGCGGAGCTTATCTCCAAATATCTCAGTATTCCATTAGAGCAGCTATGGCCGAACCGGCGCAAGCGCTCTGCTCATGTGATTTACAATAGCGACAAACACGGCCCGAGCGCTAGTCAGAAAAAACAGTCTCTCGCTGACACTTCTCTTACTGAGGCCGAGGCGGCGGCATGAGAACGGCCCGTGCAACCCGATGTGTCGCCCTGCGGTTTTATCATCGCTTTGATTATGACGCAGGACACGACAATCACCTTAAAGACTTTGCCAGTGCGCTTGCCCTTGGTGTGTTCACCGCTGCCTTTATGCTGTGGGGCTGGGTGTCGTGCATAGCAGTTGCTTCATACCGGGCAGGATACCCGCTATGAGAACGCGCCGCTGCCAACACACTGATGATTTGCTGAGCTGGCAACCGCCACAGGTGGAGGCCCGCTTTGAACCAGCGCGGGTTCGTTCTGCAACCCCTTCCGGCAAGGTCTGCCGGGCTCTGTCTGAGGCCATGAAAGAAGATGGTCGCAGCCGCGAGGAAATCGCGGCGGCTCTTTCTGAGCATCTTGGGGAGCCCATCAGCCGGGACAGTCTGGATGCCTGGGCAAGCGAAGCGCGGGAAGCCAGCAATATTGCCGGGTATCGCCTGATCGGTCTCATCTCTGTTTTGAAATCAAAAGAGTTGCTCAACGAGCTGCTGGCTCGCACCGACATGATCGTGGTGGACCGTAAGTACCGCCCTCTAATTGAACGACAGCTGATGGAAGAAGCGCAAACGCGCATCAAGAAGATGATCCAGCAAGCAGATAAAGAATGGAAGGGCCTAAAATGAGCGGAACAGTTCCAGCCCTATTGGATAATGGCGCAAAGCGTGAGTGGTTTACAGCCCGCGAGCTTGCAGAACTGAAGTTGCCGGAACTACCCGGCAGCGAAAAAGGCATTTTGTTACGAGTGAATAAAGAAGCTTGGAAAGAACGTGCAGGCTTTTCTCGTAAACGAGGCGGCGTCTCGGGCGGCGGCGGCTGGGAATACCATATTGATTTACTCCCGGAGGTTGCCCGCAAAGCGTTAGAAGCCCGGTTCAACATTGAACGCCTTAACGCTGATGTGCCTGTTGTGCAGGAAAAAGCGCCAAAACCAACAAAAGTGACTCTGGCGGATGCAGACGGGGCACAGCGCCGTGCTGCGGAAGCCCGCAAGCAGATCTTACAGATGGTGGAACAGCTGGTCATGCGCGGCATGGCCTATGACAAAGCTGTGTGCGGGCTCACTGCCAAGGTCAAGGTGCTGCTGAGCCAGGAGGTACTAATGCCGGATGAAGAGCAGTTGCTTAAGCTGGTGCGGACCGCCAAGGACAAGGGGACCGGGATTTCCCGCCGCGCTATTTACAACTGGCGCAAGGCGTTCAAAGAAAGCGGCTTTGCTGGCTTGATCCCCGGCAAACGCAAGCAAGATGCGCTCAATGCTTCCCGTTATGAATGGGCACCGGGCTTTTTGAAGTTTTATGCGGACCCGCGCAAGCCAACCGTGGCGCTGGCACTAGATCAGTATCGCGCCAGCCTGGAAGATCCTGCACAGGCTCCAAGTTATGATCAGGTAAAACGATATCTGACCAAGCTGAAGAAGGCTGACCCGATTGCTGCCTATAAGGGCCGTGAAGGTCTGCTCGCTCTCAAAGCCCGGAAGGTCTATGTGAGCCGGTCAACTGAAGGGTTGGAGCCAACCGATATTTATACCGGTGATGGCAAGACCTTTGATGCGTTTGTCGGGCACCCGTTTTCCGGCAATCCTATGGTTT
>NZ_LMCF01000031.1 GCF_001623075.1 Pseudovibrio sp. Ad37
GGGGCCACATCGCCATCCCCCGCATCGGTCACGAAGTCATCGTAGACTTCCTCGAAGGCGACCCAGACCAACCCATCATCACAGGGCGGACGTATCACAACAATAACAAGAGTCCCTACACCCTGCCGGACCACAAAACCAAAATGGTCATCCGGTCCGACAGTCATAAGGGAGATGGGTTCAACGAGATCTCATTTGAGGATCAGGCAGGTCAGGAGCAGATCTATGTTCATGCTCAAAAAGACCAGAACATTCACGTTGAAAACAACCGCGCCAAACGCGTTGATGTGAACCAGTCAGAAAGCATCGGACACAACAAATCAATCGAAGTTGGCAACAGCCACCATGAGGTGATTGGTGGCAACATGACGCTCATGGTTGGCCCCAACAAGCTACAGCAGTTCGTTACTGAGAAGTTCCAGGCAGTAGAAAAGGCCCTCGGCAAAAAGATTGGCGGCATCGCCGGAACCCTCGGCAAGTTCGGCCTCAACATGGGCGAAGGCAACCTCGTCATCGGCGTTGGCAAAAACAAAGCTGAGTCAGTTTTGGCTTCATCCGCAGAAGTTGTTGGTGCAGCAAAGATTACAACGGTCGGTGGAGGATATCAGCTGGGTGTTGGAGGTGTAAAAAATGAGAGCGTTGCGCTTGGTTCCTATGAGGAAGTGGGTGTCAATAAAATTAGTGTAGTTGGTCAGATGTATGAGTTGAAATGTGGTGACTCCAAACTTGTTCTTCATGCCGACGGAACAATTGATCTGATCGGGAAAAATATACGGGTTAACGGCGATAGCACAGTCGTCGTCAAAGGCGGCAAAATCAGCTTAAACTAGGGACATAATCATGAAAATTGGCAGTGTAGCCTGGTTGGCTGAAAATGCATGGCGGCGTGAAATCCGCGACAAGAAACGCGCTGAGATACTGGATAGTCAAGGTGAAGAACGGCGCCAGTGTTTTACGGATATCAAAGTAAAACCTGCTGACCAAGTGAATATTGTAGAGAAATTGATCGGTTTTTCAAAGAACAACAATCAGGTCGAAGCTGATCTTTCTACTCTGGATAATTTATTGTTTGAGATGCAACGCACCGGGCTCGGGCAAGGTGTTATGGGACAGATTTCTGAAACAAGCCTATACTTGGATATGCTGGCACCTGAAAATATGCGCAATGTTTTTTTTCTTGATACAGACGCGGAGTAGGTAGGGATGGCTTTTACACCAACTACTTCAGGGGCAGCTGTTGTAGACAATATTCGCTCGGATACGGCACAGGGTAATGCATGTATTGCAAACCATTTAAAAAACCGCGTCGATGAATACTGGGCTATTGTTGAGTTTATTGGTTTACTTGGGAATTGCTGGGGTACAAATGCAGAACAAGATGCTGCGAGACAGAAGCTTGCAAATGTATTAGCGAGCATATTACCACAGAAAAATTCGGGGTATGACTATCAAAAGGCCGTTGATAAAGCAAACTATGAACTGACCACTGCTAATGAACGCGTGAGATCGCTTCAGAGCCTTGGCTATGACGCGCAAGGTAATGCAAATGGAACCGTCTCTGATGACGATATGCATGCAGCTCTTTTAGAGCGTGGCAGGGCTTGGAACGCGCGGGAAGAACTCCGCCAACAAGCCATGGCGGAGCTCAAGGAAGATATCGGTGAAGCCTTTAACTGGGTCAAAGAACTACCCCAGAAAATTCTTGAGGCAGCGAAGAAATGGTGGGACACGTTTTGGAAAAAAGTAAACAGTTGCGGTTGGCTCAAAGCCACAACTGACCAGCTTTATAGCTCTGCGGTTGATGCGGTTGATGAGGCATTTTGGGCTATTCTGGCAACCGGCCTGGGAGCTATATCAAATGGAATTGGTGCTGTGTTGGTCATGGCTTTGCGGAAAGGGGTGTTTCAGCTCATCGTTTCTAAGGCAAAGAAGGCTGCAGCGGTGGGGTATTTCCGCATTGCTATAGAGGTCACTGATGTTGACAAGACTGTGTTGAGGCCTGGCGTCCAGATAGGTGATCATGAACTGGCTCAAGTGCCCATTGATAGGGTTAAGAAACACATTGATCTTAGTCACAATGACCGTCGGCAAGGCGGCAGCGGTGAAGCTCCTGCTAGCACATCCAGTGACAATTTAAGTCAAACAAAGGCGAGCCAAACAAGCAGTGTGCAACGTCAGGGAGAAGCATCTGGCGGTGGAAATAAGCCACCAGATGAGAACAAGCCGCCGGATGAGAATAACTCAAATGAAGACGAGCCGCCGAAGGAAGACAACGCAAGGCGCAGGAAACGACGCGAGCAGTTCAAGAAGCAATTCGCTAAAGATTATAGGTACCCCAAAATTACCGATGGCGATTTAGTTGGAGCCAATAGAGAGTATTTTGATGGCACTTTTGTCGGGCTTAACGAAAAGGGCAATCCTTATGATCATGTCGATGAGATGGGTGGACATTTTAGAAATGGTAAGAATGTCTTAGAAGATATGAATAAACGATGGAAAGAACTGCAGAAATTGCAAAAACGGGGTCACTTCATTGACCCAGATGAGGTTGCAGCCCTAAACGAATATTATGGCGAATATCAAAAGCGCCTGAATGCCGATAAAAAACGGTTTAAACCATTGACCGAGACTGAGCGCAAAAATTACCAGACATGGCGTAAGGACTTGCATAACCGGTTTGAGTGGCGGATCAGAGATCAAAAAGGCCAGAAGGTGATGGAATTCAGACCGAAGGCGAGCAAAAATGGTAGACCTCTAAAACCACAGCAACGGGGGAGTTGGAAGCCTTGGCCCAATCAAATTATTGGCCCCGGAAGCGGAATTAATTATGATAAGATTTTCCCCCATGGTCCGCCCACAGCCATTACTCGGCCAAGTGTTTAGTAATTCCAATTTTGAAAGATCCTGCGACCATGAATAATAAGCAATATGTAACTTCTGAAGTTGAGTTTTTTACTGAAGACAAACTTGATGCAATGGATCTTCAGGCGCGTGCTGATAAATTACAGCAAACAGAGGTGAAGCGGCTGATCAAATTTCTAAATGCAGTGCGTCAGCTCACAGCAGCAGAATACAAAGAATTGACCTATAACGACGTAGATATCCGTTTTCGAGCTGACGAAGCCCTTCGCGTTTTAGGACGCTCTATGGATACAGATTATGAACCGGTCTTAGCGCAGTTCTTTGGATTTGATCAGGATAATGAGCTTGTCGGGCTTGCCTTTCATTATCTGGCTATGCAGTGGCGAAGACCTTTGCCTTATGCAGATCAAATACGCCATTATGTTTGGGGCGGAGAATTCGATCCCGCTCGCCATGCCAGTTATAATGCAATAAGAGCTGCGGGAGAATATCTAGCACAGACCAATTGTCAGGACCGGCAATTGCTGAAGAAATTGCTATTGATCGCAACAGCTTCAACGCCAGATGAATTTGAAATTGGATTTTTTGATGATGAGCAGGTTCTGGGGCCTGATATTGAAAAAGAAGTCCCTTATGGAACAGTGCCAATTGAATGTGCTGTTCAGGCTCTTTATCGAGCCAGCAGTGGCAAACGCTGGGATTTTATGACACCAAGAGAAAAACATGTCGATATACCTGATCCAGACGTCTTGTTTGACAAAATCCGCAAGATCCTTGCATCACCTGTGGAGACAACATGACGCGAGATGAAATCAGCTTTGAGCGTCTAATCAAAGAAATTGAGTGTGTGAATTCAGATGATCCAGTCACACTCAATGTTGATTTCGCTGCAACTACGCTGAAAACCATGATTGATCAGGGTTATGAGGATCATGGGATCGAAGATCCGGTCCTTGCACGCTATCTCTTGGAATTTATTGGAATTGCTGGCGGTGAGAAATACAAGGATCTGGTATCTGAATGTTTGGCCTCAACACAACATTTGGATGTGGCTCGGACTGCGCTTATCATCATCTATGAGAAATGGGATAAAGTTGAAGATTTTATCGATGATATTTATGCGCTTCTGATCGGTGTACCTTGGGATCCATCCGGATATCTACGCTATCAAGCTATTTTAGCGGTTTCAAGATTGAGCAAAGATCATCCCTACTGGCCTAAGATAAGTGAGATTTTGCATCAAATTTCGGAGGATGATGTAGCTTCTCCTGAGTTAGCCCAGAAAGCAAGAATTGTGTTGGAACAATAAAACCATTTTGAGTGAGCTTCCATTAGGGCAACTCGAAGCAGGCACCATATTCAGTGACGTTTTGATAAACTTGGTTTGAAGTAAGATATTTAGCTCAGCAACATACTGTGAATATATAAAGGACATTGCATGCCAGCTGCCTATAGAAAAGGCGATATCGCCGCGGGTCATGGGTGTTTTCCGCCCACGCCTTCCTCTGCAGGAAGCCCCGATGTGTTTGTAAACGCTATTGCCGTGGTACGCGTGGGTGACGGCGTTATCCCCCATGGTTGCGGCAACTGTCCGCCTCACCCTCGTTCCATGTCTGCAGGATCTGGATCTGTGTTCGTCAATGGCCGCGCGGTATGCCGAGTGGGCGATGCTGTAGGGTGTGGTGGCTCCGCTTCGGCTGGATCAGGGGATGTTGAAATTGGCGGCTGATCAAGACAAAGCAAAACCAGGTGTATTTGACTTAGGAGAAGGCCTCACACCGGTAGATGTATGGCAAGGCCTTCATGCCAGCGAACCTCTCTGGATTGCATCTGCGGGCATTGAGGGCGGCCAAGAAAATCAGACCCGTATTGACGAGACAGATCTAAGCCTTCTGAAGAAACTAGAATCCTTCCCTGCGAAAAGATGGGCTCAGATGTGTGATGGCATCGGCTGGACACCACTTGGCGCGGCAGCATTGTCTTGGTGCCAGAGCTCTAACAATCAAGCCTTCAAAGTCGCATGGTCGAATGCAGTGAAAGACGAAGAACTCAGCGATAGTCAAATGCGTGCATTAAAGCTGGCAAAGGCTCACGATTGAGATGATGCTCGTTTCACCTGAGTTTGTATCGTAAGAGTACCCTGATTACTTTTACGTCCTGTTCAAGCGTTGGGATGACAGAAACTAAAAGTTCTGCGTCAACACTACGTCAACCGCCCTACGCATTTTAAGCTGTACATAACGCCGTTTGTTGTCGTGTATTTCGTTAACGTTTTGTGAAAGTTGCAAAGCGGTATCAGTCGCTTGTTGGCTAACTTATTGAAAAATAATAATAGTAGAATTTGCTACATTAGGGGCTCATAACCTGAAGGTCGTAGGTTCAAATCCTACCCCCGCAACCAAATTATGATCAATAGATCAAACACATAACAAAAGCCCTGAACCTCTGGTTCAGGGCTTTTTGCGTGCGCGTCAACATTTGAACCAATCGCGAGGCAGGCAATAGCTGGATGGGGGGGAATGACGATCACAGTCGCGGATCAGTACGGGTGAGGGCCTCCAGGATAGGCGTAGTGACTCAGCTGCTGCAAAGCGTCAGTTAGCAAGCTGAGAGCTACTCAGCGACGCCCATCTTCCTTAGGACTATTCCTGCTTGAAGAGGAACTTCTGACCAATTGCTGTCATTCGCCTTAATGTTAGGCCCACATCGTATTTCTAATCTTGCTATTTCTGGTTGTGTGCATTTCCAAGAGACTTGAGGTGTGAAAGGCACTCCCTCAATGGCTGACTTGCCGAGCGATAAACAGACACTCACACAGGATCATCAAGGGGTGCGTGTAGGTGTGAGAAGGCGCTGTTCCTGAGACCTCTTCTGACTACTGCCACAAGATGCTCCTTCTCTCTCTGCTTGTTTCAGCTGTTGCCAGCCTATCGCCTTAAGAGGTGGTTCCGTTTATTTGGACAGGTGAGCGTGTTTTATAAGTGGATCCGCTCCGATTACGCAGCAGCTTGAGTTATGTGCTGCGGGTGGGTGCAGTAAGCCTGATCCGGGGTGTTCCAGTCAAG
>NZ_LMCF01000032.1 GCF_001623075.1 Pseudovibrio sp. Ad37
TTATCTGTACACACGCAGCCTGAACTTGATGCAATAGCAAGGCAACTCAACCAACGACCCCGCAAGACCTTGCAATATCAAACCCCAGCTGAGAAGTTCTCACAGTGTGTTGCCGCGACCAGTTGAATCCACCGTCCATAGCCCGCAGCGTGCAGTATGCTTATCAATTTGGAAGCGCCACCGCCCACATCAATGAAGGTTTCGCCAAGTTTGAGATCCTGGGTGATGAGCTGATAGGACAGTGTTGGCTGGGTTTCATACCAGGTCAGATACTCTTCTTCACGAGCATCATAAACCGCATTCCAGTGCGCGACTTTCTCGTTCATCTCAGGCCTCGTTTATGCAACACGGCTTATATGGAAGTAGCCGGCTAAGAAAGCAATATATAATTTAGATGACTCTAAACTACAATCAATGGACTGCGCGAATGACCTTGCGTCCGGCTCTGATCCGCTAGGAGTTTAAGCGATTTTGCAGTGTTGGCGCAGCTACGTTTTTACGATGCGGACAAGCCCATGTTGCCTGTTAAAGGCCTGTTCTGGTCTTTGGTTGATCCTAGTCTATGACAGTTGCGCAAAGAACCAAGGATCAGCCAATGCCTGAGAGGAAGAAGCTCGGTAATAATCTGGACAAGGTTGAAGTACGGCCCGTGGAGTTTGAGTGTCACGGTGAAGTCTTGCATGGAGATCTCTACCTCCCGAAAAAAAGACCGCCCAACGGCAAGCTTCCCGGGGTTGTGGTCACTGGAGCATGGACTTCGGTGAAAGAGCAGATGGCTGGTCTTTACGCCTCTGAGCTTGCCATGCGTGGCTTTGTAGCGCTGGCTTTCGATTTTCGGGGTTGGGGTCTTTCTGCACATGATGGCAAAACCAAGTATCTGGAAGACCCTGTCCGCAAGACGGATGATATTCGCGCGGCTATTGATTTCATGGGACGATGCCCGGATGTGAATCCGGACAGGATTTGCGGATTGGGGATTTGTGCTTCAGCAGGGTACATGAGCGCTGCAACAGGTGGAAACCGGCACGTTCACTCACTGGCACTTGTTGCTCCATGGCTTCATAATTCGGAAATTATCTCAGAGGTTTACGGCGGTGTGGAAGGCGTCAGCAATTTGATGAAGGTGGGCCGCGATGCGCTGACCCATGATGAGCTGCGCTACATCGTAGCCGCGAGTAAAGTTGATGACACCGCACTGATGTTTGACGTGGAGTACTACACTGAGGAAGACCGCGGTCTAATCCCGGAGTTTGACAACAAGTTCAATCTGGCCTCGTGGGAAGCATGGCTGACGTTTGATGGTGTGCACACGGCGGACAAGCAAAATCAACCAACCCTGATTGTGCACAGTGAGGCTGCCGCGATCCCCAAAGGTGCCAAGGAGTTTGCGCGGCGTATGGGTGATCGGGCGACCACGTTGTGGTTTGAGGATGTCAGCCAGTTTGACTTTTATGACAAGACCCAACCCATTGATCGGGCTTTGGAAGCTGTCGCTGAACACTTCCTTTCCACGCTTTGAACAGGATCTTTGATGAGCGACCCGTCCGACCTTGAAACAGCAAAAGACACCGCCGCCATAACCACGGTGCTGGAAGGCGTTGTGAACTGTTTTGATCGGGGGGATTATGAGAGCCTTGGCCTGCTTTATAGCGACCACGTGGAGATGGATTACAGCTCGCTGCTTGGTGGCACAGCGCATAAGAAGACACGGGAACAACAGTTGATGGACTGGGCAGAGCTGCTGCCGGGGTTCGATCTGATGCGCCATTCTCTCAATGATTTCAATATCCGCATCGAGGAAGGCATCGCCAACGCCTCGTGCTCGGTTGCGGAGCAGCTGTATGTTGGTGACAAGGTTTGGGAGGTCGAGGGCCTCTATCAGTTCCGCCTGCATAAGCGCAGTAATCACTGGCGTATCTTCAAGCATAGTTTTGTGCTGAAGAGTGAGAATGGCAATGGCGATATATTGGAGACAGCCAAGAGCAGAGCCAAAGCTCATCCACCTGCTTTCCTGAAACGACGCAAGGCGCAAGCTGCTGTCGTTAAATTCCTTAAAGCCTTGGAAAATAAGGATATGGAGGCGCTTGCCGATGTCTGGTCGGAAAAGGCAGTGCAAGATATGCCCTACTCGCCTGATGGCTTTCCGGATGTGGTGGAAGGCAAGGCCAACCTGATCAAGCACTACAGCGCGTGGCCGGAAAATGCCGGAGAAGCGGATTTCACCTCCAATCTGAAATTCTACCCGATGATGTCGCCTGAATGGGTCTTTGCGGAGTTTACGGGGGAGGTCGAGATTCTGACTACAGGACGGGAATACAACCAGATTTATGGCGGCTTGTTCCACGTACCTCATGGCAAAATTCAGTATTATCGCGAGTACTTTAATCCAGAACCCTTCCGCTTTGCCTACGACTTTGATGAGGGAAAAGACCCAGATCATTTTCTGATTGGTGAACCTTGATGGTAATATGAAAATGAATTACTTATTTAATTCCAAGTGAATGTTGGTGTGAACTGAACAGAGGTGCCAGATGGCCAGACGTGCGTTGATTACCGGTGGTAACAGGGGCATTGGGTATGCCATCGCGAAAGGACTGAAAAAAGAAGGCCTTGAGGTCATTATTGGCTCGCGGAATGCGGAGGCTGCCAAGCAGCTTGACTGCGGGCATGTGCATCTGGACGTGGCAGACTTGCGATCCATCGAGCAAGCCTTTGATGATATTGGAATTATTGATGTTTTGGTGAACAACGCGGGAGTGCTCTATGAAGAGCCAATGCTGGAAAACCCTGCACAGTTTGAACAAAGCATGCAGGTGATGGTGCATGGTCCCTATCACCTGATCCGTCGCGCTGCTCCAGCTATGATCGACAGGCAATACGGGCGCATTGTGAACATGAGCTCCAACTGGGGGTCTTTCACTGAAGGATTAGCTGGCCCCGGCGCTTATGGGGTGGCTAAAGCAGCGCTCAATGCCTTAACCCTTGCGCTTTCACGCGAACTGCCGTCCTGCGTAAAGATCAACTCCATGTGCCCTGGATGGGTCGCAACCCGAATGGGCGGCGAAACTGCGCCACGGACACCGGAGCAAGGTGCCGAAACTGGGATATGGCTGGCCACACTGCCAGAAGCCGGACCAAACGGCGGCTTCTTCAGCGACTATCACCCGATGGGGTGGTAGAAAACTACATTTGCCAAAGAGCTACCCTACTCCGCAGGCATAAGCTTCTTTGCCTCTGTCTCTCCTTGCTTGGACATAAGCTGTTCAAAGAATTGGATTGTTTTGACCAGGCCCTCGCGCAGCTCTGTGGTTGGGCGCCAGCCCAGATAATCCCGGGCGCGGGTGATGTCAGGTTTGCGCTGGAGCGGATCATCCTGAGGTAGAGGCTCCCTGATGATCCGGGATTTGGACCCGGTTAGCTCCAGCACAAGCTCTGCGAGTTGCTTGATGGTGAATTCCTTGGGATTGCCGATGTTGACCGGCATGGAAATGTGGTCTGGCGCGTTCATCAGTTTGATCATCCCGTCCACCAGATCATCGCGGTAACAGAAAGAACGGGTTTGCATGCCGTCGCCGTACAGTGTGATCGGCTTGGTCGTCAGTGCTTGCATGATGAAGTTGGAAACCACGCGCCCGTCATTAGGGTGCATGCGTGGGCCATAGGTGTTGAAGATCCGCATAACCCTAATGTTGATGTTGTTCTGGCGGTAGTAGTCGTAAAACAGCGTCTCTGCGCAGCGTTTTCCCTCGTCATAACAAGAGCGTACTCCAATGGGGTTCACGTTGCCCCAGTACTCTTCTGGTTGCGGGTGAACCTGCGGGTCGCCATATATTTCTGAAGTGGAAGCTTGCAGGATCTTAGCCTTAATCCGCTTTGCCAGCCCCAGCATATTGATGGCACCGAGCACGCTGGTCTTGGTGGTCTGCACAGGGTCAAACTGATAGTGAACGGGAGAAGCCGGACACGCCAGATTATAAATTTCATCGACCTCAACAAACAGTGGCTGGCACACATCGTGTCGTAAAAGCTCAAACCGTTTGTGGTCCAGCAGGTGTTCCACATTCATGCGGGTGCCAGTGAAGAAGTTATCGAGGCACAGCACTTCGTGGCCCGCCTCCAAAAGTGTCTCACTGAGATAAGAGCCCAGAAAGCCTGAACCTCCTGTCACAAGAATTCTGCGCCGATCATCAAGTGAGAACATGAGGCCAATCCGCAATACCGCCAAAGATTGGAAAAGCCTATCAGCCTGCCTTCTGACGTAAATATTGAAAAACCTCTCCCGAAAATTGGGCCCCGATAAATTGCAATGTTTTCAACGGTATGAAAGCTCACAGGTGTTTGTTGAGCAAAATTCAAATAAATGTGCTGGTTGAAGGTTTGCTCACAGCGGCATGGCTGTTAGCATTACCCGTAGATCTTCTCACGCCTCGCGCGGCTTCTCTGTTCCCCAAATTTGAGAGGTTCACGCCAACAGCTTGTTGCAGGGCCTTAATGTCTTCCTCCCTTTCAGCTAGTGCGACCAGCGCTGGTATTCTTTCTGCTTTTGTTGGGTTTGCCAGTTCATTTGCCATTGTGTTGCATGGATTGAGCGGTGTTGGTGCAAGCGCGGAACAAGCCACCTCTGGCCTTATGGCACTTGCCATCGCCATGGGGATTTGCGGTATCGGCTTCAGCTTGTGGAAGCGTGTTCCCATTTCCGTCGCCTGGTCCACACCCAGTGCCGCGTTGTTGGCGACCTCCGGTCTTCCAGAAGGCGGATTTGCAGCAGCTGTCGGTGCTTTTGTGTTTGCAGGTGTACTTGTGGTCATAACTGGGCTTTGGAAGCCCCTGGGCCGCATTGTTGGCCTGATCCCGGTTACTCTGGCCCAAGCCATACTGGCAGGTGTCATTCTGCCGCTATGTCTCGTTCCCTTTGAGGCGGTGGCTGAGATCCCAGCTCTAGCTTTGCCTGTTGTATTGGCATGGTTTGTTGCGGGACAGATCAACAAGTTACTGGCCGTTCCTGCGGCGCTTTTAGCGTTCCTTGTTGTGCTTTATTTCCATGCAGATACCTCCAGCCTTAGCTGGCTGAAACTGGTGCAAGCTCCCGTGTTCGTCATGCCGGAGTTCTCACTCTCTGCTTTGATTGGGATTGGAATACCGATCTACATCGTGACGATGGCCTCCCAGAATATTCCGGGTGTCTCGATCCTGCGTTCCTTTGGGTATCAACCTGTTCCCGGACCACTGTTCAGTTGGACAGGCGTTGGTTCAGTCCTCAGCGCACCATTTGGTGGGCACGGGATCAGCCTTGCTGCCATCACAGCTGCCATATGTGCCAATGAAGATGCTCACAAAGACCCTGCAAAGCGGTATTGGGCCGCAGTGATTGCAGGAGTTGTCTATATCATCTTCGGCATCTTTTCTGCCGGGTTTGTCGGTGTGGTTGAACTGGCACCGCGCATTTTGATTGGCGGAGTTGCCGGACTGGCGTTGATTGGAACACTCACCGTCTCGGTTCAGGGCATGCTGAAAGACGTGCCAAGTCGTGAGCCCGCCATTCTGACCTTCCTGATCACTGCGTCCGGCCTATCCTTCTTTGGCATTGGGGCAGCATTCTGGGGGCTTCTGGTCGGTATGGGGCTAATGTTCTGGATGGACTGGAAGCAGAAAGGCCTGCAGAGTGAACAGGCTACAGACAAAGCCTAGGATTACTCAGGGAACTTATCAAACTTCGTGACGTCTTCCAGATGATCATCCCAGCTCGCCTTGCTGGCCATGAAGATGTGCGCAGTCGGCTGGGTATCGACAGGCGTGTCCAGTGACCCGGCAGGCACAACGAGGAAGTTGTTTTCGCGGTCATGTGTCGGCACTGGAGAGCCGCATTCTTCGCAAAAGCTTCTGCGGTGCTGGGTGGACGTCACATTGTAGGACTTTATGGAATCCTCTCCACTGGTACAGGCGAAGTCTGCATCAAAGGAAAAGAGATTGGAGCCGTGAACGGAACTGCTTCCTTTGCGACAATAGCTGCAGTGGCAGAAATAAAACTTCTTGAACGTGGCTTGAATCTGAAATTGAACGGTCCCGCACAGGCAGGAGCCTTTATGAGTTTCGCGCATAATGATGGCCTTGAAGGGCAGATATAATTAGTTGGAGTCGCAATGTGGCAGCGTCAATCTTCAAATGCAAAACATAAAAAAACGGCGGAGCATTTGCCCCGCCGTTTGTTGTATCTAGGATACAAATTCTTTTAGGCTTTTGCCTCCAACGCACGACGTTCTGCGATGCGTTTGCGTTCCGCAATAGGGTCAGGGATCGGCACCGCATTGATCAGCTCTTTGGTGTAAGGACTCTGCGGATTGTGGATCACGTCGTGTGCTTCGCCGATCTCAGCGATGTCACCAAACTCAAGAACCATGATGCGGTTACTGATGTGCTTCACCACGCTCAGATCGTGCGCAATGAACAGCAGAGACAGACCAAGCTCTTTCTGCAGATCCATCAGCAAGTTCACCACCTGTGCCTGAACAGATACGTCGAGCGCAGAAACAGGCTCGTCGCAGATGATCAGCTTTGGATTTGTGATTAAGGCACGCGCAATACCGATACGCTGACACTGTCCGCCAGAGAACTCGTGCGGATAGCGGTTGATCATCCGTGCGGACAGACCAACTTTTTCCATCAGTTCACGCACTTGCTTCTTTACTTCATCCTTAGATGTGCTCGGATGATGCGTTTTCAGCGGTTCCGCGATGATCTGACCAGCGGTCAGGCGCGGGTTAAGCGATGCGAGAGGATCCTGAAAGATCATCTGGATTTCCTTACGGATCCCCAGCAGGCCTTTCTCGTTCATCTTCATCAGGTCGCGACCCTGCCAGAACACTTCGCCGCCCTGAGACGGGATCATACGAATGATCGCGCGGGCAAGAGTGGACTTGCCACAACCGGATTCACCAACGATGCCGAGGGTTTCACCTTCCGCCAGATCAAAGGATACACCTTTGACCGCCCGCAGAATTTCCGGCTGATGCCAAGGCAAAGCATTTTGCTTTTTGATCTTGAATTCCACCCGCATGTCGCGAACGGATAAGATTGGCTCTTTCGTGCTCAAAATCAGCCCTCCGCCATTTGGGTTTCAAAGCTGCGGTCCAGCGTAACCAGACGTTCTTCGTCCTGGTTCAGACGTGGAACGGCGCTCAGCAGACCTTGCGTGTATGGATGGCTCGGTTTGCCGAAGATATCGACAGTTGAGCCCTGCTCCATCACTTCACCCTTGTACATCACCATAGTGCGCTCACAGGAGCCTGCCACGATGCCAAGGTTATGCGTGATGAGAACAATCGCCATGTGAAACTCTTCCTGAAGTTCCACCAGTAGATCCATAATACGCGCCTGAACGGTCACATCCAGTGCGGTTGTCGGTTCATCTGCAATCAGCAGCTTTGGACGACACAGTAAAGACATTGCGATCATCACACGCTGGCGCATACCACCGGAGAACTCATGCGGGTAAAGATGAATGCGGTTTTTTGCATTCGGGATCTTCACCGCTTCGAGCATCCGCACACATTCAGCAATCGCATCTTTCTTCTTCATGCGCTTGCCGTTTGGCGAGTTGTAAATGAGCGTCTCAGCCATCTGGTCCGAGATGCGCAAATACGGGTTCAGGGAGGTCATTGGGTCCTGAAAGATCATCGCGATCTCGTTGGAGCGAAGCTTGTTCATCTCCTCATGAGAAAGCCCGATGATTTCCTGTCCCTGGTACTTAATCGACCCGGAGACCTGCGCGTTGTGAGGCAGAAGCCCCATGGTCGCGAAGGCCGTCTGGCTTTTACCAGAGCCGGATTCACCCACGATCGCGAGGGTCTCGCCCTTGTCGATCTGCAGGTTTACGTTTCTTACGGCTTCTACTACTCCGTCCGGAGTGTCGTAGGTGATCCGTAGATTTTGGATATCCAAGAGTGCCACGATTTCACCTCCTACCGGTCTTTAGGGTCAAGCGCATCGCGCAGACCGTCGCCGATAAAGAAAAAGCTGAACAGAGTGATGATGAAGAAGAACATTGGGAATGCCAGCTGCCACAACGTGCCATATTGCATTGCTCCAGCGCCCTCAGCAATCATCGCACCCCAGCTGGTGTTAGGCTCCTGAACACCCAGACCAAGGAACGAAATGAAGCTCTCGGTCAGGATCATCTGTGGGACCAGTAGGGTTGAGTACACAACCACAACACCCAACAGGTTCGGGACGATATGGCGAAGGATGATCGTGATTGGCTTCACGCCAGTCGCGACTGCAGCTTCAACAAACTCTTTGTTTTTGAGAGTAAGAGTCTGTCCACGTGCGATACGAGACATATCGAGCCAGGAGATCAAGCCGATACCCACGAATAGCATGAAGATTGAACGTCCGAAGACAACCAGCAGCAGGATCAGAACGAACATGTAAGGAATTGACTGCAGAATATCGACGATACGCATCATCACGTTGTCGACTTTACCGCCGGTGTAGCCAGCAATTGCACCGTACAATGTACCAACGACCACAGCAATCAAGGCACCAACGATACCCACCATCAGTGAGACCTGTGTTCCTTGGACCACGCGAGCGAACAGATCGCGTCCAAGTTGATCTGTACCAAAATAGTGACCGTTTTCTATGCTTGGCGCACCGAGCTCAGCGATCTGTCCCAGAATGCCCCAATCGATCTCTTCGTTGGACCAGGCAGTAATCATGTGACCGAAGATTGAGAACAACAACACGGCGCACAAAATAATCAGGCTGACTACTGCAGCCTTGTTTTTGAGAAAGCGGCGGCGGGCATCCGCAAAGAGAGAACGCCCTTGCACTTCTTCTTGAACAGCCAGATTGTCTGCCAACTGCTCCATTTTTTGAACATCTACCATCATGTGCTCAGCCCTCAGTATCTAATCTTCGGGTCGACCCAAGCGTACAGGATATCGACAATGAGATTGAAGAGAATGGTGAGACCACCGATGAGGATCGTGATACCCATCATCACAGCGTAATCTCGGTTGAGTGCTGAGTTCACGTAGAACTGCCCGATACCACCGGTTGAGAAGTACATGTCGATGATAACGGAACCTGTGATCATGGAGACGAACGCAGGGCCGAGATAAGACATGACTGGCAGCAATGTAGGCTTAAGCGCGTGCTTAAAGATAATAACTTTATACGGCAGGCCTTTAGCCATTGCTGTGCGGATAAAGTTGGTATGCAACACTTCCAGCATGGAGGACCGCGTCAAACGCGCGACTGATGCCATGTAGCTGGTCGAAAGTGCGATCACCGGAAGGATCAGGTGGTTCCACTGTCCGTCGTTCCAGCCGCCACCAGGCAACCAGCCCAGCCACAGAGTGAACACGAGGACGAGGATAGGTGCCATAACAAAGTTAGGTAGCACTTGTGCACCGATAGAAACACCAACGGCAAAGTAATCAAGCCAGCTGTTCTGTTTGAGCGCTGCTGCGATACCTAGCGCGCCTCCAACAATGACTGCGACTGCAAACGACAGGAAGCCGTAAGTCAGTGTGACTGGGAAACCGTGTGCGATAATGTCATTTACACTTCGGTCCTTGTACTTAAAGGATGGGCCGAAGTCGAATTCTGTAATGATTCCACCAATATAATTGATGATTTGAACGTATATTGGATTATTCAGGCCATACTTGGCCTCAATATTAGCAAGAACCGCAGGAGGGAGCGGACGCTCGGATGTGAATGGGCCACCGGGAGCCGCATGCATGAGCAGGAATGAGATTATTATGAGCAGCAGCAATGTTGGTATTGCGATGGCTACTCTTCGTAGGATGTAGCTGAGCATTGTTATTAGTGTCTCGTATGAAGAACGGGTGTTTCAGCAACAAAAACATGCAAAAACACCGATGTTAGAAACACCGGTGCTCTTGATTGCTGGTTTACTTTGCAACTTTGTAAAGATTCTTCGCATACCAGTTTTGTTCAGCGTTTTTGATTGGCCAGTTCTTCAACTGAGCGTTCATCATGAACGTATTGGTGTAGTGATAGATCGGAATAACAGGCATTTCTGCAGCCATGATCTCCTCAATACGTGTGTAATTAGCCTGTGGCTGCGTAGAGGATTTTGCATCTGCCAACAACTTATCAACTTCGGCATTGTTGAATTTGCCGTCGTTGTAGCCAGACCCGGAATCCATCAGATCCAGGAAGGTCGACGCTTCGTTGTAGTCACCGCACCATGCACCACGAGCAAGCTCAAAGTTCTGGTTACCACGCTCATTCAGGAACGTTTTCCATTCCATGTTGTTCATGTTGACTTTAACACCGAGCTTCTGCTTCCACATCTGGGTCATCGCGATCGCGATTTTCTTATGGGCTTCAGAAGTATTGTAGACCATGTCGAACTCAAGCGGATTGTCTTTGGTGTAACCAGCTGCCGCAAGCAATTCCATCGCCTTTGCGTCACGCTCAGCTTGAGACCAGTCAGCAAAGTCCACCTTTGGAACTTCGAAGCCAGCAGTTACAGCAGGCGTAAAGGTGTAGGCTGGGAACTGGCCGCCCTGTATAACAGCGTCGGTGATCACACGGCGATCAATTGCGTATGCCAGAGCCTTACGAACCCGAACGTCTTTGAACTCTTCAGGACCTGAATCGGAAACATTGAACGTGTAGTAGTAAGAACAAAGGCGCGGGAAGACAACCGCCTGATCAGGGTATTCTTTTTTCAGACGTGGGAACTGACCAGCAGGTGCTTCTGTACGATCGGTTTCACCAGCAAGATAACGGGTCAATGCAACGTTTTCATCATTCATAACAAGGGCTTCAACCTTGTCGATAATGGTACTTTCATTATCCCAGTAATTGGTGTTGCGCACCATGCTGACAGTTTCCTGCGGAACGTGTGTTTCCAGTTTGTATGCGCCGTTGGATACGATGTTGCCCGGCTTGATCCACTCAGCTCCATGTGCTTCCACAGCCCACTTTGGTGAAGGGAAAGTTGTTGCATGTGTTGTCATTAAAGCGAAGTAAGGCAAAGGCTGTGTCAGTCTGACTTCCAATGTATGGTCATCAATCGCTTTCACACCAAGCTTGGAAACTTCCATATCTCCGGCAATGATTGCTTCTGCGTTTTCCAGAGACATGAGCTCCATGTACCAAGCATATGGAGAGGCATTCGCGGGATCAGCTGCACGTTGCCAGCCATACACGAAGTCTCCTGCTGTTACAGGCTTACCATCAGACCATTTCGCATTGTCACGCAGCTTGAAAGTGTAAGTCAGGTTGTCATCAGAAACGGTGTGGCTTAGAGCAACACCTGGAACTAGATTGCCAAGGTTGTCCTGGTTGTACAGACCTTCAAAAAGGTTGCGAACGAGTTCAGAACCAGAGACGTCCTCTACAATAGCCGGATCGACAGAAGAGTGCTCATCAAGAACGCGGTATGTAAATGTCTGGTCGTCGGCGAGTTTCTCGCCTGTTTCTGGATGAACACCCGCAGCAAATGCAGATGTAGATAGCAATGCGGTGCCGACCACGCTCGCCAAAAGAGAGCTTTTGCTGAATTTCATCTAGGAATCTCCTCACTACATCGGTCGCCTGTTCCCCAACAGCGCCGATTTGAATACATTATCTCAATAGGAATTGGAGTTCACCTCAACTGAAGGGCAAACCCAAAAAATTGCATATTTTCCTGAGAGCAACGCAAAATAGAAATTATTTCGCCCATTAGCAGCTCCCCACGAGTGGCTTTATGCTCAGTTCCCCTCACTGCTGGCAGATACGCATTTCCCGGTACGCACTCTAACGTAGTTTCTCTCTTATTCAATTGTATTCTTCGCAAGAAATGCTCGCTGCATCATATCCTGGGGGAAATGTAGCTAGATCGTTTGGCTAGGAAGCTTGCACAATCCTAGGCTTTGCAAGCTTTTTAAGTAGTTTTGCGTCCAATAAAATTTCCAAGGAAAAACATCTGAATCATTCGGAGTCACTATTAACCAAATTTGAGAGTAATTAGTTAGGTATTCATAACCCATACTCTTTGTAGGGCAGAGTCTTCGGGTGGGGCATATGGAAGATATTCAGAGACTTCAGAGGTCGGGGGAACCTGAATTACAACTCCCGCTTATATTAGATCTTGATCACACGCTGATACGGACGGATTGCTTTTTTGAAGCACTTATTCTGTTCCTCAAATCAAACCCTTTGAACCTATTCGTAGTTTTTTATTGGCTCATTCGCGGGCGTGCCTATGTAAAACAGCAACTGGCTATTCGTGTAGATTTAAAAATCGATAATTTACCATTGAACGAAGATGTTGTTGCCTATGCTCGTGCAGAAGCTGGCAAAGGACGTGACGTTCATATGGCGACTGCTGCTGATAACGTTCTGGCCATCGCAGTTGCCAGTCGGCTCAGCTTTGTTGATGAAGTTCATGCCAGCAACGGCAAGATCAATCTAAAATCAGGCAATAAAGCTAGCTATCTGGAACAAAGGTTTCCGGATGGTTTTGCGTATGCTGGTGATAATGTTTCCGATCTGCCTGTCTTTAAAAGCGCTGTCCGCTCCCTAATTGTCCACCCCTCCGACAGTTTATCTCAAAAAGCGATGCGATGTGGTGAGGTAGAAAAGACTTTTGTAAGACCTGATGGTTTTTTTCGGCCTCTCCTGAATAGTTTGCGCCTCCACCAGTGGGCAAAGAACACGCTGCTCTTTGTGCCTCTTATTCTGGGTGGTCAGGCTTTGAACCCTGAAGCATGGGCGAGTGCGGTACTGGGCTTTGTGGCTCTCGGCATTCTTGCAAGCTCCACTTATTTGTTGAATGACCTTTGGGATCTTGAAGCGGATCGCCAGCATTGGAGCAAGAAGGCAAGGCCACTGGCATCGGGCAAGCTGAAGATCGCCCATGCTATGTTGGCCATCCCTCTGGGGTTTGCTCTAAGCTTTGCCATCGCGGCGATGTTAGGGCCCTTCGTCGTACCGGGGCTTTTCGCTTATTTGGTAACAACGGTTGCCTATTCCTTTTATTTGAAGCGCGTACCATTGCTCGACACCGCTGTTCTGGCCGTGTTGTTCACAATGCGTCTTGGGGTTGGTGTAACGCTGGTTGATGTGCCGCCCTCCCCCTGGCTCTTTGTCTTCTCTATGTATTTGTTCCTCTCGCTGTCTTTGGCAAAACGCCATACGGAGCTTGGTCGCCATGTGGAGGCTGGTACAAATGGGGAGATGTCCGGGCGCGGGTATCGAAACAGAGATTTGCCGATGTTGCTTGCACTCGGCTCGGCAAGTGGATTGGCAGCAACGCTGGTTATGGTGCTTTACCTAACCAATGAAGCATTCAACGCCAACTTTTATTCTGCAGCTGTGCTTTTGTGGGGCATGCCACCCATTTTGTTTCTTTGGCTTGGTCGCGTCTGGCTGAAATGCCAGAGACTGGAACTGAACGATGACCCTGTGGTCTTCGCGTTAAAGGATAAGCAGAGCCTCGTGCTTGGCGGTATGCTGGCCATTCTGTTCTTGTTTGCCTGGTTCGGAGGCTATTTGATCTGATGGTTGCCGCTCGCCTTGCCGCGCTGAAATCTTCTTATGACACCAGCCCAGAGTTCAGGCAGATCATCCGCTTTTTGTTAGCTGGTGGTCTTGCTGCTTTTGTAAACTGGCTGTTGCGGATTGCACTGTCTGTGTTCATGCCGTTTTGGCTGGCGGTGTTGCTGGCCTATTTCATCGGAATGAGTGTCGGATACGCCCTCTATAAGCATTTTGTGTTTGTAGGGGCGCAGAAACCCGAAAGCATCAAACGACAGGTACTGATCTTTCTTGGGGTGAACCTGTTCTCTGCTCTCATCGTGCTTGGGCTGTCTGTTGGTTTAAATGCAATGCTTATGACAACCCTGCCGCTCTTTATCGCGCAGGCACTCGCACATGGTGTTGCCATCGCGGTTGGAGCGGTGACAAACTATCTGGGTCATAAGGTGATCACTTTCCGCCAAACTCGATAGAACCTGGTTCAACCGTTTGCCACAAAAGCAAGCGCTTGCATGGCGACGTTGAGAAACAAAGCTTGCGCCACAAGCATAGCGAAGATCCCCATGTTGTCTTGTCGCACGGTGCGCACAACGAAGAGCATCATGAGCGGGAGCCAGTCCAGCACGTAGCGCTGCACGGAATACTGAGAGAAGCCGTTGGAGTGGTAGAACAGTGTCATTCCTGCGATGAGAGCGATTGTTAGCCCTGCAAAAAGGTATTCCCGGTTCCATTTGGCGAGGAAGAAGTAAAGCAGGAACGGGGCGCCGATGAAGAGCGCTATGCCCTTGTCGCCAAAGCCGCTCATTTGCGTCAGGTATTTGCCTGAAAACTCTATATCCGGTCCTTGCACGAAGAAGTGGACCAGGTTGAAGAGCAGATAATCCCGATGGAACAAGCCCAGCTCTTGAACACGATCCTCAATCCATGACGCAGATGGATCACCCAGAGCATCCCATTCTGGTGGGAAAATGTATGCATACCCAGTTTGCATAGGATCGCCGAAGCGGGCGTAATTGTAAGCAAAGTAGATGCCAATTGCGATTGCAGGAAAGACTGCGAGTTTGAGCAGGCGCCCAATACTCTCAGCATTGATTGCAAAGATGGACCTGTCTGGTGGCGTCATCAAAACAAAAAAGAACGGCATGTAAAGAATGCTCATCTGCCGGGTGAGGAATGCGAGACCGATAAACAATCCCACAAGCCAAGCATTTCTCTTGATGAGCGCTGACCAGAGTGCCAGTGACGTCAACATTGCAGCAACGGCTTGCGCAAAGAACCAGACACCATCGGCGCGGAGCACAGTGTATTGCAGCGGTGTTGCAAAAAGAAACGCTGCGACAAGCAATAGAGCCAGTCGGTAGTCTGTCTGGTAGTTGCGCGTAATTTGCCACCACAACAGTCCGGTAATGAAAAAGCAAATCAGCCCCAGAGCAATAAAGTGATGAAACCCTACACCCAATACGGCCACAAATGGCAGAGCGATCAAGGCTGGTACAGGGGGGAATATGACAAAGATCTTGTCTTCGAAAAGCGCACAGTCCAGATCAAAGCAGCGCGAAGCCTCAAAGCGGCCTTGCAAAAAAGCCTCTGCAAGCAAGGCGTAAGAATTGCTTTCTGGCTGCTCCCCAATCATGCGGAAAACAATGACTGCCAGAAGAATGGAAACCAAACCAGCAAGAATTGTTGTGAGGAGTGCGCCTCTAAAACGTTCAATCGAAATCATAATGCCCCCCAAATATGGGAGAGTAATAACATCAAGAATCCTAGTGTCTTCTTAAAGGGGTGCAAGAGGACTAAAATTGGCACGAAGCTCTCGCAAAAGTAACCGAGATAAAAACATTCTCGGTGCTAACTCCTCAAAGAACATCATTGATTACAATTCATCTCATTTCTTGATTTCATGTTTGTTGCCTGATAGGTGAAAGGTGTTGCTCCCACAGACTTTGCCGCAATCGCGGTAGATCCATGGTGTTGGGTTTTTAAAAATAAACCCGCAAATTTGCCAGGATTGAAACAGGAATATCCAGATGTCGGACTCTCCGAAAACCGCAGGTGCGAGCCTGGGAACGGTTGAATTTGTTGCCCTCATGGCTACGTTGACCAGCTTGACTGCGCTTTCGATTGACGCCGTGCTGCCAGCGTTTTCAGTCATCGGCAAAGATTTAAATGTCGGAAATTCCAACAACGTCCAGCTCATCATTTCTGCGCTGTTTCTTGGATTAAGCTTGGGTCAGTTTGTTTTTGGTCCCGTCTCTGATCGCTTTGGCAGAAAGCCGGCGGTTTATGCAGGGTCTGTTGTTTTCGCAATTGGTGCCGTCCTTGCAGCCACGGCGACATCATTGCCAATGATGATTTTCGGGCGTCTGCTTCAAGGTGTCGGAGCCAGCGCTCACCGTACGGTCGTTATGGCAATTGTTCGCGACAAGTATGTCGGCGCGGAAATGGCCCGCATCCTGTCGTTTGTAACAGCAGTGTTTATTATTGTGCCCACATTAGCGCCGTTGATTGGTCAAGGCATCCTGTTTGCTGCGGGATGGCGGGCGATCTTTGTCATCATGCTGATTATGGCGTCTGTTGGCTGCATCTGGCTGGCAATGCGTCAGCCAGAAACACTGAAACCGGAAAACCGCCGGGTAATCACGCCCAAGGTGCTTTGGGAAGGTCTTGAAGAAGTCGTAAGCCATAAGGCGACGCTGTATTACACCGCGGCTTCAGGCTTTGTTTTTGGTACGATGATGACATATCTGAGCACTGCTCAGCCGATGTTTGCAGATATTTTCAACGTCCACGAAACATTCCCGCTCTATTTCTCCGGAATTGCCGTTGTGTTTGGCATGGCGTCCATCGTCAATGGCCGTATTGTCAGACGTATCGGCTTGCAGAACATGTGCCGTGCTGCGCTGACAATTCAGATTGTCACCAGCCTCAGCTTTGCGATGTATCTGCTCCTCATTGATACCACGCCTGATCTGTGGTTGTTCATGACCTATCTTTCGCTGGCATTCTTTTGTCAGCCGATGTTGAGCGGAAATCTGAACGCCATGTCCATGGAACCACTCGGGCATATCGCTGGCTTGGCTGCAACGCTGGTTGGCGCGACCACCACGTTTATTGCGCTCATCCTCTCTGTGATTGTTGGCCGTTTCTACGATCAGACCTTGCTGCCCTTGTCCTTTGCGTTCTGCGTTTTTGGCGGAATCGCACTTGTGCTGGTGGTTATTGGCGCAAGGGTGCAGAAAGCAGAAAAGATCGCGTTGTCAAACACGACCTCAGCTGAAGCCAACGCCTAAGCGCTGCTAAGATGTTCAAGAAATAGGGACTACTGTTTCTTCGGAAGCGTCCTGACCCAGGAGACAGTCGGCATTTCTACGCCTGCACCGGGGTACCAGTCATCGCGAACTTCCTCGTGGCCTTCCTTTGTGCACACGATTTGCGCGTCTTTGTATTCCTTTGGAATGACGAGTTGGCCGGGGCTTTTCACGTGCAGGTTTTCAGCAAACCCATCCAGGATGCATTGCGCGCCAGATGGCTTGGTTTCGATAGAAACAACATAAGCATCAGAAGGAGGGTTTGACGGATCAGGTCCAAAAACATTGGATTGGCATCCGGCGAGGAGCACTGCAGATGCAATGAGAACTCCGAGGGAAGCCCCTTTAGAACTGAGGGGGCTGAACTGACCGGCGTCTGATGCTTTGGCGAACCGCACGCGAATCTCCTGAGAAACTAGATTTCGCTTGGAAGCTACGCCTATTCATAGAGAAGGGTGAATCCCTCAATTCACTCCCACTAATATTGCAGGTCAGCGATGCCTTCGCCTGTTATTTGTCTGACCACACAGCAAGCTCGTTGTTGTTCGGGTCAAGAAAATGGAACCGGCGCCCACCCGGGAAGGTGAAGATCTCGCGGCAGATTTTTGCGCCGTTTTTCACCTGTGTGTCCTGCAGAGCTTCCAAATCTTCGGCATAAAGCACCACAAGCGCCGCACCGCTTGCGGTGGAGGACGACAGGTCTGCCTTGAAGAAACCGCCATTGAAGGCAGCGTAGTCAGGGCCGTAGTCCTCGAAAGTCCAACCGAGTGCATTGCTGTAAAATGTCTGTACGGCTTCCAGATCAGCAGCTGGCAATTCGATGTAATTGATTTTTCCAGATTTCATAATTTCAAATCCCTAAGGAAGCCGAGGGGCTCTTTCCAAAAGGCCTCCCGCAAATCTCCAATATTGCAACAAAATTAGATTAGTGAGATAGATAATTCAGTCCTATCGTTATAGTTGCAAGCAAGATATTCAAATGAAGATTTTTGGTTTTCTCCTTCGTACAATTGCAGCTCTTGCTCTGGGAGTTGTTGCTTTTCTTGGTGCTACGCCGGGCTTTGCTCAATCAGCCCCCAAAGGCGATGCGGCTGTTGCCAGCAGTCCCAAGGTTACCACGCAGCAACACGGAGACTGGATGCTGGAGTGCTATGACCCCGCCGTGAATGGCATGAGCTGCCAGATCAAGCAGCGTGTGGTTCATAATGAGAGTGGCCAGAATATTTTGCTGATGACACTCACCTATAGTCCGAAAGAAAAGAGCGATATGGTGCAATATGTATTGCCGCTCGACTTTCTGTTGGCTCCGGGTGTTGGGGTGAACATCGGTGATTTTCAGGCAGTTGCGCGGGTCAATCGCTGTATGGCGCAAGGCTGTGTGATTGAAGGCAAAACCGAAGAGGCCTTCATCAACGCGATGAAAGCTGCAAAAGATCAAGGACGATTTGTGATGATGTCCAGAGCAGGCAAAAAGGTTGGCATCAACTTTTCAGCCACCGGTTTTACAAAAGCCTACAACGAGATGCGAGCGCAGAACTCAAAGTAAGCTCGTGGTCACTGCGCAGCAATGCAGTTCCATTCACCGCGAAGACCCAAAACAGCTGTAGCGCCGGCAACGGTGCAATGAGAGACTTCAGTGTTGGCAAGATGCAGCTTTGAAGCCGGGTTCGGATTTGCAAGATAGGCAAGGCCAATTGCAGCTGTAAGAGCAAGAGCGGATGCGGCAACGGAGAATACCACTCCAATGCTCTGCTTGGGGTTTGATGAGGGTTGCATAGAGGTCGTCATGTAAGCTTTCTGTTCTTTCAAATGCTGGAAGGGCATTATCAACCAAAGACAGCTATTTCGCTATATTAGGCTATTTATGCTATCCTGTGTCAATCGTGAGATGAGAGGTATGCATGTCAGAAACATTGTCTTTAGTTCTGGAGTCCATTCGTACTTTAGATGATATGGTTCTGGCTTTTCAGAGCGAGGACAAATGCAGTCAGCTTGTTGAGAGCATGGTATGGCCTAAAGGGCGGATTTGCCCTGCATGTGGCTATAAGCATTCGATCTCACTTGCTGATCAAGATAGTGGCCGAGGACGATTACGACCAGGCTTGTATCAGTGCTCAAACAGTCATTGTCGCTTCCAGTTTACAGTCACCACGCGCACGCCGTTGCATGCTACCAAGCTCCCGTTGCAGATCTGGTTGAAAGCAATGTGGCTCATTTTACAGTCTGATAAGGGCCTGTCTTCCGTACGGCTGGCAGAAGCTTTAGGTGTTAGTCAGCCAACAGCCTGGCGTATGGGGCACGCTATTCGTTTGCTGACCGCGCAGGAGCATTTGCTGGATGGCACTGTCGAAACAGATCACTTTTATCTAGGTGGCAACCCTCCGAAAAAGCGGAATGTACCGCCTCCTGGACGTGGAAGAAAAGGGAAGAAGAAAACCGCTAAAACACCAATTCTTTCAATGGTTCAGAGGCCACAGTCAACAGAAGTTGGTAGCCCTGCAGGTCATGCCCGCGCAAGTGTCGTTGCTGATCTTTCAGCCGTGGAGGCAAGTCGTGTCTTTGGCCAGGAACTGGACCTGCAAGCGAACTTGATGAGCGATGACTGGACAGCCTTTGCAGCCCTTGGTCACAACTTCAGCGACCATCAAACAGTAAATCACTCAAAGGATGAATATGTTCGCGGAGCGGTACATATAAACTCCAGTGAGGGTTTTAGCTCCAGAGTCAGACGAACCGTATCCGGTGTTTTTCATCATATCAGCACGGCCCATGCTGATCTTTACATGCATGAAATTGGCTTCCGTTGGTCACAACGTGTTGTAAAGGGGCAGGCTGTCAGGCAAAGCCGCAATGGCAAGAAAAAACTTAGAACCATATGGTCACGTGTTCCTCCTGCCCTGCAAATCGCAAAACTGCTGCGCAATGCTGTTGGGCGTCAAATGCGACGGACCCAGCAAGGTGGTATTTCCGTCAGATCCGAGATAGCTGTCTTTGGTTGATAATGGCCTGCTGGAATTTATGGCAGTGACACGCCATCAGTCTTTTCTGCAATGTAGAACAGCTCTGCAAACCGCATGTGAGCAAGATCCCTAGTTTGCAGCGGTTATTCAAGGGATTTACACTGTTTTTTGTGATTATGTGTGACGTGAAATCCTCTGTTCTCGCCTAAGTTGAAGTGCCTTTGCTGTATTACACCTCTCGCCCTCTTGGAAGCTGCGTAATTTTTCTCTAATCCGTTTCCTAGTGTTTTATGTGTTGGGAGGCACGGTCCCGTGGCGAAGTCCAGTAGCAGTCCATTGATAACCGGCAGTGGTCTTTGGCAGCAGTCGCCTGAGCGTGTGTTGTTTGAAAATCTTTCCTTCGGGCTTAATACAGGCGACCGGATTGGGCTGGTAGGCCACAACGGATGCGGTAAGTCGACGTTTCTCAACATCCTTGCTGGTCGCGGTGAGCCTAGCGAGGGCAGCATCTCTGTCTCCCGTGCTGCTGTCGTTTCCTGTGTTGAGCAGCATCTTCCCAAACAACTGATGGAACTGACGCTGGCTGAGGCGATTCGTGAGGCGTTGCCGAAGGACAAGCGCGACTGGATGGACTGGAAGGTGGATGTGATGCTGCCGGAAATGGGGTTCGAGCCTCACCAGTCCGCAGTGCTTTGTAAGGACCTCAGTGGTGGTCAGATGACACGCCTCATGCTGGCACGTGCTTTGATGACTGAGCCGAACCTGTTGTTGCTGGATGAGCCAAGCAACCACTTGGACCTGCCAACAATCATGTGGCTCGAAAGCTTCCTGAAATCGTGGAAGGGCAGCTTTCTAATGATCTCTCATGACGCGACATTGCTCGATTCCGTTACCAATCGCACCTGGATCCTTAAGGATCGCAAACTAAATGCCTTTGACCTGCCCTGCACGAAGGCCTTGGCAGAACATGAAGTTTTGACCCAAGCACGTATCGCACGACGTGACACTGAGGAAAAAGAGATCAAGCGCGTTGAGGCCAGTGCCAAACGCCTCGCGGATTGGGGGCGGACGTTCGACAACGAGGACCTGTCACGCAAAGCCAAGTCTATGGAAAAGATGGTCGACCGCATGAAGGACGACCAGACTGACGCCGTTGAGGCTTATCCGTGGAACCTGTCTATTGCCGGAGAGCAAATTCAGGCTGACCGCCTGGTTCAGTTGAAGGACCTGACCGTGACGCCGCCTGTGGCGGATGTGTTCCTATACAACGTCGATGACATTGCTGTGCGGCCCGGTGACCGGATTGCGGTTATGGGCGCGAACGGGACGGGTAAATCCAGCCTGTTGCGCTGTTGCTGGGAGAAGCGGACGAGTGAGGCGGGCGACGTGCGGGTCCATCCACGATGCCGGATTGCGTTTTATGATCAGACACTTCAACAGCTTCCAGGGGAAGCTAATCTGGTTGAGGGGATGGTGTCAGTCGGAGAAGCTCTTGGGGTGGATCTACGAGTTCCTGATTGCGAGAAGACCATTATTGCGGCTGGGTTCAAATACAATCAACTATCGCAGAAAGTCTCTCAGTTGAGCGGCGGTGAGCGCGCGCGTTTGTTGCTTGTCTCTCTGTCTCAGGTGCAAGCCAACCTGATGATGCTTGATGAGCCGACCAACCATCTGGATCTTTACGGGCGTAATGAGCTTTCAAATCAACTTCAGTCGTTTAACGGTTCTTTCTTGTTGGTTTCGCACGACAGGCATCTGGTGGAAGCGACATGCAATCGGTTCTGGGTCGTGCAAAATGAGCGTTTGCAGGAAGTCAATGATGTGGATGCCGCGTATGCCTTGATCGCAGACGTTCAGGTGAAAGCTGCCAAAGCTGCTGCCATTGAGCAACCTGCTGTTGAGGCTAGGATTGAGGATACGGCGCCTGAAACAGATCATTCCGGGGAAGATGAACTGCTAGAGCGGTTGATTGAGTTGGAAACGCTGATGGAAGCGGATCTGTCGCGGCGACCGAACCGGCAGTCATCTCACCTGCAAGTGCAATGGAAAGATGAGATTGCTCAAATTCACGAGCGGCTTGAATTGAACGGCTAAACTGGGTCCTCCTCCAGATCAGCAAGAGCCGCACGGAGTTGTGCCTGATGCGTCTCTTTGAGCACGTCGAAAGCTTCTTTTCCATACATGCCCTTGAGTGTGGTCTGTGAGATAGCAAAATGTTGGATTGAACCGATGTGCTGGTAAATCCAACAAAAGAGCTCAGCATCTGAGGCTTTTGACCATCGCTTCATCTTGTGAGCCAGCGCGCCCAGTGCATCCAGAAATGGCTTCATAGGCCAGTTTTCGGAGGTGGTCTGGGCGTCCAGCAGAGCTCTTGCGACCAGTTGTGTGTCCTCCACTTTGCAAAGTGCGTCCTCTGAGAGTTGGAGGAAGAATGTGCGCAACTTGGTTTCTGGCGTAGTCCCCTCGACGTTTTCGATTGAACACAGCAACCGATCAGAAAGCGCGCTGAGCACTTCCTCATAAAGCACTACCTTTGAGCCGAAGAAATGAAGCAGTGCTTGTTTGGTCACCCCAAGTTGGTCTGCAATGCCTGCAAGGCCTGCTGCGTGATACCCCTTCTGTGCGAAGACCGCGCTTGCCGTTGTGATGTAGCGTGTTCTGGGGCTGTCTGCGTGCTGATCCAAATCCTGCTCCCTTTGCGTTCTGTATAGGATAAACTTGACAACTTACCAAGTGGTAAGTGGAGGGTTTGCCATGACGCGAGATGAAGAAATTAGCTTGGTTGCTGAGTTGCTTGGGTTGGATGCTAGGAACGACAAGTTTCTGGATGAGAAAGTCACGCATTCCCCGGTGGAGCGTTACAGCTGTCCTGATCTCTTCACTCAGGAAATGACCACCTTGTTCCGCAGTAGGCCTGTCGCGGCTGCGCAATCTGCTGAGCTGCCAGCAACAAACGCTTTCCTGAGCCGGTCCGTTTCCGGCCTGCTTGTTTTGTTGACCAGAGACGCCACGGGAAAAGCTCATGTATTCCTCAACGTGTGTCGCCACCGTGGTGCGAAGTTGGTGAGAGAGGAAAGTGGCTGCAAGCAAAGGTTCTCATGCCCCTATCATGCATGGACATGGTCGAACCAAGGTGATTTGGTTGCTGTGCCTCAGGAGCAGCAAGGCTTCCCGGATTTAGACCGCTCCCAACATGGTCTCAGGGAACTTCCAGTTCTAGAAGCCCATGGCTTTATTTGGATTATTGCCAATCCAAACTTTATAAATGCAGAGGAAATCCAGCAATGCCTAGCGCCACTCTCCGAAGACTTGTCATGGTTGGAGCTTGCTGATCACCGGATCGCGGTTGAAGAAACCTTTGAAATTGCTGCCAATTGGAAGACGCTGATTGAAGGTGGGATCGAGGCCTATCATTTCCGTGTGGCTCACCGCAAAACGATTGGTCCGTACTTTCCAGATAATCTGTCCAGCTATCAAATGCTGGGGGGTAACATGCGGTCTGTGTTGCCGCGCATCAATCTGTTTGAGTTGAGAGATAAACCTCAGGAGGAGTGGAGCATTCGTGAGCATGCCAACATCATCTATTCTGTCTTACCCGGAACGCAGCTGCTTGTTCAACAAGATCATGTTGTCTGGGTGCATTGTGAGTCGCTTGCCGTTGACCGCACACGGGTCCGATTGGCGACACTGGTCCGGAACTCCATGCCGCAAACTGATGAAATGCAGAAGCATTGGGTTCGCAATCAGGCAATCACCTCAACGACCCTGACTGAAGACTTTGAGTTGGGAGAAGAGATTCAGCAAGGGTTTGCTTCCGGCGCCAACACGCATCTTACTTTTGGCCGCTTTGAAGGTGCACTTGATCGCTTTAACCAAGTCCTTGAAGATGCAATGAAAGTGACGGAAGAGGTATAGGCTGCGAAGTGCAGATAAAAGAAAAGCCCGCTGAATGAACAGCGGGCTTCTCGCAAAATTCCGAAGCAAATGGCTTAGCCAACGAACGCGCGCTCAACCACGAATGTGGATGGGGCTGCGTTGGAACCTTCTTCAAGGCCATGCTTTTCAAGGATCGCTTTAGTATCGTTGATCATTTCCATAGAACCACAGATCATACCGCGGTCAATCGCAGAATCAAGCTTTGGCACGCCAAGGTCTTCGAAGAGCTTGCCGTTTTCGATCAGAGTGGTGATGCGTTCCCGACAAGGATATGGTTCACGGGTTGCTGCTGTGTGCAGGCGCAGTTTTCCAGCTGCGAATTCACCAACGAGTGGATCGTTCTTCACTTCCTCAACCAGTTCCTTCGCGTAGGTGAGTTCATTCACTTCGCGGCAAGTCTGGGTCAGAATAACTTCCTCAAACTTCTCATAGGTTTCTGGATCACGGATCAAGGATGCGAACGGAGCAACACCAGTACCGGTAGAGAACATGTAAAGACGACGGCCTGGTATCAGGGCGTCATTTACGAGCGTGCCGGTCGGCTTCTTACGCATAAGAACGGTGTCGCCTGGCTGAATCTTCTGCAGATGTTCAGTCAGCGGACCGTCCTGAACTTTAATGGAGAAGAACTCCAGCTCTTCGTCCCAGGATGGGCTTGCGATGGAGTAAGCGCGGAAAACCGGCTTCTCAGCATTTGGCAGGCCGATCATAACAAACTCGCCAGAACGGAAACGGAAAGAGCTTGGGCGCGTGATGCGGAATTTAAACAGACGGTCAGTGTAGTGTTTAACGGACACTACTTTTTCAGCAAATACGTTTGCTGGAATAGGAAATTCGGTCTTGGCTTCCTGATCAAGCACAGGAGCTGGGGCCAACGCTGCGTCGGTCATTTGCAATCCTTAGATTGTTTTGATTAGGCCATAGCCCGATACTTGGCCAATTGTTGCCTCCGCTTTATCCGAGCCAAGGCCCGAAAAGCAACCATTTTATAAGTAAAATTTCAGAAATTTACTCGTGAAAGTGACTAAATCACCGTCGGAGCTCAAAGAACTGTCAGTTTCTGAAAGAAAGCTTGTAAGATGAGCTGACATGAGAATTCAGCAATAGGTGGAACTACTCAAAGCAAGTCGCTAGTAAAGATGACTTGAGTTTGTTCATGAATCAGCTTTGCGTGCCTGCTCTAAGGTCAAGATAGCAAGATATGTTCAGCCCCTCTGTGTTGTAAGGGTGGAAATGATGACAGGCAGAGGAAACGGGACGTGAAAGTGGAGCAGAACAAGGCAGCCTATGAGAAGCGAATGCTGCGTGTTCTTGAATATATCTATGAAAATCTGGATGGAGATCTAAGCCTTGATGCTTTGGCTGATGTCGCCTGCATGTCGCGCTTTCACTGGCATCGTGTTTTCCAGAGCATGCGCGGTGAAACGCTGGCGAGCTCAATACGTCGCATTCGGTTGAACAGGGCTGCGTTAGATCTTATCCAGACAAAACAAGCTGTTACCGAGATTGCGGAGAGATATGGTTACCCGAGTGCACAGAGTTTTTCTCGTGCGTTTAAGGGAGAGTATGGCGTTGCACCCGGCCAGTTCCGTGAAAATAAAAGCGCGGCTCCTGAGATTGCCTCCGAGAAAAACAGTATCTTTTCAATGCATCCAGTTGAAATTAGAGATGTGCCTGAAAAGAGCTTGCAGGTCCTTTGCCATCGCGGTTCCTATTCTGACATGGGAGTTGTGTATAGCAAATTGGCGGCAATGCTGTCTTCTCGTGGTGTGATCCGTAAATGTGGGCCGTTTGTTGGCATTTATTATGACGATCCTTCAATCGTCCCACCAGATGAATTACGCTCACGTGTGGGTGCAGTTGTTCCACCGCAGTTTGAAAATACTGAGGGACTTGAAGCACATAGTATTCCAGCTGGACGCTGTGCTGTGCTGCGTCATCAGGGGCCGTATGCAGGTTTGCAGGCGGCTTTCTGTTACCTTTATGGGGTGTGGCTGCCGAACTCAGGTGAAGAGGCCGCGGACCACCCGTGTTATGAGGTGTTTTGGAACAGCCCAACCAACACCGCTCCTGAAGATCTCGTTGTCGAGATCTATTTACCGCTGCAATAACAATATCTTATAGAAGCATACGCCCGTCTTCAATTCTGTAGGATATTGTCCTCTTCCTGGGTTTCCTGCTTCTCATTGATGTTGCCATCCTTGTTGATTTCCTTGATGCAAGCCTCCTGATCGGCAGCAGACATGTTGGTGAAACCAAAATTCGGCGGATACCCCAGTGGATCGGAGCCAGCGCCGCCTGTGCGGTATTTTTCTGCAATATCGGGACAATCAGAAACTGGGCTCACGATGTCGGGGTATTCGGACTTCAGAGGATTGGCGTTTTCGTTTGCGACGGGGTTGTCAGCAAAGTTGTTGATTTGCGCGGCGCCATAACCTGTTGAAAATGCGAAGAAACTCAATGCTATAAGTGTTGTTATTGCTTTTGCTTGCATGTCAGTTGCACCCACCACTCGGAGAAAAGAAGGTCGGCTGCATTAAACAGGAAACCCACAAAGGTTGTGTGAGCGCTTATGTTTTAATTGCGTTTATTTGGGTAATACACCGCTCTTAAGTTGCCAGCGGCTCGCTTTACAAGCGCTTAACCTATGCGTAAGGTTTGGGTTCGCTCTGGAGGTTTTGACCTTTCACCGCGAATGGGGGGACGTCATGTTGAAGAAGATTGGCTGGGGTGTTCTGGCCGTTGTGTTGCTGTTGGCAGCGGGTGCTTTTTACTTCCGGCAAGACATTGCCGAGATCCGCGCCGTGATGGCTTATGCGGATGCATTCAAACCTGAGAACATCGATCAGAAATTCAGATCGCTTTACAAAGAGTATTCCAGTACCTCGGTAAAAGCGCCAAATGAGACCTATGAGTTGCCTCGGGCGCATCAGGCTTCGCCGATGCCAGCGACCTTTATGTACAAGGGCGAGGCAGCCTCTACGGCAGATTATATTCTGGATTCTCACACCACCGGCCTTGCCATCATGCACAATGGTAAGCTGATCCATGAGTACTATGATCGCGGCAACACTGCTGAGACACATGCCATTCAGATGTCCGTCTCCAAATCCATGGCTTCCATCCTTGTTGGGGTGGCGCTTGATGAAGGGCACATCGAGAGTGTGGAAGATCAGGTCGTCAAGTATGTGCCGGAGCTCAAGGGAACGGCCTATGACGGTGTGCGACTGAATGACGTGCTGGAAATGTCGTCGGGTGTGCGCTGGAACGAGAACTACGCTGATCTGAATTCAGACATCGTCCAGTCTGTCGTCGCAATCCTGCTGGGTTCTCAGGATGAGTTCACCAAGGATGTGCCGCGTGAGCTGGAGCCGGGAACTTACAATCGCTATTCCTCTATTGATACGCATGTTGTGGGCTGGGTGCTGCGTGGGGCGACCGGCAAACCCTATAAAGAATGGTTCAACGAGAAGCTCTGGTCCAAGATTGGCGCTGAATCCTCTGCTGAAATCATGGTGGATCAGGAAGGTGAACCGGTTGTCTTTGGCGGGGTGAACATCCGCCTGCGTGATATGCTGCGGGTTGGGATGGTGCTGGAGCGTGGTGGTTTGAACCACAAAGGCGAGCGTATCGTGTCGGAAGAGTGGATCAACACATCGGTCACGCCAGATGAGCCGCGCTTGATGCCCGGCTACAACAATCCGCAGAGCCCCTCACCGCTTGGCTACAAATACCAGTGGTGGCTGCCGCTGGAATCCGATCAGGGTGACTTCACCGCAATCGGCATTCACGGCCAGTTCCTCTATATCAACCCGGCTCGAAATGTGGTGATCGCCAAAACCTCGACCTATCCGTCCTATCAACGCGATAAGGAGATGGTGAAGATGAAGTCGATCGCGCTGTTTCAGGCCATTGCCCGCCATTTGAGCGACGTGCCGAACTCTTAAAACGCGTTCTGATTGATAAGAACTCGCTTCATAGAAAAAGCCGGCTCAGGGAGAGAACCGGCTTTTATAAAATCGTGGATGCTCTGCGTTATGCAGGCTGGCCTGTTGCTGCAAGCAGAACTTCGCGGATGTTGACGTTCTGTGGCTGCTGGTAAACGAACATCACGGTGTCTGCCACGTTCTGTGGGTCCAGTACGCCGCCCATCTCTTTCTTCCACTGCTCGTAACCATCAATGATGTCCTGAGATGTGGTGTGAGACAGCAATTCAGTCTGCACAGCGCCCGGAGCAATGGTCATGACGCGCACGTTGTCTGCTGCCACTTCTTCACGCAGGTTTTCGCTGATGGCGTGAACGGCAAACTTGGTGCCGCAGTAAGCTGCGTGTGCCGGGAATGTTTTGCGGCCTGCAATGGAGCTGACGTTGATGATGGAGCCGCCTTTACGCGCTTTCATGCCTGGCAGAACTGCGTGGATGCCATTGAGAACACCTTTCACATTCAGGTCGATCATGCGGTCCCATTCAGTTGGATCCTGAACGGACAGATCACCCAGCAGCATGCAGCCAGCGTTGTTGACGAGTGCGTCTGCAGGGCCGAACTTGTCTTCAGCTTCCTTTACAGATGCAATCAGCTGCTCACGACTGGTGACGTCAACGCCGCGGCACAGTGTGTTTGGAAGACCCAGAGCTTCCATCTGCTCAACCCGGCGAGCAAGCAGAAGAAGTGGGTGGCCAGCTGCGCTGAAAGACTTCGCAATCGCTGCACCAATGCCGGAACTTGCGCCAGTGATAATGATAAGTGGCTTTGTCATTTTGTTTTCCTGCCTAGTTAGCTTTTTCTTGAGCAAGATGAACTTGCGTTGTGTTGAGGCGATTGTACAAAAATGATCACGCTGATAAATATGGGTAATCCGAAATGATTGTTAGGCTGAAATGAACAATATCTACTGGAATGGCCTTCGCTCGTTTCTGGCTGTGGCAGAATATGGCAGTTTTACCTTAGCCTCTGATGAAACGGGTCTTTCAAAAGCAAGCTTAAGCCAACAGGTGAGTCAGCTGGAGGAGCAGCTGGATGTGCAGCTGTTGTTTAGAACCACCCGCAAACTGCGCCTGACTGAAATTGGTGAGCGTTACTATGAAATGTGCCGCACCGGCGTGAAGCAGATTGAAGATGCATCTGATTTGGCATCGCAGGCGACGGACAGCCTGACGGGCCCCATTCGTATGAATGCCGTAGGTGGTTTGATTGGCGAGGAGCTGATTGCACCGCTGGTGATTGAGTATCAGCACGCCAATCCGGGGATTGAGGTGAAACTGGATTTTTCCAGCATCCGGGAAGACTTGCTGGAGACCGACTACGATCTTGTGTTGCGGATGGGAGATTTAGAAGACAGCACCCTGATTGCCCGCAAGCTGTATACCATCACAACACGCTATGTGGCGTCCCCGTCCTTTGTGGCGGCTCATTCCAAAATCCGCCACCCTTCTGATCTCAAAGGCCTTCCTTTCATTTCCGGCAGTGTGCAGGAATGGATTTTCACGCGCGGACAAGAGCGCATTGTGGTGCAGGCGGAAAAGGGATTCCAGATCTCCAATGGCCGCGTCATGTGTCAGGCAGCGGCAGCGGGCTTGGGTGTTGCGCGCCTTGCGGATGTTTACACTGATGCACTCATCAAACGCGGCGAGTTGACGGAAATGCTTTCTGGATGGAAGCAGACAACACCGCTTTGGCTGGTGAGCCCGCCAACACGGCACCAACTGCACCGGGTGCGGGAATTGATGAATTACCTCACAGCCAACTTCAAAACCCGCTATGAGGCGGTGCTGGGTTAGCGGCGGTAGGTGCCAACAAAGTCATCTGGCACAACAGCGCCTGCGGGGCTGGAGTTGGGGACATTCACGCCAACCGGAATGAAGACACGTTGGATGATGATCTTGTCGCCATCTGGCGGTGGTGGGCCGGGAAGCACGGCGCCTTGCGTGGTTTTGTAGCCTTTCAACTCGCAAATGAGATTTCTGCTCTCAAATCCGGCAGGAACAACCATCGGGCCGGGCGTGTGCTTTACAAAGATGGATGACCGATACCCTTCCAGAAAACAGAAAGCACCATCAGGCGTGGTGTTGACCGTAATCAGCGTTGCCCCCGGTGGAATCTCTATGGAGGGCGAATAGGCCTGTGGCAGGCGCTCTTCATCAGAAACGCACCCTGCTAATAGGGGAAGAGTGATTGCGAGAGTGCTTAAAGGGAGCTTGATTTGCAAGTTGTGGGCCTCTTCAGGACGATCTGCAAAAGGTAACGGGCACATGAAAAGGATGACACCCATAAGAATTGCTGAGGTTGTTTTGCTGATAGCCTCAAAAATAGTGAGGAGTGGTGGTGACCTCTCCGAAAGACAAGGAGTTATCCAACACTGGATCCACTGAAGATTTTGCAAGCAGACCCGCCGTAACTCTCGATAATACTCACAAGGATCAGACTGTTTTATGCGGGATGAGCGACTGTTACTTTCCTGAGAATGCTTCAGCTTAAAGCCTGCAAAGTTTAGATGCCGAGTAAGGTTTGAATGGAAGTTTCTGGCTATGCAGCGTGATGCACGGCGTTCGAAATATCAGATAGAGTGTTCAAAATGCACACGAACTTTGTAAGGCGGATTAGGAATGCTCGGTTTTTTTATGAACCAGAGGATTGTATTTCGGTGCATGCAAGTGTGCTGTTTCCTGTCCTATGTCTTTGCGGGTGAAGATAATCTGGAGCTTTCATGGTGAAATCAGCAGTTTAGGTCGTGGATAGGTGGTGCTTTGCCGAAGTATATTTTTTTTGATTATTGAAGCGGGTTAAGGAATACATCTTGTTGGCATGTTGATAGTCAGACAGGTAATTTCTTCATTTTCTCAGTTTAATTTTATTCTCGAATTGAACTTGGTTCACGCATTAATGATGGAAGTTGCGCATAAAACACTAAGGAAAATTCGACAGGTTTTGTACTCTTGCATCCACGAAATTAGGAAGTATCTATGAGAGAGTGAACCGAAAGGTGCACAAGGATACTTTGAGCCCATATAGCCGTTTTGCGCAGATTAACGGAACGAGAATGACAAAATTAGGTGAAGCCACGCTGAAGCTGTTGGAAAATAGCACAGTACGAAAAGGTCTTGCTGAACTCCGCGTGGGGATCGAAAAAGAAGCTCTGCGTGTTGGCAGAGATGGCTTTATGTCATTGCGTGATCACCCGGAATCTCTGGGTAAAACGCTAACGCACAAGTTTATCACGACAGACTTTTCTGAGGCTCAGGTGGAGTTCATCACACCTGCTGTGCATTCTGTTGCAGAGAGCCTGGATTTTCTGAAAGAACTGCAGGCTTTTGCAGCGCGTAAGACGGATGATGGCGAGTATTTGTGGAATGCGTCCATGCCGCCGGAAATTGCCGGTGATGAGACGATCCGCATCGCGGAGTATGGAAACTCGAATGCGGCGCAGATCAAAACGCTGTACCGCAAGGGACTGGCGCATCGCTATGGCAAGCGTATGCAGACGATCTCCGGGATCCACTACAACTTCTCCATCTCCGATGGCCTTTGGCACGAGTTTCATGAGCAGTGTACCTCCGGCGGAAGCCTTCAGGACTTCCGCAGTGCAGGGTATCTCGGCCTGATCCGTAACCTGCAGCGTCATGGCTGGCTGGTGCTTTACCTGTTTGGAGCTTCTCCTGCCGTCGACAAAAGCTATCTGGCATCCCCGCATCCAACCCTGTCTATGCTGGGTGATGACACTTATTTTGGCGAATATGCAACGTCTCTGCGCATGAGCGATCTGGGTTACACCAGCGTCGTGCAGAGTGAGCTGGACATTCACTACAACTCTCTTTGCGATTACATTGAAGGCCTGCGCGGCGCTCTTGCAACGTCTGTGCGCCAGTACGAGCAAATTGGTGTGGCGGAAGAAGGCGATTACAAGCAGATCAACACGCACCAGCTGCAGCTTGAAAACGAGCTGTACGGCTCTGCACGGCCTAAGCGAAACACCAAGGAAGGCGAGCGCCCGATTGCTGCGCTGTGTCGCCGTGGTGTCGAATACATCGAATTGCGCTCTCTCGACATCAATCCGCTCAACCCGATCGGGATTTGTGAGCAGCAGGCTCACTTCCTCAATGCCTTCCTGACCCATATGACCCTTGCTCCGTCTCCATGTATCTCCTCTGGAGAGCAGCAGGCGCTCAACGATCAGCAGCGCATGGTTGCCTGGCAGGGTCGTCTGCCAAACCTGATGCTACCTGCCTACGGGGATGGTGGTATGGAACTGCGTGAAGCAGGCCATCAGGTTCTTGATGATATGCGTCTGACAGCTCAGATCATGGATGAAGTGTACGGTGGTACAGGCCATACAGACGCTGTGAACGCGCAGGCGGCTAAGCTGGACAATCCTGAGCTCACACCATCCGCTCAAATTTTGAAAGGCGTGAAGCAGAAGGGCTCTTACACCGGCTTTATCGCTGATCTTTCCAAGAACCAATCTGATCACCTGAAAGCCATGCCGCTGTCTGGTGAGCGTCTGAAGTTCCAGGAAGCGATGGTTTCTCAGTCCCGCGCCGCTTATGAGCAGGTTGAAACGCAAGCGGGTAGCCACAGTTTCGATCATTTCCTGGATTCGCAAAACACAACAGAAGTTTTGCCACCAGAATGTCTGGACGGCCAGTGAAGCCTGCCCCTGAACACGGAAGGCAAGGCTTGCTCCAAATCCTGCCCTACACATCTGATGACCACGACGTGCTCGCTGCGCTCTATGAGAGCGTGGCGAGCCGTACGTTTGCCTATGATTACACCAGCCTCGTAGATGCCAGCCAGTTTCAAAGCCTTGTTGAGGGGGAGGATGTCTGGGTCTTGAAGTATGCAGGAGAGCGTATCGGCTTCATTGGGTATTTCACGCCAGAGCACTTCCTGCATTCGCTGTACATAGACTACGCCCACCACAAACGCGGGTTCGGGCGACAGGCACTTCAGTTTTTGCTGGAAAATTATGGCTGCAGGCACGAGTTGAAAGTGCACCGCATTAATCAGCCTGCGTTGAAGTTTTACAGCGCGCTTGGATACGAGGATATCACTGCACAGGCCGATGCTCATCAAACCTGGCAGCGTTTGCGCTCTCCAGAGGCAATTCTGGATCACTCACCGGCTATTGCGGTGGGAGAGCAAGCCTCTCACCGACAATAAATTCAATATATCAAACTATTAGAGCACGCCGCGTTCATTAACATTCACGCATCGCGCTCTAATATCTTTGGTGGAGCGAATTCTTGTCGTTTGATTGAAACCAATCAAACGGAACGCGCTCTAAGATGGCATGCAAAGAGCAGGTAGACGATCAACATGTGCTTTGATCGTTTGCTCGGCCAGTTCACCGTCCCCAGTGCGCACAGCATTGATCAGTTGAGTGTGATCATCCTGAACGCCTTCTGAAATAAACCCGGCACGGCGCATCGCAGCGCGGTAGCGGGTGCACTGGTCATGAAGCATATGCAGGAACCGGCTTGCCCAACTGGAGCCTGCTCCCTCAACCAACGTCATATGAAATACGCGGTTGGCTTCTTCCCATTCATTCCAGAAATCACGCCGTGAAGCTTGCCATGTCCGCTCAATTTCCTGCAGTGCATGGTAGGCATCCAGCACGCTTTCGCGCCACTGAGCGTCGCCCTTTTCAACGGCGGTTCTTACCGTTGCGCTTTCAAGAAGGCGGCGCTGATCAATAATATCCTGAAACTCTTTTTGCGAAAGTTCTGGAATATAAAATCCCTTATGAGATTGCGTGGCAACCAGTCCTTGAGACACCAGACGGGAAAGTGCTTCGCGTACAGGTGTAGGCCCAACATCAAATGTGCTGCACATCTCGCGAATGCGCAATTTACTGCCCGGCTCAAGCTGGCCAGACAAAATTGCCGCCCGCAGGTGCGCGTAGGCCCTGTCAATGAGAGAGGCGGATGACGGGACGTTTTGTGCAATGACCGATGTTACGGCTCTTTCTAAGGTATCCTCTATTTTCAAAGTTATCTGCCTTACAATTATTATCTATGCAATTCGGCGTTTCTTTTCGTAGCTATGGAAACTATGTCATTTGTTTTCTTGTCCGACCAAGTTAAATTGCAAATATGAATTGGCCTTCTTATTACATCAATTGTAAAACAATATCTGAACTATAAAAGCAATGAAATTGCGTAGGAATGACATAACTTTCCAATAAAACAAAAGTATTTTATGGAAAATAATGTCGAATTATCGATTATTTTTACAAAAATGTGTATGTGCGGTCTTATTCACTGAGCATATGAATCAGACTTACTTAGAGTTTGATGAGCAGAAATGGAGTTTATTCGCCATTTTAATAAAATATTCTCAACTATACTCTGTAGGCTCATTTCCTCGCGTATAAACGGCAGAAACTATTAGCAACGCTCTAAGTGGAAATCACTTATAGATCGCAAAATGTCTCCCCCCAATACGCGATGATTTGCTCAGCTTATCTCTGGTGTTTCAGAAAACTTATCCCCCCTGCCTCACGCAGTGTTACTGATCAGTGAGGAGGCGTGAGAATCAGGAGCTGGATGATTGAGTCGGAGCGAGCTGACGCATGAATATGTTTCTGGAGAAATGGATCGGTTGTTTTGTCGATTTTATGCACGCCTCGTTTTTAAGTTTTTGAGACAACCTAACTATCTGAAATTAATAGGAATTATGCCTCTTTATGAGGCGATGGTCATAAGTGTTAATGAGGATTAACCAAAAAGGGATTGAACTGAACTACAGGTTGGTTACCCTTTCGACGCAAACACGGGCCATATGGGCGCACTTTCCGTTTGTGGATGACTAGAACCGTTTGAGGGCTAAGCGAAGTGGAATACGGCAACAACACTCTTTTGCGTGAGGAAACTCCGTCTGAGAAGATCTCCCGTTATTCGCAGCTCCTTTCTGGCCAGCTGCACCGGTTAAGACAAGAACTTTATCCGCCTGAAGCGCATAAATTGCTGCGCTCGTTCTCTTCTGTCGATGTTGCCCGTCTTATCGGCGTTTCTGAAAGCACCATTCGCCAGTTGGATCTGGACGGAGAAGGCCCTACACCAACCCGCCTTGCCAATGGCCGCCGCAGCTATACGTTGCAGCAGATCAATGCGATCCGTGAAGTGCTTGCCGCCCGTAAAAAGGGCGATGAAGCCGTAAATATCCTGCCGCGCCGTCGCGACGGTGAAAAGCTGCAGGTGATCGCATGTGCCAACTTTAAAGGCGGCTCCGCAAAGACCACCACCAGCACGCATCTGGCGCATTATCTGGCGCTGCGCGGCTACCGCGTTCTCGCGATTGATCTGGATCCGCAAGCCTCGCTTTCCGCGATGTTTGGTGTGCAGCCTGAGTTTGATGTTGAGCCAAACTGCACCTTGTTTGGTGCACTGCGTTATGATGAAGGCCGCCGGACACTGGGTGACGTGATCCGCCCGACCTATTTTGACAATCTGGATCTGGTTCCGGCCAACCTTGAGCTGGCTGAGTTTGAGCACATCGTTCCGACAGCGATCGCTTCTGGTGCGTCTACCGGCGAAAACATCTTCTTCCGCCGCATCCGCAACGTTCTGAACGAAGTTGATGATCGCTACGATGTTGTTGTGATCGATTGTCCGCCACAGCTTGGCTTCCTCACTCTGGGCGCGCTGTTTGCATCCACCGGATTGCTCATCACGCTGCACCCGCAAATGCTGGACCTTGCAAGCTGTAACCAGTTCCTCGGCATGAGTTCTGACCTGATGGCCGTGATTGAGAACAATGGCGGCGAAATGAATCTGGATTGGATGCGGTTCCTCGTGACCCGTCACAATCCAAATGACAGCCCGCAAACCCGTGTGGTTGGTTTGTTGCGTGCCCTCTTTGGCGAGGATGTGCTGACATCGCCAGCTTTAGAATCCACCGCGGTTGCTAATGCGGGCCTTGAAAAGAAATCGCTTTATGAACTGGAACCAGGAGCCATTGGCCGCGAAACGCTTAAGCGTGCGCTTGAATCCATGGATTCGGTAAACCGTGAAATTGAAGATCTTCTCCGCAGCTCTTGGGGTCGAGCACTATGAACAAAGCTAAGGACCGGAAAAACGCATTAGACACGCTGTTTTCAGGCGGCGGTATGGCCGGCATGGTTGCGGATGCAACTGCGCCGCGCCCCCGCTTGTCTTCCGGTGCTATTGGCGCAGCCGAGATCAACCTGATCAAGGACGAACGCGACAAACTGCGTGAAGAATTGAAAACGCTGAACACGCAAATGGCGACCTCCGATAACGTGGTGGAACTGAACACTGAACAGGTTCAACCGTCCTTTGTTGCGGACCGTATGGAAGTTGCGTTTGATCCGGCCTTTGAGGCGCTTAAAGAGTCTATTGCGGAAACCGGACAGCAAGTGCCAATTCTGGTGCGTCCTGCGCCAGATGAAGACGGCATCTACCAGATTGCCTATGGCCACCGTCGTTGGAAAGCCTGCCGCGCTTTGGGCAAGCCTGTCCGCGGTGTCATCAAACCGCTCTCTGATGAAGAATTGCTGGTTGCTCAAGGCCAGGAAAACCACGAACGGAAAGACCTGAGTTTCATTGAAACCTGCCTGTTCGTTTTCCGCCTTGCGCAAGATTACCCGCAGACGCTTATTGTCAAAGCCATTGGTAAAGACAAGTCTCTCGTTTCCAAACTCCGCAAGCTGGCGGCAACCATGCCTGAGGAGTTTTTGCGTGTGATTGGGCCTGCCCCAAAAATCGGGCGGCCACGTTGGGAAGAGATGGCAAGTTTCTTCCACGAGGGCCAGTTGGCGCCAAACCACGAAAAAGCGATTGCCTCGCTGTTTGCGCTGGATTCATTCACAGAGCTACACAGCGATGAGCGGTTTAGCGAAGTGTTGCAGCTGCTGCAGGAAACGCCAAGCGAGATGGAGGCAGGTTCTGCGTCCTCTTCTGGTGAGATTGCTGTTGCAGCTCATACCCGCGCGGCCAAATCCTCTGAATGGCTTGGAAACAAGCATGTGCTGGTCAAGCACACTGGCAAAGCGACCGTCTTCTCCGTTGATAGCAAGACGCAGAGTGACTTTGGCTCCTTCTTGCTGAAAGAGCTGCCGGGCTTGATTGCCAAATTTGAAGACACGAAGGGGGAGGATGCCTGATGGTGTAAACCTCTGAATGACGAAAGGCCCTGCTGACGGCAATCAGCAAGGCCCCAAAATCGTCGCCCAAGAGAGTGAAGAGCACTCGTCGAGGACCATCTTTAGCACGATCATCCTACGACGAACGCGCGGTGCGAATCAAGTCAGCAATGCTTTCTTGAAACCCTTTGTAGCGCATTTTTGCTTTTTCGGGCGCTCAATCCCCAATCTTACTTGGATAACACCTTGGGTCTTCCCTCGGTGAATGGGTTAGCTATGCAAAGCACCGGTGTTGCGTCCTTTCGCAAAATGACACCCGGCATGTTGGAAAGTCAGCGACTGGCAATGGCGAATGACATCGTCAAAACAACAAAAGCCGAGGTGGCGATCACGTTAAAAAAGGCGGCCCCTGCTCTGGGGATCGATGGTACCGCCTACCATATTCTCGATATTCTGATCGGCCTGACACGGGCAGATGACTGGAAACAGGACCGCCGTCCGCTGGTCGCGATCTCCAATGACAAGTTGGCTGAATACGTGTGCCGCTCCACGCGCACCGTTATCCGAGCACTTAAGCGACTGGTTGAGGTGGGCATACTGGCATACCGCGACAGTTCAACAGGCCGTCGTTTTATCTACCGCAATGGTGCAAGTGGTGAGATTGACCGTGGATATGGTTTTGACTTTTCGCCGGCACGCCAGCGGATTGATGAGATCAAACGGATCGGGGAAGAGTTTCAGGCACGTGTGCGGGCAGAGCAGGAAGCAAAGCGGACTGTTAACCGGTTGTCTCGCGCAATCGTTGATGCTTGCCGGACCGGGCAAAGCGAAGGCGTGGATTGTACCGTGTTCCTGGAAGAACTCTCTGCCATTATGGAAACGCCAATGCTGCTTCTTGAGCGGGCAGGCAAGGTCTCAAAACTCTATGAACTGGTTGTGGAAGAGCTCGCAGAAGACAAAACCGGAGACGAGCAAACTGCCTCAGATATCAATGAATATGCCAAAATGTCAGGCGACCATGACATTCATGTCACCCCTTATAATAATACAACCCATCAAACTCCTATAAATAGTAAAACACGGCAGCCATCTAACGATGACTACTCAAATATTAATTCCGCTTCTAACGAAGCTTCAAAGATTGCTCTTGAAAAAGACCAATCAAGCAAATTCTCTGCCAAATCCAATGCTCCAGCTCAATTGCAATCTCGGCAATCTGGTCAGTTAGATAACGGTTTAAGTGAGCATTTATCTGCTATTTCTATTGGTTTGATTGATAGCGCAACAACGGAAACCCAGGAAATGCTGGGCATGCAGTTTTCAAGCTGGTTCGAGCTTGCGCAGTCTGGCGAACAGCTTCGTTTGGCGATTGGCCTTTCGGAAGATGGCTGGAAACAAGCGGTTGTGACACTGGGCGAAAAAATGGCTGCGGCGGTTCTGGTGGTGACGGTTGAAAAAACCCTGCGCGATCCTGAAGGCATTTCGCGACCGGCGGGTTACTTCCGCGCCTGTGTTGACCGCGCCAAGGACGGAAAACTCGCCCTGCACAAGTCGCTTTATGGACTGGCTCTGGGGTAAGGGTCTGTAATACCGGTTTCTTGCGGATGTGGCAGATGGATCCGCAAGTGTGGTGTTGGCGTGCGGGTGATGAATTCTTCTTCGATAAGGTCAAGCATATTGCGTTGTTCCCGAAAACTCACCAACGCCTTTGCATCCGCAAAGGAAAACCATTGATAGGCATCGTGCTCTTCATTGATCGTAATTGAGGTATCGTGAGGTACATCTGCAACAAACACTGGGAGAATTGAGAAGCTGTTCATTTCTGGAACGTAGAAACGAATATCGGCATCTGCGGACCAAAGGTTATTGAGGACTATGCCGGTCTCTTCTCTTACTTCGCGCAGCATTGCTTGCCAGGCGGTTTCTCCTTCTTCGATACCTCCAGCAATCTGACTCCAGGTATTAACTGGCGGTTTGAGGCGGCGAAGTAAGAGAACTTGCGGCTCTTCGGTGTTCTTGTCGATGAGAAATACTGTGGCGGCACGGCAAAAAACAGGAACTTGGGACATAATGGTCTCATTGAAAATGGTAAAGGATTCAGATTAGCGTTATATGCAGATCAAGCCAAGAGAAGTAGATTTGGCGCTTATCCGGATGGTCAATTAACCCGCCTCCTCCTAGGTTAAACCGAGATCTTTGGTCATTCCATCAGATGGCTTACATCGTTTAATTTTATAACTCTGGAAGAGCCATCCTTCTCTCGTTTCAAATGAGTGAGACTGCAGGGTCTGATGTCGTGCATAATATTCTGCAGGTGAGTATCACTTGAAAGGCCAAGCCACCAATTGATGATGCAAATTATAGAGTTGGCATGACTTATGATTATGAGCTTCTCTATACTAGTAGTCGCCAAGTACTCCATGTAGGTCGCTATTCGAGAGTACAGCATCCTCCAGCTTTCTCCTTGATCATAGGGGATCCAATCGAGAATGGGTTCGGTTGGGGAGATCCAAATCTTCTGGGCCTCTGCTTTTGAGAGGTCCTTTGCCACGCCGTTGTTCAACTCACGCAGCTGGCGGGCTTGGAGGAACGTCTTTCCGGTTTTCGCAGTTATCCATTCCGCAGTTTGCACTGCGCGTGTCAGATCGCTGGTAAAAATTTGGAAGGCATGTGTTGGAACAGACTTTGCCAAGTAGTCGGCAGTCTGCTTCGCTTGAGTGACGCCAAGAGGCGTAAGTATCGAATCTGTCCAACCTCCCACAACACCTTTCAGCATGTGCTCACTTTCACCGTGTCTCAGAAGAATGAGTTCGTTCAGCATTCAACACCACCGGAGTTCCGGCACTTCCATGAATAGAGAATGTGGAGTGTCAGGAGCTCAAAACTTCGCTGGCGTCCTCATTCTGCTGTGTCGGTAACTCGATCCGAAGATGTGGGCTTGCTTTGCGTGTTACGAACTCGGCATGGAGATATTCAAGAACGCGGCGCTGGCCGGGAAAGCTGAAGAGCTCCATGGCATCATCAAATGAAAACCATTGATAGGCATCGTGTTCCTCATTGATGGCGATTGGCGTTTCGCTGGAGACAAAACTCACAAACACTGGCAGTTTCTGGATGATGTTCTTTTCCGGAACATAAAATTCTTCACACAGATCAGCAGACCAGAGTTCGGTGAGGACCAAACCGGTTTCCTCTTTCACCTCTCGCAATGCTGCTTCCCAGCCGGTCTCATTTGGTTCAACCTTGCCTGCAACCTGACACCAGGCGCCGAGCAAAGTATCAGCGCGGCGCATAAGCAAGACCTGCGGCTCCTCTGCATTCAGGTCGAGAAGAAAAACGGAAACGCCGTTGCTGAGAACGGGAATATTGTTGGGGGTCATAAGTTGCTCATAAAATAACTGGTGCAATAGACCATGAGCATACTCAGAGAAGAACGAAAAACCAAGAGAGACGAAGGGCAGGAGATCACTCCCCTGCCCTCACGCTTAAGTTTTGGAATGGGCTGTTGAAGCTGGGACCTGATCGTCTTTAGAGAACTGACCGCGTGTCCGGTTGGCATAAGAGACCAGCACCAACATCACCGGCACCTCAACCAGTACACCTACGATGGTTGCCAGGGCAGCTCCGGAGGTGACGCCGAACAAGCTGATTGCCACAGCGACGGCCAGCTCAAAGAAGTTCGACGCACCGATCATCGCGCCGGGCGCTGCAACATTGTGCGGCTGGCGCCACTTCCGCATCCAGAAGTATGTGACGAAGAAAATCAGGACAGTTTGGATCAGAAGCGGAATCGCGATGAGAACGATGTCAGCTGGTGATGAAATGATGTTGTCCGCCTGAAGACCAAACAGCAAGAACACCGTGCCCACCAGACCCGCAATCGAGAATGGTTTCATCCCTGCACTGAATGAAGAAAGGTGCTCTTTGTCTTTGAGGCCGAGCCGGGTCACCCACCCTGCCCCCAATGGCAACGCAACAAACAGTGCGGTTGAAACCAACAATACATCCCATGGGACGATGATGTTTGAGACATCCAGCAAAAACGCCGCGATTGGCGCGAAAGCAAAGATCATAATCAGGTCATTGGTTGCAACCTGAGCCACCGTATAACTTGCATTGCCCTTTGTTAGATACGACCAGACAAACACCATCGCTGTGCAAGGAGCAACGCCAAGCAAGATCATGCCTGCGATGTATTGATCCGCCAGATCTGCCGGAATGAACGGCGCAAAGATATGGCGCATGAACAGCACGGCCAGAGCTGCCATGGTGAAGGGTTTCACCAGCCAGTTCATGGCCAGCGTTACTATGAGGCCCTTTGGTTTCACAAAGCAATTGCGAACCTCGGTGAACTCGACCTGCACCATCATTGGATAGATCATAAGCCAGATCAGAACCGCGATGACCAGATTGATCCCGCCGACCTGCAAGTCACCGATGATCTGAAAAAGGCCAGGTTGAAGGAGGCCTGCCCCTACCCCCAGAGCCATTGCAAGACCTACCCATACTGAGAGGTAGCGTTCAAAAGTACCCATGATTTCTCCTGCCTATCGTCGATAGACGATGAATTTCGACAAATTTTAGAGCTTGAAGCTGCTCTCAAAGAGGAAGTTGAAGTTCTTCAACTCAGACCGATTGACTGAATAACAAATGCGCGGGCGCTGTACTTCCGCCAGTATGAACCCTGCATCCTTCAGGATTCGGAGATGCTCGGACACTGTGGACTGCGCCAGACCGATAGAGTTCACGAGATCTCCACCGACACAACCGGGTTGAGCCGCCATAATTTTCAGCAGACGGACACGTGCTGGATGCGCCAGGGCTTTGGCCTGGACGGCGAGCTTTTCTTCTTCTGCTTCATTCAAAGAGGCAGGTGCGAATTCAGTAACGCAGGTGTTTTCTGTCATCGTTGATTCCGTATATCGTCGATACACGATATACTCCTCTCCTCATTCACTGGCAAGGCCTTTCTGTGTTGACAGCTGTCAACTTTTTTGAAGCTGAGTTGACAGCTGAAACTCCCCTCCCCTGCTCAGACTATCGTGCTGTGGAGTGATACTCTGGGTTGGGCTGCATGCCTGTTGCAGAGGCCATGCGGTTGGACATGGAGAAAAAGGCCGCGACTTCGCAAATGTCCCAGATATCTTCTTCCGAGAAGCCAACATCCCGAAGGCCTTGCCGGTCACCCTCAACAATCTCAGAGGACGTCTTCGCAATCTTTGTAGAAAAGTCGAGCATCACACGCTGTTTGTCAGTCAGATCGGCATAGCGATAGTTCATCACCATAGCTTCACCCAGTTCCGGTTTATTGGAATACTCCCGAACAGCAGCGCCATGGGCAACCTGACAATACCAGCAGGAATTGATCGACGAAACGGTGACGGCGATCATCTCTCGTTCCAGTTTGGAAATGCCAGAGTCCCCGAGCATGAGCTCATTGTACATCTGAGAAAACGCCCTGAGCTTTTCTGGTCGATGTGCGAAGGCAATCAGCACGTTCGGAATCAACCCGAGTTTGCTCTGACATTTACCAAAAAGCTCCTGAATATCATCAGGTAATGGATCCGGCAGGCTGAGCTTCAAGGCAGTCGGGTGCGTAAGGCTTGCGCTCTCTATTTTCTGAAAATCGGTTGTCGTCATTATATGGTCCCTCCTCCATTTCAGCAGCTTACCCGTGAATGAAGGGACTGTCCTCACTACAAAAGGAGAGCAAAGAAAAACCCGCCTTTGGGAAGAGGCGGGCTTAGTTGGAGGCTTGCTTGGGATTTAAGCGTGGGCGGAGAGCTTACGCTCTTTTCGTTTATTGGTGACGTGCACATATCTGTAGAGCTCTAGGAGTAGAAGCGGTGTGAAATGCACCAGTGCTGGTCCAACTTTATAGTCTACCAGGACCCAATGGGCGAACACGAGGACTGCTGCTGCGTAGACAAGTTTTTGCAGATTCTTCCATCTAGACCCGAGCTGGGCGATGAACCAAGCGTTGCTGGTAACTGTGAGCGGTATGAAAATGAGAGAAGCCAGCCATCCAGTCCAGATCCCGATTTTGACGAGGTCTTGCAAGATAGGGCCTAGGGATCCCTTATCCAGCAAGTAGATAGCAACATGCAGCGCTGAATAGCAGGCCGCTGCTACGCCGATATACCGCCGCCGTTCCATCAACCAACGCACCCAGCGTTGACCGTTTGTCAGGAACATCAGCGGCGTGATCATGAGGCTTATGATCAGAAAACGAGCGACAAACTCTCCAGTTGGATGGAGAAGGTGCTCCAACTTGTCGCTTTCACGGAGAAGCTCTCCGATGATAGCTAACCCCGGGAGCGCAAGGATAAACCAGAAGGTAAATGGTGAGTTCCAAAATGCTCGAAGGTAAGACATGGTCGCCCGGATGAGTTTGCACTGAGTTGTAAGGTGCACACTGCTGATTTCTCAGTGTTGGGGTACGTGGGAAGTCAGCAGTGTGCGGCCGATTGCGACTGCGGTGTTCGCGTTCAACCTTGTCCAAACACTGGATTAGCTCTGACTTTTCCGCAAGAAATCAGATGTAACAAAATGTCTTGGGACTTGGTTGAGTTAGAGATCTAGCTGCTTCGTGGTGTCGGTTAAGTTATGGCCCAACCTATTGGAGGCATTAGGTAATTTAAGAAGCCCCGGCAATGACTCTCAAATCGTCCTTTCTGCATATGTTTATTGAAAGGCTTCCTCTATTACACTTTAACATGAGTTGCGTTGTTTTTGATGCAAATGTGGTTGCAAACAGCAACAGCAGCTGACGGTGCTCTGAAAAAAGCTCTGCCGGAAACCTGTGACAGATTGTTGAGTGAGTTGTGTGCTGCGAATGTTGGCTGGGACTGAATGAAGGGAAAGAATGAAGGGAAAGAATGAAGGGAAAGCTGGGGCTCAAAGCATCGGATTGATACTCAGCTTTCGGCTTTGAGCGAGATGTGCAGGTTTTAGATCTACCAAACGGACGGGTCTTCAGAGCTGTATACGTGTGAGTTGCCAACTGACAACATTGGTCTGGAAGGGATATCGGCACTCAGGTTGCATGAAAGGAGTGCCGATGTTTGGCGGGATGTTACAGGTTTAAACGCAAGACCTGAGATCGCTTCTGGAACTCTTCCTCATCTATTTCACCAGTCGCAAAACGTCTGCTGAGTATGTCTAGCGCTTCGGAAGTTTGGGACTTTGGCTCTTCAGGTTCAGCCTTGCGGGCGCTGTTTATACCTCCGAAATAACCGTAGGACCGGGCGATTAAAAAGCCGATTACGAGCAAGAGAATAAGAGTGATTGGGAATGGGAAAAAGTGAAATCCGTGCATTCCTGCTTGATGAAACATGGTGATCTCCTTGGGATATTTATTAGATATCTCTAGAATGGAGAGTACCGGCACGGCTTTCAAATTACATTTGTAATCAACTGTCTCAATCGCTTCACCTGCGGATAACGGTTACACTTTTATAAAAGTGGACAGCTGTCAACTTTTCGAATTGGTGAGAGATTTCCAATTTACGTCGAAACTATTCGCCGAATGAAATAGGATGGAAGGCGTGGCTCAGGTAGCATACTGACAGGAAAAAGAGGTGCCAGAATGATCAAAAAACTCCCAGAAAGTTCGGAGAACATCCTCGGTTTTGAGGTGGATGGAAAAGTCGATCTTAACGAAGAAATGGAGCTGATTTCGCAGGTTGAGAACGTCCTCGACAAACATGCGAATGTCAGTGTGCTGGTGATTTTGAATGACCGAGCGAAGTGGGGCATCGAGGCTGGCTACGAAGATTTGAAATGGGCGATGACCCACATCAAGAGTTTTCATCGCATCGCAATCGTCTCTGATCGGAAGATTTGGGAGTGGCTCGTCGCGATCGATAGTCCGTTTGCGGCCATGCTTGGTATAGGTGAAAAGCACTTCGATATGGCAAATCTCGACAAGGCTTGGGAGTGGGTCAGAGAATAATTAGAGCCCTTCGGGAGGTGAGGATAGAGCGTTGATAGAGACCTATCGCGGTGTAGTTTACCCCTACCAGTTGGACCATATGGGACACATGAATGTTCAGTGGTACACCGAGAAATTCGATGAGGCCAACTGGCATCTGTTCTCACAAGCCGGGCTAAGCGCCACCTATTTTCGAGAGTACAACAGGGGTATGGCTGCCGTTCAACAAACCACAAAATACCATACTGAAGCGCTGGCGGGAGACTTGCTTATGTGTCGATCCAGGGTGACGGACATTCATGAAAAGACGCTCTATATCCTCCATGAAATGCATAATGCTGAAACGCAAAAATTGATTGCGACCACTGAACTGATATGCGCGCATCTGGATAGGAAAGCCCGCCATGCGTGCCCGTTTCCGCCAGACGTGCGGGCGGCGGCTAAGGCGCTTCTTATCGAGGGTAACTAAGTCCTCCATCGCGTTTCAGGAAGGCTTTTCTGGTCCTAATTCGCGTTCTAGGTCGCAAGCATCCCGCCAAACTCCCATGGTTCCAACAGGCAAATCATGGAGTTATCAAATGGCAACAAAGCACAGCACCAAAGCCCTTATCGCGATTGGCGTAATAGCGATTGCGGCATACGTCACATTCTCATCAGGCATGGAAACCTCTGAGACTCTCAGCCTTGAAGGTGTGCATTCAATCGCGATTTCAGGAAGCAATCTAGGTCTGCGTATCGTCGGAGGCAATAGTAGTTCAAGCGACATCAAGCTTGATACAAGCGATGCAAGAGGCTGCTCTCTAACCGCTACAACATCTAAAAATGAAGATGGTCTTATGACCATTCAATTTGAAAGAAGCGGGTCCTGGAGGCTTGGGTGGTGTGACCCCGCAGCGACGCTCAGGCTGCCGAATTCGATGAACATCAGCGTTAAGATGGACAGATTAGCGGGCGACTTTGTGGGGCAGTTTAAGGACTTCGCTATCACCTCAGAGAAGTCTGTCATCTATTTCGACGGGAGCGTTTCGCGCTTCGATTTGGTTGGAGAGATGGCCGCGGTCTATTTGAAATTTGATGCAGATGTTCCAAAGGAAAACATCCGCATCAATGTTGAGAAGCTCGTGTCCAGCATCAACTTGGCGAAGGGGTGGAAGCACGCCACGAGCATTCTGCTAGAGATCTTTTAGGCTGTCTCCACACTCTGCGCGGTACGGCTCTCCTTCCGCCATACACTGGGGCTCTTGCCTGTGACACGTTGGAACTCGCGATTGAAGTTGGACTTCGTTGTAAAGCCAACATCGTAAATGATCGTGGTGATGGGCTTGTCCGTTGTCTCTAACAGAAGACAGGCTTCAGCCACTCGGAACCCATTGGTGTATTGTGGTAGGTTGATCTCACGCACTGTGTTGACAGCTGTCGAGATCTGGCGAGCCGGAACACGGAGTTTGCGAGCCAACCTATCGAGGGAGAGGTTTTCGTCCCGGTACAGATGCTCGTTCTGCATGAGTTGATCGAGTGCTTCGACCAGCACAATCTGTTCCTTGGTGGCTGATGCGGTCGTTGTTTCAGGTTCTGGCAACTGCGGTGTAGCCGCAGGTTTACGAGTAAACAGAATAGCGATTGTGACCAGCGCAAGCAGCATGAATAGGTTTGCAGTGCCTACGATGGTTGCTGCATTGGTCCCCTTGTTCACGGCAAAGTCCGCTGCTACGACGAGGTCAACAAGTGCGGAGGTTGAGAAAATAGCGCCTGCGATCAGCTGTGTCTGGCGTGCCGGGAGCATTTGATCGATGGGCAGATGGCTGGCCCATTCCCACTGCCTGGTCGTCGCAGACCGGAAGAACAACAGACCGTAACCGAGATAGACAACGACACTTGTAAGGTCGATCAGCACTGGGGCGTTGAAAGCGGGTGCCAGAGTGAGAGAGCTAAGAGAGGCAGCTGTTGCACCTATCGTCCAGCCGACAGCTTTCTTCGAAAGGCGATCAGTGAGTTGAAGAAATGAGAGCCAGGTCGCAGGCGGCAACAACAATGCCAGCCCTATGAGCGACCAGGGTGGGAGACCACCCATGCCCCACTTGATACCAAGAAGAAACGACTGGATTGCATAAAGGCTGATGGTTGCAATAAGCAGCGACGGAATTTTGCGTCCATACCCCACCATAAGGCGCAGCAGGATGAAGCATAAGAACAAGGCAGTAAAAAAGGGAAGGGGTAAGCTCGGCAACGCGCCAACTCCAATTGCAGACAATGCTCTATATCTAGTCTGTCTGCGTTAGGAGTAAAAGAGCGTACTGTATTTCTTTTAGCGGCAGAGCTTTCGGGCAACATTGAGCACAAACATCCAGAGGATGGCTTGCGTCCAGACGATGCCGATCAGATCCCAACTGATAGCGGGAACAAGGAAGCCGGATCGACATATGACAACCGCGAGTAATTGAGTGGTGATTATTGCCATGAGCAATTTCGCCGAAGGGCGTGGTGCCTGCCAGAACCAGTGATCGTGTCTGCAGACAAACAGGAGTAGATGTCCGGCCACAACCAGCTGCAAGAACATGACGCTCTGTAATTCAGCAGCGGGTACATCCAGCCAATGCCGCGCTGCCATCATCAGGGCAAAGTTCTCGACAACTGAAATGAGCCCAAGCACGGTTGCCGTGCGCAACATGTTTCCGAGTTGCCATTCCATTGGCGCTGGTGCAGCCTCCGTGTTGTCGTAGGCGATGGTGATGATTGGGATGTCATCCAGCAGTGCCAGCATCACTATCATGATGGCTGTCAGAGGCACCTCTTCCAACAACAGCACGCTGGCAGAGACAAACACCATCAGGTTGATTGTCATGGCCACGCGATAATCAACGTAGCTGATCATCCGTGCGAAGATTTTGCGTGCCTCTATAACTGCATCGGTGATGACGGAGAGGCCAGGCCGTGTCAGGATCAGATCAGCGGCAGATCGGGCGGCATCTGTTGCACCTGAAACGGCAATGCCCACATCAGCTTGTTTCAATGCTGGAGCATCATTCACGCCGTCACCCGTCATGGCGACGTAATCTCCGGATTGCTGAAGTGCTTTGACAATGCCGTATTTGTGCTCGGGAAAGACACGGGCGAAGCCATCTGCGTTGACGATCTCCTCGCGAATGTTGGCTGGTAGGTTGTCCATATCCTTGGTTTCAGAAAACACTTGGCTGGCGCTTTCAAGCGAGGTGCCAAGTCCGAGCTGTCCGGCGATCTCTCGGCCAATTGCAACATCGTCGCCTGTCACCATCTTTACCGCGATGCCAGCATTCTGGGTTTCTTCAATCACCGCTTTGGAATCATCACGGGGCGGATCAAAAAGAGAGAGGATCCCGAGCAGGCGTAACTCGTGTTTCTCGTTGGTCTTGGCGATGCCGAGTGCACGCAAGCCTTTGACGGCAAACTCGTGCACGGCACTACTGGCAGCGGCTTTCTCCTCTGGTGCATTTGTGCAAAGATCAATGACGACTTGCGGTGCACCTTTGATGACCTTGAACGCTCCGCTTGGACCAGAGACGCCCGCTTCTGTTCGTTTGCTCACGGGATCAAACGGAGTGAATGTGTTTTGCTTGTAAAGTTCCAGCACGCCCCGTTCGGCTTTGCTGACAATCAGTTGGTCTATGACGTCCTTTTCAATGCTACTCGAGGCAAGAGCTGCCATAACGACCAGTTCTTTCTCGCTCTTCGCGTCAAACAACACGGGCTCGCCAAGTGTGAGTTCGTTTTTGGTAAGCGTCCCGGTTTTGTCAGAGCACAGCACATTCACGCCTGCCAGCTCTTCAATTGCCTGAAGATGCGAGACGATGGCTTTCTTCTTTGAAAGCGTGAGTGCGCCAAGAGCCATAGTGACAGATAGAACTGCGGGCATCGCAACCGGGATTGATGCGATTACCAGTACGAGCACCAGCTCAATGATACCCAAAATGCTCTGCTGCAGATAAAGCTGTTTGATGATGATGAGTGCCGCAAGCAAGGCCGTGCCGAGAATGAGAAATTTGCCAATACCCAGAACGCTTTTCTGGAAATGAGAAATGTTGCCCGCGGACTGAACCAGCTTTCCCGTGTTACCAAAGAATGTGTTGCCACCCGTCGCAGTCACAAGTGCCTGCATGGTGCCTTGCTTAATGATTGAACCGGAATACGCCACATCACCGATCTGCTTATCGACCGGGAGAGACTCGCCCGTCAGGGCTGCCTGGTCGACGGCAAGGTACGGTCCGCGTTCCAAAATACAGTCTGCCGGGATGATGTCTCCGTTTTCCAGATTGATGATATCACCGGGAACGATTTCCTCTGCAGGAATGTCAGCCCACTTCCCGTCTCGTTTTACACGGGCTTTGAGCGCCATGGATGATTTCAGCGCCGCCAGCGCGTCAGCTGCTTTGCTGCTTTGAACAAACTCGATGCCAGAGTTGAGGATCAGCATAAACAGGATGATCGTGAAGTCGGCCCAGTGCTCGATGATGGCTGACAGGATCGCCGCAATTTCGATGAGCCACGGGATAGGCCCCCAGAATGTCAAAAGCAGCTGAGCCAGTTTGCTGGTCTTCTTTTCTTCCAGCGCGTTGGGGCCATATTGCTTCAGCCGGTTGGATGCGGTTGATCCCGTCAGTCCTTCCGATGAGCTTTCCAGGCGTTTGAATTCATCAGCTAAGCTGGGCTTATCCTGTTCAGCCATCCGGTCTTTCCATGGATTGAGCACTCATCATGGGAATATCTTCGCTGTTGCATGTAAACGGATGGTGAGAACAAGGAGAGCTTCCATGAACCGTGGTTTCCTGATTGCGAAGCGGCTTGCTCAAATTATTCAGGTTTGCGAGAGGGGAGGGGACTTGCACCTAGCGTCGTGGTTGCGCTGACTGTGTTTCCGTAACATACTCATGGGTATGTTTTGATTTGGGAGGGAAATCATGCGTGCCGTTGTCTGCTCAGAATACGGACCACCAGAAGCTCTGCGTGTGGAAGATGTTGAACGCAAGGAACCGAGGAAAGGACAAGTGCGGATTGCGGTGGAAGCTGCAGGCGTCAACTTTCCAGATACGCTGGTGATTGCGGGTAAGTATCAGATCAAGCCACCAATGCCGTTTGTTCCAGGCGGTGAAGTTGCGGGCAGAATTGAGGCCGTAGGTGAAGGCGTCACTCAGTTTGCACCGGGTGATCCCGTGATGGCTCTTCTGCTGCAACAAGGTGGCTATGCCGAAGAAGTTGTCGTTGACGCTTCAGCTGTGATGAAGCGGCCAGAAGCGATGGCTGCTCATGTTGCCGCCGGCTTTACGATGACCTACGGCACGTCCATGCATGCGTTGAAGCAACGTGCGCAGTTGCAACCGGGCGAAACATTGCTGGTGCTGGGCGCTGGCGGTGGTGTCGGGCTCACGGCTGTTGAACTGGGCAAGGTCATGGGCGCCAAGGTGATTGCCGCTGCCAGTTCCGCTGAAAAGCTGGAAGCCGCGCGGAAAGCGGGTGCAGATGAATTGATCAACTATTCCACGCAGGATCTGAGAGAGCGTCTTAAGGAGATCACGGGCAAGGCTGGCGTTGATGTTGTGTATGATCCGGTTGGCGGAGAGCTTTTCGAACAGGCACTCCGCTCAACAGCCTGGAATGGTCGCGCATTGGTTGTAGGCTTTGCTGCTGGCGATATCCCGTCAATCCCCACCAACCTGCCTCTGCTGAAGGGCTGTGCCGTTATGGGCGTGTTCTGGGGTGCGTTCCGCATGAGGGAGCCGGATAAGGACCTTAATAACTTCTCAGAGCTGTTTAAATGGTTCCAGGAAGGCAAAATCAACCCGACTGTTAGTAAGAGCTATTCTCTGGAGGAAGCCCCTCAGGCACTTCGAGACCTCATGGATCGACGTGTGGTAGGGAAGGTCGTTCTGGAAACCGGGAGGGAATGAAGATGCAACCCAGATTTGCAGGTCAGGCAGCCCTGATTACGGGCGCAGGCAGCGGCATTGGCCGCGCGACCGCGATCCGACTGGCGGAAGAAGGAGCTGCAATCGCTCTGGTGGACCTGAATGAGGACGGCCTTGATGAAACCGCAGGGCTGTTGCCAGAAGGTTGCCGTGCGCGGGTCTATGTCGTTGATGTTGCGAATGAAGAAGCGGTTGAGAGCTGCGTGGAGGCGGTTGAGAACACCTTTGGCGGTATCAGCGTTCTTTGCAACAATGCCGGGGTCATCTGCGAAGGCTCGTGGGGCGGAAGCCATGAGGACTTCAGCGACTGGCTCAAGGTTTATGAGGTGAATGTACTCGGCGCAATGCTATTCACCAAGTACACCCGCGAACAGCTCAAGGCTTCAGGTCAAGGTTCTATTGTGAATACTGCATCCGTTGCTGGAATCAGAGCCGGCGCTGGCGGCAATGCCTATAGCGCGTCCAAAGCTGCGCTCATCAATTTTACAAAAACATCCGCCTGTGATTTTGGCGAGCATGGTGTGCGTGTGAATGCGGTTTGTCCGGGGCTTATTGAGACCGGTATGACAAAACCTGTGTTTGATCACGCTCGCAGTGTTGGCAAAGAAGACAGGCTCGGCTCAAGAGCGGAACTGCGTCGGCACGGTGATCCTGCTGAAGTTGCAGCAACAATCGCTTTCCTTGCCAGCCGCGATGCCAGCTTCATCACCGGCCAGGCCCTCGCCGTTGATGGCGGAAACACATCCTCCCTCAACATGCCGGGTATGAAGATCTGAGATGATTTTGGTTAGCCAAAAATAGAAAGAGCCAGTCTGCAACACCGGGCAATGCTGTTGCGGACTGGCTCTCGCTGATCCAAAGGGGTGGACCAGATGGCTTCAATTATGAAGTTACTTTAGAAATAATCACAAGTAGAATTACGGATTATACAGTTAAAGACCCCGTGTTTTTAGCAGAAAGTCTATATGGTGAGCACTGTCACCCAGCATCTCTGTTAACACCCGGTCGTGTTTCATGAACAATCCGACGTCAACTTCGTCGGTCATACCGATTCCACCATGCATCTGCACCGCTTCTTCTGTTGCCACGCGAGAAACTTTAGCAACCTTGGCTTTGGCTGCTCGGGAAAGAGCCTCTGCATTATCTGAGATTGTATCTATTGCACGTAACGCGGAGGAGATGAGTGAAGCTGTTTGTTCAATCTGGCAATAAAGGTCGGCCATTCTGTGTTGAAGTGCCTGAAACATGCCGATTGGAACACCAAATTGTTTTCTTTCATTCAGGTATGCCGTTGTGCGCTCTGCAACTTCTCTTGCAACTCCAAGTTGCTCTGAGGCTGCAATCGAACGACCTAAGCGGAGCGTGGCTTCCAGAACGGTCGCGCCCTTATCAAGCGGACACAGCAAATCCTTGCCATCCAGATGCAAATTGCTGATCTGAATGTTTGCGGCATTGCGGCTGTCCAGCATGGCGTTGCGCTCTACCTCAACTTCAGTCGTGCTTGGATCTACCAGAAAAAGCCCGGTGTCTTCGCCGGTTTTTGCAACAACAATCAGCCGGTCGGCGTTGTAACCATCAAACACCGCGCGTTTTCTGGCGTTGAGAATGAAGCCGTTGCCGTCCGGTTCTGCCGTGGCTTTGATGCGGGACGGGTTGTGCTTTGCTCCCTCATCTATGGCCAGTGCGATGACTGCGTCGCCAGTAGCGATCTTCGGTCCCCACTCGCTTAAATGCTCGCCACCAGACTGACGCAGTGCAATTGCGCTCAAAACAGCGGTGGAGAGGAACGGAGAGGCCGTCAGGTTGCGACCCATTTCCTCAGCCACAAGGCCCGCAGCGCGGTGGCCAAAGTCGTATCCGCCTGCGTCTTCTGGCAGCAATATGCCAAACCAGCCCATGTCGGCCAATGTTTTGTGAAGCTCTTGATTGAAGCCAAGCGCCTCTTTCTGGTCGCGCAGATCACGCAGTGCCTGAACCGAGGCATTTTCTGCCATAAAACCAGAGGCTGAGTCCTTCAGAAGGGTTTCTTCAGAGCTGAAAAGTTCCATATTTTCTCTCCTTAACCCAGTGATGGCAGGCGCAGCACTGCCTTAGAAATGATGGAGAGCATGATCTCCGAAGTGCCGCCTTCAATGCTGTTGCCCTTGGAACGCAGCCAAGAGGCAGACTGATTGCCGATGCCGTTGTTCTCTTCCGGCCCAGACAAGGCTTCCAGCCCTCCAGCCTGTACAACGAGGCTCTGGCGGCGTTTGTTCAGTTCTGTGCCGAGATACTTAAGCTCTGCAGAACGGGCGCCCAGCTGGTTACCTGCGCGGTGGAAGTCTTTTGCAGCTGCAAGATGTGCGGTCAGCGCCATCTCATCAATCAGGAACTCCCCGATATCAGCACGAAGGAGCGGATCATCCAATCGGCCTGTCTCATCCAGCCCGATTGAGTCGATCGCAGTCTCATAAAGGCCAGCGGAACCGCCAAAAATCGCATCCAGATTGCTGACCATTTCGCGTTCATGGGTCAGCAGATACTTGGCGATTGTCCAGCCGTTGCCGCGCTCATCAACCACATTCTCCATAGGCACCTTCACGTCATCGAAGAAGGTTTCACAGAACGGAGAACTGCCGGAAATGAGGCGGATTGGTTTGGTGGAGACGCCTTCGCTGGTCATATCAAACAGCAGGAACGAGATGCCCTTGTGTTTCTTCGCATCCGGCTCTGTACGCACCAAGGCAAAGATCCAGTCGGCTTGATCAGCGTAGGAGGTCCAAATCTTCTGGCCGGAGACGAGGAAATGATCGCCCATGTCCACGCCTTTGGTTTGGACGGACGCCAGGTCGGAGCCGGAACCCGGTTCTGAGTAGCCCTGGCACCAGCGAATTTCACCGCGTGCGATTTTGGGCAGGTGCTGCAGCTTTTGCTCGTGAGAGCCGTATTTCAGCAGAGCGGGACCAAGCATCCAGATGCCGAAGCTTTCCAGTGGAGACATGGCGTTGATGCGCGTCATCTCCTCTTTGAGGATCTTGGCCTCGTCACCGTTCAGGTCACCGCCGCCGTACTCTTTTGGCCAGCTTGGTACTGTCCAGCCACGCTCGGCCATGCGTTCCAGCCATTGCTGTTGTGCTTCGGGCTTAAAGGTCCAGTTGCGGCCACCCCAACAGATATCGCTCTCTGTGGTGACTGTCTTGCGGGCAGTTCTCTTCCAACCAAGCCCTTGTTTCTATGCGGAAGTCATCAAGTGATGTCATTGCGTTCTCCCTGTTTTGGAGTGCAGATGCAAAGGATAAGGAGAGCGGTGGTTCTCCTGCCGTATCAGATTTTTTCCTGAGTGTGTTTGCGCAGCTCAGAGCGGCCAATGAAGTTGCGGTGCACGGCATCAGGACCATCTGCAAAGCGCAGGGTGCGCAGGTTCATCCAGTTGGTTGCCAGTGGGGTATCCTGAGAGATGCCCTGACCGCCAAACATCTGCATGGCTTCATCTGTAACTTTAAGCGCCATGCGCGGTGCAACAACCTTGATCTGGCTGATCCAGAACGCCGCTTCACGGGCGGAGGCATTGTCCATCATCCATGCGGCTTTCAGGCAGAGAAGGCGGGCTTGCTCAATCTCCATGCGGCATTCGGCTATGATGTCGAAATTGGCGCCCAGTTTGTAGAGCTGCTTACCAAAGGCTTCCCGGTTGATGGAACGCTTACACATCAGCTCAAGCGCTTGTTCCGCTTGTCCAATTGCTCGCATGCAATGGTGGATGCGGCCCGGGCCGAGGCGACCTTGTGCCACTTCAAAGCCGCGTCCTTCTTCCAGAAGCAGGTTTTCGACAGGAACGCGTACATCCTCAAACCGCAGGTGCAAATGTCCGTGAGGGGCATGGTCATGGCCAAACACCTGCATCGGTCGTAGCTTGGTGATGCCCGGTGTGTTGGCGTCCACCACGATCATCGAATGCTGCTGATGCTTGGTGCCGTCTGTTGGCGTGTGAACCATGGTGATGTAAACCGCGCAGCGCGGGTCACCAGCACCGGAAGACCACCACTTCTCACCATTCAGCACGTAATGGTCACCATCACGCACGCAGGACATGCGGATGTTGGTGGCGTCGGATGAGCCGTGGTCTGGCTCAGTCATCAGGTAGGCTGAGCGAATCTCGCCGTCCAGCATGCGCTTCAGCCAGGTTTCTTTCATCGCCTCGGAGCCGTAGCGCTCAAACACTTCCATGTTGCCGGTGTCAGGGGCGTTGCAGTTGAACACCTCTGGTGCGAGCGGAGATTTGCCCATCTCTTCAGCCAGATAGGCGTATTCAACAGTGCTGAGGCCGTAGCCGCGCTTGGAGTCTGTCAGCCAAAAATTCCAAAGGCCTTTGGCGCGTGCGCTTGCTTTGAGGCTTTCCAGAATTTCTGTTTGCCGCGGAGTATGTTGCCAGCGGTCTCCCACCGGAATCTCATCATGAAATTCATCCTCGAGGGGCATGATTTCATCGCGAACCATGCTGCGCACTTGTTCCATGAGTGGCGCTACACGCTGGCTTACCCCAAGGTCCATAGCTGGACGTTCGGCTAATAAAGTGTCGCTCATGATTGACCCTCCCAAGACATCTGAGCTCTTTTGTCTTTACAGACCCGTGGGGAAATTCCACTTATTATCAGAGGGATAGGTGATCATGAGCTCCCACACAAAATCAAAATCCCAGGCCGGAGAGACAAAAGAAACGAGCTAAAAATTTTGCTTTACAACTGTTGATATACGGAAACATACTACTGAGTATGTTGTCAACTGCGCGTGAAGATGAGCACGCTTGACCATTGGTTTAAGGTGGCCTCCCCAAAACGTGGGTGGCGGTATCTGAATGAAGAAACGCCTGAATCAAGTCGCGTGAGATGCGGTGGCAGATCGAAGAACACTATGGGAGGTAGGGTGTCTTCATGGGATATCTTGAGGAACTGTTTGGTGTCGCTGGCAAAACAGCGCTGGTAACAGGTGGTGGAACCGGCATTGGCCGCATGGTCGCCACTGCACTGGCAGAAGGTGGCGCCCGCGTCTTCATCTGCTCGCGCAAGCTGGATGTGGTTGAAAAAACAGCACAGGAGATCAATGCAAACCTGAAAGCCAACAATCCGGTGGCTGCCGGATCTGTTGAAGCGTTTCAGGGAGATGTTGGCTCTGAAGAGGGCGTGTTGGCTCTTGCTGAAGCTGTACGTGAGCGCAGCCCAAAGCTTGATATTCTGGTCAACAATGCTGGCATCACCTGGGGTGAGCCACTGGGCACCTTCCCGTACTTTGCGTGGAAGAAGGTGATGGATGTCAACGTGGCAGGCCTGTTCCATCTGACGCAGACTCTGTTGCCGGAGTTGAAAGCCAGTGGACGACCGGAAGATCCGGCCCGCGTTATTAATTTGGGCTCGGTCATGGGCTCCACGCCGATTGGGGATGGCGCTTACTCTTACTCAGCCTCAAAGGCCGCAGTGCACCAGCTGACGCGCATTCTGGCCAAAGAACTGGCGAAAGAGCACATTACATTCAACGGCTTCGCACCGGGGCCGTTCCAATCCAACATGACAGCGTTTGCAACGGGCACGGACGAAAAAGCAGCGCATGTCGGGAAAGGCGTGCCACTTGGCCGGATCGGGCACCCTGATGATATCGCAGGCGCAACGCTCTTCCTTTGTGGCAAAGGCGGGTCCTATGTCACGGGGGAAGTGATCCCGCTGGATGGTGGCATCCATATCGCCACAGGCACCAATTTGTTTGGACAGTGAGGGGCTTATGGAACTGACCATAGAAGAACTTGAGGCCCGGGTTGGCCAGCAGATAGGCTTGTCTGACTGGGTGGAGGTGGATCAGTATATGATCTCCACCTTTGGCAAACTGACCTTTGATGAGCAGTTTATCCATATGGATCCTGAGCGCGCCGCTGCTGAAACCCCGTTTGGCGGTACCATCGCTCATGGGTTTCTCACGCTCTCGCTCGCCAGCAAATTCGCCATAGAAACCTTGCCGGATGTGAAGGGGCGGACCATGGGCATCAACTATGGTTTCAATAAAATCCGCTTTTTACATCCTGTCGCCAGTGGTAAGCGCATTCGGGGACGTTTCACTCTGGATAATCTGACCCGCAAGGGAGATGGTCAGATCCTTCAGGAGTTTGGTCTTTCAATTGAGATTGAGGGTGTCGAAAGCCCCGCGTTGGTCGCACAATGGCTGACAATGACGTTTTTTGAGGAGGTAGCTGCATGACGCAGGACACGATAAATTTTGCCGGTCAGGTAGCGATTGTTACGGGCGCAGGCGGTGGGCTTGGTCGTCTTTACGCGCTGGACCTTGCCGCACGCGGCGCTGCGGTGGTGGTGAATGATCTGGGCGGCTCTGTTGATGGCTCCGGTTCGTCCGCAACCGCTGCTGAAACGGTTGTTGAGGAGATCAAAGCAGCAGGCGGCAAAGCAATCGCCAATGCTGCGGATGTGACGGATGAGGCTGCTGTCAACGCTATGGTGGCGGACACTGTTGCAGCATTCGGGCGCGTTGATATTCTCATCAACAACGCTGGCATCCTGCGCGATAAGTCCTTTGCCAAGATGGAAATGTCCAACTGGAACAAAGTGGTAGACGTGCACCTCAATGGCGCGGCGCTCTGCACCAAGGCCGTTTGGAACGTGATGAAAGAGCAGGGCTATGGCCGCATCATCATGACCACATCTCCCTCCGGCATTTATGGCAACTTTGGGCAGGCGAACTACGGCGCTGCGAAAGCGGGCCTTTGGGGCATGATGAATACGCTTGGCCTTGAAGGGGCAAAAAGCAACATTCACATCAACTGCATTGCACCTTCTGCTGGGACACGCATGACAGAAACCATCATGGATGCTGGCACGCTGAAGATGCTTGCGCCAGAGAACATCACGCCTGCAGTGGTGTTCCTGTGCTCTGATGCTGCGCCAACCCGTAAGGTGCTTGTGGCCGCTGCCGGCACTTACACACTAGCCGAAATGGTTGAAACACAAGGCATTCATCTGGCTGAGGGCAACCGTACACCAGAGGCAATTTCTGCCAATTGGGGCCGGATTGCTGACCGCACGGATGCGGAGCCGGTGAACAGCGCCATGGAAGGTGTCGCCAAGCTGGTAAAGGCAATGGCCAACGCCTGAGCCTAAAAGCCGATAAGGAGCCTGACTGTTCACGGGACGGGGGAACCGTCAGGCAACCGGATGTTTCATGGAGGAGGGGAGCCCATGACGAACGCCTTGCATACATTAGAGAAACCAGCGCTACAGGCCTATCTGAAGCAGCAGATACCGGAGTTTGGTGAGCTTCTGGAGATTGAGAAATTTCCGGGCGGCCAATCCAACCCAACTTACAAGCTGGTGACCTCTGACAAGACCTACGTCATGCGAGCTAAACCTCCGGGAACCTTGCTGAAATCCGCCCATATGGTGGATCGCGAGTATCAGGTGATGACGGCTCTGGCGGGTAGTGATGTGCCTGTGCCCAAGACTTACCATTTGTCTGCGGAGAATTCTCCAATAGGCACAATGTTCTTTGTGATGGAGTATGTTGAAGGGCGGATTTTCTGGGATCCTGCGCTGCCAGAGTGCTCTAATGAAGAGCGTATGGCGATCTTCGCGGAGATGAACCGGGTGTTGGCCGCCCTGCACGATGTCTCTCCCAATGCCGTTGGTCTGATGGACTATGGCAAGCTCGGCAACTACTTCGAGCGGCAGACCGGGCGCTGGATCAAGCAGTACAAGGCCTCAGAAACCGTCACGATTCCAGCCATGAACCGGCTGATGGAGTGGCTGGAAGCGAACATGGTGGAGGATGATGGTTCGACTTCGCTGGTGCACGGGGATTACCGACTCGACAACCTGATCTTCCATCCCACAGAACCGCGGATTGTGGCTGTGCTGGATTGGGAGCTTTCTACGCTTGGTCACCCGCTGGCGGACCTTGCCTATCAGTGCATGCAGTGGCGTTTGCCGTCTTTCAAAGGTTTGCGCGGTTTGGCAGGGCTGGATCGTGTGGCGCTTGGTATTCCGCTTGAAGAGGAGTACGTCCGCCAGTACTGTATGCGTCGCGGGCTCAGCGAGATTGAGAACTGGGAGTTCTATCTCGCGTTCTCCATGTTCCGATTAGCCGCAATTATTCAAGGGGTTGTAGCACGTGCTGAAGCAGGCAACGCCTCCAACCCACAAGCCGCAGAAATGATGCGAAAAGCTGTCCCTCTCATCGCCGGCATGGCCTGTGAGGTGGTTGGCGAACTGGTGGAGTAACGAGTGTGAACAAGCGATCCGGGCGTTGTATGTGCGGGGCGGTGTCCTACAAAATTGAGGGTGACCCGGTGGTTACAGCTCAATGTCATTGTGAGGAATGCCGCAGGGTGAGTGGGACCGGCCATACGGTTGGTGCCATGTTCCGGGCTGATCAGGTGAATATCTCCGGCGAGCTGGGCGAATATCTTTACACCTCTGCCAACGGCTCAAAGGTCACCAAAACCTTCTGCCCAAACTGCGGAAGTCCGATCTATGGCCGCAACACCAACGCGCCTGACCACATGACGTTGCCGCTCGGTTCCATGGACAGCGCGGATGATCTGGAAATTGAGGTCGTCATCTTTGACCGCGACAAACCGCATTGGGATGCCCTGCCAGAAACAGCTGCGATCTTCGAAACCCAGCCAGACTGGAAGCCCGAGAAGGTGTGAAGCCTAAAAGAAGCGCTCCACAAACAACAATGCCGGCCTAAATCGAGTTAGGCGGGCATGATTGCGAAGTTCAGTTAAGGGCAGCGGCAGGGGCTGAGCACTTCGAGATCTCGACAAAACGGCGAGATAGCTGGTGCTCGGGATTCCTGAAAAACTCTTGTGTTTCCTTGTGTTCTACGATCCTGCCACAATCCATTACCGCGATGTCATCGGCCAGCTTTGCCAGTGTTTGCAGGTCGTGTGAGATGATCAGGAGACCCATGTTCATCTCTGCCTGCACCTCGCGCAGCAGGCAAGTTATTTGCTCCTGCGTCACCAGATCCAGCGCGGAGAGTGGCTCATCAAGCACCAGAAAGCGAGGTTTCACGGCCAAAGCGCGTGCCAGAGCAACACGTTGGCACTGCCCGCCGGAAAGCTGATGTGGTCGCTTGGTTGCGCAAGTTGCATCCAACCCAACCATATCTAACAGGTCTTGTGCCTGTCGCTGGCGTTCAGCCTTGGGCAGCTTATGGATGGCTTTCAGCGGTTCGCAGATTAGGTCCAGCGCACTCAAGAAAGGGCTCAAAGCTGCCAGAGGGTCCTGCCACATGTAGTGGATGATATCTCCGGTTTTGCTGAGGTCGGGGAAGAAGATCTGGTTGTTGTGAAACAGCGTCTCATGCGGTGCGGGGATGATGCCTGTCATGGCCTTGGCAAGCGTTGACTTTCCGCAGCCGGAGCGGCCTACAAGGCCGGTTGTGCGGGAGGGATGCAGGGTCAGGTTGACTTTGGAAAGCACCTGATTGGAGCCGTAGGCGATGGAGAGGTGTCTTGCTTGCATGGTCATAGCTGAAGTCTTTCCATAGCGCCCGTAATTTCCGCAGTCGCACGGTGGCAATCCGGGGCTATTGGTTGGTTCAGATCGCAGGCATCAACGAGTTGGCCAGCGTCCATCACCAGCACAGAGGTGCAAGTTTGGCGAACAATGCGCAGATCGTGGCTGACGAACAGCAGAGCGGAGCCAGTTTCCTGCTGCACCACGTTGAGCGCCTGCAGCGTTTCGTGCTCGGTGATGACATCAAGGCCAGTGGTCGGCTCATCAGCTATCAAAATAGTTGGCTTTAAAATCAACGCCATAGCCATCATCACCCGCTGCTTCATACCACCACTCAAAGCGTTGGGATACTGCTTCAGACAGAGCTTGGGCAGTGAAACCGCTTCGAGTGCCTGAAGGAGAGCATGGTGTGCAGCTTGACCGTGCAGCGAGACGTTTCCTGCTGTTTCAAGCAGTTGTGTTTCTATGGTCAGGCTAGGGTGCAAGGCGCTGCCGGGGCTTTGGAAGATACAGAAAATGCCGGTGCCTCGAATCTGCTGCTTTTCAGCAAAAGGCATTGCCAGAAGGTCTTTGCCTTGAAACCGGATGGACCCGCTTGAAGCTGCCAGAGGAGCACGCAACGCGCCTGTAATCGCGTGGCAGGTCAATGACTTACCACAGCCGGATCTGCCGATCAGACCCAGCCTCTGGTTGGTTGCAAGATCAAAACTGACGCCTTCAACCAGCGGCTCGTTGTTCTGCGCACTGTTGGAAATGGTGAGGTTATGCACCTGAAGAAGGGGGATTTCTACCATCTGTAGGGTTTCCTCTTGTCCAGCTGAAAGCGGATGCCTTCGCCCACCAGATTGAAGCTGAGTACGGCGAAGATGATGACGATGCCGGGTGCCAGCACCACGCTTGGGCGCTCTGCGAAGAAAGGCCGTGCTTCGTTGAGCATGGCTCCCCACTCCGCAGCAGGTGGTTGTGCGCCAAGGCCGAGGAAGCTGAGGGAGGATAGCACCAGCAAAAGCCCTGCCATTTCAAGGGAAAGAACCACCAGCAGCGGGGGTAAGATTTGCGGAAGGATGTGCCGCCTGATGATGCTGAGCGGCTTTTGTCCGCATTGGCGGGAGGCTAAAACGTATTCTTTGGAAGCGGCTTCCAGCGTTAACGTGCGGACCAAACGGGCGAGGCTGGGCCACCAGGCCAGGGCGACGCCGAAGACGGCGGAGGTGAGGGAGGCGCCCAGATAGCCGATGATGGCAAGGGCAAACACCAGCATGGGAAACGCGAGGAAGATATCCGCAATCCGCATCAAAACCGCATCAACCCAGCCTTTGCAGAGGGCTGAGAGCAGACCCACGGGCAGGGCGATAGCGAGGATAAGTCCGGCTGTTGTCAGCGCCGTGCCAAGGGAGAGTGCGGTCCCTGCCATCAGGCGGGAGAGGATACACCGGCCCAGATGGTCCGTTCCGAGCGGGTAAGTCAAACTGGGAGCGCTGAGACGGTGCAGCAGGTCGATCTGGTTGGGCGGGTTGGGGGCGAAGGTTTCGCCGCCGAGTGCCAGAGTGATGAAGAAGCACAGGAAGAGCCCACCCAACAAAAATGTGGTTCTGCCTCTGAGGAGCTGTGTTGCCCGCGAGAGGGGGATAGATTTTGCACTATCAACGTACGCCATGGTCATCCTCCTTGAGTTGAGGCATGAGCCAATGGTTCGTCAGGTCCGCCGCAAAGTTCGCCAAAAAGAACACTAGCCCCATAAACAGCAGATAAGCTTGTAAGATCGCAAAATCCCGCTCGGCAATGGCCTGCAGTGCCAGTTGCCCTAAGCCGGGCAGGTTGAAGATGTTTTCAATGATCACAGAGCCACCCAGCAGCGAACCGAAAGAGATGGCCCAGTTGGTGATGAGGGGTGGCAGAATGGACTTCAGCACGTGGCGGCCCAAAATAGCGCGACGTGACAGGCCTTTAGTGATGGCCAGACGGATGTAATCTTCGCTCATCACAGCGATTATCCGCTCCCTCACCAGCCGGCTCATCACCGCAGCATTGCCAAGGGTCAGCGTGATCACAGGTAAGATCAGGTCCTGCGCATTGCCGAATTGCAGCAGTTTGAACCACCCTAAACCCAGCGCGAACACTGCCAGCAGAAACAGCGCCAGCCAAAAGGAGGGAACGGAGACCAGAAACATGGTCAGCACATAGAGGCTGGTGGAGACCGATGTGCGCTGTGATACAGCGGTTATGGTGCCAAGCACCAGCGACAGAGCCAGTGAGCTGACGAAAGCCAGAACGGACAGCGTCGCCGTAATCGGCAAGTGCTCTTTAAACAGCTCCAACACAGGACGGCCCGACGCGATGGAGGTGCCCAGATCCAGCCGGAACAGGTCCAGCAGCCAGATAAAGTAGCGCTGAATCAGAGGCTTATCCAAGCCATACTCCACCCGCAATGCCTCCACCTGTTCAGCGGTGAACGACACGCCCAGGCGGCGCAGTTCCATCTCAATAGGATCGCCAGGGGTGAGGCCGATGATTAAAAAACCAATCAGGGTCATGCCAAACAGAGTTGGAATTCCCGAAAGCGTGCGCTTGAAAACAAACTGCTTCATGTGCTGATCTTTCGTGAAAAGGCAGCACAGATCATGGTGTTGCAATGATCTGTGCTGCGCATCTCTTATTTGGTTTGGGTAACCTGACCGTAATCGATCCAGTCAGCATGCTCGAACATTGGGATGTTCAGACCCGGACGGGACAGGTTGAAGTTTGGCACCATCAGGATTGGAATAGCAGCCAGTTTGGTTTGCACGATTTCGCGGTGTGCTTCGCGAACAAGTTCAATGACTTTTTCGCGGCTCTGCGCCTGACGGGCATTGTCGAGAATGGTGTCCAGCTTGCCACCCGGCGCGGTGTATTGGTAGCCCCACGGGGTTTTGGAGTGGAACAGATTGTACAGCAGGTAGGTTGGGTCTGCGTTGTTGTTGGAGGCGAACTCCATGTACAGATCCGCTTCGCCTGTTGCCAGATAGGTGTCGTCGTAAACGCCTGAATCATCAACCTGAACCAGCTCAATGTCGATGCCGATTCCGCGGAACATCTGCTCCAGCAGCTCTGGCATTGGGCGCACGCTGGAAACGTTTGGATAAGCCGCAACAAGGCGCAGTTTCAGCGGCTTGCCGTCTTTGCTGCGCATGCCGTCGCTGCCTTTGGTCCAGCCAGCTTCATCCAGCAGAGCTTCTGCCTTCTGGGTGTTGTAGTCAAAGCCGTCCACGTGCTTGTCGCCAAGGCCAAACATCCAGTCTGGCAAAATGCCTTTTGCAACAACACCTTTGCCGTTGAACAGAACTTGCGCCAGCTGCTCGCGGTTGATGGCATAAGCCAGCGCCTCGCGCACGCGTTTGTCCTTCAGCGTGTCGTATGGTGCCTTGCCGTGCAGGTTGGTCAGCAGAGCCACGTAACGGATCGGGCGGGATTCGTGCACCACCACAGAGCCGTCTTTTGGCAAGCTTAGCAGCATCTGAGGGGTGACTTCAGCAACGATGTCGACCTCTTTGTTCTGCAGTGCCAGCAAACGCACCTGATCATCCGCGATGAAGTGGTAGGTGATGTTCTCAACCTTCGGCGCATCTCCCCAGTAATCCGCATTGCGTTTCATGCTGATGGACTGTTTTGGCTTGTAGCTGTCCAACAGGTAAGAACCTGTACCAATTGGGTTTTCCGCACGTTCACCGTTGATGGAAAACAGCGATGCCCCACGGTGGGTCATGTTTTCAATGACCAGAGAGGAATTGATCTCAGACTTGAACGTGAAGGTGTAAGGCCCGGTCTGATCAAAGCTTTCCTGATCAATCTGCAGGAAGTCAGAGCGGCCCTGATCGTATAGCTTCAGTGCGTCGATCGCGGCTTTGGCGTCAAAGGTCTGGCCGTCGTGAAACTTGATGCCCTCGCGCAATTTGATGCTGTAAACGCCGTCTTTGTAGTCCCAAGTCTCAAACAACACGCCTTGCGGAATGAAGTTTTCGTCTGGTTTAACAGCCGTTTCAACGATCTGTCCGGCTGGTCGACGGGTGGTGAAGTTGAACTTCTTCGGGTCTACGCTGTAGCGGTCTTTTTTCACCGCAATGCGCAGCTGTTGAATGTCTTCCGCCTGTGCCGCTGGCACGCCGGAAATCAGAGCAGGAAGAGACGCTGCGAGCACACCGCTGACGCCAAGTAGTTGTTTGAATTTATTCATTTCAATTCCAATCATTATCTGTAATCGAGCGAAAATCAGACAAAGACAGGAGGCGCCCGCGGAGCATGGCTTCGCCGCGGAATTGCGTAGTGTCCCACCTCGTTGAGGGCGAAGGTATGCTGTGGTATTGAGGTTTCAATAGCGAAGCTGCCCAATGAGGCAGGGGCCGGTGACTTCAGCATGGCAAGGGAGAAAAGGCAGAACGCGTTGTTCTGTACGTACTTTTGCTCGTCGTCTTCATCAGAGGTTTCTATGAAGATCTGCTGTAAACCCTGCGAGGTGCAAATGGTGATCTCAAAACCATCTGCGCCCGCACGCGGCATCATGCCGGGCGGCGCAACAAGCTGCAGGATCACAAACCAGGTTGCGAGCCAGCAGGCCAGTACGGTTGATGGTTTCAAAGCCAAGTGAATGCGCCTTGCACTTGATGAGCAATCAGAGCCAACCTCAGACATTGCCGAGATTGAGGGATGAGCTTTACGCGAGGCTGTGCCCTGCGGGGTCCGTTGCATGCAAATGTGGCGCTGGGTTTTCTGACAAGCAGCCTGCAGAAAACCTGAAATTGCCATGGGTTTGCATGACGGAACAGGAATGTCCTTTGAGAAAATAGCCCTTTTATGTCAGTAAATTAGCCACAATAAGAAAGACTGGGACAAACCAATTTATGCTCAGACGGGAGGTGCTCTAGGTGCAGCGATGCGCACTGTTGTTTCAGCAAGCGCAACGCTTGTTGGCAGTGAAACCACATCGATAGGAAGGGGTGACCCGCCGAATTCTGTGTGAGGAGACGTGCTGAGGGCCTTTGCAACAACACTGCCAAATGCGCAGTTGTCGTAGGCTTCCTGCTCTTCAGCTTGCGGGAGTTCGTTGCCTTGCTCGTCAAGAAGGACTGTTCGCATACCTTGCGCGGTGCAGATGACAATCTCAAAGCCGTCCTCACCTCCGGACACCATCATGCCGGGAGGCGCAACAAGCTGCATCAACACAAACAGTGCAGCAAATACAGTCGCTTTGGCTTTTGTCAGTTTCACAGCAAACTCGAGTGACGCTAAGTACATTTCCGCCTTAGGCCACTACAAAAACCAAGTCAATGACTTTTACTTATATGCACCGCAACTCTATGAAAATTTTTTAACAAGTTCTGTCAGGTATTTAGTTCGTAGAGTTACTTAGAAATACTGAAAAATATCATGATTTCATGGTGTTGCGGGAGAGTAACAAATTCTCATACTGACAAGTGCTCCAAGCCGCAGAAATCAGCCGATACGAGTGACCTATCAAAAAAATAGAGTTGCATACTGGTTGCAACACACGCTCTCTCAGAGACTCCTTTTGACTATTAAAGATCCATACCGAAGAGTCCAAATTGACTTTACACATCGCTTGAAATTAACATTTAATCGACGATTTATGATGGAGTGACCAAGTGTCAAAAAAAACGATTGCTGATTTCTGGGAGGCCATGGGTTCCAATGATTTCGAGTTTGCAAGCAAATGGTTGCATCATGACTTTGAATATTACATGCCACAAACCCGTGAATATCTGCAGGGCAGGTCAAACTTCGTCGCATTCAATGCTGCGTTTCCCGCTGATGGGCAATGGTCTTTTGCAGTTCAATCTATAATTTCGGATGGCGAAAACGCCGTATCAGACGTCAAAGTAACAGACGGGATCAGAAAGGACCGAGTTATCACGTTCCACACGTTACGTGATGGATTGATTCTGCGCCAAAAGGAATTCTGGCCCGATAATTATCCTGCGCCTGAGTGGCGAAAAGTATGGATGCAGGTTGTTGGTACTGCGCCCTTTTGAATAGCCGCTTTGTCCGCTAAGCTCTTGTCAATATGAGACTTTATTACTTCTCCTACAGGCGTTGTTGCACGCTTGTGGGGTGCTGAGGATTGTTGCTGGGTGAAGAATGCTCAGGTGAGCGTTAAACTGCCGCGGCTTGATAAGCTTGGGTTGCATTGAGCAGCAGTGCAGATGGATCAGAGGCGGTTTCAGGATATTCCTGAACCTGCAACAGGGATTGTAACCCACTGACTTCGCTTGCTTCTTGCTCTTCTTCGCTGCCGCCAAGGTTCTTCTCGCGCAGCTCGGTATAAGCCTGTGCCAGATTCGTCTGGGCTTGCGCTGCAACGGCCTGATCCTGACCGGATGGCTGAGCGGGCGCGAGGGCTGCTGCGATCACTGTGTTCAACTTGGCAATGCTGGCTTCCGGGTCACCGGAAACGGGGGCAGAGTCGATTGAGACTTCGCCGCCAATGGCATAGCTGTGACCATCCGGGTCGCGAGTCTCGGTATAACTCGGCGCTCCGGCGTAGGCACCGCCTGTTGCTGCATGGGCTTGCTCGTGCGCGCGAACTTCCGCATCACGTGTCTTAAGCTCTTGAACCTGCTCCTGTTCTCCATCAGAAAGCTGTCCGTTTTCATTCTTGGACTTTTCAGAGGATGAGGAGGCCGCTACCGGGTTGGCAGAAAGGTCGCTTCTGATGGTGACGGAGTCTTTTGGAACCGCATGTTCAACGGAAAAAGACGTGGATTCCTGCTGGTTTACGCGTGCGGGCTGAGCTGCGTTGTAAGACGCAGAGCGAGCCAGTCCGGTAAATGAGGATCCAATTCCATCTATCATAGGTTGAACTTATACTAGGGACTGGTGCTTCAGGTAAAGGAATTTCTGATACACAATTTCGTTAGGTATGCTAGGGTTTTGCTTCGGGTGGAGACTGTAAACCTGTGTATTTACAGCGCATTCCTGAAATGTGCCTGCTGGTTTTCGGGTAGGACTGGGCGCAAGAAAGATGCTTTAAAGCAGTTTGTCGGATTCAGATTGCAAGCAAACTGCGTTAAAGGGAAGGCAGCGGGAGCCTTTAGGGGAATACGGGAATGATCGAAGATTTGAGCCGGTCTCAGCAGGAGATATTGGACGCTGCTGCGGAGTGCTTCATGAGGATGGGGCCGGATGTGGCTTCCATTGATGATATTGCCGGTCTGCTTGGGTCTACAAAGGGGCGTGTTTACCACCATTTCCGCTCCAAGGGCGAGCTGCTTTATGCCGTGCGCCTGCGCTCTGTTTCCCTGCTTATGGAACGGGTTAGCCCCATTGCCGCGCAACACATCCCCCCTGTCGAGAAGCTACGCGCGATGTCCATTGCCCATGTGCTGCGCATCCTCAAGTTCCTGAGCTATCACCGTGTTGTCAGCGAAGACACCCGCATGTTTTTTCGTGGTGCGGCCAAGCCTCATGAAACACAGATGATCGAGCAAATCATCGAAATGCGCCGCGCCTATGAGAATCTGTATCGCGGTGTGCTGACAGAAGGCATTGAGGCTGGTGTGTTTGCAAAGCAATCGGTCTCCATCACCCTGCACTCCATCATCATCCTGATGAACGGCCCATGCTTCTGGTACTCACCGCGCGCTGAGCAGACCGACAAGGATCTGGAAGAAATCGCCCGCAGCGTTTCTGACCTGGTGCTGCGTGCCGTGGTGGCTGATCCGGCACTGCTGGAAGAGACTTAATCCCCGCTTACAAAGGGGGGATATCTCGTTTGCGTTGAAATGTGCGTTGCTTTGCGCGATTTAGCGTTTTTCTGCGTTGCTATGTTTTTGCTGGTTGGGCCAGCTAAGCACATCAGTCTGCGTGCAGACGATCCAGCAAAGGGCATTGCAGATTGCCGCTGGCGCAGTTTCCCATGAGCTCTTCGAGCGCTTTTTCCAACTGTCGAAGGCTCTCGATTTTTTCCCGAACAGACTCCAAATGCGCCTTGCTCATGTCATGGGCGATCTTGCAGTTCTCGTCTTGCTGCTCACCGAGGCTGAGAAGCGCTTGTGCATCTTTGATGGTGAACCCCAGATCCCGGCAGCGTTTGATGAAGCGTAACTGTCCGATCTCCTTTTCGGAGTAGGCGCGACGTCCGTTATCCCCGCGGGCAGGTTTGATAACTATGCCTTCGCGCTCGTAATAACGGATCGTTTCAATAGCAACGCCACTGCGCTTAGACGCTTCGCCAATCGCGAACATGTGATCACTCCTGCCTTGATCCTGTAGTTACTACAGCATTTATAAGCATGCGGCAGAACCATCACAACTGCGATGACGAATGGATTTGCCGATGAAGACCTTTTTAAAAATGAACCATGCAGGCTCCTTTGCCTCACTGGGAGTAGCCACCTGCTGCGTGCTCCCCATTGCTTTGATGCTTGCGGGCCTTGGTGGCGGTTGGTTAGCTGTTTTTGGCAAAATTGCCGCAGCAAGCTATTTTGTGCTGACTGCGTCCTCTTTGCTGCTACTGGCCGCGTGGGGCATTGCTCTCTATCGTGGTGCACTAGGCCAACTGAAGTGGCATTTGCTGGTGAGTACACTCGTGACGGCGCTGGCTTGGGCAATCGTTTTGAACGAGACCGCAATCAACGACCACCTGATCAGCCTGATGTGACGCCATGACAGAAACAGTTATCCTAGAAAGCACAGTGACTTGCCCGGAATGTGGGCACAGCGAAACTGAAACCATGCCAGTAAATGCCTGCCAGTGGTTTTATGACTGCAATGCCTGCGGCACCTTGCTGAGGCCCCTCCCCGGCGATTGCTGCGTCTACTGCTCCTACGGCACAGTCCCATGCCCCCCAATCCAGCAAGACAAAAGCTGTTGCGGTTAGGGCATTGCTCAGCAAGGGCTGTTGTCGTGGTATTGCGATTCAGGTAGTGATTTGGACCGATCTCACGAAACCCATGCAGGTTTTAGATGCGAAGGTTGATTGTTACTGGTGTAAACGGAACAGGCAAAAGTTTTGTCGCAGCTCGTATGAGCGCTGTGCGTCCTGAAGTCCCGTTGGTATCTTTCGATGCAATCAAATTGACGAGCAACTGGCAACAACGATCAAGATCAGAAATCGACAGGGATCTGTCGCAACTCGTGGCAACCAATGCCTGGATCCTTGAAGGTGGGCCAAGTCTTTTACCGCTGGCCCTTCCACGAGCGGATGCTGTTGTTTGGCTTGATCCACCTGAGCTGGTTAGGACATGGCGCCTGATAGCGCGTCCGTGGCGCAACATCGGCAAGACACGCCGGGAACTGCCTGCGGGCAACTCTGACTGGCCGCTTCAGCAATATCGCTTTGCAGTTCGCAGCCTCAAAAATGGTTCAAGACTTCGCCGCAATATCAGGACCTGTTTGGAAAGCGCCACAAACCAGTGCATTTGGCATTGCCGAAACCAGACTGCCATTGAAGATATGCTTCATGAATGGGGCTCTGCTACAAGCTGAGCGCTTTACTTCACCAGCTTTACGTCTCTTGATTTTGTAATCTTCTTTGTTTCAGCAACAGCTTCATCACCAATCTTCTTGGCCTGTTTGTTCTCATCCCCTTTTAAGGATGCATAGCTGCGGTCCATGGTGATATCGAATGTCCCATTCACTGATGGTAATCCCACATCTTCGTATCTAAAAGTCCAAACGGCCTTTTTTCCGGCACTTGAGGCGTTGTGATAAAATTTTGGCTTGGATTGCTTGGCAACCCGCACAACAAAAGACCCGGATGGCAACTTTAAACGAGCACTTAGTTCATGCGCCTTTTCAAAGAGCTTCATGACCATTGGCTTGATTTCATCCGCTTGCTTTTGCTTGTTCTGATCCCCTTTTTTCGCTTCAAATAACAAAAAGTTTCCAAGTTTCTGCAGCGTTAGATCAGCCAGCTTGCGGGCTTGTGAATCTCCGGCCAGTTTCGCGCGAGCCTGAAGGATCTTGATGCTCTGCTTTGCTTCATGTTCGCTTGGAATACTGCTACTCGACCACTTCTTGGGGAGTTCAGGTGCTTTTATTGCAGTTGGCATCCTCGGCAACCTCTTTATAGACATTCCTCAAGTGAAACGCTCAAGGCTATAGTCATTGGGTTTTGAAGCACGATCAAGAGATTGATTTCTGTTAGGCATAAAGGTCGTGATTAGATGTTTTTTGAGGGATTTATAGAAAGAAATGATTAGAGGGGTACAGCGCTCTTGCTGAAGCGTGACTGCAACCTTTTCACTCTTCAACCCGATCCTTCTCGTAGGTTTTTGCAACCGGGAACTTGAGCAGCCAGGTTTCGCGGCGGGTGGTCCAGAGCTCATAGGTTGGGGCCATCTGGTTGGGTTCGTCCAGAGCGCCCAGATGGACCTCGACTTCGCCCTCGCTGGTTGAATAGACGGATGATCCGCATTTTGGGCAGAAGAAGCGGCCCTGATAGGCGTTTACTTCGCCCTCAATACTGACCTTCTCCTCTGGGTAGACCGCCGAGGCATGGAAAACGGCGCCGTGATGTTTACGGCAACCCAGACAATGGCACATTCCAACCCTGTCCGGCTCTCCCGTCGCCACAAGGCGAACAGCGCCGCACAAACAACTGCCCGTGACCTGTTCCATCTTAACACTCCTCCGCTATCCGGCGGGCAGGGTACTGTGAAAATAACCCAAGACCAACTAGCCCCGCACCATCATCCACCTCACGATGAGAGCGGCTACGATCATTTCGACCCAGGCCAGCGGTAAGGCGGTCAGGGCGACTTGGGTGGTGGCCAGGTTCATGTTCCAGAGGCCGAGCCAGAGGATGACGAAGATTGTTGCCCAGATTGCGCTGCCTGTGTAAAGCGCGTTGCGGATGGTTGGGCCGAACCGTTCCAGCAGTACCCAGCTGAGGCCGGTTGCTGCGAGCACCAGCACTGTGTCCCACACACCCCAGATCATAAACACCAGCAGGTTCATGGGGGCCACGTCATGAATTTGCGGAAGCGAACTGCGCATCAAGGGCATGACGAAGGCGAAATAGCGAAAGACCTCGGAGGCATTGATCCAAAGCAGGTTAAGCAGCAGGGCGAGCCAGAAGGCTCCTTTGAGATTTGAGGGAGCAATAGCAGTCATGGGCCCGAAATCCGTGTTCTGATGGTTTCCAAAAATTGTCTGGTGCTGGCGCGCAAAAAGTCGCCATCTTGGGTGAGGCGGGAGGTGGACCAGAGGCCGTTGGTGAACACCACAAGCACTCCCGCAAGCAGTTCTAGGTCTTTTGTGCTCAGTTGGTGCGTTGAAGGCGTTTCGTTGCGCAATGCATTGAGAAAACCCCGCTTGAGACGGGCATTGTGTTCTTCCACCTTGGCCAGAACTTCCCTGTCGTGCGGCGCAACCTCGGTTGCTGAGTTGGCAACGAAACACCCTGGGCCCGGAAGGCCTGTTTCTTCTGCCCGGTTGATTTGTGCTTCAAAATAGGTTGCGACTTGCTCCAGCGTTGCATCGGTCTGCTCTACCTGAGTGAACGCCGGTGAGACAACGAGGTCCTGATAGCGTTGGAAACACGGGAGGAACATCTGCTTTTTTCCGCCAAATGCACCGTAAATGGCGTGACGGGTGGCTCCTGTTGATTTCACGAGATCATCCATGGAGGAGGCATGGAAGCCGTTCTCCCAAAAATGCTTCAGTGCATGGTCGGTCAGGTTCTGTGTGGTTATGTTGGCTTTTCTTGGCATGAATCAGTAAATATCAGAATGAACGTTCTGAATTAAATCACTCCCGCTGGAAACGGTGATACTGGTAAGCGAGCAGATGATCACCCAACCTTCATCTCACCTATGAGAAGCACTAGGCCAACAGGAATGACTTGATGGATCTGGAATGGTGGCTTTGAAGAAGATGGTGGTTTGGCCCGCAGCGGCGTTGTTGGTGCTGGTGCTGGCTGGGTGTGGCTCGATTGAAGATGACTACGAGATTGCGCGGTTTGAGGCCGTGGACGGAGAACTGGTGATGAATGGGGTCATCAGCTCGTCCACGCCGATCGATTTGCGGGCGGCTTTGGATGAGAACCCGAAGATCAAGCGCATCGTTATGGTGGATGTACCGGGTTCCGACGATGATTACGCCAATCTAGAGGCGGGCCGCATTGTTCATGAGCGCGGGCTGACCACGGTTATTCCGTCAAACGGTATTATCGCGTCCGGTGGGACGGACTTCTTCCTTGCAGGTAAAAAGCGAGTTGTGGTGAAGGGCGCGCGCATTGGTGTGCATTCATGGAGTGCCGAGGATTACAACGCGTTGGACTTGTCCAAATCTCATGAGGAGCACGAAAAGTATCTCAAGTACTACAAGAGTATCGGCATCGATCCGTTGTTCTACTGGTACACACTGGAAGCAGCACCGCCCGAAGATGTGCATTGGATGACTGACAGCGAGATGAAGCGCTACAAGGTCGGCACCCAATACGCCTCCTATCCATAAGGGCTTTTAGCGACACAAACATACATCACGGGCTACGTAACAGTGGTCCGTGATGTTTCCACCCTTGCATCCCTCTCAAACGCTTTTTAAGGATACTCTTATGAGCTTAGGGAGCCTGTGATGACTGGGACCGATCTTCAAACCAAAGGCATGCTGTGTGATCCGGGTGATCACTTCATCGGTATCTATGAAGTGGAGCGCAAATACGCTGTTGCCGATCTTGAGGTGATCCGCAGTCAGCTGGAAGCGCGTGGAGCCGTGCCCTTCACCCTTGGCAATACCGAGCAAGACATCTTTTATGATCTTGCAGACAGGCGCCTTGCCAACAACAACCAGCAACACGTGCTGCGTGTCATGCGCCCGTCAGGCCGGGCACTCTGGATCAGCAAAGGGCCGGGGCCGGACAAATGTATCTCCATGGATATGGCAGATGCAGATCAGACGAACGCCATGATCCTGTCTTTGGGGCTTGAGGAGGTCGAGCGGCTGGAGAAGAAACGCGACATCTACTTCCTCGGCAAGTTCCACGTCACGCTGGACGAGCTCCCTGACCTTGGCTGTTTTGTTGAACTGGCTATCATGACAGATGACGCCGACATGCTATCTCAGCACGAGCAGGAGATCGGCGAACTGGCCGACAGCTTCAACCTCTCCTCAAACGCCCTGCAAACCCAATCCTACCGCGCCATGCAGCAGGCTTTGAAAAAGGCTTAAGGCTCACGCCAGCGTCGTTTCATTAAGTGTATCGTTGTTGTTGAGTCCATCCAGAGATCGCTACTTATGTAGTTTGCATCTTTTCTTTGCTTTGACTGGATTTACTCCGGGTATAACCGCTTGTAATCACGCAGAGACACTTCAGTTAATTCTTATTACTATTCTAGAGAGGCAAAAATATTCTCAACGGTAATATTGGGGTTAAGTTGAGTAGTTGAGTTGCTACTGAAAATATGCGCTAGGTATAAATGCATAATGAATTTATTTTTGGAATAGTTATGAGTGGAATATTTAATGCAGTCAGAGTGGTCCCATATACAAGATGGACATTTCAGAAATTACTTTGATGCATCTGCCCCACTCTATATAAACAATGAAAACGTATCTGCTATAATAAGCAACATTGAATACAATAGAGATCTTCAAGTTCGGATTGCAAAAATACTACCAAAGCGCGATTTTAGCACTTGTTATACTTCTTTTAGAAGCGAAGCTTGCACGATATCTGGAAATTTTCTTTTGCAGGGTTCATTGATTGCAACAGTTTCTGATGTTGGACAGTTCAGCCTGAGTGCGGACCGGGCTAATTTTGTAAAGTACGGGCCGTCTACCACCAAATTTCAGATCGCGCGCGGCACAGATCTGCAAATGCTCTCCTATTCCATTTCGGAGGAGTTCCTTGCTGGGGCACTCGAAGATGACGTTCCGGCAACGTTTCTACCATTTCTGAAGCCAAACGAGCAGGAGTTTCACCTGCTGGAGTTTCGACCGACGCCGGAAATGCGGCGGCTGGTGCGCTCGATGATCAGCAGCCCGCTGGTTGGGACCATGCGGAACCTGTTTATTGAAGGGGCCGTGCTGCAGCTGCTGGCACTGAAAGCCAACTTTCTCAGCAATCAGGTGTCTGCTGGCGGAATGCTCAATGAGTACGAAGTGGCGAGTGTTCGACGAGCCTACAAGCTGCTGATGGGCAGCCTCAGCACGCCGCTGTCTTTGAGTGACCTGGCGTACAAAGTGAACCTTGGTGAGAAGCGTCTGAACAGCGGGTTTAAGAAGATTTTTGGAGGGACGGTTTTTGAGGTCTACCGCAACGAGCGGCTGGAGATTGCACGCAAAACGATTGAGCAGAGCGATGCATCGCTCTCCAAAATCGCGCAACACATTGGCTATCGCCACTACAACAATTTCATAAGCGCGTTCACGCGGCAGTTTGGGGTGTCTCCTGCAAAATACCGGAGGCATTCGCGGGATAATAAAAACACGGAATAAGTCATTAGTTTAAAAAATACGGGGTGAGGTGGAATGTCGGAATTGAATATTATCAGAGAGGACGAAACCTCTTTTCATCAGGAATTAGAAGGCCTTCAACTTGCATCCTGCCAATTGAAGAACCTCGTAGAAGCTCTGAACATCGTTTTGACAAGCCGACTGGAGCACACACGGGAATACGACATGCTGCTCACTATCAATCACGCAATTATGGGACACAATGAGGACCTACAGGATCGCAGTCTACGGGTTCTTGCCCTGCTTCAACATTCAGGTGACCCTACCTACGTAGATTGAGGGTGATCGCAGCACCACACCCCTGTGCCGGGTGATGCGGAGAGGGAGTTCAACGGGTCAGATAACTGGCATCAGACCAGACCTGCCCGTTGGCATCCTGTCTCTGTATGTTCAGGAATAGCATATAGAAAAAGGATCGAGGCTATGCCCCAAGACAATCCTCGGCAACAACAGCAACTGGTTGAACCGGGAAGCATTCGTATTTCTGGGCTGACGGTGAGAGAAAACCCGCGTATCAACCGCATTCAGTTTGTGTTTGATGAGCAACCCAGCGAGGAGATCTGCCGAATCTTAAAGAGCAATGCGTTCCGCTGGTCGCGTCATGAAGACGCCTGGCAGCGGCAACTCAGCCTGACCAGTCGCAAAATCGCAGTAAAAGCCCTGCTGGAAATCAAAGCCCTCGCGACACCTGCCAAGCGGGCACTGTGACGGGAACCGCACGCCTCTGCTTTGTCGCCTGCTCTCCCGTTTCTGCCCACCATACGTGCATGGCGTGGTATCTTGACATTGGTGCATTCGCGCCGCCATCATTCTTCAAATTTTAGCTATTTGAGGTGGTTTGCCTTTATTTGAGGGCAACGAAACTGCTTTAAGCCGTTGGTCCTGCGTGTTTGTCCCAGGCATTTTCTTGGGCCAGCTCGTAATGTGCACCAAAGCATTGGGGTGAAGATGATTGAGATTCCAACATTTCTCGAAGCGCGGTCTGTTCAATCTAAGCGATTGACCACGCGGGTGCTGTTCTCTGGCCCTGAAGACGGTGTGCCGATCTTCTTTATTCATGGCAGTCTTTCTGCTGCCACGTGGTTTGAAGAAACTATGCAGCGCTTGTCCGAGTTTTTTCGTGCCATTGCACCAGATTTGCGCGGGTATGCAGGCGCTGACCCTGCCGCCGTGGTGGATGCAACCCGTGGCACCAAGGATTTTTCCGATGACCTTGCCGCGCTGATGGACGAGCTGGGGATTGAGGCTGCGCATTTGGTTGGCCACTCGCTCGGCGGTGGAGTGCTTTGGCAGTTTCTTGCCGATTATCCGCAGCGGGTGCTATCGCTCACGCAAGTCAGCCCGTCCTCTCCCTTTGGCTTTGGGTGCTGCAAAGCGGATGGATCGCCGTGTTTTGAAGACGGGGCTGGTAGTGGAGCGGCGGCGGTGAACCCTGAGTTTGTAAAGCTGCTTATGGGCAAAGACAGCAGTACAAGGAGCGATTTTTCTCCGCGCAATATCCTCAACACGTTTGTCTGGAAGCCGCCCTTCCAGCCTAAGCGGCTAGGCGATTACATGGCAACAATGTTTGCGCAGCATATCGGTGACAAATCCTATCCGGGGGATGTGGTGCCCTCGCCCAATTGGCCGGGTGTCGCGCCGGGCCGTTATGGCAGCACCAATGCGCTTGTACCCACCCGTCAAGCAAACCCTCTGGGGTTCTGTGATGTTGATGCCAAACCGCCTGTGCTTTGGGTGCATGGTGCGGATGATCTCGTCGTCTCTGATACATCCATGTTCGATCTGGGCTCATTAGGCAAACTCGGCTTCCTCCCCAGCTGGCCCGGCGAAGAGGTCTTCCCACCGCAGCCGATGGTCACCCAAACCTCCCAAGCACTGGATCGCTATGAGGCAAATGGTGGAAGCGTTGAGCGTTACGTGGTCAGGAACTGCGGCCACACCGCCTACATCGAAAAGCCGGAGGAGTTCGACGCGGTGTTCCATGCTTTCCTGATGAAACATGTGAGTGTGACTGAGGCGAGTTGAGGGCGGGGCGAACTGAGGTGGCGCTCAAAACTAGTAGATCTCGCCCTTTAAAATAAACCAGTGATAATAAGTTAGATAAATCATAATGTTATCGGTCTGTTCCGGTCAGTATACGCTCTCCTATACCACCTTTTTGCGAAGCAGCAGCACGCGCCAGTCCGTGCAATCGGAGAGGTTAGGCACTCCGACAGAAGCAAAGCCTGGTCAAAGGAGGTGGTGGTTAGGTGAGATTTGAATTGAGGTTCAAGATAAAAAGAGCCCGAAGACGACTGGCAGTCTACTTTCGGGCCCTCTTTAGGGTAACCTAACGAAAGGAGCGGGGAGTTAGCGCTTCCCGTTCCACTTACCTAATATAACGCGTCTTCCTTAAGCCTTCAAGAAATCTGAGGGGCAGTAGGCCCCCTGAATGCTGAGAGGTCGTTGTGCTGCCACCGTGACTTTAGCTCCCTATAAAGGCAGAGATGCTCAGTATGTATGCAGGCGATACTCTCAGCTTTGATGCAGGTGAGGCCAATACTAGGGGGAGTGTTATGTGGGTTGGAAATGGTGAGTTTGATAGCTACGGGTATTTGGAAACCGCGTTTATCAAAGGACAGATGGACGGAGAGCTGAAGCCGGATATGTGCTATCGGATTTTTGATAGGGGCGGTACAAGCACTTCTCAGCAGTTTCATTTTGTGCCCGTTGATATGAACGGAAATGAGTTGGGGCCTTCTGTCCTCAATACTGCTGGGAATATTGTTTATTCCATTTGGGAGAAGGGGCATCTTTCGCAAGACTGCAACATTAGCAATCTGTTCATGGCGTGAGTTTTGAAAGTGGGCCTACAGTCCCTCTACAAACTCCTCAAATTCAGGGCGTTCCTGCCAGGAGCCGTCGGGCCAGAGGGCTTTCATGGCTTTCACGATGGGATCGCTCCAACCTTGCTTGCCTTGGGATTGTGCCGCCAGCAGTTCGTCGCTGATCATGCCGGGGCGGGTGCGCCCAATGACCTCGATCAGAGCTTTGGCCTGTGCCAGATCCTTCGTCACCTTTGTCGCTGTATGCGCGCGCTTTTGTGAGATGATGAGCTTGTGCACGGCATAGCGTTCTGGTCGTGGCACATACACCGGAATGCCCGCCCCGAAGGGCAGGGCGGCAGGTGTGGACTCGTCAATCAACCAAGCCAGATATTGCAGGCTCATGGCTCCCGCATCCAGCCCCTGCAGCTCCAGCGGTTGCTTTTCGCCGCGCTTGCGGGTTGGGGTTAGCAAGTCCACCACAAACCCGATGCGAGAGCGGAAACGGGACGGCTTGGCGCGCCCATCCAGTTCCGGAATAGGCTCAAAACTCGGATCGGCGTCTTTCAGGATCGAGAGCATATCAATGCCTTCATCTGCCTTGATGGCCAGTGAGGCAGCCACCAGATCTGCGTCATCCGTCGCCAGCTGCGTGGATGGTAACGTACACCCTAACAGCAACGGGTAGCACTGATAGGCCAGTGTGCCCACCAGAATGGCGCCATTGCGGAACAGGCCATGATAGGTCATGGCATCCAGCACACGGCCCGCATAACTGTGTGTCGATAGCACGCCGACTTTGTTGAGTACGCTCAGGTCCTTACGCCGCGCTCGCGCCCGCTCGCTGGCATACTTGATCTGCTCAACCTTCGCCCGCGTTTCCGGCTGCAACGCTGGCCCCACATACAGGCTCTTGCGCCCGGCACCGACCGGCATCTTGACGAAAACGTTCTCCACATTCCCCTTCGCCTGCTGATAAACCGAGCCCCGCACAGCCCTGCTGTCATCATGCGTTTTCTGAATATAATCGGCAGCGAGATTCTGATAGGCGAGAGGAAGATCTGTCATATAGGCAGTATAGACATTCTATTCTTAAAGTGTCTATACCATTATATGGTTCCAGGTGTAATGAGGATGGAACCAATGAAATCGATTTTCCTAAGTAATTAATTGCATGGTTTATTATAATTCATGTGAATTATACATGTATTATGATAGAATACTTGCAGCTTTGATCGCGTTATTTTCTTTGAAATAGATTCCGTTGTCAGGTTTGCTGCAGACTTTCGATGAAAGTGCATGATGCTCTTCTGCAGACTCGGATTCACCGAGATGTCCCATTATTTCCAGAGAGGGACAGAAACATGAATTCTGTTGATTTAAATAGTAGCAGTGTTCAGCTGTTCGAAACACAGAACCCTGTAGAGCGACCTAGTTCGACTCTGGCCTATTTTGAAGCAGATGAAAGCTTCAAGAGCTTTCGGGTTGACGCTGCTAAAGGCATCTTTGAGCCTGCTCCCCTGGATGCAGAAGCTGCAGACAAGGTTTACGCTGAGATCTTTGAAAGAGATTGGTCAGAGGAAAAGCTTATATTTGATGCTTCTGAACTTAACATGGAGCTGATGCCTCTTCGTATCGAGTCTATTTTGATGAAGGCACATGCGGAGATAGCAAACAGATCTGGTGATTATTCGGGTTTTGTTGATCAGCTTTCCAAGTTTCAAGAAAACGTTCAGGCAATACTTGCAGATGGCATCGAGTTTAATCCTGATAACCCGTATCTCGAGAATGATGACATTCGTGAGCAACTGGAGAGCATTTTTCCGGGCAGCACGGATGGTGAGCCAAACGATCAGACAAACACCCTGACCTGGATCCTCAATGGAGAAGCTGCAGAAAATGCAGGCATGGCAGGGATCAACGTTCTCACCTTTGATTTCTCAGAGATGTTGGCAGGTGATACTGCCGACGTGGCTGTAAGCGTTCTGGCAGAGGCATTCATCAATTGGAACGCTGCGTTTGAGGATGTTTACGACAGTATCGGTTCTGCTCGTGATGCTCAGATTGAGCTGCTGTCCCAGCCAGAAGGCCCTGTTGATGCTGAAGTTGCGGCGGAAATTAACAAGGACATGAATTTAGATCTGGCGCGCGAGAAAGCGCAGCACGTTCAGACTGAGCTCGCCAAACAGGTCTTCTCATTAGTCAATGCGACATCTCCAAGCGCTCTTGCGTCCTTCAGCTTGTAAAATATTGGAGAAGCTGCGCCTGCTGCTTGCGCAGCTCTGAAGATCTGGATGCTCAGAATTGGTATAGACATTTTGATTTGAGAATGTCTATACCGATAGCCACATGACCAATCTTCCCGAACCCCCAAATGCTTTGAGTGTAGAAACAACCTATACTTGCAATATTGGATCCTCTCCATAAATATTGTTTAGGTCGGGAAGAGGGGAGGAGCTATTGGAAAATGAAGGCGGAAAGAAGAGGCCTAGTAAAACACTTGTGGTTACAGGCATACTTGGCTGGCTTCTTGTTATTTGGGAGTTTCTGTATTTCCTCACACGTATTCCTGTCCTCATAATACTGAGAACAGGTGCAGCCTTCTTTGCTCTCGAAAAGGTCTTAGATGTCGTGCTTGGGCGTATCTTCAGAAGAAAGCCCAAGCAATAAATCCCCCATAAACGCACTAACAAATAGCCTCCTACACTCCACCTTTGAATGGCTGACGGGGCTTGGCAAGTTCTGTTAGGCTTCTCCTGAATTTCAGGGGAGGGGTTTATGGCGGTTGGTTTTGAGGTTGAGGGGACGACGGCGGTTATTACGCTGGATAGACCTGAACGGCGCAATGCGGTGGATGGGGAGACGGCGCAGCTGCTGGTGGATGCCTTTACTCGTTTTGATGAGGACGACAGCCTCTCCGTTGCCGTGTTCACCGGGTCTCAAGGCACGTTCTGCGCGGGGGCTGACCTTAAAGCCATCTCAGAAGGCAAGCTTAATACTCTGCAAGAGGAAGGCGACTTCGCGCCGATGGGCCCGTCTCGAATGCGGCTTTCAAAACCAGTGATAGCGGCGATTGAGGGCCATGCAGTGGCTGGGGGGCTGGAGCTGGCGCTTTGGGCGGATATGCGTGTTGCCGGAAAATCTGCGGTGTTTGGCGTCTATTGCCGGCGGTTTGGCGTGCCACTGATTGATATGGGTACCATCCGCCTGCCGCGTTTGATCGGCCAATCCCGCGCCGCAGATATGATCCTGACAGGACGCAGTGTGAGCGGTGAGGAAGCCGTGGCTTTTGGCCTCGTCAACCGCCTCGTGGAAGACGGGGAGGCTCTCACCAGGGCGAAGGAATTGGCGGCGCATATGGCGCAATTTCCGCAAATGTGCATGCGCAGTGACCGGCTTTCCATGTTTGAACAGTGGGACATGACAGAAGCAGAAGCGATCAGGAACGAGATGCGGCGCGGCCTTTCGGTAATCTCCAGCGGAGAGACCGTTTCCGGCGCAACGGCTTTCAGCCACGGCAAAGGGCGGCATGGCGTTGGGGTGGAAAGCTGACATGCCCCGTTGCTTTAGCTAAAGCCTCCCTCCCGTAATTCTTCAGATCTTGTTGAGCAGACGTTGGCTCTGATTGAGGGCCGGCGATAGATGTAATTCTCTGCATTCTGGTAGGTCCGCTTACACGCTGTTTTGGCTGATCACTTTCCACCGTTCAGGCGACAAACGATACTCCATCCAACTCTTGGCTGAAACGAGGAGATCACGAGTGGTTTGTAAGACTTGTGAGGTTTTCCGAGGTGACAATGGCTGACTATGACACGTGGATGAGAGCTGTTGCCAAAGTCCTGAGCATTGATCTACCGCCAGCTCAAGCTGCAGCGGGGTCTGCAAGCGCACGTGAAACGCCTCCGGATAACAGCCCCATCAAGGTGCAAACCAAACCAGATGGAACCATGGTCATTGAGCCGGACTCCGTGCCCTCAGCCTTTCAATATGGCAACACAAATGGCGGCAAACAGCCCTATGGCAACATGTTTGGCATTTCTGAAGAGCATGCCATGGATGTGACAGGCAAGGTCAGTCCTCCTGTAACGGGCGGTGCTGCCAATGCGGAAAATGTGCTGTCTTATGACGCGTCTGGCGTGGTGCAGGATTATCCGTACATGGAAAATGCCGTGATTAAGCGACCAAACGCGTATTCCGCTGGACCGGATTCCCCGCCAACCTTTGTGGGCGCTGAGCTGCTGGTGCACGAAGCTAAGATCCTCGCCGCACTTGGTGAGTTTGATCAGGCGCTCGGCAGTGAGAATATTTTGAAGCTGAAAGGCGCAGGCCTGACAGAGTTCGGGGAGCCATTCGCCATCCGTGAAAAACTGAAGGGTGGGTCGCTGGATGATCGCCTTCCAGCAGACAAAGGCATGGGCGAGGAGCCGCTCAACGACTTCGCCGGAGGTCTGCTGGCCGGGGTCGCGTTTTTGCAAAAGCGGAACATCTTTCATCAGGACCTGAACATCGACACCATCCAGTTTCGTGAGGAAGACAGCACAGAGCCGGTGATCACCAGCTTTGACTATGCAACGGCGCATGAGGGTGTTGCCTCCGATTGTGAGGATGGCCAGCATTTTGAAATGGAGATTGGCGGCACGCCGAACAACCAACCGCCTGAACGATTTGTTGATGGGGCAGAGCTGTCCTCAAAGGTGGATTCCTGGGCCGGTGGTTTGGTGCTTGTTGCGGCAGCTGCTGGCAAGAATGCGCAGCAGGAGCTGATTGATGACCTTCAGGAGTTCCGCAGTGGCAGCAGCAATGATCAATCTTTGCTGGATGAGAAGCTGGAAGCGCGGTTGGACGGCACCCCGGACAACATCAAGGGTGCGATTAAAGGATTGCTGAAACTATCTCCGGAAGAACGCTTATCAGCCGAAGAGGCTTTGGGTGTTGTTGGCGCCCGTCCGGAATAAGGCGAAGCGAAAATTTATTCCTGAATATAACTGGTAGCGCAGGGTCTTTAGATTATTCTTCTGCTAAAGGCCCTGATTGCGCTAAACGCTTTTATGCACTATGCCAAGAACATACGCATTTTCGGGGGCGTTTCAGGAGGGAAACATGACAATCGCTGCTGCTAACTGAATCGATCGGTTCCAAGGCCTTTCCAAGCTGGAAAATCACATCAGGGAAATTCTGGTTAATCGTAGCACCATTGTTTCCGTGCCTGCCGGCACCATCATCTTTGGCCCCGGTAAAGCCCCAGAAAACCTCCTGCTTTTGCTTTCGGGTTCCGTGCGCGTGCAGCAGCTTTCTGAAGGTGGACGCGAGATCATTCTCTACCGCGTGCATGCAGGCGAAAGCTGCGTGCTGACGACGGCCTGTCTGCTGGCTTATGAGGATTATTCAGCAGAAGGCATTGCGGAGACAGACACGCAGGCAGTCGCTATTCCGCGCATGGTTTTTGATGATCTCATTGCCCAATCCGAAACCTTCCGCCGCTTTGTGTTCTCTGCCTACTCCAAGCGCATCACGGACTTGTTTCTGGTGATCGAGGAGATTGCGTTTCAACGCATGGACATCCGCCTTGCGCAAAAACTGCTGGAACTTGCTGGCAGCAGCAAGCGGGTGGCCACCACGCACCAGCAAATGGCAGCAGAACTGGGCACGGCGCGCGAGGTCATCTCCCGCCAACTGCGCGAGTTCCAGCGCCGTGACTGGATCACCCAATCCCGAGGTACCATCGAGATTGTTGACCGCGCCGGACTGGAAGTTCTGGCAAAAGCCTAGAGCGCATTCCCGAAAAGTGGTTCCGGTTTTCGAATAAGAATACGCGTGAAATTAAGGCTTCAGAGCTTGGTGCGTGAATGCACATAAACGCGACATGCTTAAAATCTTCAGAGTTTAAGAGCAACCCTCGGATCGCGAGCCATCCATTTTACGAGGAACTTCTTTTCGAGCTCATAGTTATGGTCTTGGTGTGCTTTGTCCAGATCAATGTGATTGGTGTTTGTTGCGGTAGCAAAAAAGTCAAACCCATAAACATCTATCTGCCCGTATCCGCCAAGTTCCTCCAAGAGGCAAAGAAGCACAAAGCCGGTACTTGTCTTTCTGGTGGTGCGGTTAAGATAGCGTTTGAGCTCAGTTTTTTTCAGCAGGTAAACGATGTCGGTCTGTTTTACCAACCACTGAGGAAGAGAAAAACTCCTGTTGGCAGGTGTCCAGATAACCCGTTGTATTTGCTTGCTATAGACGAAGCTCTTGGGAACACTCATGCTTGTCGCGACCCAGGATAGTTTTTGTCCATGGCTGCTCGTATGAGGTATTGCTCCGCGATTTAGCCTGATGACAAGATCATGTGCGTCAATCTCTGCACCATATTGCTTTTCGCTCAGTGAACGCGCGTTTCCTACAACAGCGATACGTTTTCCAGCGATATCATCTCTCAGCTGTTGTTTGGAAACATACCCCTTAAAAAGCTTCATGCGTAGCAGCCGCAAAATGTGTTTACGCTTTGCAAGTGAGTTGGCGCGCCTTCGCTGACGATAGACCTTTTTCAGGTCTTGACGCCCCTTTTGAGACAACTGCCAGGTGATGTAAAACTGCTGATCGTTCGTAGCACTTCGAAGGACGTCAACATAAGGGAAGTACTCAGAGAGTTTGTCGAGCCACCACGGGGAGGGCTTCACTGTACAGTGGGCGTTCGAACCGTCTGGAAGTAGAGCTGTCGCATAGAGCGTCGGGATGTGAAAGATAACTTTCGCTGATTTTGCTCTGATGTCTTTAAGAACAAGATCCAGTTCAGTTTCCGGTACATGCTCCAATACATCGGTATTCAGAACAAGGTCGAACTTCCCTTGAGGATTGCTACAATACTCAGGAATTGACGGATCGTATCGGTGTGCTTCGCTTTTAAGAAGTGTTGCCACGTCATCAATAAGTGAGCTTTTCCCACAGCCATAATCGAGAATGGTTTTGGGCTGAGCATCCGCAGCCAGCGGCAATATGATATCCATCATATAGGATGAAGACGTGCCGTATCCGGGGTTAGATCTATGAAGTTGAGCGTAAAGCTCGCGGTTTTTTACAGAAACTTCGGTCAACTGGAACCCCAACTGCTTTCTGGCGCATGTCTCGGGCAATCGGATCTCCCCGCAGTGCCCTTCAACGCCATGCTAGCCAGAAATTGGGTCTCTGAAACCTATGGATTGTTCTGGGATGGCCAGCTGGCATTATGGCCTTTGGGCATTTCGCATTGATTTTTAAGGCGCTTCGAAGAAAAGAGGGGCTTGGAGCCGAGTTTGGTGACTTCGTCACTGAAGCCTTTGCGAAGACTCGTTATCCGTTAGGCCACGTACCTGGAGGACGAGACTATGATGGCTAACGTTGGAACTATTGATCGCATTCTTCGCTTTATTATCGGTGTTGTGCTGATTGCACTGCCGTTGTCTACCAACATTTCTTTGTTTATGCAGCCACTTTTCTTTTATGGCGCAATCATCGTCGGCATTGTAATGCTGCTGGTCTCCGCCGTGCGGATTTGCCCGTTCTACTCCATTTTTGGAATTAAAACCTGCCGCGTTTAAGCATGTTTCTGGAGATCACAAACTGATTTCCGACAAAAAAATATAATAAGAAATGCTTAGGCGGCTGTGCAGGCGGTCGAACACGAAAATAAACAAGTGCACGTACCATCGACCGCCACTGCGCACGCGTTAACTTATTGAGGAAGTTATGACGAACTACCCCGTGAACATGGCTGTCGAGCCTGAAGTCAGGGCCTTTTTTGACCCCGGCACCAATACAATCAGCTATGTGGTGAAGGATCCTGCCTCATCTTCTGTTGCCATCGTCGATTCCGTTATGGATATCAACTATGCAGCGGGCCGCATCACCTATGACAATGCGGATGAGATCATCAAATACGTGCAGGACAATGGCCTGACGGTTGAATGGCTGATTGAGACCCATGTTCATGCAGATCACCTCTCAGCAGCTCCGTACATTCAGGAGAAGCTGGGCGGCAAAATCGGCATTGGTGAGAACATCACCGTGGTTCAGGACACATTTGGCAAGGTGTTCAATGAGGGAACCGAATTCCAGCGCGATGGAAGCCAGTTTGACAAGCTGTTCAAGGACGGGGACAGCTATCAGATCGGTACCATGACTGCGTTTGCCATTCACACTCCGGGGCACACTCCGGCTTGCATGGTTCATGTGGTGGGCAATGCAACGTTTGCGGGCGATACCCTGTTTATGCCGGATGGCGGGTCTGCTCGTGCAGACTTCCCGGGCGGGGATGCAGCAACTCTTTATGACAGCATCCAGAAGGTACTGTCGCTGCCCGACGAGATGCGCTTGTTCATGTGCCACGACTACGGCCCGAATGGCCGCGACATTGAGTGGGAAACCTCAGTGGGCGCGGAGAAAGAACACAACATCCACGTTGGTAAAGGTCACTCCCGCGAAGATTTCATCAAATTCCGCACCGAGCGTGATGCACAGCTGGACGTACCAAAGCTGATCATTCCGTCTTTGCAGGTGAACATGCGTGCAGGTGCAGTGCCGACCGATGAGGACGGCGTTCCAATGCTCAAAGTGCCAGTCAACGCACTTTGATCTGATGATGTGAGGAGGGGAAACATCATGGATATTAAGAGTATCAGCTCATCACTTTCTGTCTGTCCGCAGATTACTGCACAAGACGTTCAGAAGATTGCGGACCTGGGCTTCCGCAGTATTGTTTGCAACCGTCCGGACGGGGAAGGTGCAGACCAGCCAGTGTTTGACGAGATTGAAGCTGCAGCGAAAAAGCTAGGTCTGGAAACACGCTATCTGCCGGTTATTTCCGGTAAGGTGTCTGACGAAGACGCCGAGGCCTTTGGCAAGGCAATGAACGAAATTCCGCGCCCTGTGCTGGCCTACTGCCGCACTGGCACGCGCTGCGCCACGCTGTGGTCCCTCAGTCAGGCTGAGACTTTGACCGTGGCCGATATTCTGGCAGCCACTAAGTCCGCTGGCTATGACATGGCAGGCGTCGTGCGCCGCATTGCCAATGGTGGCAGAACACCAACGGACCGTGCAGATGCCTCGTTTGATGTGGTGATTGTTGGTGGCGGTGCTGCTGGCATTGCCGTGGCCGCGAGTTTAAAATCCCGTAAGAGCGATCTTGAGATCGCTGTCATTGATCCTGCTGATATTCATTACTATCAGCCGGGTTGGACCATGGTTGGCGGTGGCATCTTCAATGCCTCCCAGACCGCTAAAACCATGGGCGCTCTGATTCCGCGAGGCGTGCACTGGCTCAAATCCGCTGTGGCTGCGTTTGAACCGCAAGACAATGCGGTCATTCTGGATGGTTGCCGTGTCGTGAAATACGACCGCCTTGTGGTGTGCCCCGGCCTGAAGCTGGACTGGCACAAGGTGGAGGGTCTTGTATCCACGCTTGGCAAGCACGGCGTAACCTCCAACTATCGTTACGATCTGGCGTCCTACACATGGGAGCTGGTGAGCAACATGAAGGAGGGCCGTGCGCTCTTCACCCAGCCGCCAATGCCAATCAAGTGTGCTGGTGCACCGCAAAAAGCGCTTTATCTTTCCGGTGACTACTGGCGCAAGCAAGGTGTTTTGAAGAACATCGACATCCAGTTCCACAATGCTGGTGGTGTGCTGTTTGGTGTGAAGGACTATGTGCCTGCGCTGGAAAAATACATCGACCTGTACAACGCAGACCTCAACTTCTTCAACAATCTGGTCGCCATTGATGGCCCTGCAAAGAAGGCATGGTTTGACGTGGCAAAGCCGGACGCGCCAGTTGAGCGGGTGGAAGTTGATTTCGACATGATCCACGTGTGCCCACCGCAATCTGCTCCGGACTTCATCCGCGTCTCGCCACTGGCGGATGCCGCCGGATGGGTGGATGTGGATCAGATAACGCTGCGCCACAAAACGCACAGCAACATCTGGTCGCTGGGTGATGTGATGAACGCACCCAATGCAAAAACAGCTGCTGCAGCTCGCATGCAAGCGCCAATCGTTGCTGAAAACCTCGTTGCAGACATCGAAGGTCGCTCACAACCAGCGATGTACAACGGCTATGGCTCCTGCCCGCTCACCGTGGAGCGCGGCAAAATCGTACTGGCTGAGTTCGGGTATGGCGGAACCTTGCTGCCAAGCTTCCCCACATGGCTGCTGGATGGCACCAAGCCAACCCGCGCGGCGTGGATCCTGAAAGAGCAGATCCTGCCGCCGGTTTACTGGTGGGCAATGCTGCGCGGCAAGGAATGGATGATCAAGCCTGAGAAGGTTAGCGCAAGCTAAAATAAGCATTGCGGCCTTTGCTGAATTACTATCATGTGTCCGGGGGAGCTGCTTCCCCGGATTAATCTATGCACTTTGAAGGCAGACCCATGTTCTCCTCGGTCTTTCGGCGATATTTGCCCGTTTTAACTTGGGGCAGAAACTATAATAAAGACAGTTTTTCTAATGACATGATTGCAGCGGTGATTGTGACGATCATGCTGATCCCGCAGTCTCTTGCTTATGCTTTGCTCGCTGGCCTGCCGCCGGAAGCCGGGCTTTATGCGTCAATTCTTCCGATTATTTTGTACGCCATCTTCGGCACCAGCCGTGCACTGGCCGTGGGGCCCGTTGCTGTTGTTTCGCTCATGACTGCAGCCGCGATTGGCCAGATCGCAGACAGCGGCACGGCGGGTTATGCCATTGCTGCGCTCACCCTTGCCATGCTGTCCGGCGGTATTTTGCTGCTGATGGGCGTGTTCAAACTCGGGTTTCTCGCCAACTTCCTCTCCCACCCTGTGATTGCCGGTTTCATCACGGCCTCAGGTGTTCTGATCGCCAGCAGCCAGCTCAAGCATATTCTGGGTGTGGATGCGAAAGGGCATACGCTGGTGGAGATTGTCTTTTCCATCTGGGAGCATCTGGGCGAAGCCAATCTGGCGACGATCCTGATTGGTGTCTCGGCCACCCTGTTCCTGTTCTGGGTGCGCAAGGGCATGAAACCGATGCTGCTGAACATGGGCCTGAAGCCACGCCTTGCGGATGTTTTGACCAAGGCTGGACCAGTCGCCGCCGTGGTGGCGACGACGGCTGTGGCTTGGATCTTCAGTTTGGATCAGGTCGGTGTTAAGATCGTCGGCGCTGTGCCGCAAAGCCTGCCGCCGCTCAGCATGCCAAGCTTCTCCAGTGAGCTGATCGGCGCGCTGTTTATACCTGCGCTGCTGATCTCCATTATTGGTTTTGTGGAATCCGTTTCCGTGGCGCAAACGCTGGCAGCGAAGAAGCGTCAGCGCATCGATCCTGATCAGGAGCTGATTGGTCTGGGTGCTGCCAACCTTGGGGCGGCCTTCACAGGTGGTTATCCTGTAACGGGTGGGTTTGCCCGTTCCGTGGTCAACTTTGATGCGGGTGCTGAAACGCCTGCTGCCGGCGCTTATACGGCGGTTGGTTTGGCAATTGCTGCTGTTTCCCTCACACCGCTCATCTTCTTCCTGCCCAAGGCCACATTGGCTGCGACCATCATTGTGGCTGTGCTGTCACTGGTGGACTTCAGCATTCTCAAGCACAGCTGGAGCTACTCCAAGTCTGACTTCTCAGCCGTGGCCGCTACCATTTTGCTGACCCTCGGCTTTGGTGTTGAAACCGGTGTTTCTGCAGGCGTGATCCTCTCCATTGGGCTTTACCTCTACAAGACTTCCCGGCCTCACATTGCAGAGGTTGGGCTGGTGCCGGGAACCGAGCATTTTCGCAATATCAACCGGCATGAAGTGCTGACAACGCCAGAGCTGCTGACCATCCGCATTGATGAGAGCCTCTACTTCGCCAACGCGCGTTTTCTGGAAGATTACATCTACGACCGTGCGGTGGATGATGAGTGCCTCAAGCATGTGGTGCTGCAATGTTCTGCGGTGAATGAGGTGGATCTGAGTGCTCTGGAATCTCTGGAAGCCATCAACCACCGGTTACAAGACGCAGGAATCACGCTGCACCTTTCAGAGGTGAAAGGCCCGGTGATGGACCGCCTGCAACGCTCGCACTTCCTTGATGAGCTGACGGGCAAAGTGTTCCTCTCCCAATATCAGGCCCAAGAGGAGCTCGCCTCCGTCTGCACCCGCCAATCCGCTCAGGCGCCTGCCTGATTCACCCCCCTTATCAGGCAGAGCTAAGAGACCCCGTGGATCCCCTCCACGGGGTTTTTATGTTCGGGGGTGTAGTTAGCAACGAGATAATCCAGCTCTCCTACTTGCCGCCATTCATCAGCTCACAGGCATTCGCAGGAGCAGCGTGCCTGTGGACCAAAGGCCAGTCATGCACTAACTTTCAAACCGGACCACTCAAGTGGGGCTGATCAGAACCACTCAAGCGGCGCAGGGCAATTGAGTATAATCATACACTTAAAGCATACCAGCTCTCTCTTGGTAACGAGGCTAGGGATGGTGCGCCTTTTTCGGAGAAATTCCATTGTCCGACATTGCCGGGGCCACATTCAAAGCACCTGAAGTTGCGGGTTTTTACCCGTGCCGCCCTCCTTACGCTCAGCAAGTTTACGAGTGCATCATTGATCGGTCTTCCGCAACACACCGCTTATTGGATCTGGGCTGCGGCGAGGGCAAAATTGCCAGACCAATGACGAAAGTCTTTGATCAGGTTTGTGCCGTCGACCCCTCCGCTAACATGATCAAATTAGGCCGGTCCTTGGAAAACGGTAGGACAGACAACCTTGAATGGGTGGAAGCGACAGCCGAAAGGGCGCCTTTGACGGGTAAGTTTGACACAGTCACTTTTGCATCAAGCATCCATTGGATGGAACCAAGCAGGCTGTTCCCTAAACTTGCAAAGCACTTAAGTGAAAATCATATTCTTGCAATCATTCAGGGCGATGCAGCGTTTCAGCCGTCGTGGCAAGATGAGTGGCAACATTTTTTGGCAAAATGGGTGTCTCAAATCACAGGTGAAGAGGTAAATTCTAATAAATGGCGGGCGACCCAAGCCAAACATTTGGACTATATCAATCTCCTTGAAACCAAAGAGTATGTTTCGCAGCCATTCCGGCAAACCGTTGAGGACTTTATCTTGTGCCAGCATTCGCGCGATACTTTCGCGTTGGCAAAGCTAGGCGCGCGCCGCCAAAACTTTCACAATGAACTTAAAGCCCTTTTGCAGCCTCATGCTAATTGCGAGGGTCAACTGACATTTCAAGTCAAAACCCATTTGACAATCGCTAGGATTAAATGAGCTTCGCTCCTCCCAATGCAAAGGTCATCCCAAAAACTTAACTGGGCCTTAATATCTTCGCCAATGATCAGGCTGCTCGTTTCAATAGATCCCCGTGAATGGGAATTAATGCAGAAAAGGCGAGAGGGTCAACATTACGCCAACTGATGCTTAGGGGCAGTCCGAGAGAAATAGCGGGTGTTGGGCGTTGGGGCAGGAGTAGTAAGCTGGTGGCCTACTTCAGGTTTTCGCTCCGTTCATGGGCATCAATTGCAATGGCACACGAAGAGAAATCACAGCTTCAAAAGGGAGCCGCAGGCTGGTTTTTGCTGGCAACGCTCGGGGTTTCCTATGTGATCTCAGGCAGTTTTGCCGGGTGGAACTATGGGTTTGCGGTGACAAACTGGTTTGGTATGGTGATCGCTGTGGCATTGATGGGGCTCATGTATTTCTGTCTCGTCCTGTGCCTTGCTGAGATGTCTGCCGCCTTACCGAGTGCCGCGGGAGGCTACCGGATTTCACGAAAGGTGATGGGGGACACGGGGGGCTTTGCCACCGCGCTGGCGGTGCTGTTGGAATACTCCATCGCTCCGGCTGCGATTGTCATCTTCATCGGGCAATATATTGAAGCGCTTTGGGGCATCAACGGCCCTTTCGTGTACGCAGTGTTTTACGTGGTTTTTATCGGTGTACACTTGGTGGGAGTGGGAGAAGCGCTGCGGTTTATGCTGGTGGTGACGGTGTTTGCCGTGCTGGCTATTGTCGTGACATTGCTGGCACTTGGCCCTCATTTCAGCCTGAGCAATCTTGCAGCATCCTCTTACAGCGCATCGGCAGAACCGAACTTGTTCTCGTTTGATGCAGTGTCAGTCTGGGCCGCATTTCCGTTTGCCATGTGGTTGTTTCTGGCCGTTGAAGGTGTGCCGCTTGCAGCAGAGGAAGCTAAGGATCCAGCTGTTGATCTGCCGCGAGGCATCATCGGTGCCATGCTCTTTCTGCTGGTGAGTGCGGTTTTGATTGTGGTGTTTATTCCGGGGGCTGCATCATCTCGTGAGGTTGGCGATTACGGGGCGCCGCTGGTGGATGCCCTGAAGCATGTGTTTGGCGAAGAGTCAGTACTGGCGGATGTTGTTAATCTGGTGGGGCTGGCCGGACTGATCGCCTCGTTCTTCTCCATTATTTTCGGATACAGCAGGTTGGTGTTCGCCATGTCGCGGGAGGGGTATTTGCCCCGCTTCATGTCTGCCATAAGCTCTCGAAAAGTTCCGCATTGGGCATTGATCATTCCGGGAGTGATCGGGTTTCTCTGCTCGATAAGTGGAGAAGGCGAGCTGATGATCAACATTGCGGTGATTGGCGCGACGCTCTCCTATGCCCTGCAAAGCGTCAGCTACATTTTGCTGAAACGAGATTATGCAGGGTTGCACCGGCCTTATCGTGCTCCGGGTGGGAAAAAGACAGCCTATGTAACGCTTGTTCTTTCGCTTTTGGCGCTCACGTCGTGCTTTGCATACGATCTTGTGGCCGCACTAATTGCTTTGACGCTTATGGGGCTGGGTGTCGGCTACTATGTTTTGCTAGGCCAGAAGAGAGCCTGAATTGCTCAAGCCGAAGCCTTAGGATGGTTTTTCGCCGTATAGCTTGATGGCTTTCACCTTACCTGAGAGTTCGTTGGCTGCTTTGTCCAGCATTGCATCTGTTGAAAGCCCAAGCTGCCTCGCCAGTTCGTCCAGTGCGACGGGCAGCTCGTTTTTGATGAGCTGTTTCAGGACGGCATCCTCATAGGTCATACGATCCAGAACAGTCAGCGCAGTGAGACCGCTGTTTCCTGCAAACTCCAAATAAGCTGCTTCAGATACTGCGCCAGAAATACAGGCGGACAGAAGATCCTGATGCATATGTAGCCATTCCGGTAAATCCTTCGACAGCATGTCTGAGATAACCAGCTTTCCGCCCGTTTTGAGCACACGGTTGATCTCAGAGAACACTGCTGCTTTGTCGGCAGACAGGTTGATGACGCAGTTTGAGATGACCCAGTCCACGGACTGATCCGGGAACGGCAGGTGCTCGATAACACCTTGATGGAGTTCAACATTGCGGAGGTCGTGTTGCTCGCAATTGCCTTTGGCGAGCGCGATCATATCCTCGCTGACATCAATGCCGATCACTCTGCCCGACGGCCCGGTTTTCTCGGCGGCGAGGATAAGGTCCAGCCCGGCTCCAGATCCGAGATCTAGCACTGTCTCCCCTTCCTTTATCTGCGAGAAAGCCAGGGGATTGCCACAGCCAAAACTAGAGCCAAGCAAGTGCTCCGGAATCTCCTGGGCATCATAATCGGGGGCCAGTGCTTGCTGGAAGGTGTTCCTACCCTTTACGTCCGCAAGCTTTCCGGAATAAAAGGCCGCGATGTTTGAGAGGTGCTCAGATTTCTTTACTCGGTCGGTCAACGACGTCACCTTCCTGCTGCGCGTTATGGCTCTGTGTAATCCTAGTTTACGCTGTACAGCAGGGGCACACTTCATGGTCTGACAGACAAAACAAAGCGTTAAGCGATGGCTGCTTTTCGGGCGTAGTGATCGGGAGTTCTCACAAGATTACGAAACTCTATACCTAGAGCGTGCTGCGCCAGATCTGATTCAGGTTTCTCATTTTAACTTTTTGTGATTCAATGTTGCCATCCTTGTTTTTGGAGGGCACATGGGCAAGCCATATCCGATAGAATTACGTGAACGGGTTG
>NZ_LMCF01000033.1 GCF_001623075.1 Pseudovibrio sp. Ad37
GGTGATCTGATCAACTCTGGCCGTCTTGTTGCCAAGAATGATGCCACACTCAAGGTTGATGGCAAAGTGACCAACAGCGGCGATATTGCCAGTGAAGGTGCGCTGACGCTGAGCAATACCTCTGGCGCTGCCACCGGTGCGTTCACCAATACAAAAGATGCCAAGCTTCGGGCGGCCAGTATTGAGGCTGCGGTTGCCTCTGTTGCCAATGATGGTCTGATCGGCTCTGCGGAAGGTTCTGTGAGCCTGAGCAGTCAGGCTGGCGTTGCAAACAGCGGCGAGCTGCTGGCCAAGGACGGCCTGAGCCTCACGCTTGCCGGTGATCTGACCAACAGCGGGACGTTGCTTGCTGAACAGGCTCTGGTGATTGCAGGTCTTGGCTCTGATGCTGCCATCGGCGCACTGAGCAATGCAGCTGGCGGTGAGATCAAAGCGTCTACGGTGACAGCACGGGTGTCATCCCTGGACAATGGCGGCCTGATTGGCGCCGTGAACGGAACTTTAAAACTCACCAACTCTGGTGATCTGATCAACTCTGGCCGTCTTGTTGCCAAGAATGATGCCACACTCAAGGTTGATGGCAAAGTGACCAACAGCGGCGATATTGCCAGTGAAGGTGCGCTGACGCTGAGCAATACCTCTGGCGCTGCCACCGGTGCGTTCACCAATACAAAAGATGCCAAGCTTCGGGCGGCCAGTATTGAGGCTGCGGTTGCCTCTGTTGCCAATGATGGTCTGATCGGCTCTGCAGAAGGTTCTGTGAGCCTGAGCAGTCAGGCTGGCGTTGCAAACAGCGGCGAGCTGCTGGCCAAGGACGGCCTGAGCCTCACGCTTGCCGGTGATCTGACCAACAGCGGGACGTTGCTTGCTGAACAGGCTCTGGTGATTGCAGGTCTTGGCTCTGATGCTGCCATTGACGCACTGAGGAATGAAGCTGGCGGTGAGATCAAAGCGTCTACCGTGACAGTACGGGTGTCATCCCTGGACAATGGCGGGTTGATTGGAGCCGTGAACGGAGCTTTGACACTCACCAACTCTGGTGATCTGATCAACTCTGGCCGTCTTGTTGCCAAGAATGATGCCACACTCAAGGTTGATGGCAAAGTGACCAACAGCGGCGACATTGCCAGTGAAGGTGCGCTGACGCTAACCAATACTTCCGGTGGCGCTACAGGTGCGTTCACCAACACAAAAGATGCCAAGCTTCGGGCGGCCAGTATTGAGGCTGCGGTTGCCTCTGTTGCCAATGATGGTCTGATCGGCTCTGCGGAAGGTTCTGTGAGCCTGAGCAGTCAGGCTGGCGTTGCAAACAGCGGCGAGCTGCTGGCCAAGGACGGCCTGAGCCTCACGCTTGCCGGTGATCTGACCAACAGCGGGACGTTGCTTGCTGAACAGGCTCTGGTGATTGCAGGTCTTGGCTCTGATGCTGCCATTGACGCACTGAG
>NZ_LMCF01000034.1 GCF_001623075.1 Pseudovibrio sp. Ad37
GCACAAATAGAGGCGTTAGAAAGTGGTGTTTGGGATCACTTCTAACGCTCCGTTTTGAAGGAAAAAGAAGAAAAGCCGCTGTGCATGCTAATTTGCCCATCAATGCAAAAACTCGCGCCGCGCCACAAATTCACCGATCTTGGCGTGCAGTCGCTTGATGTCAACTTCTGGCTCTTGCTTTGCCTGCTTATCAGCACCAAACACATCTGGCATGGCTGCAAGAGCCTGCTCTTTCCATTGTTTGATCTGGTTCGCGTGCACATCAAAGTCCTGAGCTAACTCACTCAAGGTTTTTTCTCCGCGAATAGCAGCAAGTGCCACTTTCGCTTTAAAAGCCGGGCTATGGTTCCGGCGAGGACGTCTGCTCATGATGGTCTCCTGTTCTTGGCATCATGCCAGTTTCAGGAGCTAAATCCACTTTCACAACCTGTCCAAATTTCCCGAGCCAGCTCTTTTATACTTTCAGGTGTTTCTTGACATCCCTAACTCAGCCCAAGAATATGTGATCTAAAAATCCCAGTCTTCGTCTTTGGTCGCCACGGCTTTGCCGATGACGTAGGAAGAACCGGAGCCGGAGAAGAAGTCGTGGTTTTCGTCGGCATTTGGGGATAGCGAGGCCATGATTGCCGGGTTAACCTGGCAAATGGCTTCTGGGAACAAGCCTTCGAAGCCCAGATTTTGTAGGGCCTTGTTAGCGTTGTAATGCAGGAAGTGTTTCACATCTTCCGTCAAACCCAATGGATCATAGAGGTCTTCCGTATACTTGATCTCCAAATCATATAGATCAAACAACAACGTAAAGGCGAAGTCTTTGATCTCTTTACGTTCTGTTTCCGGCAAACGCTCCAGACTGCGCTGGAACTTGTAGCCGATGTAGTAGCCATGTACGGCTTCATCGCGGATGATCAGGCGGATCAAGTCCGCGGTGTTGGTGAGTTTTGCGCGGCTGGACCAATGCATCGGCAGATAAAAGCCAGAATAAAACAGGAAGCTCTCCAGAAAAACACTGGCAACCTTCTTCTTCAGCGAGCTGCTGGTTGCATTGTACTCCTCCAGGATCAAACGCGACTTAGCTTGCAAGAACTCATTTTCTTCCGACCAACGAAAGGCATCATCCACCTCAGCCGTGCGGCATAGGGTTGAGAAGACGGAGGAGTAAGAACGGGCATGCACCGCCTCCATGAAGGCGATGTTGGTGAGTACAGCCTCTTCATGAGGCGTTATCGCATCTACCATCAGTGTTGGCGCACCTACTGTATTCTGGATGGTATCCAGCAAAGTCAGACCAGTGAACACGCGAATGGTGAGCTGCTGCTCTTCTGGTGTGAGCGAGGCCCAGCTTTGCACATCGTTGGAAAGCGGTACTTTTTCCGGCAGCCAGAAGTTGGAGGTCAACCTGTTCCAGATCTCCAAATCTTTATCGTCCTGCAGACGGTTCCAGTTCACGGCCTTAGCAACTGGCTGAATAGCACTGTGTAGTGTCATTTTATTTCCTCAAACCTCAAAGAGAGCAGGCCACACAGCCTTGAACTTCGGTGCCTTCCAGCGCCATCTGGCGCAGGCGCACGTAGTAGATTGTTTTGATGCCCTTCTTCCAGGCGTAAATCTGGGCCTTATTGATATCGCGGGTGGTCGCGGTATCGGGGAAAAACAGTATGAGCGACAAGCCCTGGTCCACGTGCTGGGTGGCTGCGGCATAGGTGTCAATCAGCGCTTCCGGGCCAATCTCGTAGGCATCGCGGTAGTATTCCAGATTGTCGTTGGTCATGAACGGTGCCGGGTAGTAGACACGCCCAATCTTGCCCTCTTTGCGAATCTCAATTTTGGAAACAATCGGGTGTATCGACGATGTGGAGTTGTTGATGTAGCTGATGGACCCAGTTGGCGGCACAGCTTGAAGGTTGCGGTTGAACAGGCCGTCCTTCATCACCGCCTCCTTCAAGGTTTTCCATTCGGCGCGCGTTGGGATGTGGATACCAAACTTATCGAAAAGAGCTGTTGTACGTTCCGTTTCCGGCATCCAGTCTTTGTCAACATACTTGTCGAAGAACACACCAGAGGCGTACTGGCTCTCCGCAAACCCCTTAAAGCTCTCTCCGCGCTCTCGCGCCAATTCATTGGATGCACGAATGCAGTGATAAAGCACCGAACAGAAATAGACATTGGTGAAGTCGATGGCCTCAGGGCTGCCATAGTGAACAAGCTCTCGCGCAAGAAAACCGTGCAGGTTCATCTGTCCAAGGCCAATGGCGTGGCTCTCGTCATTACCACGGCGCACGGAGGGCACAGAGTCGATTGCGCTCATCTCAGAAACCGCCGTCAGTGCGCGAATGGCCGTCTCAACCGTTGCCCCCAAATCCCCGCCATCCATGGCCTTGGCAATATTGAGCGAGCCAAGGTTGCAGGAGATATCTGAGCCAAGATGGGCGTAGGACAGATCGTCTTTAAACGTGCTTGCCTCGTTCACCTGCAGGATTTCTGAACACAGATTGGACATGTTGATACGCCCGGCCACGGGATTAGCGGCGTTTGCAGTGTCCTCAAACAAAATGTATGGATAGCCACTTTCGAACTGGATCTCTGCCAGCAACTGGAAGAAATCACGAGCCCGCATTTTCCTTTTGCGGATCTGCGGATTGTCCACCATCTCGCGGTATTTATCCGTCACAGAGATTTCTGAGAACGGTACGCCGTAAACCTTCTCCACGTCGTGAGGCGAGAACAGGTACATTTCCTCGTTCTGCTTAGCGAGCTGGAAGGTGATATCCGGAATAACCACACCAAGGGAAAGGGTTTTGATACGGATCTTTTCGTCAGCATTTTCGCGCTTGGTATCGAGAAAGTTCAGAATGTCCGGGTGGTGCGCATTCAGATAGACTGCTCCAGCCCCCTGACGGGCACCCAACTGGTTGGCATAGCTGAAACTATCTTCCAACAACTTCATCACAGGTACGACACCAGAGGACTGGTTTTCAACGCCCTTAATCGGAGCGCCAGACTCGCGCAAGTTGGTCAGCAGCAAGGCAACACCACCACCGCGCTTGGACAGTTGCAGTGCGGAGTTGATGGAACGGCCAATCGACTCCATGTTGTCTTCCAGACGCAGCAGGAAGCAGGAAATCAGCTCACCGCGCTGCTTTTTGCCTGCATTCAGAAAAGTAGGCGTTGCAGGCTGAAAGCGGCTGGAAATGATTTCATCTATCATCCGCATGGCAAGGTTTTCATCACTGCTTGCCAGCGCAAGCGCCACCATAACGACACGGTCTTCGTAGCGCTCCAAATAACGTTTGCCATCGAACGTCTTCAACGCATAACTGGTGTAGAATTTGAACGCTCCAAGGAAAGTCGGAAAACGGAACTTCCGCTCATACGTAGCCACAAAAATGGCTTTCACAAACGCCGGGTCGTATTGCTCCAGAACTTCCGCTTCATAGTAATTCTCGCGCACCAAGTAGGAGAGTTTTTCCTCCAAAGAGTGAAAGAAAACGGTGTTCTGGTTCACATGTTCCAAAAAGTATTGACGTGCAGACTGACGGTCAGCCTCAAACTGGATTTTGCCTTCTGCATCATAGAGGTTCAGCATGGCGTTCAGTGCATGGTAATCAAGTCCCTGCGGACTATTCACCGATTGCTCTAATGTTGTTGCTTCCAAAATAAATCTAGCCCCTGACGAACCCGCGCGATGTCTGTTTCCGTGCCTGCAAGTTCAAACTTGTAAAGGCATGGGCAACTGCATTTCGCGGAAATAGTTGTGCCTGCATGAGCGAAAAACGCCCCAAAATTGCGATTGCCCGAGGCGATGACGCCTCGCAGCAAATTTCGATTGGCCGCATCATTCAAGAAACGGATCACCTGCTTGTGCACCGCCCCTCGCCCCTCACCATCCGCATATGTTGGTGTGATGAGCACAAAGGGATCCGCCATCTGCAACATAGGTTCAGACGTGCGATACGGTATGCGCTCAGCCGGGTGGCCGAGGCATTCAACAAAGCGATGTGTGTTTCCAGATGGGCTTGAGAAATAGACGAGCCCGCTCAACGTATCAGGCGAGCGCGCTTATCTTGTCTGGGCGAAAACCCGCCCAATGTTGGTCACCTGTGACAACAACAGGTACCTGACGGTACCCAAGTTCTTGCACAGCAGCAAAAGCATCTGTGTCCTGAGAAAGGTCAATCACGTCGTAGGAGATTCCAGCGCTGTCCAGCGCACGAGTGGTTGCGGTGCACTGCACACAGGCAGGCTTGGAGTATACGGTAATGCTCATGCTTTAGTCCCCGTAGCATAGGAAAAGAGGCTGGGGATGAGAGACAGGGACCCACGCATAAGGCAGGTCTGCTCACAACCCGCTCAGGCCCTCCGCCTGTGGTTGTTAAAAGTCTCTTGGCAGGTCTCCTGACTACACAGCTCCAACACAGGCCTTCTACCTTCCCGAAGACATCTCCAGTGGTATGAGCGAACGCCTGCTCGCTGCTTACAGTTGCGGGGGCAGTGCCGGATTTTCACCAGCTTCCCTCTTAGCTTGCGAGTCATCTCACAAGAACCAAGAACGCCTCATATAGTGCATTTACGTAAGTGCGGGTCAACATATGGATGACTTTACACAATTTAATGCTGTGGAGTTTGGAAGCAGTATCTATGCCTCACTCCAGTTTTGAAGGGCCTATCTTATACTTTTAACGGAGTTTTTGAGTTGGCGCCGTGCTTCGCAAATCGTCATTTAATACAACGATCATAGTTTCTTACCCTCGTTACCTGCTGCTGTTTGCTGCAACCAGCTTCAAATTGGCATTACACACACGCTCTTTCACTTAAAGAACATCAATAGCGTTCGCAATTGTCTGATAATCAACCAGTAATATAACTTGACTATCATACTCAGATTAAATCATATGATGGTTGCAATTTTCCCGTATACTCGTTTTAGTGAACAGCTCCGTTTCGTGACCAAATCCTCGCAACAAGTAAAAATACATATAAAAAATTACGAGGGGCTGGTCCGCTACGCTGCATCCATAACCAAAGACTGGGCGCTCAGTGAGGACATTGTTCAGGATGCCTTCCTACGGATTGGCTCCAAATCACCCAACGCACCAGACAGCTACCTTCGTCGTATCGTTCACAATCTTTGCATCGATCAATTGCGCAAGCAACAACGGGAACTTCAGAGATTTGATCATGAAACTCCAATTATATCCTATTCGGAACAAAAGCCAACTCAGGAGAGTGCGTTAGCCGGCAAACAGGAGCTTAAACTGGTCATAAAAGCGCTTGCCGAATTACCACAAATAACACGCAAAGTCGTTGAATTGCACCGTCTGGAGGGGCTTAAGCTAAGAGAAATTGCTAGCTGTTTAAACCTTTCTGTGACGCAAACCCATGAGCACTTGCATACTGGTATTAAGCACTGCATGAAGGTGCTTAATGCAAAGAGATAGCGGCATAAACTACCAGTCCGACTTTAAAGACCTAGGCTTTTATGAAACAGCAGTCCTGACATTTGTAATCGAGGGTTTTAAGAGGTCTTTTGATTTCTTTTCGAAAAAGACAGTCATCCAATCGTCTCTTCTTAGGAAGGACAACTTCATAGCCATTCCGAGTACCAAAATCATTTCAGGATTAAGCCAATGAAACATTCAGATCGAAGGATTGAAAGGCGTTCAACAACGGAAGATGCTGCAATCGATTGGTTTATCCTTTTGGAAGAGTACCCGGAAGACCCACAGGTTAGGCAGGAATTTGAAAGTTGGCTAAATCAGCATCCTGAACATTCGAATGTTTGGAAGAGGGTAACTCAAACATCTTCTTTACTTGGTCAACTGGGGCAAGAGAGTTTGGAGCCGAATGTCAATACGGGTGAAATAGCTCAGCTCGCTGTTGCGCATAAAAGCCTCTTTGCAAAAATACGACCATATCTTGCCGCCGGTTTTGCTTGCATTTTCCTCTTACTTTCAAGCATCTCTTTGATCCCACATCTCATGATTTGGATATATGCAGACCATAAAACAGATGTTGCCCAGTCAAAGGAAATACGTCTTCAAGATGGTTCGAAAATCTACCTCTCTGCTTATTCAGCTGTTGAATTGAATTTTGCCGCAGACCAGCGAAAGGTGAACCTGATGAGAGGGGAAGTGCTATTTGATGTAGCACCGGATGCGGACAGACCTTTTGTTGTTACAACCGGCGATACCACGACAACAGTGCTAGGTACCCGCTTCAACATCAACAAGGGGCGCTCAATGGTTTCTGTCGGCGTCAAGCATGGGCACGTTGAGGTCGCACAAGCCTCTAATTTGCGGGAAAAGCTAGATCTGCGAGCATCTGAATGGGCAAGCCTGAATGAGCACGGCAAACAAGATGTAAGGATAGTCAACCAAGACTATATAGCCGCATGGCGGCAAGATAAGCTCTACGTTGAAGATCAGAGCTTTGAAGATGTGCTTTTCCAATTGCGTCGTTACATGAAGATACCAGTGATAGTGTTGGATCGTAAGCGTCCGGCGAACCCGACCTGACGATTCTAGCTTTGCTGCTCTATCGTACGTGTAGTTTTATCTGCATGGACTTTGATGATGATAGAAAGCCAAGGACGGCGCTGGAGTGACGATGAGAAGCC
>NZ_LMCF01000035.1 GCF_001623075.1 Pseudovibrio sp. Ad37
TGAGGTCAAGCTCTTTTACCTTTTCATTCGGATCATATCCATCTCCGGGTCACGCTTCTCTTCGCAGTCTGGGTCGCTCTTCATTGTGAGCGGCTGCATGCATGTGCCGGAATGGTTGTAGAGAGCCACGCTAATGGACGCACTTTCATGGCGCAGCAGACATTTTCGGCTTCATCTACAAACCTCGTCCAGAGAGGACGATCCTGCCGTGATATTGAGGTCAGGCTATATTATGCAGCAACCTCCAAGCCATCACGACAGAGCGATGTATCATTGACCCACATGCGATGCATGACAACCGCGAGCTTTCTGGCTACCGCGACAACAGCACGGCGGCGCCCTTTGGTCCGCATCAGGCGCATCCCCCAGCTCTTGATGCTGGATCCGCCAGTACAGCGGGTTAGCATTGCATTGGCAGCCGTATAAAGGGCAGAGCGGACCTCCATGTCTCCTGCTTTAGAGATCCGGCCAGGATTATCAATTTCTCCTGATTGAAAACGCCTCGGCGTTAAGCCGAAGTGAGCAGCAACCGTTCGCGAACTCCTGAACCGCGCCGGATCATCCACCGCAGCGACAAATGCCAGCGCAGTCATAGGGCCAACGCCGGCGATTTCCATTAGTCGCAAGCACACTGCATTGGTGCTTGCCGCGTGTTAAACGCGTTTGTCCAGCTCTTGATAGGTTTGCAGTAAAGCAAGCCGCGCGTCCAGAAGCGGAACCAGTGCCAGGCTCAAATCCGGACTGGCTTCGATAAACGGTCGCACTGTTGCATCAAAGTGTGTGTGTTTAATCCGTTCCGGTAGACGCAGGCCGTAAACCTTCAAGAGCCCGCGTACCTCGTTTGTCAAGTCTATGCATTTACGCAAGCATGCCTTGCGACTGCTCAGGAGCGTACGCATTGCATGCGAACGGCGGCTTTTCATATGCACTGGGCTATACCAGCCGGAGCGCAGGACCTGCGCTATGCCGCGTGCATCATTCTTATCGGTCTTGTTACGCATAGCAGACAGAGCCGCATTCACTTGCCTTGCCTCCATGCAGACAACGTCAAAGCCGCGTTGTTCCTTCAAGCCGTAAAACAGAGGCTGGCTCATTGTTTCAGCTTCAAAGCCAATGCGGGTGATAAGCAACGACATCTGAGCTAAGGTACTGGCGATAACATCAACTTCGCAGGCAACCGAGCGTTCAAATATAATCTTGCCTTCGCCGTCAATCACACAGATCGAAACAGACCGTAAAGAAACATCCAAACCAGCATAGTATTCCATGGTGCTCTCCCATCCTCGCAGCAATATGCTGCGATCTTAACAGGAGCTGTCCTCTCATGAAGGACGAGCCCGATTACGCATGCCATTGGCTCAAACCCGTCACACATCCAGCTATAATGAGCGCATAGATCCAACCAAAAAGTACTCAGGAAAACACCTGCAGTATCTTCCCAAAGAATTGTCTTAACCCGTGATGGAACAGCACAAATATCCTCAGTTGGCCTGATCACCCAAAGAGTCAGCTGTCGCACACCTGCTCTTCGTGCTTGTAGCAAAGCTCCACTTCGTCCGCATCTTAACAGTCCAAAAATCACCTAATATGGGTGAAAGTTACTCAATGTTCCCTTGTTGTTCTTCATGGCGTCCACACATTCACGCTCGGTCCAGTTGGTCCAAGTAGGTTCGCCTTTACTGACAGTCGTGGCGGTTCATTGTGGAGTCACCCGTGAAGTTATCTTCCAGATCAGTATAATGATAGATCAGGATGAACTTGGCTTTTTGAACAATGGGCTGACTGCACATGACTTGCACGACCGGTTGTTTTATAGAGTTCTTGTCTTCCTCAGTCAGTGCGAACCATTCGCTGCCTTTATCCAGCGTGTATCTGTAAGTCAGTGTCTTTTGGCAGCGTTCACATCGGCGCCCACCCACATGGTATATTCATCAAGTTTCATGGGTAGTTGCTCAAAAGCCGGCTGCAGTCCTGTCAGGATGGTCGCTTCTATCTGTTGGTCTGAGTTAGAATCCCTAAACTGTTTGACTAGTTCTTGGTCACCTATGAAACTGGCACCGATGATTATTGCAGTTAGAACCTTCTTGGCACCTTTTTAAATTTCGGTCAGGTCTCAATAAACAGCATCGCCAGGAACCAGTGCCTCGTCATAATGCACGATTTTGCCATCAAGCTTCAAGGCCGAGAGTATCACCCATGCGCTGTTCCCCGTCGCCGCCTTATGGACAGATCGATTGAATTGAATAAGGGAGTGTTTTGGCCCATGATCATGACGACAGGAGTGAGATGTGGGGCAGAATACCAAGACTGCAAGCGTTGCTGCAGAACGCATGGTCAAGGATATCCGGCGCAAGACCCGCAAGCGCTATTCCACTGAAGACAAAATCCGCATTGTACTTGCCGGGTTACGCGGCGAGGACTGCATTGCCGAGTTGTGTAGGCAGGAAGGGCTCTCTCAAGGGCTCTATTACAGCTGGTCCAAAGAGTTTCGTGAAGCTGGCAAGAAACGGCTTGCCGGTGACACCGCCCGTCAGGCCAACACCGGTGAGGTTAAGCAGCTGCGTAAAGAAGCTCGCGACCTCAAAGAAGTGTTTGCAGAGCAGGCCCTTGAACTGCAGCTTCTTTAAAAAAGCATGACAGGCGATGGGGAGGCCGACGAAAGCC
>NZ_LMCF01000036.1 GCF_001623075.1 Pseudovibrio sp. Ad37
TCCCATCCCGAACTCGGAAGTGAAACGCCCCTGCGCCAATGGTACTTCGTCTTAAGACGCGGGAGAGTAGGGCGCCGCCGGGCATGAATAATCCACACTGACAATCTCTCAAAATGAAACAGAACAACATACCAACTCAAAAGCCCCCGATGCATAACGCATGGGGGCTTTTTGCGTTCTGGGATTAAGCCAGCCTGAATGAGAGGGCTGAAAACACATCGAACTAGGCTCTGAGTGGTCGACAATCACCTGGATTGCAATGCTACCTGACCGAAGAATACTCCCTGAATATACAGCCACCAGTTTACCTCAATGAAACCAAAGCAACGTCTTCAAGGGATTGAAACGTATTGCCTTGCGATGCTGTAATATGTTGAAACTAGCAGCCTTTCATGCGGTCTGGGAAGAATGGAGAGCCGCGAGAGGCGCTCAGGTTTGACCTCAATAGCGATCGCAATAGGTGATCAAGCCTCGGCATTTATGAGCTGGTGTCGTGTGCTGTGTGATTGAGCCAAACCGAAATCGGAAAGGCGTTGCGTTCCATTCTGCATCCGTTGGCGATGTTTGCACTCGGATTGCGCCGCTATGTCTGCAGCGCTTTCAAAGGAAATGCAGAGCGCACTTCTGCGCCAGGATTTGATTGTCCGAATAGTACTCACAACCGTTCTATGCTGTCTGCTGACCAAAAAAGAGATAGAACTGATCTATGCGCTACCTCAGATGAACAGGAGTGAGCGTGTGTGATGGGTGCTCTTTATGGGTAGCCAAATCTGAAAGTTAGTTGAGCGGGTACCGAATTGGATTTTGATTGTGTTATCTTCGTTGCAATTATTGGCTGTGTTTGATGCCTTTTTTTGATTGCTAGGGAGAGACTAGATTGACGCGGGATGAATTTGATAATTATTGCAAGTCATTGGTTGGGACGAGCAATGTCATTCAGTGGGGGAATGCTTCGGTTTGGAAGGTTGGAGAGAAGATCTATGCGATTTGCTCTAACTGGGGAGAGGACCGTCCTGAGATGAAAGGGATCAAGATCAGCTTTAAATGTTCAGAGCTTTCCTATCAGATTCTGACGGAACAGGAGGGCATTATTCCGGCGCCTTATCTGGCTCGGGCGAAGTGGGTTCAGATTGAGACTGCGCAGGCGATGGCTGATGAAGACATCAAGGATTATGTTCGCGAGGCGCATAGCATTATTGCGAGGAAGCTGACCAAGAAGTTGCAGAAAGAGATTGGGTTTGTTGCAGCTTAAGTGTGTCTGATCACGTGGGGCTCTGAATAACTGATCGTGCTGATTTTAAGGTTTGCGTTCTTTTGTGCAGATTTGCGCGAAATGTGCGTTGCTCGTGGTTCTTATTGAGTGGTTTTGTGTCTGGCTTTTGCACCGCGCGCATTTAATTTTGAACGGGGGAGATTCTATCATAGAACCACCTAGCGGGCATATGTTTACCCCGTGGAATTTGCCCTATTTTTTATGCCCGCTTTTCCAGATGTTACGCTGGCATCCGCAAATAAAAGTTATCCCCCTCTGAGGATCTTTCTTTACTCATAAGCTTGTTTTTGCAGAGTATTGCGATCATTCGTGCTCGGTGCTCGGTGCTCGGTGCTCGGTGCTCGGTGCTCGGTGCTCGGTGCTCGGTGCTCGGTGCTCGGTGCTCGGTGCTCGGTGCTCGGTGCTCGGTGCTCGGTGCTCGGTGCTCGGTGCTCGGTGCTGTATATACGAAGCATCACATGACATGCTTCCGGGCATTGTGTTAGGCACCTCCTTGTCAATTGATTGAAACCAAGCAAATGGAGCGCGCTATTGCGAGACACTCCTTATCCGCCCGAAACTTGAGATTGCTTTCGTTGGCTTGTGTTTTGTGTCAATAAGACGCTATGGATCTGAACCAACTTGATGACCGGCTGAAAGCAGACTGCGAGAAATGCGCTGCGCTGTGCTGTGTGGCGCTTGCCTTTGATAAGTCGAGTGTTTTCCCGTTTGATAAAGTTGCTGGTGAGCCTTGCCGAAATCTTGAGGGCTGTGGGGGCTGCAAGATCCATTCTGATCTGGCGACGACCGGGTACAAGGGCTGTGTTCAGTTTCACTGTCACGGGGCTGGGCCGATTGTCACGCAGGAGCTGTTTTCCGGCAATACGTGGCAGACGCAGCCGCATTTGCTGCGGCCTATGATGGAAGCCTTCTGGGTGTTCTTGCGGCTTCAGGAGCAGGTGTTGCTGCTGAGGCATGCAGCCAACTTGCCTTTGCCAGAGGCTAAGCAAAAAGAGCTGCATGCATTTTTGGATAAGCTGTGCCCTGAGAACGGCTGGAGCTGGGATTCTTTTGAAAATCTGGATCAGGCGAAAGTGTCCGCAGAAGTTAAGGGCTGGCTTGCCTCCCTGCGGGATGTGTTGGCCTAGTTTTTAGATTATGCGATTTCGGGCTTGGTGGCTTTGACCATCAGGAGGAAAGCAGAGAGAGATTTCCAGCGGTGGAAGCGTGGCACCTGCTGGATCGCTTGCTTGTAGGTTCGTGTTCCTGAAACTCCTTGATTTGAAGGCTTGCCTTGGTGAAGGGGTTTAGAGCTTGTCGCGTTTAATCGGTCATGTATCCAGCTGTTTTGAAGAAGTTGTTGCACTCTTGCTTTGTGAAGAGGTCGCAGACTTGGCCTACGGCCTGCCACAGTGCTTGATAACTTCTTGCTGCG
>NZ_LMCF01000037.1 GCF_001623075.1 Pseudovibrio sp. Ad37
TCTGGTTCGCGTGCACATCAAAGTCCTGAGCTAACTCACTCAAGGTTTTTTCTCCGCGAATAGCAGCAAGTGCCACTTTCGCTTTAAAAGCCGGGCTATGGTTCCGGCGAGGACGTCTGCTCATGATGGTCTCCTGTTCTTGGCATCATGCCAGTTTCAGGAGCTAAATCCACTTTCACAACCTGTCCAAATTTCCCGAGCCAGCTCTATCACCCCACACGTTACAGGGCTTTTGCTTCAGCTCTATTCTCTCCTATAAGGCGACAAAACATCCCGCAGAATGCTGCGTAGCCTATCCTATCACTATCAGAACATGTCATAGGACATGCCAGCGTGTGTGTTATGCCTGCAAAATTTCTGGTAGCCAACAGTTTGTGAGATGAGAGTTTTGCTTCATATTGCTCGTTTATGTATGTGCGAATGAGTAAGAGAGTTTATGAAAATAATGTTCTTGATATGTTCTCTTTGTTGAGAGATAATCGGGCCGTGATGGCAGAGTTTAAGAGTTTTTTTCCGCTTCAAGTCAGCCGGGTTCATGAAGTATGTGGAGCCGGAGCGACAGCATTTGCAGCGATGGCCTGCGGGCAAGCTGATATGAGAGTGTTGTGGCTTCAGACTGGTTGGCAAATTGAGCAACTCAATCCAGCAGGTTTAGCAGCTTTTATGTCTCCCAAGAATCTCGTTTTGGTTGAGGTTGAGAACCACAATGATTTACTCGCATGTACAGAAGATGGCTTGCGTTCTGGCGCTGTGGATCTAGTAATTTCTGTGGCCACTCAAAAGCTCGATCTGACTGCAGGCAGGCGTTTGCAGTTGGCAGCTGAGCAAGGTGGCTCTACCGGGATTCTCATTATACCTGAAGGGGCTGGGAGCAATGCAACACAAACTCGTTGGCACTGCTCTCCTATATTCAAGGGAAACCATATATCCGATAAGAACTTGACTCTTCAACACTGGCAGCTCATTAAGAACAAAATAGGAACATTGAGTGGTTGGAAGGTGTATTGGGATGCCAAGGCGCATCGTGTCATTGTGGTTTCCGAGGATGGCCAGTGATCGTATTTTACGCTCACATCCCACATCTGCGCCTTTTGCTGTAACCTCTCATGAAAAAAGTACAGAGCGATTATACTGTTTAAACAGCAGAGCGATGCAATTGGGGCTGGCTTCAGGTATGGGGCTTTCAGATGCTAAGGCGTTATGCCCTGATTTGCTGACACGCTCAGCAGACCAGTATGCTGATGACAGGTTCTTAAAGCTGTTGGCGCGATGGGCTGATCGGTATTGCCCATGGGTCGGTTTCGATGGAAACGATGGCTTGTTGCTTGATGTCACGGGTTCAACTCATTTCTTCAGCAGTGAAGCTGAACTTCTCGCGGATATTCATGATCGGCTCCAGAGTTATCAACTCAATGTTCGCTCTGGGTTGGCTGGTACAATTGGGGGGGCTTGGGCTGTTTCTCATTTCGGTAGAGGCGTTGTCCCTAATGGACAACTCAAGGCAGCTTTAGGCCCTTTACCTGCTGCAGCATTAAGGCTGGATGAGGCAACCTGTGCGACACTGCAGCGCCTTGGTCTACGTACTATCGGTGACCTTCTGGTAACACCGCGGGCCACGCTAGGTCGACGCTTTGGTTTGCCATTGATGCGCCGTATCGACCAAGCGTTTGGTGACCAGCCAGAGCAAATCAATGCTATGGCGCCAGATATCTCTTATGCTGCCCGGCTAAATTTTCCTGATCCTATCGGTCTTTATGATGATGTGATGGCGGCTCTTGAACGATTGCTGCAACGCATCTGTGATAAGCTAAAAGGCCAAGAGATGGGCACCCGGGTGTTGCTTATGACCTGTCAGCGAGTTGATCAGGCCAGCGTGCAGGTAGAATTGCGACTTGCTCGGTCCATGCGTGAGGGGATGACCATTCTGCCGCTGTTTGAGCGAAGTGTGGGAGAGTTAGATGCAGGATTTGGTATCGATCAGATACGGTTGGAAGCTTTGGCTGTTGAGGCTTTGCCATTAAAGCAACTGGAGACCGGCAATGCTCAGTCAAAGAAAAATGATGTGCTGAGTGATCTAATTACGCGACTCGGGAGTCGCATTGGTCTGGAAAAAATTAAACGTTTTCAGCCAGCAGATAGCCATATTCCTGAGCGTAGTTTTATTGTATCGCCTGCAGCCTATTGTGAACCTGAGGGGCAGTGGAAAGAACAGAATTTGCGTCCTTTACAACTGTTTTCTCCAGAGCTTGTTGAAGGCCATGAAAAGAAGCCGCCTAATGTATTCAGCTGGCGGCGCATGCGCTTTTCGGTTGCCGCCGCAACAGGACCAGAACGTATTTGCCCAGAGTGGTGGCTGGACGATCCCAATTGGCGATCCGGTGTAAGAGACTATTGGCGTGTGGAAACCGAACAAGGCCGACGCCTCTGGATGTTTTTCACGCCACTAAATCCAGCGTGGTTCGTGCAAGGAGAGTTTGCATGAGCTACGCTGAATTGTGTGTTACCTCCAACTTCACGTTTCTTACCGGAGCCTCCCATCCTGAGGAACTGGTGGTTCGAGCTGCCAGTCTGGGGCTTTCGGCGATTGCTATAACAGATCGAAATTCTCTGGCTGGAGTTGTACGTGCTTATTCAGCGCTTAAGGAGCTTGCTCGCAAAAGAGACGAGGTTCTGGCTGTCCGTTCCTGCCATCGTACTGATCCAAACAGTAGACAAGAAATTCTGGAAGGTGCTGACGACCTACGAGAACCTATTATGTCTCTGCCGCGTTTGCTGGTGGGGTGTCGCCTGGTTTTGGAGGACAGCCCTGTTGATTGGATTGCTTTACCGCAAGACCACTCTGCTTATGCTCGCTTGTCCCGGCTTCTTACCAAAGGAAAAAGGCGCACTGAAAAAGGTGAATGCCAGTTATTCTTAAAAGATCTTCTGGAAGGGGCTTGTGGTCTAATGTTGATCGCTTTGCCTCAAGAGGCGATCGATAGGCTTCAAGTTCGAGAGCATATTCAACAGGCGGCGCATACTTATCCTTCTCATGTCTTTTTAGGGGCTGTGCCACAGTATGATGGGAATGATCAAGCTTACTTCGATGCTTGCGCGAAATTGGCTCTGCGTCTTGCAACACCAATGGTAGCTGTTGGTGATGTGCTTATGCATCATGGACGTCGCCGGCAACTGGCTGATGTTCTGACCTGTATTCGTGAGGGGGTGACCATAGACAGGATTGGTCGCCGTGCTCTGCCTAATAGTGAACGCCGCCTCAAGACACCATTGGAGATGGCTCAGCTGTTTCGTGCGTACCCAGCTGCGGTCAAAAGAACGCAGGAGATTGCTAATCGCTGCTCTTTTTGCTTATCCCAACTGTCCTATGAATACCCACAGGAAGGAAGTGAGAGCGAAACGGCTCAACAGCGGTTGGAGCGGCTTACCCTTGAAGGCATTAAACGCAGATATCCCAAGGGAGAGACTGAGCGTGTTCGTTCTCTTGTTGAAAAAGAGTTGGCTCTTGTCTCTAAGCTTAAGTTTGCTGCTTATTTTCTGACGGTGCACGACATTGTCACCTTTGCCCGCTCTCAAGGCATTTTATGTCAAGGTCGAGGGTCTGCTGCCAATTCCATTATCTGCTATGCGCTTGGTGTTACTGATGTAGCTCCAGAAACCATTTCTATGGTGTTTGAACGTTTTATCTCGGAGCATCGCGGAGAGCCACCAGACATTGATGTAGACTTTGAGCATGAGCGCCGTGAAGAAGTTATTCAGCACATTTACCAGAAGTATGGTCGCCATCGCGCAGGTTTGTGCGCGACCGTCATTCATTTCCGATCTCGTGCTGCCATCCGCGAGGTTGGGAAGGTTATGGGCTTGTCGCAGGATCTGCTTGCAAACTTAGCAGGGCAGATGTGGGGTTCTTCTGATCAAGGTGTACCCGAAGAACGACTAAAAGAACTCGGCCTGTCTGGGTCAGATCATCGCCTTGCTCTTACCATTCGCCTCATAAAAGAGATTATTGGTTTTCCTCGTCATTTGTCTCAGCATGTAGGTGGCTTTGTGATTACCCAAGGTCGGCTCGATGAGTTATGCCCTATCGAGAATGCATCTATGGAAGACCGCACAGTCATTGAATGGGATAAGGATGATATTGATGCATTATGCATCCTGAAAGTCGATGTGTTGAGCCTTGGTATGCTCACTTGCATCCGCAAGTGCTTCGCTTTGATTGAAGAAAAAGAAGGGCGCCAACTCACAATTGACAGTGTGCCACAGGAAGATAAGCCAACCTACGATATGCTTTGTGTTGCAGATGCACTGGGTGTTTTTCAGGTTGAAAGTCGTGCTCAGATGAATTTTTTACCGCGTATGAAGCCACGCACCTTTTATGATCTGGTGATTGAGGTTGCCATTGTGCGTCCCGGCCCGATCCAAGGTGGTATGGTGCACCCCTATATTAAGCGACGACAAGGCCTGGAAAAAGTCTCGTTTCCTTCAACAGAATTAGAAGGCGTTTTGGGGAAAACACTTGGTGTGCCGCTGTTTCAGGAACAGGCCATGCGAATTGCGGAAGTTGCTGCAGGATTCTCCGCAGAAGAAGCCGATCGTTTGCGACGCTCACTTGCGACTTTCAGGCGTATGGGAACCATTAGTTCTTTCAAAGCTCGGTTTGTAAATGGCATGTTGGAGCGTGGCTATGAGTTAGAGTTTGCCGAGCGGTGCTTTTCTCAGATTGAGGGTTTTGGTAACTACGGTTTCCCAGAGAGCCATGCTGCTGCTTTTGGTATGCTTGCTTATGTTTCTGCCTGGCTTAAATGCCATTATCCAGCTGCTTTTGCTTGTGCGCTCCTTAATTCTCAACCTATGGGATTCTATGCTCCAGCTCAGATTATAAGAGATGTCCGAGAGCATGATGTGGAGGTGAGGCCTATTTGTGCCAACCGTAGTCAGTGGGATAATACATTGGAGCGGCGTAGTGACGGGCAACTGGCTATTCAACTTGGTTTTCGTCAGATCAAAGGTTTTAATGAAGAAGATGCTCTTTGGCTGGTGGCTGCACGTGGCAATGGCTATCCAGATCCACAAAGCATTTGGCAGCGTGCTCATGTGATCCCGGCAGCACTTGAAAAGCTGGCAGAGGCAGATGCTTTTGTTAGCATGGGGCTCAATCGCCGTGATGCTCTTTGGCAAGTGAAGGCCATTAAAGGTACCACACCGTTACCTCTGTTTAATGACCCCTTTGATGGAGAGGCGATCTTTGAACCAGATGTGAACTTGCCTGTTATGCATTTGGGGGAAGAGGTGGTGGAAGACTATCTTTCAACACGACTATCATTGCGAGCGCATCCGATGGAACTGCTACGTCCGGAAATACCCGGACTTACAACACATGCTGCTTTGCAGAAAGCTTCTCTGGATCAAACAAGTGTTTGCGGTGTTGTCATTACACGTCAGCGTCCCGGAACGGCGTCTGGAGTTATTTTTGTGACGCTTGAAGACGAAACTGGGGTTTGTAACGTAGTGGTTTGGCCGAAGGTTTATCAAAAATTCCGAAGAGAAGTCATTTCTGGTCGCTTGCTCTACGTTACAGGTTACCTGCAACGAGAGGGGATTGTCGTGCACCTCATCGCACAGGAAATAAGTGACTATTCAGACCGCTTATCCTTGCTGGGGCATCCGCTGGACGAAGTTATCGGCCAAACATTACCAGCAGCCGATGATGCCCCACGTCGACCTCTCATCCCACACAGCGCCACACGAGCTCGCCACCCACGAGAACAAGCAAAGAGACTCTTCCCGAGCCGGGATTTTCATTAGAGCTGATTGTTACAAACTGTCAACCTCTCAACTCATGCTGAAACTGTGAGGTTAACTAAACGTATTTTGGGGAACTGCTCCTAGTGTAAGTAGCCAGTTTTTGAAGAGGATGGTTGCAGGGAGGGCAGGTTTGGACTTGAGGTGGGTGAGCCAGTATTTGCCGATTGTGACTTCGAAGGGGAATGGTCTGACGAGGCGACCTTCTGAAATTCTGCGTTTGAACATGTCATAGGGCAGAAGTGCGATGCCTAAACCTGCTTTAGCGATGTCGGCCATGGCGAGGGATGAATCGAAGACTGGGCCTGTGATTTTGGGGCAAGGCGTTTGATCAGCCCCACTTGAGTGGTCCGGTTTGAAAGTTAGTGCATGACTGGCCTTTGGTCTACTGGAATGATTACTTCAGGAGCCGGTGGGCGGAAGTTCAGCGCACTATGGGGGCGTTTGGTATTGTAGTGTATCCTCCACCTTTCGATGATTATTTGGGCTTCACGCAACGAGTAA
>NZ_LMCF01000038.1 GCF_001623075.1 Pseudovibrio sp. Ad37
GTACACACGCAGCCTGAACTTGATGCAATAGCAAGGCAACTCAACCAACGACCCCGCAAGACCTTGCAATATCAAACCCCAGCTGAGAAGTTCTCACAGTGTGTTGCCGCGACCAGTTGAATCCACCCGCACAGTATCAAACAGCGTCAGCAACGCTTCATATTCCTGGGTATGCTCCATGCGTTCGCTCATCACCACGCTCATGGAATAGACTAGATTTTTGAGGTGGTTGGTTGATAATCGAAGCTGATCCACTTCATTGCGAAGGGACGTATGGGCACATTTCTCTTTACCAGTATCAGTCATTACAAAGCCCTCTTCGTTGGCTTGTTGAACAAACCACTCCACAGAAGGCTTGTGACAACCCACTGGTGAGCGGGAGGTTCACAACCTGACGAAGACAGGCGGGTTTATTCCCCCCGCGAAGGGGTATTGTATTCACCGCCCTCCCGCCCATAAGCGAGAGCTTGCGTAAGGAGAGCTAACTCCAAACACAAATGACCGCGGTTTACGGCTACGGTGACCGCTTCGTAGAGGTTGTGATGCCTCAAGATGACCATGCGATGATTGGCGCAAGGTGTCAATGCAAGGAAACCGAATTCCTCCACAAACCCATGGCATTAGCCGGTCATGAATGTAGAGGGTAGAAGTGCCGGTGACTTCACCTTCGCTTGTTTATAGCGCGCTGTATGGCCAAAACAGCGGCCACAGCGCGGCGATGAGCGGTAGAACGGGTCAGCCCCACCTGAATGCAGATGGGTCGCCAGCGGAAACCTTCTGCCCGCATCCAGAGTATTTTTCTATTATCAGGTTCAGGAACGTATCGTAGCCAATCAATGGCTTCTTCCATGTGCTGAATGTCTTTGGCGCTGGGCACCGCCCGGATTTGGGTTTTGTTGTAGCCATAGGCCTCATGAACATCATGGATGACCTGCGGCCAGGTGTTGCCGTCGCGCCGTGGTGTTGACCTTGGTGGATTTGGAAGTCGCCGTAACGTGCTGGCCGCAAGTTCAAGCCGGTCGACGATCTGTGTGGTGTTCAGGGCCAAACAAGTATCTCCTAGCTGTTGGACTGAGGCATCACTTGAGCTTCTAAAACGCTGTTCAGCACCCGGATATGGAAGTTACGGGCTGCCATGATGGGTTCAGCCAGAGTGATCAGTTGACCGGGGGTGGGCGCGATAGTCTTGCTGCTGCGCCTCCAGGCCTGACAGGTGGCAAAGATCACATCGGTTGGATAGCTGCCTAGATCTTGAATCCAATCCTCAATCAGTTGTGTGATGGCCTCTGGTGAGAGCCGTTTTTGCGGATAGTGGTTGAGAAGCTGACCAACAGCCAGGCTCACTGGTTTTGACCCACCAGGTGCGTTGGCCTGTGTGAGTGTGCTGAGCAGTTGCTCCAGTTCCTCAATCTCTTGAGCCGTTCTTGGTGCTAGTCGTCGTTCTGGCCGGGAGACTATCAGCTGCTGTAACAGCCTCATCCCAGGCTCTCTGCCAAACATGGGAAATGGATTTTTTGCGTTTGGAGGGTTCATGGGATCGAACAGATTGCTCATGGGATTTCTCCTTGGCTGGTCTTTGAGGTTTTGCCCGAAGTTGCTCACTGGGCGGGTTTTGGGGGTAAGGGGGAAAAGGTTCTTTTGATGGTTCTAAATGACGGTTCAAGGGGGGCACCACATGCCGGTTGGTGCGGCACCACGTGCCGGTTGCTGGCAGGTCCTTCCGGCACACCATGCCGGCTGGTTGTTCCGGGTTTGATCGCTGGTAAGTTTTCCAAGGCAGGGTGATCATTTTGATCGGGAATGGCCCTGCGTCCGTCAAAGCCAGTAAGGACGAAAATATCGGACCTGCGAGAGCCATTGGCACGGCGACGTTGGTAGCGGGTGATCAGCCCCAGCGCTTCCAGGTCATTCAGGCAGTTGCGCAGCTTGCGCTCGCAGCAGCAGCACGCCTCCTGCAACGTCGTTTGCGATGGCCAGCACAGGCCGAACTCATCGGCAAAGTTGGCGATGGTGATGAGCACAAACTTCTCGATCGGATCGGAAACTTGAGAACACCCATAAGCCCAGGTGATTGCTTGAACGCTCATAGGTTTGAGATCCGGTTTTCGCGGATTTCCTTTTGCCTGAGCCACTCGATGACAGAGGCGCGGCGATAAAACACCCGCCTGCCAGTACGCACACACGGCGGGCCAATACGCATGGTCTGCCAGCGGCCCAGCGTATCAACACAAACGCCAAGCTCTTTGGCCAGCTCGGCGCGGGTCATCCAGCCATCAAGGATGGCCTTAGGTTCTGTTTGTTCAAGTTCCGGGGTAGGGACGTTGTCTTCCATGTGCTCCTCTAAAGCAGGACCGCTTGGGCTCAAACGGTTTGCGGAAAAGCTAAGCATGGAGAGCAAATGGGCGTATAGGCGTTCAAAGGCAGTGAAAGGCGTTCATAGGCGTTCAAACATTAAGGCAACGCCTATTGAGGACAACCGAACCGTTTCCTGAGGCTGCTCCGCCGGTAATCCACCTGATGCATCGGAGGCCTCAAACCAAGGGCTGCAACTGCCCCTGTGAGTTCATGAAGATTTGGAATATCCCATAGATATCAATGGTCAATTTTAGAATTCGAGTTGCAGCAAAAACCTTCAGTATTTCAAACAGTTGATATTCTGGTCAAATCAACTCTGCTGGACGTGCTGATTTGAGAAACTGGCCTGTTGTAAGCCGGTAAAGGTCTTAAGTTTTTCTGGAAATAGCCTGACCTAAACGGCAGGTTGAATGCGAACTACATGCGGTGATGTGTTCTTTGATGAGGCCCAATAGAAACTGGGTGCCACAGGGGAGGGATACCAATGACGCTGCCATCAAAAGAGTATTTCACAGTTTTTGAAGCCGAGGCGCGTTGGGGCGTTCCTCTTGCCACCATTGCAGGCTGGGCTGAGGCGGGGCGGTTTCGCCTTGTCACCAGTACGCCATTGGTTGTGTGCGGGGCACAAAAAGTATGTGGGATGGTGGAGCTGTGCGGATCGGATCTGTTCAAAATGCTGGGAACCGCGGGGGTACCTGCACGCACCTGCCTCGTGCACCGCGTGATCCCTTTGCGCAAGAAAGGTGCCGAATTGCTTTATGTCACCTGCCCCAGGCAAGGTCTGGCAGTACAGCCCGATGAGCTTTGGATTCCAGCGACTGATCTTTATCGCTTTGAAGAAAAGCATGCTCTTGGTCAGCGTGGTGGCAGGAGTAGCAATCGGGGTGGACGTGAACCGAAGTATGACTGGGAAGGGATGTGGGCACCGCTGTGTGTGCATCTGTTTACGCAAGGCGTCCACAATACTCTGAATGAGCTCGCCAGTGCGATGCAGGACTGGTTTATTGAGGTCTCTCCAGCCGGAGAGGCGCCTGATATGAAGTACCATCCGTCGCCGTTTTCAGCCTCTTTGGCAGGCGCTGAAAACGGCACGGGAGAACTAGCAGGCAAGGTTAGTGCAGAAAAGACAGGTGAGGTTGGAGGAGGTGAGACAACTTGCTGCGTGTGTCGGCGCGGCTTGGCGGTCACATAACCTGCAACTGCATTAACGCTTTCACGTAACGGAGATTCCATCAGATGGGCATAGCGCTGAGTTGTGCTCATTTGGGTGTGCCCCAAGAGCCTGCCGATCACCTCCAATGAAGCGCCTCCAGACACCAGAAGAGATGCAAACGTATGGCGAAGATCATGAATGCGGACATCGCAGATCTCTGCTTGCTTCAAGATACCTTGCCAATAGCGGCGCATTTCATGAACGGGTTTGCCAGTCCCATCTCCCGGAAACAGCCAGGGGCAGTCTTCAGAGACAACGGACTGGCGTCTCCTCACCAGGTCAGCGACCTCAGGTGATATAGGCAGGCGGTGGATACGCTTCTGTTTGGTATTGGTTGCTGGCTTGAACCAGGTCAGGAGTTCGAGGTTGAACTGCTCGAAGCGGGCAAATCTTACTTCGCCCAGACGTGAGCCTGTGAGAAGGCAGAGGCGGATCACATCAGCTCCGCGTTTGTCTTTGCTGTTCTCGAGCGCATCAGACAGACGGTTGATCTCATCAAGTGACAAGAACCGCTCGCGGGCATTCTCTAGCCTCTTGTGGAATCCTTGCGCAGGGTTATCAGGACGCATCTTCCACTGCACCGACAGATTAAACATCTTGCGCAAGATCTCGCCCAGACGATTGGCGCGGATCGGTGTGGATTTTGGTTTGCTTCGGCGTTTGAGTTTCTTTGCGGGACGATGTCGCCCAGCGGCCACGTTGCTGAGCAGCTTGTTGACATCCGCAGGTGAAATCTCGCGCACCAGAAGGTTCTTCCACTGTGGCAGCACCAGCTTACTCAGCATGGAAATCTGGTCTGCCTGATTGCGGGCGGCAAGTTTGGGTAGGTGCTCATCGATATAACGCTCAATAAGATCGCTTACGCGCGGCACAACACGTTCTGCTTCCCGGTTGCCCAACGGGTCGCAATCAAGCTCAATCTCCCGGCGGATGGTTTTGGCTCGCTCTCGTGCTGCGACTACACTCCAGGCCGGCCATTGGCCGATGGTGTAGCGACGCTGGCGGCCATTGACGCGGTAGGACACGTTAAACGCCTTGGTGCCGGACTTGTAGATCACCAGTGCAAAGCCGGCGACCACGCTGTCAAACAGCTGGTATTGCCAAACCGTGGGCTTTGCTGTGCGAGCAATCTTTTCTGTAAGGCGCTGACGACTTGGCACAATCTACTCCCCCTCACATAACATCCAAGTAATGCGTAGTGTGCCAGCTCTTGCAAGATCTAAGTCTGAGCTTATGGCGTGCTCACGCTTGCAGGGAAGTCTAATCGGAGCAGATCTTGGGCGTATAGGCGTTCATAGGCGCTCACAGGCAATGAAAGGCGTTCAAAGGCAGTGAAAAATAGAAGGGGTGCACGCAGGACGCCAAATCAGGAGAAAAATCCCCTTCGAAAGAACTGGAAGATGAGGTGCGATAGGCTGAGCTGCCAGCTTCAGCCAGTTTGCATATCAGGCATTATTCCTGAGCAGTATTCATCTGAAAGTAATTCTTCGCTGTCAAAGGTCACTATAAGCTCCCCTAAGAGGAACTGTTTTGGAGGTCATTTGAGGCCTGAAGCCCCCAAATTCAGCTCAAAAAGGAATTTGTCTTTGAGTTCTTATTCCGATTTTGCCTTATATTTCAGGGGTAAGCCAAAAACGGCCCGGACTGGGCCGAAAATGGCCCGCTGATTTCTTATATTTTTCAATAACATAGCCGCTTTGCTAGGGTTTTGTTAATTTCCTGGCCAGAAGTGGCTCAAGTTTATGCAAGGGGAGATTAAATTACCACTCTGCGTCGCAGGCAGCTTTGTGCGTGTTTTAAAATTAATTTCTTTTGTTATTTCAATAGGTAAATCCGACCAGGTGAGTTTTTGCGACTATTTCCCCCATTCTGGCATGGAAGTTGCAGTTGTGTTGGTACGCTGTCGCAGACTGGGGTCTGGGGCTGTGGCCCATTCTCATCAAATGGGGTTCATTTATTTGTTTTGCTGCGTCTGTCCGCACATGGAGGGCGCTCACCAGGAGCATACTATGCCAACACCCGCTTATATCACCATTGAAGGGTCAACTCAGGGTCCAATCACTCAAGGCGCGTTTACTGAAGATTCCGTCGGTAACGTGTGGCAGGAAGGC
>NZ_LMCF01000039.1 GCF_001623075.1 Pseudovibrio sp. Ad37
CCTTGGTTGGCACAAAGCCAGCAGACGAACCTGCTAGATGAGAGCTGTTCGCCTGCTGGATTTGTGCCAACCAAGGTGGGTCAATTTTAAATGATGATGCCGGATCAATTTTGAACGCTCATTGACAGAGGAGCGGGAGGGAAGCTGGTTTCTGTGGCTCTTAAGATCAGTCGGAACAGCAATCGTTGGAGCATTGTTTGCCGGCCATCTTACGCCGATCGTGGCACCTATCGTCTCCGGCTGGTCCAACGTGCGTGATGTTAGCGTAGAGGGGGCAACGGGCTTCGTTCTGGGCCTGTGCGGGCTGGCATTGTCAGAGGGCCTGATCAAAATCGCAAGGCGATGGCGGGAGAACCCGAAGCTCCCAAAAATCGAAAATTAGACCACCGGAAAGACCCCTCAAAAAGCCGGTTTACGCAATACGTAATATCCCGAGAGCCCACCGATATTTGCAAGTTCTATACTGAAAACATTGCAGTAGTTACGTAGGGTAAGAATCAGTTATGCATGCAGTGTCGATAAGTATCCTAAGTACTTATTACGGCTAAATATTTCACTGCTAAATCGGGTGTTAAGACAATGGGATATCACGTTGGTGATCGAAACAATAATGACATTTCCGGGAATGAAGATAACGACGAAATTCGAGGTCTGACAGGCAATGACATGCTCTATGGTGAAGGCGGCAATGATTTAATCTTCGGCGGAGAAGGCCGGGATTATCTTGAAGGCGGAACTGGCAATGATCAGATGTCTGGCGGCAGCGATGACGACGCTGTCCATGGCGAGCAAGGAGAGGATCATCTCTATGGCGACCAGGGCGATGATTATCTCGATGGCGGCGGTGGGAATGATCATCTTTATGGTGGTGACGACAATGACACACTGTTTGGCCGCGATGGCAACGACCATCTTTATGAGAAAGGAACGCAAGGCACGGACACGCTCTATGGCGGCGCAGGTGATGACTGGTTGACCAGCTCCACAGGGGAGCAATCCTTGCTCTCAGGTGGTGCCGATAACGACCACATTGAATCCTACGGCAACCACAACACTGTTGATGGTGGCACAGGCGATGACACCATCATTATTGATGGCACGGCCAGCCACAACACAGTCACAGGGGGTGAGGGCAATGACACGATAAAGTCATTGGGTGCACACACAACCATTGAGGCTGGTGAAGGCGCTGACATCATCGAGACCGTCGGCGACGATGCTCTCATTGATGCCGGCACGGGCAATGATGTGGTGCAAACGCGCGCAGGAACTGCCGAGATTGAGCTTGGGGCTGGCGATGATCAGGTCTTTCATTGCGAAGCTGGGATCGCTGTCATCAAGGATTCTGGCGGAACCAATGATCAGCTTCACTTTGGCAAAACAGAGGCCGCTGATCTGGGCTTTCTAAGGGTCGGCAATGATCTCCTGATCTCATCACAGGAAGACTTCGCAGACGGGGAGTTCGACACCGGTGTCATCCTCTCTGATTTTTATAGCAGCGAGGAGCATGTCAACGTTGTCTATGGAAGTGACGGACTTGGCTATGAGCTGAGTGACTTCCTGCTCTAACGACAGTGTAGACCCATTCAAAGCTTCGTTTGGGTGGGTCTATGCCAGACGATACGTGGCGGCGGAAGATACAATTCTGCACACCACAGGAGAGACTCAGTATCTGACCATTATTGATTGCAGTGAGGTGAGGGCGGACAAGTCATCTGGCGTCAGTCAGAGAACCATTTCCATGAAGCCATACGACGGCAAATGGCATGTGTCACTCGCCTGTGACGACGATCCTCAAAGCGAACTCTATAACATCAATGTCCTGAGGCTGAAGTAGTTATGCCTTAGACCGCAGCCAGCGTGTTTTGGCTGCGGTTGTTAAATGTGAGGCTCAGATCTCCTGTGTGGCTGTTGGCTGAGATGAACGGAGTGTCGCGATCACACGAGCCTCAAGATTCGCATCATAAAGTTCTAGGATACATTCCGTAAATTCTTTGAATGTCGGTGTTTTAACGTCTTTCTGACCTTTAAATAAGAATTGCCGTACAGATTTAACTCTCGCACTAAGATGCTCAGGGAAATCTCTCTGAAAGAGAGGCCTAAACTGATCACCAATGTCTTGAATGCGATCTAGTTGCCTTCCCTTTCCACGTATTAAGATTTTAATAGAGTTTCTTAATCGAGTGTGTAGGCTCAAATCTGTCGCAAAGCTCATCCTGACCTCAATATTTCTATAGACCCATTACTGATTGTTCTTCTTCGGACTTGGTGATTGAAAGCGCCGTGCTATAATTTCCTGCGTCTCTTCGTCTGAAAACCCAGTCTCTCGAAGTTTTCTGTACTCTTCAGCATCATATCCATCCGGAACAGCTATATTCATCATGGAAATGTTAGTTCTCTTGAATTCGCGTGCAGAGTACCGATGACGGACTACTTTTCCCATGGCGACAACAGTTGAGATACTAAAGGCAATACTTGTCCAAAAGATCCAGCCATTGTGAGAAACCACACCACCATGATGTGAGCAAGCACCTCGGGAGCCGATGGAGGGAGAGTTCCAACCATCACGGCAGGTCGCGGGCACTCCAAAGAAAACATTCAACACAATCATCGCAATCACGAATACTATGAAGGCCAATAACCATGGATTTATTGGGTATTCAGGTTCTTCTGGCATATATGGATAATTCATCTTTGAGCCTAATTGAACATTTGTGGGCTAATGAGCAAGGCGCTTATCAGATGTGCGTCACGCTTGAACAGGCTTTTATGTACTTTTGGGGTTGCATAAAGATGTCTTCAACATCTTCAGGAACTGGGCTTTGAGGCTTCTGCAGGTAAGTCACTTCCGTCTCTCTCAGGCACTCTCTTATCTCTCGGCCACTCGAATTTGACTTTCGCTGATCCTCGCAAGTGGTGCGTACTTCTCGACAAGTGCCTCAACAATAATGGCATTTGGACTGTCTTTACAGTTCGGGCCTAGTAGGATCTGAGCGTGATCTAGGATGTCATCTTTGAGAGGGATGTGTACGGCCTTTTCCGCGTACGAAATGTCGTCTCGCACCTGTCTGGCAATGCCTGAGGGAAGAACGGTGTTGAGATTTTGCACCAAGCGGAACCGCACTTCGTTCTCGAACTCCCAATGATGGGCTTTGAACAATCCAATCTTTTTGTAGTTGTGAAAATCACGTTCTTCGCCATAGTTATTGGCATGCACGACAGCAAGAGTTTGTGAAGTGTTGAGCTTGTAATGAATTTCATCTGGGCCAAGTAACTGATCAAGGTAGGCATGAACGGTTTCACCTGTTGCAGAATTCTGTGTTGTTACCGTGATTTTGGTATTCAAGCTGCTGAACTTGATTGGATAACCAGGTTCCTTGCTTACATTGATTATATCACTGTGTATTTTGAACATTTTTGCAGGCAATCCAAGACGCACTCCATCGAAGCCCGAGTACATACGCCACATAGGTATTGTGTCATGAGATAAGCTTGTCCAAGATGAGCAATAGACTTGTTTAGCAGCATTATCGAAGGTGACTGCCGCTCCTTCATCAGGATCATTAAGGCAATCCAAACGTGTTAAACGAATAGTTCTTTTCTCAAGGATGCAAGCAAGGGCCTGAATCGTTGTGTAGTGATAGATGAAATCACTCATGTTGATGCCTCTAAAATGCCGCCTGCAGGTCTCAGGATGGCAGGAAGTCTTCTAACTCTGCAAAAAATTGTTGATGTTTCTCAGGGTGGTAATCGAAATGTAGATACATGTTTTCATCTTTATTGATGAACTGAGAACAGGTAGAACTTTCAGAGGTAAGCATGCTGAACCCTTGCCAATTATGTCCCAGTACAGCAATGGGCGTCTCTGCAAGAAGTACCCATCGGAGATTAACGTCTCCCAAGCGAACTCCTCTCTTGCTAAAATCCAACTCTGGAAAATCACCCTTGGTAAAGTTTGGCAGTTGATAGCCATCCTTAAGAAGGTTGATGACATCACTAAGAGGGGTATCGCGCTCTACATGAAACCGCATTTCATGCGGCCCCAAATAGTCATCCCCCATACAAACACAATCTCTCGTTACAATTACTTCCACCATTGGGTGTCGCCCTTTAATTGGTGAGCAGCTGCTCACAGTTTAGCGCGTAGAAAAGACTTGTGGCCTTTGCCTCTTGCCTTAGTTCTCTTTGAGATGAATTCAGCTCGCTCCAGTTTTCTCCCGTTACCGACTGTCCAGCGATATGGTGGGTCCTATCCCATAAAACACCCAGCATAAAATCAGGAGAGGGGCCGCCAAAGGCGAGCTTTACTATCATATGGAGCGACGCTTCATCGTCTTCAGTAAGCAGCCCTTTGGATTTAAGATCGTAGGCTGGTTTTAAGTTTTCGTAGCCTGCAGTAAAAAGCTCTTCGCTTTCTTTTAAACCAGCAAGCTGAGCAAATGCAGCACACTCCCATACAGCCAAGCCCCTGTTAGCATTCTCGGCGAGAGACTCTGCCTTTAGGGGAGTAAATGTTATGAATGACATTACGAGCGCCAAGCCTACGGTTCTCATATTATTCAGCGTTCTCATTTCAACTTCCAAGTTACTCGGCCAGTTGGAACCATCTTCTAAAGCGGCACACACTTTGCGATCGGGCGGCTTTTTTCTATGTCTTCTATGGTGAGCCGTTTGCCGGCTTCATAACCGTCCATGTCGTTGATGAACCACTTTTCATCTGCATAGGCAAAGCGTTGGGTGTCCGGGTGGTAGCGCAGATAGATGCCAAACATCGAGCCTTTCTGAAGAGCGCTATCGATGTCCGCAAACTGCCGGATCTCGACCTGATGGGCTCCAATTTCGTGCACGGCTTCCATTGCAAGAGATTTGATAGCGCTCAGTGTCACTTGTCTTGGGTAATCAGAGGAAATGATTATCTCAGCAAAAACGCTCTGGGTGAGTTGGCCTTGCTTATCACTTTTGTAATCAGAGCGGCCATCGACGCTGATAATATAGCATTCTGCAGCATTGGATTGAGTTGCCAAACCCAAACTAACAGCAAGGGTGACAGCTCCAACACCAAGTAGTTGTCCTAATCTCTTTTTAAAGGGATTTAGATTGCTGTTTCTGCGCTCAAATAACATATGCATTACTCCTAAAAATATGTTTGGAGTGGAGCCGGATTCGGTGCGCTTGACAAGCTTTCGTTTCTCCGTCAACCTGCCCACGCTCATCTGAAAGCGGTGAGCCGGGATTGACAGCCCGAATGTTCGTAAGGCGTCACCGCGCCAAAGAACCGTTCTTTTTGAGCGCGTTTTTTGTTGCGCCTATGGTCAGGCGTTATGGGAGGCTTCGGCCTGCCGGTATCCTTACGAGCCGGTCTGTCAACCCGTAGCGTCTGGCCGCCATATTGACAGGTGACGGCCAGACTAATCTCATTCGTAAGGGAATTAGTCATGACAGAATTCTCCCGGAATACCTCACTTCAAGCCCTTTCCTCTAGCCATTCGGCACTGCTGAGCCTCGCAGCCCGCATTGAGGGGCTGTTTCAAGCTCTGGGGCATGTCTCCAACGAAATCTCCAGCCCAAGCCCGCTGTGGAATGCAGCCGTTGCCTTGCAGGATGAACTCTCCGAGCGACACAGCGATCTCATCAAGGAGCTGGATGCCATGGAAAGCAACATCAGCAAGCTGAACCGGGGAGGGCAGGCATGAGCGCGCTCACCATCTTCGATTTTGAAGAGCACCCCGTCCGCACATTGTCGGTAGACGGCCTGTTCTGGTTCATCGCCAAAGATGTCTGCACCGTGCTGGATATCAAGAACAGCCGCGATGCCGTCGCCAAACTTGACAGAGATGAACAGGGTGTCGTTTCAACCGACACCCTTGGTGGCCAGCAAAAAGTAACTGCGGTGAATGAGAGCGGCCTCTACTCGCTCATTTTTAGCTCTCGCAAGTCATCGGCCAAAAAGTTCAAAAAATGGGTGACGGCAGAAGTGCTGCCCGCGCTGCGCCAGTCCGGCACCTACTCCATGGGCCCCACACCGCAAAAGCAGCAAGGGCCAGACGCAAAGCAGGTGCTGCTCGTCAACGAGATGAACGCCCGCGCCAATCTCCTCAAAGAAGCGCGCTACATCTATGGCCGCGAGGCCGCCATGCAGCTGTGGGACAGGCTCGGCCTGCCGGATATCGCAGGCGAGGGCGTCAACCAGGTGGCCGGCACCGCCGCCGATGATCCCGATGGCTGCCTGACCCACCTGATCAACTTCACCTGCGGCAAAAACCTCTCCGTCCGCATTGCCCTGGCCTTCGCCCTGGCAGATGACGTCGGCGCCCGCCGCATGGAACAACTGGGCCTCAAACTGCGCCCCCACGCCTACCCCGACGGCGTCGCCATCGCCTACGATCACGACTACCTGTGGGAGGTCTTCCGCCTCACCCAATGGCACGGCAACTGGAAACTAGCCTTGCAAAAGTTGGCGGGCGCCCAACAATCCCAAAACGCCATCACCATAGACGGCAAACAAAGAAGGGCAGTGATACTGCCCCTCTCATTGGTGGAGAGTTATGTGGGGTAGGGATCAGGTCAGGCAGGTTATTTCCGACCTGCCGTTACCTCCTCTCTGTTGCCAAGCAGAGGTATGCGAGAAGAGAAGTACTGCAATCATCCTCCTAAAAAAACACTTGCCAAGTGCAATGGGCATAATGTACGTAGTCGCTGCTTCACAGCCACAAATCTGGAGAGTTTTTGTTTAAACAAGAGAATCGGTAACCTTGCTGACTGCCTTTTCGCAATCTGACATTTAGGTCGTATTGCAGGAGGGTTGGATCTATCGCTTGTATCAGAGTGATACCCGGCCAGGCAGAAAGCTGAAATTCATGCACCCGGTCCAATTCAATTGGAAAGGGAGACGACTACGCATGTATTTGGGTAACCAACTCCAATGGACATCTCCAGACCAGAGCAGAAAATTCTGCATATGTTGGCGCAAGGCGGTTACATCCGCGTCGAAAAAGACGACGGCCGCCATATTTCCAAAATCGAATTATTCACCCGTGAAGGGTGGAGATTTTCCGGCCTGAGCGACGAAGTTTTTCGTAAGCTTAAACGTCGAAAATTGATCGCGTCCAAGCAAAGCGCACCTTACCGTGTCACCAAAAGAGGTCTTATACTTGTAAGATCTCAGGTTGATAACCGTTAGGTAGCCGTGCGCGGGCTTGATCAAGATGTCGTCGTCGGTGAATTACGCGATTTATCCGGAAATTCCGAAGCTTATCCAACATCTTAATACTGTGCAGATCAGACAAGCCACTGCTGGCGATCTGTTCTGCAAAGGCCCGCAACTCGTACGCGATCGCTAAATTTGATGGATCTGGTGAAGCGCAACCACGAAACCAACATGGAAAATTAGCATGATCAATACTGAAAACGATAAAGTAGAAATACAAGACCTTCACTTGCAAGCATTTGGCGACGAGGAAGGGCCTGTCATAGAAAAAATGACGGAAGAGTTTTTGTTGTTGCCTGAAACGATCTCGATCAATGTTTATCGAGGATTGCGGATAGCTGGAAACATACTCTTTTCGCCATTTCAACTTGATGATCACCCGGAGAAGAAGTGCTTTCTTCTAGCTCCCTTAGGTGTCTTGCCTGAACATCAGGGAACAGGGATCGGCAAAGAGCTGATCGAGAAAGGCGTGTATCATCTGAAACTCATTGGCGCAGATGCAATCTTTGTTCTTGGTCACCCGAGCTACTATGCATCAAGGGGCTTCGTTCAAGCGAAAGTCCTTTCACCGCACCATGAGCTCATGAAACACCCCGAAGCATGGAGAATGCTGGAAGTTAAACCAGGATCTATGGAAGGTATCGCAGGCACTTCTGTTGCCGCAGAACCAATTATGGATCCTATGTTCTGGGATACCTCCGGCAGACCAGGGTAACACCCGCAAATTGGATAGAAGGGGGAGTACTCCCATAGGCGCTAACTTAAGAAGCTATGTTCTAGAATTCGTTGAATTTTTCGCTTTCTGGGAGGTTCGCATATACCTCGCCAAAAGCTGCTGGCGTTAACTGTGATGTTAGTCAGATCCCATGCTCCCTGAATTGCTGAAATGAAGGCCTGAATGATCAG
>NZ_LMCF01000040.1 GCF_001623075.1 Pseudovibrio sp. Ad37
AGAATGATACGAATCTTGTCTTCAGTGGAATAGCGCTTTCGGGTCTTGTGCTGGATGTCTTTAACCGCCTTCTCAGCTGCAGCGCTGGCGGTCCTCGTGTATTGCCCCATTGTTCACTCCTAATCTAATGATCATGGGCCAAAACACTCCCTTACTCAAATCAACCGTTCTGTCCATAAGGCGTCGCCGACAAACACTGGTGTTTGGGCTAGGGCAGGCTGCATCGTAAAAAATGCAAGAGCCGCAGCAATCGCACTAAATTTCATTCCTCACCTATGAAAACACATCATACGAGAAAATAGAGCTATCGTCGGCTTATGGTTGTGTCAATCGGTTGGCTGGTCGCGCTTAAGTGCAGGGGAACTCCGCTCTTTTGACCAAACCAAGAACAGAATTGTTTGGGTTTTGTTTGAATTATCCTGCAAATCACGTTTCGTTCCTTGCATGTTCTTGCAAGCACTTACGAATATAGATCGTGGGGAAAAACTGAAAAAAGATCAAAACGGCCTTGAACTACGGTCAGTTAGTGAGTAGTAACCACCTCAAGGACACGTGGCCGAGTGGTCGAAGGCGCTCCCCTGCTAAGGGAGTAGGCCCGGAAGGGTCTCGAGGGTTCGAATCCCTCCGTGTCCGCCATCTTCCCTTTTTTGAAAATACGAATAGATACGCTTAATCAGTAGGTTAAAGCGTGTTGCGCAAAGTGATTTGACACTGGCGGACTAAGCTACATAACACTGCATGTAGGATGGGTAGAATATGGCTCATACGATCAGTCGTGGAATGTACTATTTTGTGAAGCGTGTTCCTAAAAGATATGCGTCTGTCGATCCGCGTTCATGCATCCAGCTCTCCCTTAAAACCGAAAGCCCTGATGTAGCACAAAAGAAGTCTCTCATTATTGAGGAGAGGCTTGTCGCGTACTGGGAGGCTTTGCTTGCAGAAGATCATGAGGGGGCAAAGGCTCACTATGAGGCTGCAGTCAATTTTGCAGAAGTGCAGGGGTATACCTACCTGTCATTGGAGGAGGTTGTTGCAGAGCCTTTAGGTGGCCTGCTCAATCGTATTGAGGTGATCCCTGAGGTGAGCAATCCAAAACAGTTTCTGTTGTTGCTGATGGATTGTTAGGCGGTGCGGATAAGCCGATCCTGAAGGTGTCCAGGCTCTACGAGGAGTATCTGGAACTCACTCCAGATCTGCTTCTGGGAAAGAGTGACGACCAAATCCGCAAATGGAAGAACCCCAGACAAAAGGCCATCAATAACCTGATCACCGTTGTAGGCGACAAAAACGTCCATGAGCTAAGTCGTGATGACGGATTGAAGCTTCGTGAGTGGTGGATGGACCGTGTTGTCGATGAGGGTAAAAAGCCCAGCACGGCGAACAAGGATTTCACGCACCTCTCCAAATGTTCCCCGTCGACGCCTTTGGACAGATCGATTGAATTGAATAAGGGAGTGTTTTGACCCATGATCATGACGACAGGAGTGAGATGTGGGGCAGAATACCAAGACTGCAAGCGTTGCTGCAGAACGCACGGTCATGGATATCCGGCGCAAGGCCCGCAAGCGCTATTCCACTGAAGACAAAATCCGCATTGTACTTGCCGGGTTACGCGGCGAGGACAGCATTGCCGAGTTGTGTAGGCAGGAAGAG
>NZ_LMCF01000041.1 GCF_001623075.1 Pseudovibrio sp. Ad37
CGCAGCAAGAAGTTATCAAGCACTGTGGCAGGCCGTAGGCCAAGTCTGCGACCTCTTCACAAAGCAAGAGTGCAACAACTTCTTCAAAACAGCTGGATACATGACCGATTAAACGCGACAAGCTCTAAAGATGAAGCTAGGTGTTTTGTGCGGGAGATGATCCGGGGACGCGCAGTGTTTGCGGGCTTGTTAGGCTGCTGTCAGCCACTTCCTTGCAAAGCAGCAGCGCATGTCAGTCCGCGCAATCGGAGAGAGTTAGGCACTCCGATCGTAGCAAGGCCTGGTAAGGAGGTGGTATGTTGGATGAACCTTGCGATTAAGCTTAAAGTTTAAGCTGCGCATGACAAGAGCCCGGAATCGGCTGACCATCTTCTTCCGAGCTCTTATTAAAGTCATCTAGCGACGGGAATGGGGGGCGAGAGCCTCCCGTTCCTATCTTCCTCAATATAGACCTCAAAGCTTAAAGCTTCAACCATGGGTCTTGGCAGGGCAAATCAGCCGGTTGTCTCATCTGGCAACAAGACTGCCATACGTTTGGTGAACTCTTCCCAGTTGCGGGTGAAGCCGATCAGGGAGTAGTTCAGCGCCAGCTTTTTGCGGTCATTGGTCTTGGTGACTACAATGGACATGGCTTTGCCGCGCTTGAGGAAACTAACGATAGCTTTGTTGGCATTAAAGGCCGCCTCGCACCCGTCTGGCTGGCAGGTGATCAGCTTGGCGTCGAACAAGGCATCATCATCAATGCCAATCTGGATACCGCTGGGGATGTGGATCCCGAGCGGCAGCTTGATAATCGCTGCATATACATCTGCTTCGAGTTTGCGAAACATGATGGAATTTACCAGCGCACCGTTCTCAAGCCGGATTTCAGCATAGACCTGACACTGGTCACTGCTGCATTTGACTGACCAATCCTCTTCATTGGAAGGCTCAGTGGTGCTGTACGCATTCACACCCTGAAAGAAAAAGAGCATTGCCGCTGTCAGCAGGATCCAGATTGGTTTCATGATCTACATCCTTGTTAGAAGGAGAAGCCCAGGCCAGCACCAGCAGTGACGTTGTTGCTGAAGTCTGTGGCTACAGAAGCTGTAACAGCCATGTTCTCGGTTGGCAGGAAGGCCACTTTCAGAGCAGATGCGGCTTTGCCTTTGAAGTGTCCAAAACCACCGGAAACGGAGATGCCATTTTTGCCACCCTGAAGGACCGGCGCATTTGCAATCGCCACAGCCATCGCCACACCGCTGCGAAGCTCGTCAACATCCTGTTCCAGTGAGACGATGCTGGAGGTGTTGGAAGAGATGTTTGCGGCGTTTGTGGAGATATTGGCGGTATTGGTCGCAATATTCTCCTTGTTGGTATCGATACGATGGGAGTTTGAACTGATGAACGCCCGATTGATGTGAATATTGCGTGCGTTCGAACCGATGAATGCCCGATTAGATTGGATACCGCGTGCGTTTGAACCAATGAAGGCACGATTAGTTTGGATGTTTCTCTCGTTACCTACGATGTCTCTAGCGTTGGCGTAGATCCGACTAGTGTTGTTATATACACGACGATTGCTGTGACCAATATCAGATTTGATACGTGAAATGTCGGTGTCGTTACTGGTGATGCGTTTTGCCTGAGCATTCAGTGCGCTCTGATCTGCCTTATTATTGATCTTTGTCGCGAGCGTACCGCTTAAATCTGATTCATCAATATCACTTATGGTTGCAGTGATACCACTCGCGCTACCTCCTAATCGAGGTATTGTTCCAGTAATTAGGCCGACTGTAACTGGGGCGATATTGGTTTTAATGATTCCGTCAGAAACAGCTATATTCGCGGCCTGAACGGTGCTCATACTTGCTATGACGGCCACGATCGCAGCAGAAAGCTTCAATGCGTTCATCTTTTTATGTCCTTTCAGAAGGGCGAAGCTTGTGTGTTCTCTGCCCGGTCTAAAGTTTTCAGTTGCAGCGTCATGCGCATACACCTGATTGAGGGCGAGTTTATTAGTTCCGCAAAAACAATATGTTGCAGATGGGGTGTGTTCTAATGCGCTCGATTTTTAAGGAGCATATGACCCCTGGTTTTTACCGGAGTGTTAAAAAGCACTGGCATGAGGCTGGAGACCTTCCCTAAGGAAAATATGGATGCCCTTAGGGTGAAAATATAAAAAAAAGTTCAGGTGAGATTTGTATTGATTAATATTTGTAAACTCCCGCGAAATGGCGGGAATTGAGGAGACTCCGAGGTATTTTTTAGAAATTTTCCTCATGAATATATTTCATATAATTTTAATTAATAAAACCATGTAATAAATGTGGACAAGAAAAAACCCCGTGGTTTCAAACCGCGGGGTTCTTTTGTCTGAGCATGTTATGGGTCTTAGAACTCGCCGCGCACACTTGCAAACACGCTTTGAGTTCTAAAGTCTTTGCTTGAGTGAATTCGCGAGATTTGACCATAACCAATCAAGCAAGCTTCACTCTTAGTGACCCTCTTTCAACAGGCTCAGATCAGGTAGCTTGTGCGCGATGCCTTTGTGGCAGTCGATACAGGTCTTCTCACCACTCACGAGGAACTTCTCGTGCTGCTCGGAAGCTCTCACACTCTGACGCGTAAAGTCCATGGACTCTTCACTGTGACAGTTACGGCATTCAAGAGAGTCGTTGGCTTTAAAGCGAGCCCATTCATGGCTTGCCAGCTCAAGACGCTTGTCCTCGAATTTCTCCGGTGTGCTGATTGTGCCGAAGATCTTGCCGTAAACTTCCTTGGATGCCTGAATCTTACGGGCAACCTTAGAGGTCCAGTTGTGAGGTACGTGACAATCAGGGCAAGTCGCACGCACACCAGACCGGTTGGTATAGTGAATGGTGGTCTTGAGTTCCTGATAGACAGTGTTTTCCATCTCGTGACACCCAATACAGAATTCTTCTGTGTTGGTGACTTCCAGGGCGGTGTTGAAACCACCCCAGAAGATGATGCCAGCGACAAACCCGCCAAGTGTCAAAAAGCCAAGGCTGTAATGGACACTAGGTTTGCGGATAACCTGCCAGAACCGTTTGATAGCTGAAAACATACGGTGTGCTCCTACTTGTCGGTCTTACCTTCGAGCACGTCATCAACGTCAACGAAGGTGTTCTCAACCAGTGGCTTGGCTTCAGTCTGAGGCACATGACACTGGGTGCAGAAGAAGCGACGAGGGGAAACAGACGCCAGGAACTGATTATCACGGTTCATAAAGTGCGTGATGGAGATCATCGGTGCCTGAGACTTTTCAATTGCCGTGCGGCTGTGACAAGTCATGCATTTGTTCAGGCGCTTGTCGATCTGGTAGCCGTCGATCTTGTGAGGGATCAATGGTGGCTGCTCAGGGTAGTTACGCACCTGACGCTCGTCAGAGTTCACAACTTTTGGGATCCGCGGTGCGGCATCCTGAGTCAGGATGTCCGCGTTGCGCATTTGCGAGATGGTGTCAGCAGCAAAAGAGCTTGCTCCACCAAAGACAGACACAGCGATAAAGCTGGCTACAAGGAGTTTCAGAAGTTTCATGGCGTACCTCACACGGCTACAATCTTGACCGCGCACTTCTTATAGTCGGTCTGTTTTGAAAGAGGATCTGTTGCATCCAGTGTCACCTTGTTGATGAGCTGGCTTGCATCAAAGAACGGTACGAACACGAGGCCTTTTGGTGGCTTGTTACGGCCACGGGTCTCGATGCGTGTTGTGATTTCACCGCGACGGGAAACAACGCGCACTTCAGAACCACGACGCAGACCCTTCGCTTTTGCATCATCAGGATGCATGTAGCACAGAGCATTTGGAACAGCTTTGTACAGCTCAGGAACGCGCTGGGTCATGGTGCCAGTGTGCCAGTGCTCGATCACGCGACCAGTGCAGAGCCAGAAATCGTAGTCTTCATCTGGCATTTCTGGCGGTGCTTCGTATGGAAGCGCGAAGATGCGTGCTTTACCGTCTTTATGACCGTAAAACTCGAAGCCTTTGCCTTCGCCAACGTATGGGTCAGAACCTTCGCGGAAGCGCCACTGGGTTTCTTTGCCATTCACAACAGGCCAACGCAGGCCACGTTCTTCGTGGTAACGCTCGAACGGTGCCAGATCGTGACCGTGGTCACGGCCAAAGGCAGCGTATTCTTCGAACAGACCTTTTTGAATGTAGAAGCCGAAGTCGTTTGCTTCGTCGTTCTTGTATTCATCGCTGGTTTCAGAAAGCGGGAACTTGTCGACGTTGCCGTTTGCGAACAGGACGTCAAACAGAGTTTTACCGCGTACTTCTGGCTGCTTTGCGATCAGTTCTTCAGGCCATACGTCTTCAACTTTGAAGCGCTTGGAGAACTCAACGGTCTGCCAAAGGTCAGACTTTGCATCGCCCGGAGCAGAAACCAGCTGATGCCAGAACTGAGTACGACGTTCAGCGTTGCCGTAAGCGCCTTCTTTTTCTACCCACATTGCTGTTGGCAGAATAAGGTCAGCAGCCATTGCGGACACTGTTGGGTACGGATCGGAAACAACGATGAAGTTCTCTGGATTTCTCCAGCCTGGGTAGATCTCTTCAACAACGTTAGGACCAGCCTGCATGTTGTTGGTGACCTGGGTCCAGTAGAAGTTTAGTTTGCCGTCTTTGAGCATACGGGACTGCTGAACAGCATGGTAACCTGGTTTCGCAGGAATTGTGCCGTCTGGAAGTTTCCAGATTTTCTCTACAATTTTCCGGTGCTCAGGGTTTTTCACAACCATGTCTGCTGGCAGGCGGTGGGAGAACGTACCAACTTCACGTGCAGTACCACAAGCAGATGGCTGACCGGTCAGTGAGAACGGACCACACCCTGGCTTGGAGATTTTGCCGGTGAGAAGGTGGATGTTGTAGAACATCTGGTTGACCCAAACGCCGCGGGTATGCTGGTTTGCACCCATGGTCCAGAGGGACATAACCTTTTTGTCTGGATCAGCGTAAAGCTTTGCCAGTTCCAGCAGACGGTTTGCTGGAACACCAGACATCTTCTCAGCGTATTCGAGCGTGTATGGCTTAACGAACTCTGCATACTCTTCGAAGCTGATTTCTTTAGAACCACCAGCTTTGTCAGCGTTTTTAGCCGCTTGCTGTAGTGGGTGCTCAGGGCGCAGGCCGTAGCCGATGTCCTGATTGCCAAGGCGGAAGTTGGTGTGCTTGCTAACGAAGTCCATGTCCACGGCTTCGTTCTGGATAATGTAGTTTGCGATGAAGTTCGCAATCACCAGATCGGTCTGTGGGGTGAAGACCATTGGGATGTCAGCAAGGTCAAAGCTGCGGTGCTGGTATGTAGAAAGAACAGCAACTTTTACATCTGGGTTAGACAGGCGGCGATCAGCGATACGGGTCCACAGAACCGGGTGCATCTCAGCCATGTTGGAACCCCAGAGCACGAAGGCGTCTGCGTTCTCAAAATCGTCGTAACAACCCATTGGCTCATCAATGCCGAAGGTCCGCATGAATGCGCCTACAGCAGAAGCCATGCAGTGACGTGCGTTCGGGTCAATGGTGTTAGAGCGGAAGCCAGCTTTCCAGAGCTTAGAAGCTGCGTAGCCTTCCCAAACAGTCCACTGGCCTGAGCCGAACATGCCAACCGCGTAAGGGCCGTTCTTCTTCATGGCTTCTTTTGCTTTCACAGCCATGATGTCGAAAGCTTCGTCCCAGGATACTGGCTCGAATTCGCCTTCTTTGTCGTACTTGCCGTCGGTTTTACGCAGCAGTGGCTGCTCAAGACGGTCTTTGCCGTACATGATCTTGGAAAGGAAGTAACCTTTCACACAGTTCAGGCCCTTGTTAACCGGGCTCTGAGCATCACCATGTGTTGCAACAACGCGGTCATTCTTGGTCGCAACCATGATGGAACAACCGGTACCGCAGAAACGGCAAGCAGCTTTGGACCATTTCAGGTCTGTTTTGCTTGCGTCTGTTACAATGTTTGCCGCTTGCGCCGGAAGGCTTGCCCCGGCTGCGGCAGTTGCCGCTGCAACAGCCTGCGCCTTAATGACAGCGCGTCTTGTTAGTTTAATCATGAGCAAGTCCCCTCGGGTTGCATGTCACCCTGATCAGAAATCACAATTGAATTGAGGTCGGTGGTGTCGGTTTGGTGGAAGATGAGCGAAGCCGTAACCACGCCATCTAACCGCTGCATGTCACTCAAAGCGTTCGCGAGGTCGCGTTCGCTCGGTGTTTCCAGCGTCACAATTATCTTTGTTGTGTCAGCTACTTCTGCAATTTCAGCAGAAGGTATCTGTTTAATCGCAGCGCATATCTGCTCTCGCTTGGCAGGATCGGCCTGGAGCAGCACACTTGAAATGTGCCAGACACCGGCTTCTTCTTCGCGCTCTACGGTTGTTGCATTACGCATTTGCTAAACTTTCTCGGCTCTGGTCGTTCATGGCGATCGCATCTACGGGGCAGGAAATGAGACAAGCTCCGCAGCCGTTGCATTGGTCTGCATCCAGTTGAATCTTTCCTGTAGGCGCGACACGCATATCGAACCGGAGGGCTCTTGGGTCACAGCTGTCGGTGCAGGTCTGGCAGGAAACGCCCTTTCCAAGCAGACATGCCCCTTGCTGTATTTCTGCTGTGAGCCTCCAGGGTGCCGCAGTCAGATCAAACAGATCTTCCTCTGGGCACGCTTTTGCGCACTCTTCGCAGAACGTGCATTCTCCAACGCCGGTTTTGAGGTAAGGCCGATTATCCGCGCTGAACAAAATGGCTTCCGGGCAGGCTTTGACGCATTCAAAGCAGCCGGTGCATTTGTCTTCAATCCGCTGCTCCGTTGTCCATGGCGGACGAACCGGAGACACCACCTCTGGGGTAGCGCTTAAGCGGGTAAAGAATGCTCTGCGGGATAAGTTGGCCACGACTACCTCTTAGAAGGACGGTGGGCCAAACAGAATCTGCGACATCCAGATAAGGAAGCCGTATCCGCCAACAGCTGCAGTCATCAGAACTGGCGCAAGAACAACTGCCAGAAACAGGAATGCTACTCTCTCGCGGCCTTTGCTCACTACTGGAGTGGTGGTCTGGGTATTTTGGCTTAAGCCAGCCATGTGCGTACTCCGTACTAACAGCCGCCTCTTGCAGCTATTTGATTGGAGCAGACACCGTAACGTTATACGTGCCCGCTCGTACGCGCAGGAACTTAGAGTAAATGTAAAAAGCACAAATTGAGTGCAATCAATTCCGGATTAGTAGATTTTTTCTCTTTGAGATTCCGCAATATATAAGTGCATGCTGCATTTCTAATATATAATTTACATTAGAATATTCGAATATTGCAAAATTCAATACTTAAGTGATTTCTTATATATATTTAGTACTGGAATTCTGCGGATTCACAGTGGGTTAACTAGCAGATTTCGTTAGGTCAGTCCTCAGTTAAAAACGGCCTCCGCAAGGGGAGGCCGTGTCGTAAGGTCCGTTTAGGCCTTTTCTAGAGGAAAACCCTTAGGTTTTGTATCTTTGTCATTCTCTGGGGATTTTTCTGAAATCACATGTTTTTCCTCTGCTTCCAGGGCCTCTTTTCGCTCCATTTGGACATATTCCAATGCCTTATCGCGTTTGCCGAAGAGAAAGACGCGAATATCTTCCGCAATTGCGACCAGTACTGGAATCAGGATTAAAGTAATAAGTGTCCCGAAAATTTCCCCGTATGCCAGAGAGACGGCCGCCGGGATTAGGTACATGGCCTGCTCGGAAGTTTCGCTCATAAGCGGCATCAAACCCGCGACCGTAGTTGCCGTTGTCAGGAAGATCGCCTGAAAGCGATCCATGCCGCTGCGCTCCGTTGCCTCGATATGGTCTACACCATCCTCCCTCAGGTGAAGGTAGCGCGTGACCATGACGAGAGAGTCATTGACGATCACGCCGATCAAAGCCAGCAAGCCGAAGATCGACATCATGCTGAATGGGATGCCCATGATGGCATGGCCGAGGATTGCCCCGACCACTCCAAACGGAACCACGGACATGATGATGAGCGGCTTGAAGTAGGACTTCAGCGGGATCGCCAATAGAACAAAGATGAGGAAACAGGTTATGAGAAGGGCGCGGTTCATATTGCCCTTAACTTCACCCATTTCCTCCAGCTCGCCACCCTGCTTGATTTTAACACCGGGATACTTCTGTTGTAGTTGGGGCACAACGGAGGTGAAGATATCCTGACCCAGCTCAGCAGGAGCAACGATCTGTTTATTGATGTCAGCTTCGATTGTGGCGACCTGATCGCCGTTTCTGCGGTGCACGTATCCGGGCACATAGCGTGCTTCGATATTGGCAACTGATTGCAGCGTGACCCAGTTGTCGTTGGCTCCGCGCAGGCGTGATTGAAGCAAGTCCTCAATGGCATCACGAGCATCCAGCGTGTTGCGAACAATCACGCGAACCTCTGAGTCACCACGTTGGATGCGCTGTGCCTCCCCGCCACCAAACTGGTGCGCCACCTGACTTGCCAGTCGCTCTGGCGTAAAGCCAAGATGACGAGCTTCTGGTTTCAGTGTCAGGCGAAGTTCTGGCTGGCCTGCTTTGAACGTGTCGCGCAAGTTGCTGACACCGGCTCGTTTGCCAAGTTCTGCCATGAGCTCTTCACTCGCCAGCTGCAACTGCTCGGAATTTTCGCCAAACAAACGGATCTTGAACCCGCCACCGATCGCTTCAAAGCCCGAGAAGGTGAGTTTGGAAACACCTTCCAAAGTGCCGGTACGGTCCTGCCAGTCGCGCAGAATGTCACCTGTCTTTGCATCCCCGCGCTCGTCCAACGGGCGCAGCTCTGCATAGATGGTGGCATTTGTGCTGTCGGATACGATGCGGAAAATGTTCTGGAACACACCGCCCACGTCCGGCTGTTGCTCGGCATATTGCCGGTCAACAGCGCTTGCGATGTTTTCAATCGTGGAGATGTTGCTCTGTGTCAGCTCAAATGGTGCACGTGGGTCCATCTCCATGTTCACCACGATGTACTGACCGGGAATTTCCGGAAAGAACACAGAGTGGATTTTGCCCTTCCACATCAGACCGAACACAAGCACTGCTGCAGAAATGAAGCCAACCAGAACCGCATATCGCTGTCGGATGGCCCATCTAAGCACCGGGAAATAGACCGTATCGCGGAACCAAAACAAGCCACCGCGAGCCACGCTCTGAACCTTGCCCCAGCTGCGGGAGAAAATGTTCTGCTTCTTCTCTTCCAAGGAGATGCATGCGAGGTGAGCAGGCAGGATGAACTTGCTCTCGAACAGAGAGAACAACAACGCCAGAATAACAATGCCTGAGAAGCTGCCGAGGATCTTACCCAGCTCACTGTTCATCAGAAGCATTGGGAAGAATGCCGCTGTTGTTGTCAGTACGCCAAATATCGTCGCAACGGCTACTTTGTGTACGCCCGCAGCCGTGCCTTTGCGTGGGTCTGCATAGCGTTTGCGCTGCTCAAAGACACTTTCACCGACCACCACTGCATCATCGACAAGAATGCCGAGCGCGATAATGAGACCGAATGTTGTGATGTCGTTGAGCGAATAATCCACCCAGCCAGTCGTCGCCACAGCAAACGCACCAGCTAATGAGATTGGAATACCCATAGCGACCCAGAAGGCCAGCTTCATGTTGAGGAACAGCGACAGGATCAACACCACCAAAGCCAGCCCCTGAAATGCGTTGGAGCTGAGAAGAGTCAGGCGATCCTCGATGTAATCACTGGAGTTTCCCCAAATTCCCACCTGTACGCCAGTCGGCAGCGTTGTGCGGAAGTCAGCTATGATGGCCTGCACATCCTCTGAGACATTAATAAGGTTGTCTTTGCGGCCAATCAGAACTTCCAGCCCAACGGACTCTTTGCCGTTGAAGCGTGCTTCCATATCAATGTCAGCAAAGGCGTCTTCCACCTTGGCAATATCGCCAAGAGTGGTTGTCGTGCCGTCGTCCCACTCGATGATCGGAATGCGCTCAAAGTCGGCTTTATAATAGGCCTGAGTATCTGCACGCAAAGAGATGTAGCCGCCCTCTGTCTTCAGCGTTCCGCCCTGGAAGTAAAGAGAAGACTCGCGGATGCGGTTCATGACCTGCTCAGGGGTCAGGTTTAGACGTTCCAGCGTGTACGGTTCTAGCCCGATCTTGATCTGCTCGGTCTGCAAACCCCATTGCTTGAGACGGGAAACCTCCGGGCTGGCCAGCAGCTTGTTGCGCAATTGGCGGGCGATGCGTTGCAGGGTTTTGAAATCTGCATCGCCGTAGACCTGCACAAACATGGCTGGCATATCCATGCTCTCTTTTTCAATGACAGGCCGTTCCGCTTTCTTCGGCAGATTGTAGATGCCATCAATTTTCAAGCGGATGTCATCCAGCAAGGTGGATAGCTTGGTATCGCTTGTCTTTTGGACGGAAACAACAGACGAGCCCGACTGTGAAATTGAGCTGATGTTCTTAACACCGCTCAGGCCTTCCAATGCCTTTTCTACTTTGCGGGTGATTTGCTTATCAACCTGCTCGGTGTAGCCGTTGGGTAGTTCCGTCGTGATGGTCACAGTATCCGCAGGCAGCTTGGGAAAGCCCTCGATGCGGATGTTCATGAGAGAGGACACCCCGACAATCAGGATGAACGCCATGATGAGGTTTGCTGCGACCGGGTTGCGAATAAACCAGTTTGTGAGCCAGGCCATGTGCTAGTGCCCCGCTGGTGTTGGGGCAACATGCTGACCCGGTAAGAACGCGGCCATCGGCAGCTGAACAACGCGCTTCTCATCAAGGTCTTGCAGTTCATGCGGCATCTTCACAATGATATCTGTATCATCACGGAAAACGACGGAAGCCTCAAAGCGTTGCAGCTCGTCCTTGTTGTTTAGGAACCAGACGAACCCTTCCTGTGTGAGCGCAGTCGCAGGCAATTTCAGGCTGTCTTTGACTGTTTTGCTCTGCAGTTCAACTGTAACGAACTCGCCCGGCAGAACAGAGGTTTCAGGTGATTTCACGATTTCGAGGAAGAGTTGATAACGGCGCGATTTAGGATCAAGGAAGCCACCACCGCGCTGGATCTTTGCAATCCCGACCAGTTCCTTGTTGGCATTATAAATCTTAGCCGGAAATTTCTGCCACGCCTTTTCCAGCAGGTTCCATTGGGTCTGGTCAAGAGAGACCGTAATATCCAGTTGCTCAGCATCCAGCAGGGTGAATAGCGTATCGCCGACAGAGATGCTCTGTCCGATACTCACATGGCGTTTGGTGACGAAGCCGCTGAAAGGAGCTTTGATGGTGGTCGCGTTCACATCATACTGTGCGACTTTCACCTTCTGGACGGCTGCCTCCAGCGCTTTTTCTGCAACGCGCAGCTCCGGAATGTGAACGGCCATTTCCGGCGGATCTTCCTTCGGATTCACTGCACGCCAGTTTTTCAGCGCGAGCACATGCTTGTTCTGCTTTTTCTTCAGATTGAATTCTGCAGTTGACTGCTGGTATTTGGCGTCTTCCAGTTGGGCTTCATAAATGTGCTTTTCCAACTGCGCCATCGGCTCGTTCTTGGAGACTTTCTTGCCTTCAAGTGCTTGAGGAGCAACGGACAACAGTTTGCCAGAGACCTGAGCCTTTAGATCAGCAGTCCAGCGTGGGCGGACTTCAGCAAAAACAGAAATATGGCCGGTGTTATCGCTTGCCTGTGCAGTCACATAGCTCACCACAGGCAGAACAACTTCATTTTCTCCGATGTCGACATCACTTGTGTCTTCCAGCGAAAGAACATAGGTACCGACAGTTCCCAGTAGCACCAATGCTGCTGACAACCACACAATCCGTTTGGACATTCAGTGCTCCTGAGCAATACGTTTCATAGAGGCAAGTTTCAGAGTTTGGTGAAGGCCTACGGAATGCCCGATTATCGCTGAGTGAATGCCTCGTAATCATCTCTGATCTTGATTTGTGAGACGATTGTGTATCATAATGAATATATATGAGACAAGTGCGTCTCATAAAATGAGGGTAAAATAGTGTTGCGTGATAAAAGGGCTGTTAAGTCCCGCAGGGCCCTGATCGAAGCCGGGTTGGCTGAATTGCCAGAAAATCCAATGGCTTCACTAACGGAAATCGCAGAGATAGCCGGGATTGGTCGCGCCACGCTGTACCGACACTTTGCCTCTCGGGAAGCGTTGATTGAAGAAGTCCTGAAGGTCAGCTTTGAGGATATTATTCAGGTGCTGACGCCTATGGAGAAAGAAGGTCTTCGCGGGAAACAAGCGATGATGCGGGCTGTTGAGCTGATGCTCCCGCTTGCGGACCGGCTGCGTTTCCTCTCCTCTTTCTGGCTGGATGGGGAACGCGTTCTGAGCAAAGATCCGCGCTATGCCCTTATGGAGCAAGAGACAATCACTTCTGTTGAACAAGCGAAAGAAGATGGCGACATTCGCAAGGAGCTGCCAACACGATGGGTGATGAACACCTACGATGTGCTGTTGTTTTCTGCCTGGGATATGATCGTGAAAGAAAAGGCGGATATCGGAGAAGTCACGGCATTGCTCATGACGACCTTCTTTGACGGTGTCGGACCAAAGCCCCGCGAGACTCAAGAGTGATCAAGCCGCATCTCGCGCTGTGGTGCGCGTTTGAAAGGGCCGGTGGCCGTTGCAATCAGCTGATCATTCTCGTCAAACAACTGCGCCTCTGCAAAGAGTGTTGATTTGCCGCCTCCAGTCACTTTGCCTTTTGCAACTAATCGTTTGCAGATGGCTGGCGCGAGGAAGTTGACGGTGAGAGACAGCGTTACGAACGGTTGTTTACCTGTGGGATCCACCGTTGCACTGCAAGATCCACCGCAGGCATTATCCAACAACATGGTCACAATCGCCCCATGTACCACTCCACTGCGATTGGCAAACCGGGCATCAATATCCAACGCACAGATTGCCGTGCCTTCCTTTGGGAAAAGCTCCAGCTCATATCCGATAAACCGCTGAAACTCGGTTTCATCGCGAATGGATATGGAATTGTCGGTGTTGGATGAGTATGTCACGGCTGCCTAGCTCCTCCCACAGGTGCAAGGCATATCAATAACTTACTCCTCCCAAGAAATCCAATTGGCCTTCTGGCTACGGTGTCAGCATTTCCATGCGCTTGTGGAATGCGTTCCAGTTACGGGTGAAGCCGATCAGGGAGTAATTGAGAGCCAGCTGTTTCCGATCACCTGCCTTGCGCACGAGGATCGACATCTTGTCTCCCCGCTTCAGAAAATCCACCACCGTCTGGTTTGCAGTAAAGGCAGCTTCGCAGCCATCAGGATTGCAGGTGATCAGCTTGGCTTGAATGATCGCGGCTTCGTCAATGCCAATGTTGATGCCACTTGGGATGTGAATGCCGAGCGGCAGCTTCAAAATGCCTGCATACGTGGTGGCGTTGAGTTTGCGAAACGCGATGTTGTTAAACAAGGTTCCGTTTTGAAGTCGGATCTCCGCGTACATCTGGCATTGTTGTCGGCTGCATTGAACGGACCATTCCTCTTTTGCCTGAGCTGAGGAAGGTGCGAGAACACCCCCGCCATGAAAAACCATGGCGAAGGCAACGAAGAAAAATGAAAGAAGTCGGCTCATGTGCCTCTCCTTGAAAACTTAAAATGAGAAACCGAGACCCGCGCCAGCGGCGACGTTGTCGTCAAAGTCGGTTGCGACGGAGGCGGTGATCGCCATGTTGTCCATTGGCATGAAAGCAGCTTTCATAGAACCTGCAGACTTGCCTTTGAAGTGTCCAAAACCACCGGAAAGAGACAGGCCGTTGTAACCGCCCTGAATGATCGGTGCGTTGGCAATTGCGATTGCCATGGCAACACCGGACTGCAGCTCATCAACGTCTTCTTCCAATGAAACGATGCGGGAGCTGTTGTCAGAAATAGCTGCGCTGTTGGCGGTAATGCGCTCAGCATTGCTGTTGACTGCTGCGACAACACTGTTGCGGGCTGTGCCGGTAAAGGTGGAGTTTAGATCAGCCAGAGAACCGACCTTCTCGTTGAGCTTGGTAACAGCCGAAACAACGGTGGTATCCGCCGGGGTTGGTGCCTGAAGGTCGCTTGGCAATGTGCTGATGTCGCCAATTTTAGCATCTACCGCGTTGAAGGATGCCAGAATGCCATTCGCCAGACCTTCGCCGCTTTCCAGTGCCTGAGCAGTTGTGCGGCCAGATGCATTAGCGCCATTGGCCGTGGTGAAGGTGCTGTAGTTCTCGTGTGGCAACTGCTCCGCCGCGTAGTTGTCGACTGCAGTATCAAGTGTACCCAGATCTGCCGCCATGTTTGCAGGCAGAGCGCCGCTTGTGAAGTTACCCGCCACAGGACTTGTTGGAGCATCCATGGTGATCTCTTCGCCAGCAGCAGCTTTTGCCTCTACGTGGTCCAGGTAGGCTTTCCACTCGGTTTTGGCTGTTGTGCCATCTTTGAGCGCAGCTTCAATATCGCGGACTTCCTCCAAAGGTGTGCCTGTGTTGTTCTTCAGCGGGTCTTTAACGCCATCAGAGATTGCCGCTGGTGCTGTTGTCTGCACTGTTCCAAACAGGGCCTGAAAGTCGGAAATAGTTTGGCTGTTACTAGCAATATCTGCAGCGTTACCTTTGATTTCATTTGCGAAAATGCGATCAACGTCTGCGCTGTCGACAATACCGGTTTGCGATGCCTCATCAAAGGCTGTTGTAGCGTTGTCTGACGAGCCTGTGTAATGAGTCACCACATTGCTGCCATCTATGGTGATAGTAATTGTGCCTGCGTGTGCCATGCCTGCACTCGCCAGCAAGGCGACCAAAGCACATGAATATTTGAGATGAGTCATAGTATAAACCCTGTTTTAAACAATAGAAACTGAGCTAAATACTGCTGTCGGAAACTGTGTAATTGGCATGCAGAAATTGTTCTGTCGCATCAGGCGAGCAGTTGTTTGTATGCAATTTGTGTTTGTGTGAAAGAAGTCTGCGATCAGTTGGCTTCATCATGTGCTTACTTATATTCTCTGGAACTCGTGAAGAATATTAGTGAAACTGAGCCCGTAATATTCAACGTTATTAAAAGTCGGGAATGAGAAGCCAGAGATATCTTGGTTTTCACTGGTGTGATCCTGCAGAAAATATCTGCAGACTGGGGCTTTCCACCTTTTCTAATCCGCCTGAATCAAGGGGGTATAGCTGACAATAACTAAGGGAAGCTGGTCCGGGTCTTTGGCGTTACATATGAAAAAGACAAAATAAAAACCCCGCCTCATAAAGAGACGGGGCTTTTTGAGTGTGCGAACGCCACATGAACATGTGCCCGTGTGGGGCCTATTATTGTTATTGTTCGTTCTTATTGTTTTTATTTGGCTCTAAATGGCTTCACCCATGGCAAAGCCGCTTAGATTAGTCGCTCGCAGGAAAGTTTTTCTGCACGTTGTCCAAGTCGAGGACGGTTGGCAGAGAGGCCTCGTTGCCGAGGAACTGAATGGCGTGTGCGGAAGCCGCACGAGCCAGTTTGAAATGGTCTTCCCAGGTTCCTTGAGGGTCTGCCAGGTAGCCGTAAACATAGGCGCCGTGGAAGGTATCACCCGCACCGTTGGTGTCGATGACGCGTTCTTTTGGTACTTTCAGAGCTGGCAAACGCTTGATCGGGCATTTGTCTTCGTACCACAGCAGGCCTTTTTCGCCCTGAGTGACACCACCAACCTTCACGCCTTTGGCACGCAGGTATTCCAGTGTGTCTTCCGGGGATTTTTCCAGCTGTTCACAGAACAACTCAGAAACGATCGCGACATCAATGTAGTCGAGCAGTTCCTCGGTGTTCTCACGAACGGCACCGCCATCCAGTGATGTCAGAATACCGTGCTTGCGGCACATCTTTGCGTAATGCAGAGCAGCGTGTGGGATGTGACCGTCTACATGCAGCGCTTGACAACCTGCAAGGTTGAGTTCAGGAACCGGATGTAGGAAGTCGTTGTCACGGCAACGCACGATTGCACGCTTGCCATCCTTTGGCATGATGAAGGAGAGGGAGCTTTCCTTCACTTTAGCGCCGTGGATCGGAATGGAATACTTGGCCGCCATGTCGCGGAACATGCGAGACAGCCAGTCGTCTGCCATGGAGCACAGCAGGTCAGGTGAGATGCCCAGCTTTGCGCAAACGAAAGCCGCGGTGACAGCGTTGCCACCAAAGCTGACAGCGTAATCCTGCGCAATTGCCTTCTCATCACCTTCCGGCATGGTCTCTGACAAAAAGGTCACGTCAATATAGGACTGGCCAATAAATAGCGCTTTCATCCTGTACTCCATAAAAGTCCAGGCCACACCCCCAACGTGTGGCCTGTGAGGTCATTCTTACTGCGCCAGGGATTTACCTGTGCTGCGAAGGTCTTCAAAGGCTTCTGTCAAACGAGTGACAATTCCTTTTTCACCTTCACGCAGCAACTTGCGCGGATCGTAGACCTTCTTATAAGGGACACCGGTCTCTGGGTCGATCTGGTGTTTGAACGCATTTGGCGTTTCGAACACATAAGCGCCCGCCTGTTCGGAGAATGCGAACTGGGTGTCGGTGTCGATGTTCATTTTGAACACGCCGTAGCCCAGGCTTTCTGCGATTTTTGCTTTTTCAGAGCCGGAACCACCGTGGAACACGAGTGGCAGTGGGTTTTCACCCAGACCGTGGGTTTCGCGAACCAGTTTCTGGCTTTCACGAAGAATCTCAGGGCGCAGCTTCACGTTGCCTGGCTTGTACACTCCGTGCACGTTGCCGAAGGATGCTGCCACAGAGAAGTGGCCCAGTGGGTCGAGGCGGTTGTACGCTTCCAGCACGTCTTCTGGCTGGGTGTACAGCTTTGGATTGTCAGATCCGATGTCATCGTCGGAACCAACGCCATCTTCTTCACCACCGGTGCAGCCGAGTTCAATCTCAAGGCTCATCTGCAGTGGAGCCATGCGCTTCAGCAGGCGCTCACTCATCGACAGGTTGTCTTCCAGAGTTTCCTCAGAAAGGTCCAGCATGTGAGAAGTAAAGAGTGGACGGCCATTTGCACGGAAGTAGTCTTCACCGTGCGAGATAAGAGCTTCCAGCCAAGGCACCAGCTTACGGTTTGCGTGGTCTGTGTGGAGCACAACGCAAACACCGTAGTGTTTTGCCAGCAGGTGCACGTGTTGGGCTGCGGAAACCGCGCCAAGAACACGGGCCTGGAAGCTATCTGGCATGGCTGCACCAGCATAGAACTGTGCGCCGCCGTTTGAGAGCTGTACGATTACGTCGGATTTGTTGGCTGCTGCAGCTTCGAGCACTGCGTTGATTGAGTTGGAGCCAACTACGTTTACTGCTGGAAGAGCGTACTGCCCTTCACGTGCTGCCTGAATGAGGGTTTTGTATTCTTCGCCAAAAATGACGCCTGGACGCAGCTTCGTCACCTTAAAGGTCTCCCGATCGCATGTTGAGTGAGTAAAAAGCGAAGCCCGGGAGGAGGGAACGCTGTCTATAACAGCAGGGAACGGACTTCGCTTTTACTCATGTGGTTCGGTTGTTACGCACCAGCTAAAAGGGGGTATAGCTGGCAGTAAGGCCCCGAATTTGGCTTGCCGAGGGTGGCGGCAAACCTTGCAGGTGAAAAACTTTTCACCGGGTGCAAAAAAATTTTAAGGGAAAGTGCATCGAAACGCGTTGGAATGAAATAAGTAGGAATACGTAGTTGATGCAATCGAACGAAAGCGTGGTTTGACCACGTTATAACGATTTAAAATTTCCTCAAATGACAAATCACAAACTAACTGAGGGGAACGTGCGGGTTAGTTGCAATATTATTTGTACCAAAGCGCTTTGGCGAGACATATATCAGTATTACCTCGAGTAATAGGTATTGAACCCCATGACAGATTGTCGCCGAATATTGTGCGCTTAAGAGGAAAACCCGGGTGATTTTTCGGTTTTGCAGGCATTTTGCCGGGATACAACAGAAAAACCACCCGAATTGACGATTAGGTCAACTTGATGAGTCGCTTACTTTACTCGTTTAAACGACTCGTATTCTCCGCGTGTTTGCAGTGATAAAGTAACAGGGCTGTTAGTTCTGTTACGCCAGAACCAACCATGGTTGCCATCAAATGCTGCCGTGATCTGTCCTTCATCCTGCGGCACGCCGCGCCCTTTCACATAGGAGATGGAGCGACCACCTCCGTCTCCATGTGTGTCGAAGTTCAATGTGCCTCCGTTTGCCGTCCAGCGAAACGCTGCACTCTTGCCGGCCTTCATCACCAGCTTCACCTCAACACCCTGACCGGGATCAAGTTGAATGGTGGTCTGATCGCTTTTGATGGCAGGTGTCGGGGCAACAGGTTGAGCCGCGGGTACTGCAGCAACAGTTTTCGCTGGTGCTACGGCTTTTGTGTCAACTCGGCGGGAGGTGGCAGTCACACGCTCGCGCAACTGCTGTTTCAGCATCACCTCAGCCAGTTTACGTTCAATCTCGTCAACGCGGTTGGTCAGTTCGGGAGAAACCGCTGCCACTGGTTGGGTGGAGGTTGTCGATGCAGGAGTTGCAGTTGCAGCCGCATCGGCAGCACTTTCCTCTGCCAGCTGGGTTTTGATCTCACCCATCTCTGTCAGGCCCAGAACGCGGCCTATGCCGGTGGCATCTACCTCGTATTCAGAGGGCAGGATAACTACGATGAGAAGGGCCAGAGCAGACAACGCTGCGATAATGGTGGAGCGTTTCAGCTGCGTGGAAGATGGCAGCTCAGAGCGCTTTGGTGGAGTTGTATTATGCATGGTGCCTCACATTAAAAAGATAGAATGAAGCCCGTGAGCTGGTATCCAACCAGCGCAAAGCCTGCTGTCATCATGGTGGTGTTCAGGGAGTAGGCGTAGCGCCAGAAGGTCTGCGTGCGCCGCCAGTAGCCCATAACAATGAGAATGCCGCTCAAGGCCAGCAGTTGGCCAAGTTCGACACCCACGTTGAAGGCGAGAAGGTTTGGCACCAGCCCATCCGGTGAGATCTCGTATTCGAGGATCTTGGTGGACAGGCCAAAGCCATGAAAGAACCCGAAGACCAGTGTGGTGAGGCGGGTGTTGGGCTGATACTTAAACCAGACCCAGAAGGCTCCCATATTATCGAGCGCTGTATAGACCACTGAGAAGCCAATGATGGCGTCAATGATGTAGGCGTTGATGCCGATGTTGAAGTAGACCCCGAGCAACATCGTGGTGGAGTGGCCGATCGCAAACAAGCTCACATAAACGCCGATGTCTTTGGTCTTGTAGAGGAAGAACACGATCCCAAGCAGGAACAGGATGTGGTCGTACCCCGTGACCATGTGCTTGGCCCCCAGATACATGTGTTTGTCCCGGAGAGATGGTTGACGTTTATTCGGGGACATGGGTGACGGTCATGTTATGATGTTAAGTCGATTTTTGCGACTGTGTTTGCTGCAAAACATACGTTGAAGATCTCAGGTTTGTCTGA
>NZ_LMCF01000042.1 GCF_001623075.1 Pseudovibrio sp. Ad37
TTACTCGTTGCGTGAAGCCCAAATAATCATCGAAAGGTGGAGGATACACTACAATACCAAACGCCCCCATAGTGCGCTGAACTTCCGCCCACCGGCTCCTGAAGTAATCATTCCAGTAGACCAAAGGCCAGTCATGCACTAACTTTCAAACCGGACCACTCAAGTGGGGCTGATCACACTTGGCCTCCGAAGCGGACTGACTTCGAACTACTGACTTTGAGCGAAAAGAGAGGAGAGTTTATTCCCCTCCCCGAGTTCTATGTCACTCTGATCAGGCAGCTACTGCGGCTGTGATGAGGATTTCTACTTTGAGGCTGTCGAGGGCGAGTTTGCATTCGCCGCAAGCGCGGGCTGGTGGGTTTTCAGGGTCGACCCATGCGTCCCAGACGGAGTTCATCTCATCAAAGTCAGCAACATCATTCAGCCAGATGGTGGCTTGCAGGATGCGGGACTTGTTGGAACCGGCGTCTTCCAGCAGTTTCTCAATGTTTGCCAGAATAGCGCGAGTCTGTTCGGCAGCGGTTTTGCCGTTGGTGTCGACCTGACCTGAAAGGTGCACGATGCCGTTGTAAACGACGATCTGGCTCATGCGCAGGCTTTTGCCCAGGCGGGTAATGTCAGACATGGGAATTCCTATGCTTTATGTAAATCGGTTTGGTGAAAGGGCTGCCACAATCTCTTCCGGCAACTCGCTCGGACGGTTGAGGCAGAGATCTGCGGTGAGGCGAGAAAGAGCTGGGCTGGTTTGAATGCCATACCCACCTTGGGCAGCAAGCCAGAAGAAGCCGTCTGCATCTGGAGTAAACCCTACGACGGGGCTGCGATCCTCTACAAAACTGCGAAGGCCTGCCCAGCTGTGCTCCACCCGTGTGACGGGGAAGTTGACGGCGTTTTCAAATCTGTAGAGGCCTTCGGCGAGCACCATGTCATCAACAAAGGCATCGTGCGGCTCTACAGGGTCGGCATCCACAGGAGAGACAAGCAGTTTGCCTGCTTCCGGTTTGGCGTAAAAGGGTTCTGCTGCGCCTTCAAACAAGGGCCAGTTGCTGCTGTCGACACCTTCCGGCAAAGGCAAGATTGCTGCGGTTCTGCGTTTGGGGGTGAGCCCAATTGTTTTAAGGCCTGCAAGTTCGGCAATTTTATCAGCCCAGGCTCCCGCGGCGTTGATCAGAACAGGGGCGCAAAACACGCCTTTGGGTGTGGTGACCTGCCAAAGCCCATCTTGCCGTTCAATCTGAGTGGCAGGTGCTGAGAGGATGATCTCTCCACCACGGGATTTGAAGAGGCGGGCGTAGCCCTGAAACAGGCGGTCCACGTCAATGTCCAATGCGTTGGGCTCGTAAAGCGCGGAGGAGACTTTTTCCGGATCAAGGATTGGAACCATGGCGAGGGCTTCTTCAGCGCTGCGTGTCTCCAATCCTTCTGCGTCTTTCTCGTAGGTTTCCAGCTGGTCTTCCTTGCCCTCTTCCGCCAACATCAAAAGCCCTCGGCGCGTGAGCACGGACCCCTCACAGATGCCTTGCGGGTTCATGAGTGTAGGTTCGGAAGCAGCGTTTAAGGCGCGGATGACGGCATTGCCGTAGTTGCGAATGAAGATTGCGGCAGAGCGGCCTGTGGAGTGGTGGCCGATCACATCTTCCATCTCCAGCACAATGGTTTTTGCGTTCTCTGCCAGTTGAGAGGCCGCACTGATGCCAGCGATGCCGCCGCCGATAATCAGAAAATCGCAGTGCTGTGCCATGTCAAACCTCGCAAATATAAAAATATCTAGCAAAGGGCGCGGCGATGCGAGGAAAAACCGATCTTACGCACTTTTATATTGTTCCCATAACAATGTTTGGAACGTAGATTTTCAGTTGGTTGAGATGGTTTCGGATATTGGTCAGCCAAATTTGAGAAGGCAAAGAACTGCCAAAAAATGCGAATCTCCCTAGACGCAGAGTTAGAGTTGTTCTGAAGTTTTGAATATTTGGTCGACCTATTAGAAGATTTTTGGTCTAAAGGTCGGACATTATCTGCGATCGGCTGTCAATGCGCTGCAATTAGTATACTTGAGTGTAAATTCCCGGCAAATATAGCATTGGATATAGCTTTAAAATAAAGAGAGTGGTTACTGCGAAGGCTGCTCGATATAAGTTGATGCTATTATTATTATTACTCAGAAAGTGCTATTAAATCGCGCTTTTCATAAAGATTATGTGACTTGTATCATCTATGGTTTGCTTTTCGGGGTGCATTCCGTGAGGCGTGACCAATTGTCAGTGCCAACACCTAGAATTGATATTTTGGTTGACCTTTTTGTGAAATTGGTCAGAAGTACTGGTAAGGGATGTCGCCGTAGGGAAGATCGGTCTCATTTCGATAAATCGGGAATTCCGTACCAGGCGCCGTCTGTCTGTGTACTTCAAGGGAGAATTTAGAAGAATGTTCCGCAAGTCTCATTTTATTGGTGCTGTGCTTACATCTGCTCTTATGGTGGGCGCAACCATTGCAGAAGCTAAGACCTTGAAGGTCAGCCATAACCTGCCGACTGACAACCCGGCACATATCTCTCTGGAGTTCATGGCAAAGCGCGTTAAAGAGCTTTCCGGCGGAGATGTCAAAATGCGCATCTTCGCAAATGCACAGCTTGGCACACAGCGTGAATCCATTGAACTGATGCAGAACGGTCTTTTGGACATGGCCCGCTCGAATGCAGCAGAAATGGAAGCTTTTGAACCATCTTACTCTGCGTTGACCCTCCCATACATCTTTGAGAGTGAGGACCATTATTACAAAGTTCTGACCTCAGATGTTGCTGAAGACATCTTCATGTCCTCCAAGGACAAAGGCTTTATTGGTCTGGCTTTCATGGTTGACGGCTCTCGCTCATTTTATGCAAACAAAGCCATCAACAGCCCAGCTGATCTGAAGGGTATGAAGATCCGCGTGCAGCCTTCCCCATCCGCGATCCAGATGGTTGAACTGCTCGGCGGTGCGCCAACCCCGATCTCCTTCGGCGAACTCTACTCCGCTCTGCAGCAGGGCGTGGTTGATGGCGCTGAAAATAACCCGCAGGCACTTGTTGACGTGCGCCACGGTGAAGTTGCAAAAGTCTATTCCCGTGACGAGCACACCATGATCCCAGGCGTTCTGATGATCTCTACCAAAGTGTGGGATGGTTTGGACGCGGATGATCAAAAAGCACTGAAAACAGCAGCTCGTGAAATGATGGATTTCCATCGCGACCTTTACAACAAGCAGACATTGGAAGTGATTGAAACTGCTAAGACACAACTTGGCGTGGAGTTTATCGAAGTTGAGAAAGGTCCATTCATCAGCGCAGTTCTGCCAATGCACGATGCGCTTGCAGAAAAGTCACCTAAGCTTGCTGACTTAATCGCACGCATCAAAGGCCTTGCAAAATAAGCAAAACACTCTCCGGGCATTGACTTTAAACCCCGTCCTCTTTGAGGCGGGGTTTTTGTATGGAGAAGACTGCTGGCTTCAGTCCGGATCAACCTTGATGCCGAGGCCGTGCAACAGAAGGTGTTGCTGACTAGCGGAAACAATCATACCCCGATATCCGCGCAGGCTTGTTAGGAAGAGCGCACCCAGATCAGCACCTCGCAAGTCCGCGTAGGTCAGATCCAGATCTTCCGTTTCCGCATCAGAGAGCGTGCTGCGCTTCAGGTCTGCGTTGGTCAGGTTCGTGTTGGATAGATTGCTGCTGGTCAGGTCGCAGTCGGTGAGAATGCATTCCTCAAGATCCAGATCAGACAGGGTTGCGTAACTCAGCTGACAGTCGGTGAACGTTGCTCGTGTTTTCAACGCGCGTTTGCCCGCAACCTTGCCAAAAACACAACCCGCAAGTGAGGCGCCCGTCAAACGGGAGTTTTGGAAGGTGATGCAGAACATTTGTGAATACGGAAAGATGGTGAGGCGAAGATCGCAGTTGTGAAACTCCACATTGCTCAGGTCTGCATGGCGAAAACACCCGCCTGCCCGTGTGTCGGCATAATAAAAGCTGCAGTTTTCAAACTTTGCCTCACGCAGATCGCAGCTTTTAAAGGTGCAGGCCGGAAACTGGGTGTCTTTCCAGCTGCTTTCACGAAAATCTACTGAATTGAAGTCACCTTCGGGCTCAAAACTGCAATTGAGAAACTGCGCATCCCGTAGGTCTTTGCCCTCAAGCCAGGACGCTTCCAGCTCTGCATCTTCAATTGGTATGCCAGTTTCCAAAAGAATCGAGAATTTTTCATAGGTGAGAGCGGTGGAAGTATCTGAGGAAGTCATGTGAGCACCGTGATGAACGAGGAGATAACCACTGTGCCATGTGCAGTGGGAGCGTTCAATCGGGCAGGTTCAATTAAGCAAGAAAAGACCGGCATCGCCTTTTGAAATATGGAAGGCTAAGCCGGCTAGGCAATAATTTACAACAATACAGGCGGCTCATTTCCCAAGCAAACGAACCACCAAACAGCAAACTTAAGGACCGAATTGCGGTTGAAGGTATGCCTTCTGTGCCAAGACTGCCTCCGAAAACCTGTGCTCCCGACGCCTCTTGTTTGCTGAGTTAAATTTACTCAGAATTTTTCGAGGTGACTTGATGCAATTGCACTAATTTTCTGCAGAAAAAGACAAAACTCTAAAATTAGCTGATAACGCTCTGATATATCTAATAAAAATATCAGATTATTTTCCTCTCCGATATGTCGGGTGCATGAAATTGAGGGGGTGGGTTTAGGCGACTGAGGGAAATCCCTGAAGGGATTGTATTAGGTCTGCCACGGATAACGCGAGAGTGTCGTCATCACCAGTCGCACGATCTCGGTTTGTGAGCCAACATCCAGCCGGCGAGACACGTTGGCGATGTGGTTTCGTGCGGTATTGTAAGAAATACCGAGTTGCTCAGCAGCGTCTCGTGTTGACGCTCCATTGGTCAGCGCCTTCACGACCTCGGTTTCTTTCGGGGTAAGATTCATCAGGTGGCTGATCATTTTGTCTGGCACTTCGGCAAAATCGGTCGGATCAAACACCATCAAAAGGCAGTATTTTGGTCTGGCCAAAAAATGCGAAAGATAGTCTGGAGCGTCCTTTTGAGTCTCAATAGGCTGGATGAAGACCAGTGTGTTCGGACCAAACTCATTACGGATGATAACCGGAGACGGCAGGGTGTGCGTGTAAATGGACTGTCTGACTGCGCTTTCCAATGCGCTGGCCTCATCTACTGCCTTGGCAGAGAGCCGCATGTAACGCCCAAGTTGCAAGTTGGTATGTTTGCTCAGCAGCTTTTCTGCACGCCCGTTCATCACCTGCACGCTGCTGTTTTCATCAACCACCAGAGCGCTGAAGGGCATCTGCTCCAACCAGAACTTGCCTAACGCCTTGGTGGGGGCAACCGCCTCACGCATGCGACGCTGCAAAGCCAGCTGAAAAGCATTGCGGAAATACGGCTGCAAAAACTTCACTTCCTCAAAAAGCTGGTCTTCGTCATTTTCTGAGACGGCATAGGGAAGTGAAATGTTGATGTAGGAGCACAGACCGTTTTGACGATCGATCATTAGTGTAATGGCGCGGTCGATGTTTTGGTTGGGCTCAATGAAATTGCCAACATAATCTGCGTGAATGTCTTCCTTACGGAAATGCCGATGCGGCCGGCAGGGCTCTTCAATATCAACCCGCTTTAAAACGGAGGGCAGTGGATTCAGCTGAGCTACGGGCGCAAAACTGTCATGGAACGCCTGCCCCACATTCAAAACCTTGCGGTAGTCATAGTGACGGTCTGCCAGGCTTTGCACATTGATGGCAAAGGGAAACTCTGAGTACTTTGTCTGCAGTTGCTTCAACGCATTTTCCAACGGCTCTTCATTCATGAAGGTCCGGAAGATGTCGCTGATACTTTGATCAAGGAGCGGTGTCATAATCAATGGTCTGCAATAGGGCTCGAAAGGAGTGGTACAGAGCGGCAATCAAAGATCTCTAATAAAGAAACCGCTTAAGTATTGAGCCGGCAGACGGGTTAAATCAAGTAAGTTGACCGTTTGGTCTAAAAAGAAATTGACGTTGCGATATATCAGCAACAGTGCATAGGTATATATGAGAATATTCTGAATAAAGATGTGTGCTTGAATACAGGAAAGGCCCGGAAAACCGGGCCTTTGTGATGTCAGAAGATTGTATTTGGCCGGGTGACAATGCCCCAGTATCTAATAGTAAAGAGGCCAAATGCACCGACCCAGCACAGGGCTGAAAGCCCCAGAACCATGAAATATCCCTGCGGATATAGAAGAATACCAAACACCCGCACCGCTGCACTCATGACAATGAGATAGTAGATTGCAATCTCAACCCATGTTGGCTGGAGTGGTCTGCCGGAGTGACCCAGCGCACTGCGTGTCATCATGGCCAGCATCATACCGGCGATGGAACCAACGGTGATCGCGTGGATGGCCAGTACCTGATCCCATGGTGCATCCAGCAGGGCCCCTGCCCGCAACAACAATGCAATTGGTAGCCAAGCGTAGGAGATCGGCAGGATCCAGAGGATCGGTTTGCCCCATGTGATCTGAGGACGCCACAGGCCCATCTTCACAATGTGCAGCCCGGCGAGCACCAGCAAGCCCACCGCACGCAGCGTTGCGGCTTCGTAGCTCATGCCAAAATAGATGTCGCTGACCAATAGCAGAACCATGCCAATACCAATTGCATCTTCAAGGCGCTGGTTGCGCACTGCGCGTTTCACGCCGAGGGCATTGTTGGTGAAGAGCGGAATAATACGGCCGCCAATGACGGTTACAAAGATCGCGAAGACATCAACAGCCCAGAGGAACACATCGGCAGAGTCATAATTGATGAGATCCAGCGCAATGGCGTGGAACAGACCGTTTGCCACCGCCAGCACCAGAAGCAAAGCCACCGCGAAGTAGTTGCGTTTGTTTTTCGCCTGATAAAGCGGAATTGCGATGCCAAGAGCGGCAAGAGGCAGGAAGAGAAGATCAAGAATTTGTCCCAGTGACCCAAGTGGTCCGCTGCCCACAAACAAGAGCACGCGTGCCGCTAGCCATAAGGCAAGCAATCCACCCAAAACCATGCCATTCGGAGTGCGTCGGCCCGTCCAGTTTTGAACGGCGGTGTAAAGAAAGCCGATGAGAATGGCGACCGCGAAGCCGAAGATCAGCTCATGAGAGTGCCATAACACGCCTTCGAGCGGGCCGTTGATCTCGACAAACCCGATGATGGAGGCAACCCAAAGCGGAACGCTGATGGCCGCATACGCTGCACCAACAATATAGAACGGACGAAAGCCGAGAGACAAAAATGCTTCCCAGGAGAAAGCTGTGCTCGCGCTGGGAGGCTTCGGCATAGTTTGTGTTTGCTGCATGTGTCAGGTCTCGGTCGGCGAAGGATCAGCCTTCGCTCATTTTCTTATCAAGGCACAGGAAACGCATTCGACCAGAAGTGATGGAGCGATGGTCGAACTTCTCCACTTATCACCCCTTATAAACATGAAGCTAATACTCATATTTGTGCAATGTCAAATAATTCTAAATTAGCCATACAAACCGGCCTGCAAGCAAGACGTAAGGTACTGATTTCAGAGAGAGGGCGGTCGTGTGCAAACAGTTGCGGGTAAGTTGAAATGTGAGAGGTTCTGCCGGATTTTTGCCTTGTTCTGCCACGAGTCTGGCAACTTCCAGGGGCGAGACACAGGATTGATTCATTGCACGTTTTGCAAGCAGACAGAAACAGCTATGTGATAGCGGGGTCAAACAAGACCTATACGCTGGTGTTTGCGTCTTCATTAATGGTGCACCTGTTCGCCTACTGGGTGCTGGCCATCTCTCATTTGCCTCGTAGCTTTCGTGGAAGCCCGGTGAAAAGCATTGGTGTCGAACTCATTGGCACCGCTCTGTTTGAACAACTCATCACGCCGCCAGTTCAACAAGAGCCACCAACGGCATCTCTCTCATCTGCTCCGCCGGAAGATGCAACCCCGCAACCTTTGCCGCCGCCAGTTGTGAGAGAGGAAATCATTCAAACGCCGCAACCTGTCATTGCGCAACACTTTCAGTTGGGCCGTTTACTGGACGCGCCTGAAAACAAAGAACTGAAAGAGTCGCTGGTTCTGTTTGATCCATCCGATCAGCGCGAGCAGCTGTGCAATTTGGAGGTGATGGAGCAAATCGAGTTATGGGATGAGAGCTTCAACCCGGAACGCGTGGTCGCCTTTGCCTACAAAGATCCTGTAGTGTTCGGCAACAGCGTCAGCGCAGATGGTGCAGCTTTCCGCAGCAAGCGTGATTGGTACCACCTCACCTACAAATGCACCTACAACCCCACCACAAACCTCGTCACCGCCTTGGAATTGGGATGTGCGGCTGAGAGGAACGAAAAAGTACCACAAGGCTATTTTTTCTCCAGACAGCGATAAATCGTTGCCGGGTGGACGCCGAAAGTCCGCGCAACAGCACTGATTGATTTGCCCTGATGAACGAGATCACGGGCAATCTCTTTTTGCTCCGGACGCAATTTTTGTGGCCTGCCAAATGCCACGCCGCGGGCCATGGCAGCGTCACGCCCCTCTTGCGTCCGACTTAAAATCAAGGTGCGTTCGAACTCGGCAATACCGGAAAAAACTGTCATGATCATCTTTCCTGCGGGCGTTGTCGTATCCGCCCACGGTTCTTCAAGTGATTGTAATCCTGCTTGCTTTTCATTGATGATCTCGGTAACGCGCAACAGTTCAGAGGTGGAGCGGGCAAGGCGGTCCAGTCGCGTGACAACCAGCACATCGTCTTTCCGCAACTGACTTAGCAGCTTCTCCAGTTCCGGTCGGTTTAGGGCGGCGCCGGAAATTTTTTCTTCAAACAACATCTCACACCCGGCCTGTTCCAGCCGTTGAGCCTGTTGATCCAGGGTTTGTCCCTCTGTAGAAACGCGTGCGTATCCCAGTTTCATGTGACCTCTTTTATGGGTGTGCGAAAGTCATTGCAAAACTGGCTGTTTTCGCACATATTTTTTGCAAAGGATTCTCTTTGATTTTCCTGTGAGCTCCGTGAGCCTCGCAAAACTTGTAAGATTTGCAAAACATGCCCACCCGCCACCTTAACGATGATCTGCGTAACACCTTGGGGCGCTTTACTGCCGATCCGACACCTGAACAGTTGGCCAGATACTTTCATCTCGACCGCAGCGACCTTGATATCATTCGAACGCTTCGTGGTGACCGTAATCGTCTCGGATGCGCAATCCTGCTCTGTAGTGCCAGATTTCTTGGCATTTTTCCCAGAAGCAAAGAGGACGTCCCGCAAGGTGTTATCGTTAGTTTGTGTGGGCAGCTGGATTGTACGCCTGACACAGACCTCTCCAGTTATTTCAACCGCAAAACTCAGACTTTTAAGCGGCATAGTTTTCTGGTGCGGGACAAATTTGGGTTCACCGAGTTTGGAAACAGCGGTTTTGCCTATTTCCGTTTGTGCCGCTGGCTTTATTCTCAGTACTGGAGCGGTGAAGATCAGCCTGGGCTTCTGGTTGAGCGGGCTGTTTCTTGGCTGGTTACAAACAAAATTCTGCTGCCCGGTATCTCCACTCTTGAAAGGCTGGTTGGCCACATCAGGGAACGAGCGCAGACCAGATTGTGGCACCGCCTGATTGCAGGGCTTACTAACGAGCAGCATCAGCGTATTGCAGCTTTGTTTCAAGAGAATGATCCGGCTGCCTTTGTCGCTTTGGATGCTTTGCGTACAGCTCCCAAAAAGCGGGCTTCTACGGAGTTCTTCCGCCATCTTGACAGACTTGATGCAGTCCGTGCCTTTGATATGCGACCAATCCCGCCCAAAGGTGTTCCAGCGGTCAGTCTTGAACGATTGGCTCGTGTTGCTCGTACCAGCAAGCCTTCTGCTATTGCCGCTTTGCAAGAGCCACGGCGCACCGCCACTGTTGCCGCTCTTTTTTACACTCTGGAGGCAACCGCGCAGGACGATGTTACTGAACTTGCCGAAGCCCTGCTGGCGGACCTGGTTCGTGATGCGGAAGCAGCCAACAACCGAACCAGATTGAGAAGTCTGCGTGATCTGGATGATGCAGCTCTTGTTTTGAGCGAAATGGCCCTTTTCGTCATAAGCGAAAATCGTTTGCCGCTGAACGACTGGCAAGAAGTGTTGTTCGAAAATTTGCCTCGCTCTCAGATTGAAGAGGCAATGGGGAAAGTCGCTGCGATTGCTCGACCTACCCCCTCCAGGCCTTATGATGAGTTGCGTTTGCGCTGGCGTCGAACTAGGCGTTTGTTTTTTAATATTACAACCCGCATTGAAACCGGATCTGCACCAGGTGGAAAAGATCTCGCCAAAGCTGTTTCTTATCTTAAATCCAAGCAGGATTGGTCGAGGGCAACCATGCGAGATGCCCCAACCAGAGCTATTCCAAAACCCTGGCGGCAATACGTACTGGATCAGAACGGCCAGGTAATTGACCCAAAGGCGTATGTGTTTGCTACTATTGACGCTTGGCGGAGCGCTCTTAAACGGCGCGATGTTTTTGCGAAGCCGGGTATTAGATATGGCGATCCTCGCCTTGGAATGCTTGAGGGATCCCGCTGGCAAGAAGCCAAAGCAATGGTTTGTCGTAGCCTGGGGCGCTCCTTTGACGCCACAACAGAGCTGAATAAGCTCTCCGACCTGCTTGATAAAGCCTATCGCCGCGTGGCTGATCGCGTCCCCAACAACCCCGATTTGCGCATTGAAAACTTGGAGGGGAAACCAAGGATTATTGTGACACCACTGGATCGATTGGAAGAGCCCGACAGCCTCAAAGAGCTTCGCCGGATGGTTCACGCCCTGGTGCCCAAAGCAGGTATTACCGATATCTTCCTTGAAGTCATGGCCCGTACCGGGTTTGCAAAAGCCTTTACTCACTTGAGCGAGCGTCAGGCCCGGGTAGAGGGTTTCGAAATCAGTCTGTGCGCCGCTTTGATTGCGCAGGGCTGCAATGTTGGTTTCGAACCCCTGATCCGCCCCGATATTCCAGCACTGCGTCGCAGCCGGCTGTCGTGGATCAGCCAGAACTTCATCCGTCCCGAAACCATAAGCGCTGCCAATGCACTTATCATTTCCGCTCACACTCGGTTGCCAATCACAGCGCACTGGGGCTCGGGAGAAGTTGCCTCTGCAGACGGCATGCGCTTTGTCGCCCCATCCAGTGCGATCCATGCTGGACCTAACCCCAAGTACTTCGGTCAGGTGCGGGGAATAACCTGGTACAATATGATCTCGGATCAATTCGGCGGTCTGGGAGCCACCGTAATTCCGGGAACCTTGCGCGACAGCCTTACAGTTCTTGCCCTTCAGCTCGAACAGGACAGTGAGCTGGAGCCACTGGAGGTCATGACAGATAGCGCGGCTTATTCCGATGCAATATTTGGGTTGTTTTGGTTGCTTGGCTACCAGTTCAGCCCGCGGCTGGCGGATATAGGTGGCGCCAAGCTGTGGCGTATCGATAAAAATGCCGATTACGGTCCCTTTGATGAGATTGCAGATGGCACTGTCAACCTTCAGCTTATCAGTGAAAACTGGGGGGATCTGATTAGATTGGCAGGATCGCTTAAGCTTGGTCACCTGAAAGCCGCCAGTGTTATGCGCATGCTGCAGATCAAGGATCGCCCGACCACTCTTGCCAAGGCCCTCTCTCAGCTTGGCCGGATCATCAAGACACTGCACATCCTGCGATATGTAGATGAACGGCCGTTTCGGCGGCGCATTCTGACCCAATTGAACCGTCAGGAACTGCGACATAAGCTTGGCCGTCGGATCCATCACGGTGAACGGGGAGAAATCAGAAAACCCATGCGCCAGGGCCAGGAAGAGCAGCTTGGGGTTTTGGGGCTGGCCCTCAACGCCGTGACCCATTGGAATGCAATCTATATGCAGGAGGCCCTGCAATGCATCAGCAATCAAGGTATGAATGTCGACTCTGTTGATATCGCCCGCCTGTCTCCAATTTTCTGGCGTCACATCAATTTCCTCGGACGATATGAATTCGCCCTGCCGGAAAACGTCCGAAGAGGGGAACTTAGGCCTTTAAATGATCCTAGTTCCGAATACGACTTTTGAAAAGCCCAATCAATCCTTGTGGTACTTTTTCGTTCCTCTCAGCCGCACATCCCTACCACTGAGCGACAGCTGCAAGATCTTTGGCCCTGAAGAAGACCCCGCCAATTCCCGTAACTTTCTCCATAGTAACTCCCCCCAATGATGACAGTGAGACCATACTCCTTAATTGCTTGGGACTTCGCAAGGCATAAGCTTCAAGGGCTGATCAGAGGATGATGGGGTTTGGAATGATCGTTTTAAGATAAACCGGCTCACCAGAACCCGAAGCAAGGCTTGTCAGGTTCTGGCGAGTGAGCAATGGTTGGAATTAAGCAGCGTCTTCGCCCACATCCCATGTTTCTGATGCGCGCAGGGTTGCAGAAAGGCGGCCGAGTTTTTCGTTCATGCTCAGGGGCTTTTCTGGCAGGCCGATGCGGCTGGCGGTGCCGAATTCGGTGGCTTGTTCGCGAAACAGGATGCCGAGGACGGTTGGTTCGCCGTCTTTCTCTCCCAGCTCAGCCAATGCAACGGCCAATGCGTGGTTGGTTTCGTCATGGACCAACAGGTCTGCTTCGGTCAGGCCGTCCTCTTCCAGTGAAACGATATCCAGTCCAAAGCCGCCGGGTTTTACGCGGATGCCTTTGTCTTTGTTGACGCCGAACACCATGGGCTGACCATGTTCCACCACGATAGTGTGGTCTGGCCCTTGCTTCTTATCCTTCAGGTGATCAAACACACCGTCGTTGAAGATCACGCAATTCTGCAGCACTTCCACGAAGGCGGTGCCGTCAAAGTCGCGTGCCTCTTGCAAAATGGGGCCAAGCACTTTGGCCTGTGTGTCAATGCTGCGAGCGATGAACTTGGAGCCTGCCCCAATGGCAAAGCGAGCCGGGTTGAGTGGCATTTCCACTGTACCGCCCGGAGAACTCGGCGTGCGCATGCCCTTTTGCGAGGTTGGCGAGTACTGGCCTTTGGTCAGGCCGTAAATCTGATTGTTAAACAGCACGATCTGCATATCGAGATTTCGGCGCAGAGCGTGGAGCAGATGGTTGCCGCCGATGGACAGGCCGTCACCATCACCCGTGAACACCCACACATCCAGCTCAGGATTAGCAAGCTTTGCACCCGACGCAATGGCAGGTGCGCGGCCATGGATCGTGTGGAAGCCATAGGTTGCCATGTAGTATGGCAGGCGGGAGGAGCAGCCGATGCCGGAAACGCACAGGGTGTCTTCCAGCTTGGCGCCTGTGTCTGCCAGCATCTTGTGCAGGCTTTTCAAAACTGCGTAATCACCGCAGCCCGGGCACCAGCGAACATCGAGAGAACTGGCGAAATCTTTTGGTTTCAGGTCAGTCATGATGAAGCTCCCAGCGCGTCCTCAATGATTTTGGCGATTTCGCGGACGAGGAATGGACGTCCCTTCACGCAGGAAACGCTCTCAACCGGAACATCCATCTGGCTGCGCAGCACTGTTGCCAGTTGGCCGTTGTTCATTTCTGGAATGATCACCCGATCAAACCCCGAGAGCAGCTCCTCCAGATTGGGCGGCAAAGGCCAGAGGTGGCGCAGGTGAATGTGGGAGACGGACTTGCCTTCCAGTTCTGCACGGCGGGCCGCCACGCGGATTGGCCCCCAGCTGGAGCCCCAGCCAAGCAAAGCCAGTTTGCCGGTGGCCTCTCCGGATTCCACATGCTGCGGCGGAATGCTCTTGGCAATTGCCTCCAGCTTCTGCGCCCGGATCTGGGTCATGAGCTGGTGGTTTTCGCCGTCATACGAGATGTTGCCACTGCCTGCCTGCTTCTCCAGTCCGCCAATGCGGTGCATCAGGTCAGCAGTGCCCGGGACAGCCCATGGGCGGGCCATGGTGTCGGGATCGTGATCATAGGGCAGGAAACCCTCTGGATCTGTGGCTTTCTTGACCGGGAATGGAGCATAGGCTGGATCACTGAAGTCCGGCAGTTTCCATGGGGCACTGGCATTGGCTATGTAGCCATCAGAAAGCACCATGAGCGGTGTCATGTGTCTGGTCGCGAGCTTGGCTGCTTCCACGCCCATGTCAAAGCATTCACCCGGATGGGCTGGTGCGATGACAGGCAGCGGTGCATCCCCGTTGCGGCCCCAGATGGCCTGAAACAGATCGGACTGCTCCGTCTTGGTTGGCAGGCCAGTGGAAGGACCGCCGCGCTGGACGTTGACAATTACCAGAGGCAGCTCTGTCATGATAGCAAGGCCGATGGCTTCCGTCTTCAACGCAATGCCGGGACCAGAAGAGCCCGTGACGCCCAGATGTCCGGCGTAGGATGCTCCGATGGCAGCGCAGATGGCGGCAATTTCATCTTCCGCCTGAAACGAAATCGCACCCAGCTCCTTCAACTTTGCCACTGTGTGCAGCAGCGGAGAGGCTGGCGTGATTGGGTAGGAGCCGTAAAACAGCTCAAGATCAGCAAGGGTGGCGCCAGCATAAAGGCCATAGGCCATGCCTTCATTGCCATTGATGGAGCGGTACTCGCCTTCCATCAATGGGGCTGGTTGAATGCGGTAGCGGGACACATCCGGCGGCAGATCGGTGACTTCTCCGTAAAGATGACCTGCCTGCAATGCCATGATGTTGGCTTTGGCCACATCGGGCTTTTTGTGGAACTTCTGCTCGATCCAATGCTCAACATCTGCAGTAGAGCGCTCGAACAGCCACAGGACCAGACCAAGGGTCCACATGTTCTTACTGCGCCGCGCATCCTTGGCGGACAGGCCCGTTTCCTTCAGTGCCTTTTCTGTGTTGCTGGTGATCTCCAGCGGCAGCACGCGGAAGCTGGAGAGCGACCCATCTTCTAGCGGATTGGCGGAAAAACCTGCTTTGGTGATGGCGCGCTCGGTAAAGGCATCCATATCGATGATCAACAGACCGTTCTGCTTCACACCTTCCAGATACTTGCGCAGGGCTGCCGGGTTCAGCGCCACCAACGCGTCGGTTTCATCACCAAACGTGTCCACTTCGGTGTGGCCGATGTTGAGGGAATAGGCTGAGACACCGTAGATCGTACCGCTTGGTGCGCGTATATCCGCCGGAAAATCCGGGAAGGTTGCAATGTCATTGCCAAATCTGGCAGCACTTTCAGCCAGCCGCGTGCCCGTCATCTGAATGCCGTCGCCCGAGTCTCCGGCAAAGCGGACGCGCACATAGTCGACCTCCGGTTGCTGGGAGACAGGAAGCTCACGCGTTGTTGTGCTGTGTTCCAGTCCGTTCTGCATAATCGGCTCCAAAATACTGGCAGCGGCAGTGGCAGAAATCTCGTCTGTTCTTTTGCCCCTCAGGACATTGCCAATCAGCTAAGCCAGAATACCCACTTCTCTGTGGCTTTTTGTAGCCTGTAATAGCAGGAATGGAGTTGCGACCCGTTAACGCAGCCCGCTGGTAATTGGTCGAACAGCCCTCAGCAGTTGTACCGATCTTGGTGGTTCCGGCCTCATGTTTTGCCCTGTATCCCGTCCATTCTCGTTCTGCACCCTGACAGATTTAAGTTTGGCGTCATCTGCGAGTCATTTGGCGCGATTTGGCTTTGAACCGATCCAACCGCATCCCTAGTTTGACAGAGACGAAGAATAACAAGCGAGTTTCCAAGGAAGATATCTCGCGTAAGGTTTCAGGAGTTTCTCATGTCCAACACTATTCTCATCACAGGCGCGTCCTCTGGCATTGGCAAGGTCACCGCACAGTCCTTTCACGACAAAGGCTGGAACGTGATTGCAACCATGCGCCAGCCCGAAAAAGAAGAGGAGCTGACGCAGCTTGATAATACTCTTGTGACCCGTCTGGATGTGACGGATGAAGCTTCCATTGAAACGGCTGTTGCTGAGGGCATCGCGCGCTTTGGCAAAATTGACGTGCTGCTCAACAACGCCGGGTATGGCGCTTATGGCCCGCTGGAGGCCTTTTCCATGGAGAAAGTACGCCGCCAGTTTGAAACCAACGTCATCGGCCTGATTGCCGTGACAAAAGGTGTCCTGCCCCACCTTCGCGCCAACAAATCCGGTACGATTGTGAACATTTCGTCCATCGGCGGCCAGATGACCTTCCCGCTCGGCGCGCTGTATCACGGCACGAAGTTTGCGGTTGAAGGCATTTCAGAGGCGCTTCACTTTGAACTGGAGGCTGCTGACATCAAGATGAAGATTGTTGAACCCGGAATGATCAGCACCGATTTCGCCGGTCGTTCTTTCGACTTCACCAATGACGAGAGCATGACGGAATACCAGGGTGTTGTGCAAGCGCTGTTTGGAGCCATGAACGGAGGCATGCAGCCTTCCGCACCAAGCGTTGTGGCAGACGTCATCTATACCGCTGTCACGGACGGCACCGATACCCTGCGCTATCGTGCGGGCGCGGACGCCGTCCAGTTTCTCGACAACCGCAAAGCATTGGATGATGCAACATTCATCGGCGGACTAAAGGAACAGCTTGGCCTTTAGGGGCTGATTGTACCATTCCCCCAACAGTACAATTTGAAAGCAGAGGATGCGGCGGTGTCCTCTGTTTTTTGTTTGAAGCTTCTGAGGCCAGCTGAGACTGCTGCAGGTCAGGCACAGGAAAAATTGTCGTGGCTCTTAACGGTCAATGCGTGTAGGTTTGCCGCAGTCTTTTTTCTTTAAGTCTTGCTTCCTCAGGTTTTCATGGAACTCATAATTATTGTTGCCGTCGCCCTTTTTCTTGGTGTGGCATTCGCATTTTACAACCGCCTCTCAGATATCGCGCTCAAACTCACGTTTTTGAATGCGCAGATGAAAGAGCTGCACAAGAGCATGGCTGAGTTGCAGGGTCAGCCTCCGAATGCGGCGACTGCTCGAACAGCTCCAACTGGTGCCGAAAAGCCAGCGACGCCTCGTGAATCCACTGTGCCATCTTATGCGAAGAAGCCATGGATGAGACCTGTGGATGCGCAAAATGAAGAGAACAAACCAGCAAAAACGCCTATTACAGACGGACTGACCTCCCAAGAAGAATTCAACGGCGACAGGAAACGGGAGGCAGCAAAACACGCTGCTTTAGCTTATCAGTGGGCTGCTGCCTATGACGAAACGAAGCCTGAAGAGCAGAACAGATCAACTGCCAGTGAAACGCTTGCTCAGAAAAATGCCAAGAAAGGCGCTTCAAATTCTGAGCGGAAGGCAGGCTCGCATCAATCTGCGCCACCTCAGCCAAAGGCTGATCCGATTGAAGCGTGGTTTACCGGGGTTGCCCGCAGTATCATCGACAATGTTCGCAAAAACTGGGTTGTTTGGCTGGGTGCGCTGTCGCTTGCTTTCGGCGGTATCTTCTTTGTTCAATACGGAATTGAGAACGGCGTCCTCTCACCAGCCATGCGCATCAGCTGTGCGCTGGCCTTTGGTGTCCTGCTGATTGCTGGCTCCGAGTTCTTCCGCTTCCGACAGAAAGAGGCGCATGTCGATCCGTTCGGCCCGCTAGTTGCGGCAGCCAGTGGTGGTCTTGCGTCTCTGTTTGGCGCCACAGTGGGTGCTTATTCGCTTTATGGGTTGATTGGCCCAACGACCACCTTCATCGGATTGGCGCTTGTGTCATGGCTCGCGATTGGCGGTGGCCTTCTTTATGGCCCAGTGCTCGCGACCATTGGTATTCTCGGTGCCTATTACTCCCCGCTGCTGGTGGGCGGGTCAGAACCGTCCGCCTTGCTCTATCTCTATTTTGCGATGGTGCTGGCAACAAGTTTTGCGGTTGAACGCTTGCAGCGCTGGATCTGGCTCTCCACACTCAGCGTCCTTTCCGTTTTCGTCTGGGTATTCCTGTTGCAGATCCAGATGCCGGAGCAACAACTGACACCGCTCATGCTGGCCGCAATTCTTGCGCTGACAATTACGGTGCCTGCCTTTGGTTTTCCGCCGAAGTCAGCGATCTCCTGTTGGCCTTTGGACAACGCGTTTTGGAACTACAAGAAGACCTATCCAGCTTTGCTAAGCTACGCCGTGACAGGTCTCGTGCTGCTGACCGGGTTGTTCTTTGCGGGTGAAGACATGGGTCTGGCACGGCCAATGACGCTGATGTTTGCCGGTTTGCTGGTCGCCTATGTGTTCTTTTTGAGTAAAGCGGAAAGCCTTGACCTGATTGGACCAGCACTGCTTGCAGGCTTTGCGTTGATGATGTGGATGCCGAAGGCGCTGGCCTGGCAATCTGTGCCAGACGATCAGCTGTTCTATCTTGCCACTTTGGCTGTTACGATCACAACGGTGACAGGAGGCAGTTTGCTGCGTGGCCAAACCTCCACGCGTGCGTGGTTCTGGAACTGGTCTGCCGTCGCCTTGCCAGGTCTTGGTGCGGGGATCTATTTTATCTACACGGCCCTGCACGCGCCAGAGCTGCTGAGCGCTATCGGAGCCTTTGGCTATCTGTTTGCGCTTGCTCTGCAAGTTTGCGTGGCGGTCTACCTCCGCAAGTCAGCACATAAGTTTGAGTTTGGAACTGAGGGCAGTGCTGCCCTTGCCTTCCTGCTATTCCTACCATTTGCCTACTACTTCTTTGGCGAGATCACGCTTCCGATGGTTCTCATGATCGGAGCCGTTGCGGTTCTTGAAATCTCAGATCTGTTCGGGCTTAGCAGAGCGCGAAAGGCATTCTTTGCTTACCTGAGTGGCATGGTCTTCTTCACCACGCAGCGTTACATCGACGGATTTGGCGAAGCGGGGTACGGAGACATTTCGCTGCTGTTCCTGCCTGTGCTCGCGCTCAGCGCGCTTGGCTGGTGGCGCGGCCAGCAGCGCGGGGATGAGAGCGAAGCAGTTGTGTTTGAAACGACTGTCTGGGCAGCTCTATCCCTGTTCTTCTGCGCCTTGCTTCAGGTGTTCTACCGCGATCAGGGCGACATGCCCATGTATGTGATGCATGGGTCCTATGCCTTTGTTCTGGCAGTTCAAGTTTCCGTTCAGCTGAAGCGGATGAGTTTCTCAAATTCCTTCGCCAAGTTGAGACGAGGGCTATTCCATTGGTACTGGGCCATTGCAGTGTTGAACTGTCTGGTTGCGATTTTGGCCAACCCACTGGCTCGGGACCATGTCTTCGGCTACTTCCCGATTGATAGCCTGTCCATCGCCTATCTGTATCCGGCTCTGGCATTGCTGCTGGCAACTGAGCGCTTCTGGACCCGTGAGGCTTACCTGCAAAACGCGACACGCGGTCTGGCGGGCGTCTTGCTGGTTATGTTTGTCGGGTTGGAAATCCGCGCCTTCTGGCAGGGGCCTGTGTTGACAGCGCCTGGTGTGGTTCTGGAGGAACTCTACAGCTACACCGTCGCGATGCTGATCTTCTCAGTTGGGCTGATCGCCTTTGCCTCAGTGAAGCAACGTAAACGGGTTGGGCAGGCAGGACTGGCGTTCATCATCATCACCTGCCTGAAAGTGTTCTTCATCGACATGTCGGGTCTGTATGGTCTTGCCCGCGCAACATCGTTCATTGGTCTTGGACTAACACTGGTTGGTATTGCCTGGGCAAACAAACGGTTCTTGTCGTTTGACACGCCAGTTGAAGAGGAAGAGCCGGAGCTCAAACCTCAGCAAGATCAGGCTTAACTCATCAAAAAGGCCGGAGAGAACAAACACGTCTCTGCGGCCTTTTTTGTTAGGCTGGTGCAAGTTCACCAGTTGCCTGTAAGTGGGTGTTCATCACACTCAGGAAGGTGGTCAGGTCAATATTGCCACCAGTCAGGATCACGCCTGCCCGTTTGCCCTGCAAATTATGTTTGTTCGCCATTAGGCCTGCTAGTGGTGCTGCCCCTGCCCCTTCTGCCAGATTGTGGGTGTCTTTGTAGTAGGCCGCCATCGCTTCAGCAATCTGCGCCTCGCTTACGCTGACCACATCTTCCGCGCCTTTCAGGATGATCTCAAGCGGCTGTGCCTGCGGATCGCGGCAGGCCATCCCATCTGCGAAGGTGTTGGCTGTATCTGTCTGGATTGCCTTGCCAGCTTTAAAGGACAGTGCAAAGGCAGCGGCGTTTTCAGCGGTCACGCCAATGATCTTGGTTTTCAGGCCGAGCAGATCGCGAACCGTGATGAGGCTGCAAATGCCGGAGCCCATGCCAATCGGGACATAAACCACATCCAGATCAGCAACCGCACGGTACAGCTCCAGCGCATAGGTGGAGACACCTTTGACGATGTTCTCGTGGAACGGAGGCACCATGTGATAGCCGTGCTTTTCCTGCAGTTGCTGTGCAACCACGCGGCTTTCATCAAAGTCCTTGCCTGCAATGATCACATTGGCCCCAAACGCGCGCATAGCAGCGTTCTTTTCCAGTGAGTTGCCTTCGGGCACAACAATATAAGAGGGAACACCATTTCGGCTCGCGCCAAGAGCAACGGATTGACCATGATTGCCACGCGTCGCCGTCACCAGCCCGGTGGGCTTTTGCGCAGACTTCATCAAAGCATCCACATAGGTGAACCCGCCACGAGCCTTGAACGAGCCTGTTGGTGTATGGTTTTCATGCTTCACGAAAACATCAACACCACTACGTTCCTTCAGCAATGGCCATGCATAACACGGGGTTTCAGGGACAAACTGCTTAACCGTGGTGTGGGCAGCTTCCAGATCCTCTAGTGAAAACAGCGGCATTCGATTTCCTTTTGGCAGTTAAAAACACTTTGCCATGAGCTTAAAACCTGACGCTGATGATGGCTTTCAAAATACTGACCTAAACGCCTTTGGCGAATGTCCCCTTGTTTGCCGTGGGTTAGTCGGCCTATAGATAGGGCGTCGGAAATCAGAAGAACCTTTTGAAGTAACTGAGGCTATGAGTTCAGCGCGGGACATTATCAACAAGTGGAAGCTGCAACTGTTGCCAAGCAGTGCCTATGCTGTTGCCTACACGGCGGCTCGGGCCTCAATCGGGTTTGCGTTTGAAAGCCAGCGCGGGGCGCATTCTTTTGACAGCGATCGCCGGGTTGATTTCTGGACCCGGCCCAACAGCCTCGCCTTTGTGCCGAGGGGATGCGATGTCACCTCGGAGAGCGAGCGCGGTGGAGAGTATCTGACTTTTACGGTACCAGCTGAACTCCTGCCTGATCGCGGAGAGCAGATGCGCTTCAACCATGCCATCTCGCCTGATGCGATCAAAGCTGCTTTTCATCTTCGCAAGGCACTTCTTTCAGCAAATCCTAAGGACACCTTAGCGATAGAAGCTCAGCTCTATGCTCTGCTGGATGTGGTGGAGCAAGTTTAGGTAGGCGTCTATGAAGATCCTCCATCCGCAGCGTCTATGACAGACACGCGGCTGAAACGGGTGGAAGAGTTTGTCGAAGATCACCTTGCCCGGCAGATGTCCATGTCTGATCTGGCAGCATGTGTGGACCTGTCAGCGGGCTTTTTCAACCGTGCGTTCAAAGGCGCCACTGGCAAAACGCCCCACGATTATGTGGTGGAGCGACGCGTGGCGCGGGCGCGCAAACTTCTTGGCGCACCACACAGCACTCTCAGCCAGGTTGCTTATGCCTGCGGGTTTTCTTCCCACGCACATATGAGCTCGACCTTCAAAAAACGCCTTGGTGTCACACCCACCCAGTTTATGATGAGGCAGGTTTATCCAGCGCCAGCACGTTCAACTGTTTGACGTGATACTCAAGCACGCGCCAGCCCATTTTCTCATAGAACGGGGTGTTGTCGTCTGAGGCGCACAGATACACACGTGAGTACCCGTTTTCAAACGCCAGTTGGGCCATACGTGCAACAAGGGCTGTGCCAATACCTTCGCGGCGATGAACTTCTTCGGTCCACACGGCGGCGACCCATGGTGTCAGTTGAGGACGGGCGGCAAAGTCGCTTTCAATCAGCAATGCGCTGCCAAGGTATGTTCCGTCGTGGTGGGCAACAAAGGCGGTGGGGACAGCTTCAGGACAAAGAGCTGCGCGGACTTTGACTTCGATCTCGTCTTGCAAAACGCCTTTGTCTCGCCACCAGGTCTGCCAGATGCGATGGGCAATGGTGGGAATGAAATCGGGGGTTTCGCTCATTTCAGAAAGGGTAAAAGTGCGTACTAAACTTTCCATAGGACTGGTGACCTGTAAAATCTAAATCGGTGTACCTCCTCCGGAAACGCTAATGATTTGTCCTGTTATTTTAGCAGAGCCCGGACCGGCGAGGAAGTTGATCGCTTCGGCTACTTCGTCGGGCTTGATGACGCCCAGATGAGCGTTCTGCTCGACTTTTGAGATGAGGCTTGCAGCAAAAGGATCTCTTTGAAGCTTATCATAAAGAGGGGTTCCACGTACAACACTTGGGCTGACACAATTGACACGGATGCAATGCTGTTTGGCTTCTACCGCTAGGGCACGGCAGAACATGGAGATGCCTGCTGTTGCAGACCCGACGGCTGTGCTGCCAAAGGTCGGGATTATGGAAACATCCGAGGTTAAACAAATAATTGAACCGCAGCGTTGCTTCGTCATGACCGGATAAACCGCATGAATTGGGTGCAGAATACTGCTCATGAGCGAGGTGATTGTGGGCATGAGCTCTTGCAGTTTCAGCTCATGCAATGGTCTGGGGATGACCCCTCCACCACCGGTACTAACCAGCACATCGATTCGCCCCATGGCCAGTTCCGCATGGGTAATGGCGGTTTCTGTATGGCCGGGGTCTGAAGCGTCGCATTGGACAAAATGCAGATAGGCACCGGGAAATTCTGCTGCAAGTTTGCTCAGTGCATTGCGGCCCTTGGTGACGTCCCGTGCGCAAATGGTGAGTTTTTGAAGACCGGATTGGAGGAGTGTTTTGGCAGAAGCAAATCCGATGCCGGATGTGCCTCCGACGATGACTGCTGAGGATTCATTTAGTTTCCGCGCCACAGTGACCTCCAGATGCGACTGAACTCTCGTCGTGATCTTGCTCGCGTAGATGCTCAAAGAGTTGTTTTAGTACAGATGCCGTATGTTTTTGCTCAACACGTGAGAGCCTGACAGGCCTAACAGCAATCAAAGTAACCGGAGCGCTAAGACCTTCCTGACATCTATATGTTTTGCCGCTTGTCACTCAGGCTCGTCGCCAAAGCCGGAAAGAAACGCACCATAATCGATGCTGGCCTCCAGCGTTGTCACTCTTGCTTCTGCGTGGCGCGGATCGAGAAAGATCATGCGTCCGGGCTTGGCGTTGATCTCGAGAAGCTTCGGACAACCTGTTTTGTCGACACCTATATCCAGTCCCAGTTCCCCGATTGGAGAGGTGTGATAGTCGTCCATACGATGGGCAATGGCAAAACCGCACTCCTCAACAGCCGCTTTTACCGCCTCGGCCTTCTTGCCAAACGCGTTGGTGAAGTAATCATCCGGATCAATCACATCCGCGCCCTGGCTGAAGTGAGAGGAGATACAACCGTGCGCGCAGACCCTTGGGCCGATCATTAAGCAGCGCCATGTGCCGCTCATGTCCTTTTGCATCTGAACGCGACAATCGACAGACCGGCCATCGAACGAAGAAAAGTCGAGACTTTGCTGCACCAGATACTGGTCCAGTGACGTATGACTGAAGGCGAACTCAAACGCGTCTTCCAGCTGCATGAAATCCGCATGCGGGCAGGATAGGTCGGTCAACCATTGCAAGCGGTAGCCTTTATCGCGCCTGGACAAGCGCATCAGCAGTTTGCCCCCTCGCCCGTCGACGGGTTTGAGATAAGCGGAGTGATGGCGGTCCAGGATCTTCTTTAAAAGCGGTGGTGCCGGTGCTCGGTGGGTTTCGGGCAGATACTTGCGCAGCTTTTGCCCGTACATCAGGTGCTCATGCACCTCCCATTTATCAAAGAAGCCGGGATTGTAGATGTGAGAGCCCAGTGCGCGCATCCGGTTCTTCACCGCTTCCACACGTAGTTTGTGCTCTTCGTCGCGGGTGTGAATGCGATTATAAATGGCGGTGGGCAGGGGCAGACCGGGCTGCCGGTGGCCAGGCATGGTCTCCCCGGTGATTGTGTTTGTCGCCCAGTTGTAATCTTCAGGCGAAAACAGAAAGGCGATGTAGCCGCAGGTTTGCGCGTATGTCAGCATGTCCTGCTGGTGGCGGCGCTCAGGATCAAACTTGCCTGCTCCCATGATGCCAATGGTCGGGCCGATGTGGATGGTGTCCCCGTCCCGCTTAACGTGAAGGCCGTCAATAAGTGCAAGGCCGAGTTCGTCAAACACATCTGCTGGCAGGCCAAGGGCTGACCTGCGCTCGGTGTTGATTGCCGTTTTGGCAGAAAATCGGTGACAGGCACCTATCTTGAAGGACAGGTGTTCACCGGCTGTGGCACCGATTTTTTGAAGGGCACCTTTGGAGAAGACCACTTCATTGCTTGAACTGGACACACGATAAAGATGAAGTTTGACAGCGGAAACCACAGGCCCCCCAAGATCAGTTGGAAGTCAGGACAAAACAGGACGAAACCGATTGGGCCGGACCATACAAGACAGGTTCTCGCCAAAGCCTTGCGGAAGTTGGGAAAGCTCTAATGGTTTAGGTTTTTGCGTGTACTTGGGTGCTTTACGACTCAGTGCGAATCTATGACTGATTCACGTGTACACTGCCGGTTGAGAGGAAGGTTCGAACTGTCAAATCGGTATTTCATCGATTTTTGCACATAAACCGTCATGTCCTGGTTTTTTTTGTTGGCTTGGCGAAAGTGACGTTTCTTAATAAGATTGTTCTGTCTTATTATGGAAATGTTGCTGTAAAATCGGTGGTTTACGCAATATCTGGTAATTCTCCGGTTTCACAGTACAAGCAAAGCGGAAAGAACCTTAACGATCTCTTAATATTGGTTAATACTCGTTAACTATAAAGATATTGACGCGCGTTTTGAAACGGAGAAGGATGCGCTGTGACGGATTATTTTCGCTCTGAACTTCAAAACCGTCATAGAGGTTAAGAGGCAATATGCTGCTCGCTGCTGAACATGATGAAACTTCTGCTGAGAAGATTGCACGCCATTCTGACTTGTTGTCACGGCAACTGCAATCCTTAAGGGAGAAGATGTATCCGCCTGAAGCTATGAAGAAGCTGAAGACGTTTTCTTCGCGCGAGGTTGCAGGCCTGCTCGGCGTTGCCGAATCCAGTTTGCGCCAGCTTTCACTCAACGGCGAAGCAGTTATCCCCGAAAGGCTGGATAACGGCAGACGCATTTATACCCTTCCTCAGATCAACGAATTACGTCGTTATCTGGCTGAAAAACGCCCTGCAGATGCCCTGCGTCTGGACCCGCGCCGCCGTCATGGCGAGAAGATGCAGGTTCTGGCCGTCGCCAACTTCAAAGGCGGCTCTGCAAAGACCACCACAACCGTCCATTTAGCGCACTATCTTGCGCTTCAGGGCCTGCGTGTGCTCGCCATCGACCTTGATCCGCAGGCCTCCTTGTCTGCCATGTTCGGGTATCAGCCAGAGTTCGATGTTGACGAGAACCAGACGCTTTATGCCGCGATCCGTTATGACGACGAGGAGCGCGTTCCACTCAGCCATGTTATCCGCAAAACTTACTTTGATGGGCTCGATCTTGTCCCCGGTAACCTGGAACTGATGGAATATGAGCACGAAACCCCGCAGGCAATTGCTCAGGGGCTTTCGCGCGGCGATGGCATGTTCTTCCGCCGCATGGCGACCGTCCTGAAGGAGGTGGAAGATGATTATGATGTTGTGCTTATCGATGCGCCGCCACAGCTGGGGTATCTCACCCTTGGCGCGCTCTATGCAGCAACCGGAATTGTCATCACCGTGCATCCGGCCATGCTGGACGTGTCATCCATGAACCAGTTCCTCTCCATGACCTCAGAACTGCTGGCGGTGATTGAAGAGGCTGGCGGCACCCTGAGCCACGATTTCGTGCGTTACCTGCTAACACGCCATACACCTCATGATGTGCCGCAGGTGAACGTTGCAGCGCTTCTGCGAGGTCTTTTTGGTGAGGATGTGTTGGCGGCGTCCATTGTGGAGACTACAGCGATTGCCAATGCGGGACTGGAAAAAAAGAGCCTTTACGAGGTTGAGCGCGGAAACATGACCCGCGATACCCTCAATCGTGCTCTTGAATCGGTCGATGCAGCCAATACGGAAGTGTTCCAACTGATCAAACAGGTATGGGGTCGTCCATGAACAAGGCAACTGATCGTTCCAAGAAGATGCGTGCCATGTTTGGCGGTGTTGATCCGGCTGAGTTGGCGAAATCGCCCGGCCCTGCCCCGTCCATGACGGCGACAACGAAGCAACGCGTCTCTCCGGGGGCGATCAAGTCTATGCGCAACACCTTCTCCAACGTGGAGAAGGAAAACGAAAAGCTGCGCCAGATGATCGAGGACGGCAGTGTCGCGCATGAGCTGAACACGGAAGACCTTGACCCATCCTTTGTGTCTGACCGTATGGTCGTGGCCAATGATGAGGATTTTGAGAAGCTCAAGGCCTCCATCTCTGCCAGCGGCCAGCAGGTGCCTATTCTGGTGCGCCCGCATCCGGACCTGCCGGATCGTTATCAGATCGCATTTGGTCACCGTCGTTGGCGCGCCTGTAAAGACCTTGGCATCTCGGTTCGCGGGATCATCAAAGAGCTTTCCGATGAAGCCCTTCTGATTGCTCAGGGTCAGGAAAACCATGAGCGGAAGAACCTGTCTTTCATCGAGACAGCGTTGTTTGCCTCTCGTCTGGCAAAGACATTCCCGCAGACGGTCATTTCCAAGGCGATTGGTAAGGACGCGACCACCGTATCCAAGCTGCTCAAGCTGATGAATGCGCTGCCAGAAGAATTTGTCCGCGAGATTGGCCCTGCGCCAAAGATCGGGCGTCCAAGATGGGAAGAGCTTGCTGGTCATTTCAATCACGGCCAGTTGCCTGATCCGTTCAAGGCCCGCGTTGATGCCGTGATGATCAGCGCCGATTTTGAGCTTTCTGCAAGTGACGAGCGCTTCAGCGCGATCCTGTCTGCCTGCAAGTCTGCCGAGACAACGGCAGCAATCACAACTGGTTCTATCGCCACAGCCGCTAAAAGCTGGATTGGCGACAAGCAGATCCTGATGAAGGATGGTCCGAATGCGCTGAGCTTTCAGGTGGATGCGAAAAAGCAGCCTGAACTTGCCGCGTTTTTGAAGCGCCGCCTGCCGGATCTGATGGATGAGTTTGAAGAAGAAATTCTGAAGGAGGATGCATGACGGTCTAGTTACGTCTCTTCCAAAGAAAAACGGTCCTGCTGACGGCAATCAACAAGACCGAAATTCCTTGGGTACAAACAAACGATAGCGCTCGATGTAACCCTTTTTTGCATCTTCAAATTACTTCGAGACGCGGTACGAATCAACCCTTCACCAAGGTGTTGAAGCGTCTTTCTGCATGCTAATCGCTAGTTTGTCCCGTTTATCCTCAGTTTGGGGAGGATGTTTTGCGTCCTGACCCATGAGAACACCTACTAAGTCTAGTAGGTGAACGGTGTAGCTATGCAATCTGTTGGTTCAGTGGCGTCGTTCAGAAAACTGACGCCGGCAATGGTTGCCAGTCAAAAACTGGCGATGGCCAATGACATTGTGAAGACGACAAAATCAGAGGTCGCAATGGCTTTGAAGAAGGCCGCGCCTGCTTTGGGAATTGATGGGACCACCTATCATATTCTCGATATTCTGATTGGCCTGACGGCTGCAGAGGACTGGTCGCAGGACCGCCGTCCGCTTGTCGCAATTTCCAATGAAAAACTCGCTGAGTATGTCAGCCGCTCCTCTCGTACTGTCGTGCGCTCGTTACGCAGGCTGGTGGAAGCTGGTGTTCTTGCTTACAAAGATAGCCCAACGGGACGTCGTTATATCTACCGCGCGGGTGAAGATCGTCAGATTGAGCGTGGCTATGGGCTGGATTTCTCTCCGGCACGTCAACGTCTGACTGAACTGAAGCAGATTGGTGCTGAGTTTGCAGCCCGTCTTGCCCAGGAAAAGGAAGCCAAGCGTACAATAAGCCGGCTTTCAAGAGCTATGGCAGACCTGTTCCGTCTTGCCAGCCTTGAGGAACTGGAAGTCTCAGAGATCGCATCCTCATTCAATGAGTTGATGGACCAGCCAATGGGTGTTGTTGACCGCGCTGAGGCACTGACCATGCTTCATGAACTTTTAGTGGCTCGCTTTGAAATGAACGAAACACCAACGGAAAAGGGTGATGCTGATGTTGCTGATCATGATGTTTTTTTTGATAGAAACTCAAAAATGTCATGCGCAGAAGACAACCATGTCACCCCATATAATAATACAACCTCTCAAGACTCTTGGATAAAAAGTAAGCAACAACGGAACGCGTCTAACGACGCATCCATAAATACAAGCAAATCAGGTTACACCCGATTTGAAATGGCTCCTGAAAAGGAACCAAAAAGCGAAACCCGTGCCACAAGCCAAAAGCTGAGCAAAGCTGAAAGTCTGAACTGGTCAGAACATGTTGATCCTCATGAAAGCGATCAGTTCTCCCCTCTCCTGTCTGAGGTTTCCTTTGGGTTGATCAGTTCAGCAACTGCAGAAACTCAAGCTGCAATTGGGCTCGATCTTTCCAGCTGGAGCAGTTTGATTGATGCGTCCGATGACATGCGTTTGCTGATTGGCCTCTCTCAAAAAGGCTGGTTTGATGCAAGAAAACGAGTTGGCGATTATACGGCTTCTGCGGTTTTGATCACCACGGTTGAGAAAGCCCTGCGCGATCCGGAAAGCATTGCGCGACCAGCTGGATATTTCCGCGCTTGTGTTGACCGGGCAATTGATGGAAAGCTGGCCTTGCACCGCACGTTGTTTGGTCTGGCCGCCTCCGGGTCCTCTGTTGCAGATAACTAGCGCTGGGTTGGGTGGTTTGCCCTTAGCAATTAGAATTGGATGTGAAACTCATGGCTCATGGATCAGCTACAACGCAAATGCCTCTGATCACGTTGTTTCAGGAGGACGACAAACAGGAGCTGCGTGATTTTCTGGCGGCAGCCTGGACACAGGCCCATGAGGATGAGTTGGGCACTGAGCTGACCAAGCAATTGGTTGCAAGACTGGAAAGCGAAGATCTGGGCGGCGTTGTTCCTGGAGAATACGGGTATCTATACCTTGCCAAGAGCGAGCAGAAGATCGTCGGGTCTTTGGCCTGTGCCCTTCGCGGCGAAGTGGTCTTTATCTGGGCGTGTTATCTGGCCAGCGACTTTCAGCGCAAAGGGTTGGGCCGGGCGCTGATGAAACAAGCTGTCTCTGAGTTCCCCCAGGATAAAGTCGCCGGAATCTATGTGCTTAAAGGGAATGAGGAAGCCAAGCAGTTTTACCAAAAGCTCGGCTTCATTGATTGCGGCGAGACCGAGTTTGAGGTGATCGCCGACACCTACACCCCAGCCCGCGTTATGCAAGTTCGCATTGCAAACCTGAATTTGGGTTGATCGAGAGCCCGACTGGTACTGCATAATTTCTGCATTCGGCGCTTTGCTCTATCCTGCTATTGATTAGCTTTGGTCAGGTGCTGAGGTAACATGAAAGCAGATGTCCTTAATAGACGCCCGAAAACCGTGCGCCTCTGTGATCGTTTTCAGCTATATATTTAATTGAGCGCTTAGCGTTGCTATAAATTTGAGAGAAGCATGATTTACGGGAGACAAACAATACTATGAGTAAAAGTAAAACGGAATTTTACGATACAGATACATCCGGAGTGCCAAAGCATTTAAGGCGAAATGATTGGGCCACAAAGGATTCATTTTGGTACGGGCGAGTAGAAGGTAATGACCTTGGTACACCACTAACAATACTGTTTTTTTCAACTGACAAGATTGGTGGTGGCCCGCCACTTCACGTTCATAAGTACGATGAAGTTTTTATAATTCGATCAGGCCGGGCACAGTTCACTGTTGGAGATGAAAAGTTCATTGCGGAGAAAGGGGATGTTGTTTTTGGACCTGCAAATATTCCGCATAAATTTGAGAATTTAGGACCCGGCATGCTTGAAACAACAGACCTCCATATGAGCGACCATTTTGAGCAAGTTAACCTCGAATAGGGTCCAGCAATTATTATGCTTTTTGAACTTCCAGATAACAAAGTGCTTTATCAGGCACTGATTGACCGAGATCCGGACTTTGATGGCCGGGCTTATGTTGGTGTGCGCTCAACTGGAGTGTTTTGTCGCCTCACCTGCCCTGCCCGCAAGCCAAAGTTTGAGAATTGTTGTTTCTTTGAGACCATTTCCGAATGCTTTGAAGCTGGGTTCCGCCCTTGCAAACGGTGCCATCCGGTGGGTACGTCCGCCGACAATGATGAAGTGGTGACGCGTCTGCTCTGTGAGTTTGAGGCCAAACCGCACCATAAATGGTCCGAGGCAGATATTGCGCAGCTTGGGTTGGATCCTTCGACCGTTCGTCGCAGCTTTAAGCGTCAGTTTGGGATTACGTTTTTGGAAATGGCGCGGCTTTCTCGGTTGCGGGATGGATTTGAGACGCTTTCCGACGGGGGCAAGGTGGTTGATGCGCAGCTGGCCTCAGGGTTTTCGTCTCCGGATGCTTTCCGGCAGGCATTTGCCCGTTTGCTGGGATGTAAACCGGCGGAACTGAAAGGCGATGGTCTCCTTAAGGCGGATTGGTTCGATACACCGCTTGGTACAATGATTGGCGTGAGTGATGATCGCGCACTACATCTGCTGGAGTTTGCGGACCGCAAAGCACTGCCTGCAGAACTTGCCCGTTTGCGTAAGCAAGTTAAGGGTGATCTGGGTCTTGGCCGGACTGCACCAACCGACCAGATCGCCTCAGAACTGCGAGAGTTCTTTGAGGGCAAACGACTGGATTTTGACGTGCCGCTGGTTATGCACGGAACCGAGTTTACAAAGGATGTCTGGCGCGAATTGCGCCGTATTCCGATCGGCGCAACCAAAAGCTACAGCCAGCTGGCCAAACAGATTGGGAAACCCAGTTCTACCCGCGCTGTTGCCCGTGCAAATGGAGCAAACCAGATTGCCATTGTCATTCCATGCCATCGTGTTGTTGGGATGGATGGTGGCCTTACCGGATATGGTGGCGGGCTTTGGCGCAAGCAGAAATTGATTGATGTTGAATTGAAAATAGCAAGATCGAAAGGCCTTATTGATGTCTCAGGCTGATAAAGCAAAACAGTTCGCCGCTTTGCATAAAAAAGGTGAACCAATCGTCCTTTACAACATTTGGGATGCGGGCACGGCTCAGGCCGCCACGAAGGCAGGTGCCAAGGCCGTTGCAACGGGAAGTGCATCCGTCGCTGCGGCTCATGGATATGGTGATGGCGAAGAGATCCCGCTTTCGCTGGTTGAGATCATCGCAAGCCGCATTGCGGAAAGCGTGGATGTCCCCTTCTCTCTCGATTTTGAAGGCGCCTATGCAGATAGTCCTGCGGATGTGAAGGAAAATGCAGCTCGGATTATAAAAACGGGTGCTGTTGGCGTCAATTTTGAGGATCAAAAGGTCCAGGGCTCCGGCCTTTACTCGGTCGATGAGCAATGTGCGCGGATTGCAGCCTTTCGGGACGCTGCAGATGAAGCAGGCATTCCGTTTTTCGTCAATGCGAGAACTGATCTGTTTTTGCAGGAACCAGATGCCAGCAAACATGCTGCCTTGGTGGAAGAAGTTGTGCTGCGTGGACAGCGCTATGCCGAGGCTGGTGCCAGTGGGTTCTTCATTCCGGGCTTAACTGATCCTGACCTGATCGCTCAGATTTGCGAGGCCGTGCCACTGCCTGTGAATGCTTACATGATGAAGGGCATGCCTGAAATCGCTAAGCTTGGAACGCTTGGCGTTTCGCGGGTGAGCTTTGGACCAGGGCCTTATCGGGAAGCAATGGTTGATCTGAAGCGGAAAGTTGAAACCATACTTGGTTGATATGAGAGGGGAGCATATGCTCCCCTTCCCTTTTTGTCGGCACGCTGTCTTATTTGCCTTCTTTGAATTTCTTTCTCATTTTATCGCGCATTTCCTGCTGCATCGCGCTGAACTTTTCCATCTGCTCTGCGCTGAGAACCTGAGCCATCTGCTCATTCATCTTTTCTCTGGACGCTTGCATTGGACCACGAACTTCGCGCAGTTGTGAGAGGGTTGGCTTCTTGCCACGCTCAATGCCAGCATCTTTCAGGATCGCGCGGCGCTCTTCCATGGATTGCTTCATGATTGGGCGGACTTTTTCTTTCTGCTCATCCGTCAGCTGCAGCTTTTCAGCCATCATTTCCAAACGTTGACCCTTGCCAGGATCCGCCTGTGCGATGAGAGGTGTTGCAAAGAGGAGAGACAGGGAGAGAGCGATTGCCTTGAACATGGGGGCTCCTTTTTTTTGTAAGTCGATAGCTCATGAAGACAGTGCGTGGACGCTGCGTTAAGTGCAAACCAATTAGTGTAAGAGAACGTCTCCGTTCTGATCCTTGTGACAGGTCGTTACACTTTCACTAACCCATTAAAATTATTGGGAAATATTCTATTCAGGTTATCTCGCATTTTCATAAAGATATGCCCGCCTCGGGTAGGAGGCGGGCACCGTTGCCAGCATTGGGATTTAAGGCAACTTTAAAGGTGAAGCTTAGTCAAAAAGATCCTGACGAGCTTCGGTTCTGCGAATGACGCGGCGCGCGGTTGCTCTGTCCTGACGGCGGTCCCATGCTTTGGGGGCGTCAGCGACCGGGGCCGGAGTGATAACTGTTGTGGTTGGGGCTGGTACAACAACTGCAGCAGGCGCCGCATTCATTCGGCAGATCTGGAGTGGATTGCGTCCGGAGTCATAAATGGCAACGCATCCGGTTAATGAGTTTGTCTGAATAATCGTCTTGGTGCCGTTGCTGTCGTAAAAAGTCAAAGCATCGGCGAAAGCTGCGCCAGAAAGAGTAACGAGAGCGGCGCTTGCAATAGCAATTCTTTTCATTCTGATCTCCGGTGGTTCGGTCGTCCAACATGTCTGTTTGGGGTAAAGACACTGTTTGATTGCGTTGAAGGGACTATCGGGGATCAGTTGAAAGAGAGCAATTTGAGTTTTGTAATCGGCTGTCGCTCATCTTGAACTCTGACAAACTCGGTTACAATTTGGGCAGATAAGCGTCGTTGATGGATACATTTTGATGCACACCATCGCAGTTTTCTGCCGATTTTGGGGAAAAGTAACGCACAAGCAGGTGAGTTTGGCAGGGCGTAGATGACTTGGCAGCTGCCAACAATTGCTGCCAAGTCAGATTTTTAAGAGGCGGGCTGCACCAGTGAGACGTCGAGGATCTCTGTCCCTCCAATGAGAAACTCGCTCAGTGTTTCACGATGCTCAGGCGTCAGCTTTGCCCACTCATCCCGCAGGCGGTCGAGGCATTTCTTCTGGTATTTGAAGATGTCTTGCGTAAAGAAACCTTCTGGCAGATCTGCAGTGAAGGACGCCTCCCCTTTGTCGATGGCTTTGGAGTTCGCTAACAGGAACGGTAGATAAGTATCGCCTGCCATCTTAAGAAGCTCTTTGACTGCAGGAGTAAGTTCGGTGATCCAATCACCTTCAAAGCCGGAGGCGTCATCTATGTGGTCGAGCCAGCGGAAGACGAAAGGGAACTCCTTTCGCAACATGGCAGACGGGGTTGGGTCGTCTTTGAGTTGGTAGAGCTGGCCGAAGAGAGCCACATCTGCCAATGAGGCCATATCGCCAAATAAGAAATGCTGCTTGGACAAAACCGCTTGTTCTAAAATAGAGAGCATACGCTTGGTGGATGCTTCAATGATAGGCGCTGTTTCCGGAGTGCATCCAACCTTTGGCATGCGGCTGATCTGACGCGCGCCAAACTGCTGGCCCATTGCCTTGATGGTTTTTTCATCCAGACCAAGACAAGCGTCGTAAAGCAACCAGTTCGGCACGATCTTTCGGTCTTCCTCATAAAACCACCGATAATGGAACATGGCTTTCACAAGCCACTCGTCTGCCATGTCCTCAATCAGGTAACACGCGAACCGTATCAGTGGATCGTTGGGAACAAGCGACCTCCCCTCCCCTTTTGCCTCGAGGTCCAGAAGCAGCGGAGTGGAATCGTTCACCCACGTCTCATCCGGATACTTGACGACAGGGATGACTGGAATCTTCACATGCTTGGTTGGGCTGTTTGGCCCCATAGGTGCGCAGAGCTTCCATGCGTGTGGAATGCGTTTCGCTCGGAACGCTGCACGCACCTTCATTGAGTATGGTGAGCCCAACGCGCCGTGTATTTCAAAATTCCCCATATTCCCCTCCCCTGACTTGGCAGGTTCCGATTTTCCTCAGGTCCGCTGCCAAACTTGGTGTTTACATGTCGTTCAAGATCGCTCCATCACCCTGCCACTGAATTTGCTCTCCCCTTTCCATTTGAACCATCATGTTCAAAATGGCGGCTGGATTTTCCATTGGCAAGAAGTGAGTGTGATCGGGAACGTAAATATCTTTTGCATTGGGCATGTTCTCTGCCAGTAGCTCCCAGGAGGGCGATGGTGAGAAATCATGCAAGGGTTCATCCGGTTGCCGACGACGTGCGCGTACAATTGTTGTTGGCACAGTCACAGCATCCAGAAGCGGATAAATGTGGTCTCCGTAACAAGTGCGATAAACCTCGGCTTCAGCATCTGGTGGACAAGCGAGTTGGTATCCTTCGCCCTGCTCTGAAGCGATTAATCCGTGATCGCAGTAATCCTGCAAAATTTCAGGCAACCAGCTGTTGTATGGTTTGCGGGTTTTGAACCGCTCGTACATTTCACTTACATCGGCCCATTGGTTTCGGCGCCGGGCAACCGGATGGTCCTGATCTGCGATTTGCTTGAAGAACGGAAGCAGCGGTTTTGGAAACACGACTGGATCCAACAGAAGAATGTTTTTGTAGAGTTCAGGAAACTTGGCAGCTGCCAAGATAGACAAATGACCTCCACAGGAATGGCCGACACCGAATACTTGATTGAGCCCGAGTTGCTCGACCACTGCGAATAAATCATCTCCCAGATCAGTCCAGAGTTTCGGTAAGGCGGCGTTGTCGCTTTGGCCATGACTGCGCATATCCCATGCTATGACATGGCGACCGGGAAAATGCTTGATGATGTAATCCCAGACGCGTCCATGAAATCCTGTGGCATGGAGAAGCAAGAATGTAGGACCTTCGCCCGCCCATTCATGAAGACAGATCTTATGATCTCCCGTATGGACGAACTTCTGAATGGGGGTATCTGAACGCATGGAATTTCCTCTGCAGCAATGTCAGAAGAAGTGTAGTCATACCGTATGGGAGAACAAGCTCTACCAGAGCAGAATAGTGATTATATTTCAAAATTCTCGACTTGGCAGCTGCCAAGTTTGGTAAGATTGCCTAGGTCATTGGGAATGCATTTTCGATTGGGAGCTCGATCTCCGGCATAAAGCCTTTCACTTCGACACTCATTGTTGCTCCATTTGTCGTTGTGTCTTGGACATGCACTGTGGTGACAGTTTCCCAATCTTCGTTATGATCTTTTCCATCCAAGTCGACTTGCACTGCGTATTGTCCTGCTTGATTTTCTATTATGCGAATGAACTGGTCGGGAAAGTGATAATGTTGATCCCATGATTTATCACTATAATCTTCGAGCAATTTGGATAGATCTATAACGTCTCGGTCTCTGCCTGCGGAGCTCTTCAACTGGAAGTCTGTGATGTGATCTGCTGCTCCGTTGAGTTGCTCAAAGAAGAAGATGTCAGAGCCTTCACCACCTGTAAGTTCGTCTGATCCGGCTCCGGCAGTCAGGTGGTCGTTGCCTTCAAAACCATTGATAACATCATCTTCATCGGTGCTTTTCAGAATGTCGTCGCCGGCTGTCCCGTCAATCTGGTTCCTTGGATCGGTTGACCCATCATCTGGATTGAGGTGAACTTGAATACTGGTAATGGACGGGTTGGAGTTCCCATCCTCGGAGTGAACAACGACTGAGAGGCTACGCGCCTGCAAGCTTTCAGATGTGGTTGTAAAGGTGATTGAGTTCAGCAAATTCTGATAGGTGGAAGCATCGGTTATTCCAGAGAACGTGAGTGTCATAACTCCGCTGCCGTTGTCTTCCAACTGGCTGTGGACGCCGTCGACATCCAAGAAATTGAGATGATCACCATTCTGCGCATTGAAGAGTTTGAGTGTCAGGCCCGAAATCTCATCCTGCACTCCGTCGATCTTGGCAGACTTGGCAATTGCCAAGTCGTCATCTCCAAGCTGAAAGGATGCCTCAAAGTGTTGCTGTTCCAGTGGCTCTGGCTGGACTATCGAAACCGTCAGATCCTCAATTCTCAATGTGTCTGCAGCGGTGAGATCCGCTGGTGCAACCAAACGGATCGTTGTCGCAGATGAGATGTAATCGCTTAGATCAAGGTTGATCGACTGGGACTGATTGTGACTGATCAGACTGGAAATCTCGCCAATCTGGTGGACGGACCCATCAGCCAACAGGGCTTCAATGTAGAATGACTTCGCCGGACCGTTCGTTGCGAACTCTGCTGCGTATGTGAGTTGGATCGCGGCACTTTGCGCGCCTGTCAGGTCAAACGTTTTGCTGATGCAGGCAAGATTGTCGTCTCCCTCTGAAGACGAACCGGATCGATCTGAGAGAACCAATTCGCCAGTATCGGCGTCAATGTAGATATCTGAGGAACCATCGCTGGCGGCTTTAGCTTCTCCGTCATCTCCACTTTCTACCCAAGGCGTGGATTGAATGTGGCCCATTAGCTCAGAAGAATACAAGGTTTCATCGAAAGTCCAGCTGACTTGGTAACTGCCAGGTTTTCGGGTGTGAAGGAAAATGGTGGGCGGTGCAGCGGGCGGACTCGTGCCTTCGGTGACTTCAATGCGGAACTGTTGCGCAGCCTCCGCGCCAGAACTATCTTTCGCGACTACAGTGATCTCATAGATGTTATCACCGTCCAGATCCATGGGCGCTTCGAAGGATACAGCTTCTTTCCAGCTTACCTGGCCGGTTTGCTCGTCAATGTTGAAACGGGCCTTGTCAGACCCTTCGAGAAAAAAATGGAGAGGGCCTCCATCTGCATCTGAAGCATTTGCCGTGAACACAGTATCGGGACCGTCATCTTCCACGTTCATGTGAAGCGGCGTGTCTTGGTCTACACCTGAAAAGATGGGTGCGTCGTTTTCCGGTGACAGCTCTATAGAGACGGTGACGGTATCGCTGCGCTCTCCATCCGCATCCTCAATGTAATAACTAAAGCTGTCCGAGCCATTGGCGTTGGGGTGACCCGTGTAGCTAAACGTATTGTCCAGGTTCTGAGAGAGGTGGCCCTTGGCAGGTGCCAAGACGATGTGAACAGTGAAGCCTTCACTGCTGAGAGCATCATTGCCTAACAGATCCAACACAAGCGGTGTATCTTCCGTACCAGAAAACTGATCAGGGGACGCCGATGACTTTCCGTCCAAGATGCTGAAGGTGAAGTCCAGAGGGATCGTGTCTCCGTCACCGTCAGAAGCCACTGCTGAAAACGACAATGAAACCTCGCTTGCAGATGTATGGTCAATCGGTGTGAAGAACTCGACCTCGTAGTTTCCTGATCCGGTGGGATCCAGTTTGATCGTGAAAACGAGCGTGCCATCCTGCGTCTTCGCGCTGAGTTGATTGCCAGTACCTTCAATGGAGTAATAGACCTGAGCGCCGTTGACAGTGAAGGGAGCAAGACTGCCGCTCATGCTGGAAGAGAAGGTGAGCGTCGTTGCAGACTGTGTGTCGGCGCCCCAATGAACGTTCAAATCACCACTTTGAACGATCGAGGCTTCATCGTTCATACGCGCTTCGAAGACAGCATTTCCTGAAAGGCTAAGTGCTTCAGGCGCGGAACTGAGGACGGGCGTGCTGTCTGCAATCGTGATTTGAAGCTGACCATTAACGGTGTCGCCATCTGCATCACTTGCAACATAATGCAGTTGAAACTGCTCAATACCCCGAGCGTGGTTCAACGGCGCATGCTGACCGACAGAATACACGCCACTGCTGGAATTCAGCGTCGCGGTGAAAATTGCCGTCGTGTTTTGGAAAAGCGTCAGTTTTTCGCCAGTCAAATCCCAACTGAAGCCAGAAGGGAGAGCGGACTGTGTCCATGAAACCTGCCCTCCATCTACACCAGTTGAGATGGGGAGTACACCGGTTAAGTCATGAGTATCCTCAGCAAGTGCATGTGCTGACCCTGTTGAAGCGAATGCGTCGTCACTTAAACGGAGGTGGACCGGTTCTCCGACTTCCGGATTGTCGTCTTTAATCGACACCTGAAAGTGACCCGCGGCGGTATCGCCATCTCCATCCGTAATCACATAGGGAAGACTGATTGTTTGCTGGTCTACGCCATTTTGGTGTTGCAAGGGATTGTGCTGTTGAACGGCGTAAGCGCCTTTGCTCTCTGTAAACTGAGCGCTGAGAATGAGCGTATCGCCTTGCAGAACGCTGAGCTGTTGCCCCTCAATAATGTAGATCAGCCCTTCGGGATCATCAGGTAATTGCCAGCTGATCGCGGCAGTGTCTGCTCCTGCTGAATGAGGCAGGTACTCAGAGGAATAGCTCAGTTCGGTTTGGGTACTCAACTGGCTTTCGTCAAAGCTGATCTGGTTGAGCGGAAATGCTTTTGGCGCATCATCCAGCGAAGAGACCAGAAGCTTGCCTTCTGTCGTCTGGCCTTGCGTGTTGGTTGCACTGAAACTGAGATTGAAGACGGCGTCTGCATCAGCTCCATGATTGATCGCGCTGTGTTGCGTGACGCTATAGGTGCCCGTTGTTGAGTTGAGCGTGACTGACAAAACAACTTTGTTGCCTTGCAAGATCAGGAGCGTTTGTCCTTCCTGATGAAAGCTGAATCCTTCCACCGGAGATGCTGTGTTCCAGGATAAGAAGACAGGGCCTTGCGATGCATTGATCGGCAAGTCTCCTGAGGCTGTGGCTTCAGCGGGATCGCCTTCTGACACTGTAGCCGTCAGATTCCATTCGGCCGGCATCGGATCATCTTCAACGCGGATGTCCAGATGAGAAACAAGAGTGTCACCATCTGCATCTTTTGCAATGAAACGGAAGCTCATTAAAAGGTCCGTCGCACTGCCCGTGTGATCCAACGGCGCAAACTGCTCATAGCTGTAGGCGCCGTTTTGTGTATTCGGGTCCAGCGTGACCTTTAAAACAAGTGTTCCATCACCTTTCAAACCCTTCAAAATGTGTTGGCCTTGCGGTCCAAACTCAGATTGAAAAAGAACCCGCGCACCGCCACAGGTAATATCGAGCGGATCACCTGAGCGGCCGAGTGGGCGTCCGGTTGCATCAAGTGTAAAGAGCAGTGCGCGGGAGTTGGTTCCATCCACGCCGAAATCAAGAGCGAGGCTATCGCTGACTGAAATACTGGTGGATGTGCGAAAGGATGCTTCCTGAACAGAATGGACAGGAAGATTACTTGCCCGGGTAACTGTGCTGTTTGGTTGAACGTATAGATCAGAGATAGACAACTGCGGAACGACGATGTTCTCTGATTGTGTGTTAAGAGCGCTTACAAGTGGAACAGCCTGATAGTTATCCTGCGTGTTTTCAGAGAGCTGATCAGACTGCGTAAGACTGTTCAGCTTTTCAAGCGCTGGTTCGTGGTGAACTGGCTGCAAACTTGTTTTGGATATGGGCTGCCAATTGGTTTCTTCTGAGGACTTGTCAGCATCCTCCGTTTCTTTCTGGGCAGGGGAGGGGAGGTCAACTTGAAAGCTGCCAAGTCTTGGGGCCGTTTCGACTTCAACGGCCTTCAGAAACTGGCTCTGTGTTGTGAGCGGACCAGATGGCATCAAAATGAAGAATTCATTGGCAGGTCCACCAAAGAACTGTTCAATGACAACAATCTGCCCATTCCCATCCAAAATATGAAGCTCGTCTCCATCACGGATAAGTTTTGCTGTGCCGATGGTTTTGGAGAGGTCAACAAGCTGGCCTTGCTCCCGCACCATCAAGATTGGTGTTCGGGAGGGCGCAAGCGGCTCGGCAAGCAGAATTGGTGGTGGTGCGGACTGAGAAGGCGCAGTCGCGGGCGTTGCGGTCAGGTTCGTCATGGCTGCGTCTCCTCTTTCTTCCGGTGTACTCTGTGCTTATTTGACGTGCTGCGTGCCAGATACTTCCTGCGGGCGAGCTTCTTCTTTTCAAGCAGCCGGGGGGAAAGCCCCAGATGCAGCAGTATGTCTGACTGTCTGGTTCTCGCCTGAAAATGCAGGCGTACGAGGTCAGCTTCAGAGACCGCCAGTTCCAGGTCTGCTTTTTGCAGATCATTGAGGGCACTCAGAAACTCCGCAAACAATGCCGGATCAACCAGATTGGCCGCGCGGGCCTGATGATAGGCACGTGCCCTCCGAGCTGCATGAAATTGCAGCTGTTTGTGCTGGTCAACGGCACGCTGAAAACGCTTCTCAGTTCTGCGATTGTCTCTGGTGAGCGTGGACCCGCTGAAGAGAGACGGACCGAGGGAGGACTGCAGATTTGATGCTCCTTCTCCAGTCAGCTCAACGTACTTTGCACGCGCAGTAATGAGTTGGCTTTTCGCTGAAATGCTCAATTTATTCAGTGTGTTAAGGGTGTACTCGGATGCTTTCCCTACAAGCTCAAGGGTCTCAGGAGAGTGGACGCCTTTTGTGTCTGTTAGCGTTGCGACAAATGCCTTCAACTCACTCTCAGATTTGTTGTAAATCTCAAGAGTTCGGGTGTTCAGGTGAAGGGCCAGATAGGCCTCAAGAACACTCAGGCACAGGTCGTTCTTCTCTTGCTCTGATGCCTTGATCCAACTCCCGCCAGTTTCAGCTGAGGTGAAGAGGAAGCTATCTTCTACTGCATCGCGAAGCGTGGTTGCACCGCTGGATGTGACCATGAAGGACGCAACCATCATGCTGGCAAATTGGTAAAACCAACCTTGTTTGAAACACCAATTTTGCCACTGTTTCATGATGCCCCCCTCAAGGCGCCCAATCCACCCTCCGGCAGCACCTCTCCTCTTAAGAATTCATTAACATTTGCACCTAGGGAACCTGAATTGGTTGAAAGTGACAATTCCGAAATCAGGGTAGAGAGAAAATATAGATTTAAATATGGGGTGTTGTTTTTGAGGGGGAACACCTTTTGCAAGGCAAAGGATTTTGTTCTTACGCCGCAGTGGGGGAGGGGCTATTCGTTCATGCTGAGACGAGGCAAGAAAAAAGAGGCCCGGTGGCCTCTTGGTGCATTTTGGGAAGGAGTACGCACGTTCGTCAGCAGCTAAAACAATCTGAGCAAAGCGCAGGCCTACTCAGCATGGTTCTGGTTCGATAACCCTATGCAAACTTGCGGCGGGCATCTGCTGCAAGGCCAAGGCCAACAGCGCCGAAGACGTTGCCTTCAACCACAGACGCGTTTGGCATCAAGGACTTGAAGTGTTCGCGCAGCATCGGGATGCGGGTTGTACCGCCAGTGAGGAACATGCTGTTGATCTGATCTGCGGTTACGCCAGCCTTGTTCAACGCTTCCTGAATGGTGGCTTCGATTTTGCCAACGGATGGGCCAATGGCGGCATGGAAATCAGCGTTGGTTGCATCAACCAGAACGTCTTCTTCCTCCAGCTCAATCTTCAGGCTCGCAATCTCTGCAGAGGACAGGTCGATCTTGGTCTGCTCCACGCGGGTGGCCAGCATGTGGCCGTCTTTTGCGCGGATCACTTCGCGCAGACGTTCCACCAGATCAGGCTGCGCTGCTTCGCGGCGCACTTCCCCCAATTCTCGCAGGATATTGGGCGAGTAAAGCTGGTTGATGAACTGCCAGGTTGCCAGATCAAAATAGTATTTTGAGGGCAGGGCGCGTTTGCCATCTTTGGTCAGCGTTTTATAGCCCAGATGCGGCATAACCTGCGCAAGTGAGAGCAACCGGTCAAAGTCGGTTCCGCCGATATGAATACCGGTATTGGCGAGGATATCACTGGTGCGATCTGCTGCGTTTTTGCGCTCTGGTGAAACGCGAATGACGGAAAAGTCTGCGGTACCGCCGCCAATATCCAGTACCAGAATAAGCTCTTCGCGCGTTACTGTTTGCTCATAAGCCAGCGCCGCTGCAATCGGCTCATACTGAAAGGCAATGTGCTCAAACCCTTCCTGACGGGCGATCCCCTCCAGCGTCTTTTCCGCAGCACGGTCAGCTGTTTCATCGCCATCAATGAAATGCACTGGGCGACCCAAAACCACGCTGGAGACATTGTCCTGCATGTGTGCGTCCAGCTTGCGTTTCAGCTGGCGCAGGTAAAGCGCGATAATATCTCTGAAAGCCATACGGCCGCCCATGACAGCCGTTTTTTCCTGAATGAGGGATGTGCCCAAAACGCTTTTAAGCGCCTGCATAAGGCGGCCTTCATCACCCCTGATGTACTCTTCCTTCGCCTTGCGTCCATAAACGATCTGCTCGTCTTCAAAATTAAAGAAGATAGCTGACGGCATTTCGCTGTGCCCGTCTTCAAGCATCACAAGTTCAGGGCTTGCGCCGGAAAAGATGCCCACGGTTGAGTTGGAGGTTCCAAAATCAATGCCTGCGAATGCGGTGTTCATTTTAAGACCTCTTATCATGCCTCAAGTCAGGCAAAGCTGGACGGCTGCCAGGCAATTGGCGGCACCAATGGGTTTTTAGGTTCGGGATACCTCCCAAGGCGTTTGGGAGGGCGAGCTTGATACACGCTGCTTCGCGGTATTGCTAGTGAATTTTGACGGGACTTGGATATCTTTGTGGGTGAACATCAAAACCCGTTTAAAAACATATGGCTGCATAAACACCCAAAGAATACAGGGGTGTGTTTTCAGAATTGCGACAACAACCAATCTGCTTCTAGGTTCATGCTCTGTTTCCCTCAAATTTTTGAGCGTGCCATGGCCTTGCAGAAAACCGCTTTGATAACAGGTGTTACCGGACAGGACGGAGCGTATCTCAGTCGCTTTTTGCTGGATAAGGGATATGTGGTGCACGGCGTCAAACGCCGCTCTTCCAGCTTCAATACAGGCCGGATAGAGGGGATCTATCAGGATCCTCATGAGGATGATGCACGTTTCATCCTGCATTATGGCGACCTGACGGATGCCACCAACCTCATCCGCATCATGCAGGAGGTGCAGCCCGATGAGGTGTATAATCTTGGGGCGCAATCGCATGTGAAGGTGAGTTTTGAAACGCCCGAATACACCGCCAACAGCGATGCTTTGGGGGCTTTGCGATTGCTGGAGGCGATCCGCATCCTTGGCCTGGAGCAGAAAACGCGGTTTTATCAGGCTTCAACCTCGGAACTCTACGGTTTAGTGCAGCAAGTACCACAAAGCGAGACGACGCCATTCTACCCGCGCTCCCCTTATGCCGCGGCCAAGCTTTATGCCTACTGGATTGCGGTCAACTACCGGGAAGCCTACGGAATCCATGCAAGCAATGGCATTTTGTTCAATCATGAAAGCCCGCTGCGTGGTGAGACGTTTGTAACTCGTAAGATCACCCGTGCCGCCGCCGCAATCAGTCTGGGGCTGCAAGACAAACTCTACTTGGGTAACATCGATGCGACCCGGGATTGGGGACATGCGCGGGATTTTGTTGAAGGCATGTGGTCCATGCTGCAGCAGGATGTGCCAGATGATTATGTGCTGGCAACCGGCACCATGACATCAGTGCGCAAGTTTGCAGAACTGGCGTTTTCAAAATGCGGTATCACACTGGAATGGCAGGGGAGTGGAGTTGATGAGAAGGGGATCTGCTCTGCAAGTGGCCGGACCCTTGTTGAGATCGATCCACGCTACTTCCGCCCAGCAGAGGTGAACGAGCTCCTTGGTGATGCGAGCAAAGCGCGGGATAAACTCGGCTGGGAGGCGAAAACATCCCTCGAAACACTGATTGAGGAGATGGTGCAGGCAGACTTGCTGGAGGTGAAAGACGGTAGGATGCTCGAAGATGCCTGATCTCCAACCTGTTTGCTTTGACCTGACTGGAAAAACGGTTTTCGTAGCCGGGCACAAGGGCATGGTTGGCCAAGCCCTTATAAGACGGTTGGAGCGCGAGAAGTGCACTCTTTTGACTGCGGACCGGAGGCAAGTAGACCTCACCATGCAAGCAGAAACCCTAGCATTTTTGCAGGAAGCGAAGCCTGAGGTCGTGATTGTTGCTGCTGCCAAGGTGGGGGGCATTTGGGCAAACAATGAGTATCCTGCCGAGTTTCTTTATGAAAATTTGGCGATTGAAACCAACCTCATTCGTGGTGCCTTCGCAGCTGGCGTGCAAAAGCTCCTGTTTTTGGGATCATCCTGTATCTATCCAAAACACGCCCCGCAGCCGATAGAGGAGGGGGCATTGCTCTCTGGCCCTCTGGAGCCCACCAATGAATGGTATGCAATTGCCAAGATCGCAGGCTTAAAATTGTGTCAGGCCTTCAGGCGGCAATATGATTGTGATTTCATTTCTGCCATGCCAACCAACTTGTATGGGCCCGGTGACAACTTTGATCTGACAAGCAGCCACGTTTTGCCTGCCCTTATGCGCAAGGTGCACGAGGCGAAGATAAGCGGAGCTGAATCCTTTGAGATTTGGGGAACGGGTGCTCCGCGCAGAGAGTTTCTGCACTGCGATGATTGCGCGGATGCTCTGGTGCGTTTGCTCAAGACATACTCTGCAGAAGAGCACATCAATGTTGGCTTTGGTGCGGACATTTCAATTCTGGAACTTGCGCAACGGCTCTCCAAGGTTTTGGGTTATCAAGGTGCCATTACACAGGACACCTCCAAACCAGATGGAACTGCGAGAAAGCTAATGAGCTCAGCACGTCTGAAGCGGTTGGGGTGGGAACCATCCATCTCGCTGGATAAAGGAATTCGCCAAACCTATCAGTGGTTTTTGGAAAACGGGGTGCAGAAAGAGCTGGTTTAACGCAGCTTTCTCGAAAACACTTGGACACCCGCAAATGTCACAGTGAAATTAAGAGCAGTTTCAGTCATGGTATCTCGCTGAGATTGGGCGTTGGAGCGGATGTTGATCTCTGCATCCTTCTGCCCCTAAACCAAAAGGATAGCACCATGATTGAACGCATGCACACCAAGCAGCGTATGAGCAAGATCGTCAAGCACAACGGCACCGTTTATCTGTGTGGTCAGGTTGGCGTGCGCGGTGAAAGCATCAAAGAACAGACCGCAGAATGCCTGCGCCGTGTTGATGAACTGCTTGTTGAAGCAGGGTCCAGCCGCGAGCAGATCCTGCAAGCCATCGTCTGGCTCTCTGACATGCGCGATTTTGCTGAGATGAACGAAGTCTGGGATGCATGGGTGCCAGAAGGGCATGCTCCTGCACGCGCATGCGGTGAAGCCCGCCTTGCTTCTCAGGAACTGTTGGTGGAAGTCATCGTAACAGCGGCTTACGATTAAGACAGACAGGTGTTTGGAGCTGTTTTTGCTTGGTTTTATTCAACCAAGGGGCACAGTTCCATTCCTATGACTTCGCGAGTGCGCGCCTTGCTCATGTGCAGGGTGCGCTCTTAGGAGTGAAGCTGAGAGGCGCTTGTCCTCGCCATTTGCGACCATGGCAAATGTTAAAGTGAGCACGGCTTAGTGGATGACCACCACTACGTGATTTGCAGGCAAGCAGTCGTGCTCTTTGCGTAAAAGCGGGCAGCTATCAGGCAAAACTTATTCCCCTTTCCAAAATCTCTCGTACTCTGAATTTATGCCTACGTAACGGGCTACTGGCGGACCGTCCGTCAGTTTGTCGTAGGCTGGGTGGGGCTTCTGAGAGAAGTAACGTATCTTTCAGTGGTCCGGTGGAACCGATTTTCAAACGTGACCGCATGGTTTGAGAGGAAGGACCCAAGTCTGAAGGGCATCACGCGGTGGCAGACATGAGTGTTTTGAGAGGGAAACTTCTCGTTTCAATCATATTTGCCAGGGATCGAGGAACTGCCTGGACAGGGAAACCTGTCTGAGTAAGCCACTGTCCTTCCAGGAAACTGGCTATCGTGTCTGTCAGGATAAGAGGCGATGTTGTCCATATCAAAATGCCCGGGCAAGGCGACAGCCAATGCCGAAGACGCACTACCAATAAAATGCGCAGGCACTGCCTGCTCGCCTTGCTCCTCCAGTCTCTCGGGAATTTAAGCTCCACCACTGCCGGCAAAGCCGTGCGGTGCTCTTTGTGTTTGCGGCAATCATAATGCGTTGAAAATGTGCTCTGGCATTTTTCGCTGTATATCCACTTTGCAGGCAAACCCCATATGCGCCAGCACATCCCGCTTGGGTTTGATGCCGGGGGCAACCTCAGTCAGCACCAGCCCGTTGGGGCCCAGCTGAAAAACGGCACGCTCGGTCACATAAAGCACTTCCTGCCCGTTGGCTTTGGCATTCAGGGCATTGAAGGTGATGTGGTCGGTTTGCTCTACAAACTTTGTGTGGGTGCCATTGCGCGTCACTTTGAGTTTGTCTTTGCGGTACTCAACCTGTGAGCCCACGCCCGTCAGTAAACCGCAAAACACGAGCTTTCTGGCATTTTGTGAGATGTCGATGAAGCTGCCCGCCCCAACGATTTTGCCATTCACTTTGGAGAGGTTCACATTCCCATGCCGATCCACTTCACTCATGCCCAGAAAAGCAATGTCCAGTCCGCCGCCGCTATAAAAGTCAAACTGATCCAGTGAAGAAAGCAGTGCTTCAGACCCCAGAGCCGCGCCATACAGAGAATCTCCCAAAAACTGGCCGTTGTGATGCCCATGTTCGCAGGAGAGCCAGATCCTCTCCGCCAGCTGCTTGCGCTGCTCGGTAAAGCGAAGACCTGCAGGAACGCCAAAGCCGATATTCACGGCCGCGTTCTCGATCAGCTCCTCCGCCGCCCGGCGAGCAATCACCTTGCGGGCAACTTCGCTGGGTTCGTTTTGAACTCTGGCATGGGAGGGTTTTATATCCCCGCTGAGAGCCGGGCTGTAAGGCGTGTCATAGGCAATAGTCTGGCCGGGGGCCTCAACAATTGCATCCAGAAAAACGCCCGGAACCGCAACAGAGCGGGCAGGTAGGCTCCCGGTTTGCACCACGTTTCTCACCTGCGCAAAACAATGACCGCCACTGTTATGCGCAGCTGTCGTCAAGCTGAGACAATCAAGGGTGACAGCTTCTTCATCAAGGCTGAGATTGCCTTTCGTGTCTGCCGCAGACCCACAGATCAAGGCAAGGTCGATTTTGAACGGGCGGTACCGAAGATACTCCTGACTGTGCAGGTGAACCAATTCCACAAGCTCATGCTTGCAAGACTTGCTGCATTTGCCACCACCATGCCTGGGATCAACAAATGTCCCCAGTCCGGTGCGGGTGAAGAGACCGGGACGACCCGCACCAATCTCGCGGATCAACTGCTGAATAACCCCAGCCGGAAGGCAATAGGCTTCCAGCTTGTCTTGAGAGATCAGTTTTTGGAGGGAAGGAGTGAGAACGAAGTGAGACGTGATAATGCCGCGCAGCATTCCCTTGTGAGCAAACCGGTTCAGCCCCCGCTTGTCACCATCTCCGATGGAGAGCGAGTTGATGATGAATAGGTTTTTGGGGTGCCCTGTCGAAAGAAACCGCTGCTCAATGGCCTCCAGCAAAGCTTCCGGCGTTGCAAGGCCCCGTCCACAGCCGCCAATGACGATGGTGTCGCCATCTTCCACAAAAGCCGCAATTTCACGCGCACTGCAGATCTGCATCCTGCTGGTTCCCGGAGTTCGTGTCCGTTTTGTCTTTGAGCCAATTATCCCTCAAACCCTGAAAAGTCCGGTTAAGGCGCATGCAGATGAGATAAAGATCTTTAGAAGCAATACTTTAAGCATGTGTGGCAAGAAAGATGCTTCTCAAACCATTATAATTTGTTATGTAAGTGGCTCAAATTTACAAAAAAGACTGGCTTAAAGTTGACTGTGTTTCAGGACGATCAGGTGTTTCAGGTAGGAGAATTCATTCGTGGGGGCGGATTCCGCGACACCTATGAATGTGCGTCTGATCCAACGAAGCTCCTGAAGTTTGACCGGTACGAGGCTGGTGAGCGCAAAGTCAAAAGCCGCGGATTTTTGAAAGATCTGTTTCGGTCAGTGCGTGCGAAACTAGGTTACAAGAAGCAACGTTTAAGCGGCAATCAGGATGAGTTGCTGGGGTGGCAGCACATTCAAGACGTTGGGCTTGCTGGGCACCCCTCCTTTACGCATGTATTTGGAATGGTCGATACGAACCAAGGCCCAGCCTTGATGATCGAGAAGATTGATAACTTTGTTGACAATGAGATTCGCAGCGTTCGTGATTATTTGAAACATCATGATCGTATCCAGGACAGCGAACTTATTCGCGCGTTGATTGACTACTTTAAGATCTTACGTTCACACCACGTATCCTGTTTTGCTGATAGGCCTGAGAATATGGGTATTGTTGTCGATCAGGATGGCAAGAAATACATCAAGTGTTTCGACGTAAAAACCTACTTAGACCATCAACTTTTGCCGATTAACCAGATCGAATATTTTAAGAAAAGAAGAATAGAAAGACGTTTAGATCGCCACTTCGATAATCTGAGCGGAAAACAAACAAATGGCGGACGTAAAATATAGGCCAAGCTGAGTGGCTTGTTTTGCTAAACTGGCCACTGATTGAGAAAAGCCCACCTCATTTCTCACCTGCAGTTCGTTTGCTTTTTGCATTTCAACCAATTTTCTTCACCTATACGCGCCTTGTATCTGGGTTGGCTTCGGTTAAGCTGACGGGATTGCAAATTTGGTGAGCGCGATATTTTGAGCGCTGATTTTTCTGGTGTTATCAATCAATTGAAATTGGGGCGGGCTTCGTGGCGCAGAGTGAGGCAGTAAATACTTCCGTGTTGGCATTGTTTAAGCTGAGCGTGTTTCGTCGATTCTTTGGTGTTCTTGTTCCGGCAGCATTTGCAGACTGGATCGACTTTATCGCGATCATGGTGCTTGTGAGCTACAGTTGGGACATGGGAGCGACTGAAGTTGCCAGTGTCATCATGGCTGCGACCTTGCCTCGTGTGATCTTCGGCCTGCCAGCCGGTGTTCTGGTTGACCGGATTGGTGCTGGCCCTGTGCTGATCGCCGGTTTGCTTATCCGAGCCGGGTTGATGGTTGGCATGTTCTTCTTTGCAACCAGTCTTTCGCTTCTTATTGTTTTTGTGTTTTTGAAAGCCACAGTGTCAGCCGCTTTTATGCCTGCGCAGCAACTGGCGTTAAAGAAGATCGTGCCGTCAAACATGCTGACACAGGCGGTTAGCGTGGACCATTTCGTCATTCAATCGACCAAGATCTTTGCACCGGTTTTTGGAGGGGCTTTGCTCGCCGTGTGGAGCCCACATAATGTCTTTCTACTTGGTGGCGCTAGCTTTGCCGTGGCCTCTTTGATTTGCCTGAGCTTGTTAGGAGTGCTGAAAAAGGATGCTAAAGATGCCTCTGAGGAAAGTACCGAGAAAAGCAGTGTGGTTAATGATGCCAAGGTCGGACTGGCTTATCTTTGGAAAACACCGCGTCTCCTCTTAGGCATGGCGCTCATCTGCCTCTTTATATTCAGCGTCTTTCTTTATGAGGCTGTCCTGTTGCTCCTCATCAAGGAAACCGGTCAGCCAGAGAGTGCGGCTGGACCTATCCTGGGTTCGATTGGTGTTGGCGGGCTTATCGGAACTTATCTGACGGCCAAGATCGGCGATCGTGTCAACTTGCACCTTCTGATGGTGATTGGCTCTTTCTTCGGGGGCGCTCTCACCATAGTCGTGGGCTGGGTTCCGTTTAGTTCAGTGCCTTTTGGGATGCAGGAACAGATGGCTCTCTGGTTCGTTGCCGGCGCCTTCACCAGCTTTATCACGGTGCCATTTGGGGCGATCATTGTAAAGCAGACGCCTGAGCATTTGCTGGGGCGTATCACTTCCGTTGGGGAGATGCTGCAATCGGGGCTCACGTTGATTGCGATTCCGATCGGCGCCTTTTTGGCAGAGCAGTGGTTCATATCCATGCCCTTCTTTGCGGGCGGTGCTATTATGTGTGGTGGAGCGTTGATTGGGCTGTTTGCCGTACTTAACCTCGGCAAAGCGCCTGACGTGGAACCTGTGATTTCAGAGGAAGTTGTCTAAGCGTTCCATCAAGCAGTTACGACTTTAATTGCGCTCGACCTTGCTTGTTGGCTGAGGCATTCTCGCTGTATTGTTCAAATCTACCACCTGAGCTGAGCAATGAGGGGGAATGAAATGACAGGCTTTGTATTTAACACGGCAGCCAGCGTTGTATGTGAGCCCGGTGCGGTTCAAAAGCTGGATGAGCTTACGTTGAAGACTATCGGTAAGCGTGTTTTTCTGGTGAGTGACAAAGGACTGGTGAAGGCAGGTCTTGTTGAACCTGTGATTGCTCAGCTGGAAGCTGCTGGAACCAACGTCACCCTATTTGATGATGTTGTTGCTGACCCGGCAGAAGCCATCGTCTTGCAAGCTACAGACTTGGCCAAAGAGGCTGATGTGGATGGTGTTATCGGTCTGGGCGGCGGGTCCTCGCTGGATGTCGCCAAGCTTGTCGCATTGCTCGTTGGGGGAGGAGAGCAGCTCACTGACATCTACGGTGTTGGAATGGCTAAAGGGAAAAGATTGCCCCTGATCCTTATCCCGACAACGGCTGGCACAGGGTCTGAAGTGACGCCGATCTCCATCATCACGACGGGTGAGGCTGAGAAGAAGGGCGTTGTATCTCCGTTTTTATTGCCTGATGTGGCACTGCTGGATGCAGACCTCACAGTTGGGCTGCCTCCGCATGTCACGGCAGCAACTGGCATTGATGCGATGGTGCATGCAATTGAGGCCTACACGTCGACATCTGCAAACAACAACCCAGTGTCCAAAGTGCTGGCACAAGAAGCCTTGCGTTTGCTGGGTGCGAATATCGAGAAAGCCGTGAACACGCCGCAGGATAAAGAGGCGCGTTCCAATATGTTGCTCGGCTCTATGTTGGCAGGGCAGGCGTTTGCCAACTCTCCGGTAGCAGCTGTGCATGCGCTGGCTTATCCGATTGGTGGAATCTTTCATGTGCCTCATGGAGTTTCCAATGCGTTGGTTCTGCCGCATGTGATGCGGTTCAACCTGCCAACCTGTGCGCTGGCCTATGCTGAGCTTGCCCCTCTGATGTTCCCGGAACTTTCAGAGATTCCAGCGGATAATCGAGGCGGCGTGTTTGCAGACCGGTTGGCGGAGCTTTCCAAAGTTCTGGGTGTTGAAACAACGCTTCGCGAAGTGGGCATTGGTGAGAAGGACGTTGTGAAACTAGCCAGTGAAGCGATGAAGCAAACGCGGTTGCTGGTGAATAATCCACGTGAGGTGGATGAAGACAGTGCCTTGAAGATTTACCAGCAGGCTCTTTGAGAACGGATTGAAGCGGAGACCATAGACTATGAGCAAACCCAAAAAACCGGCTGCGTATACCCGTGCACATTACGCGTTCTTCAGTGATGTTCAGACCCGTTGGGAAGACAACGATGTTTATGGGCACATCAATAATGCGGTCTACTACAGTTATTTTGATAGTGCTGTGAACGCCTACCTCATCGAAAACGATGCTCTCAACATTCATGAGGGAGATGAAATCGGGGTGGTTGTGGAATCCGGTTGCCAGTATTTCTCTGAGATTGCCTACCCGGAAAAGATTGATATCGGGCTGAGTGTTGGGCACCTGGGCAATAGTTCAGTGCGATACGAACTGGCTTTGTTTGCGCAAGGCGCTGAGACTGCTGCGGCACAAGGATTTTTTACGCATGTGTACGTAGATCGCGCGACTCGCAGGCCTCAAGCGCTCTCTGGCAACCTGCGTACTGCACTTGAAGCGCTGCTATCTCAGGTTGCTGATTCTTAATTGGTAAAAATGTAATCATTTATTGTACTTATAATAAAGACATGACGAACGCATAAGATGATAAAACTTTCAGAAAGTACTCAGTTAACGTCATAGATACCCACGGGTTAACCACTGGTTGATATTTACAAGCATAAGATGCCGCCAAGTCATGGGCAATGACTTCTATTCGGGAGAAATCGGGTCATGAGGCGGGTCCTCCAGCTATTTGCTAATTTGCAGCTGTCGATGAAAATCGGTGGTGGCTTCATTATTGTACTCTTGCTTTCCGCTGCAGCTGGTGGGATCGGAATCTTTTCTATCTCTCAGCTCACCAAGCAAACAGAGATGACAAATGCAACCATGCGTTTAATGCAGGGCCTGCATGATACGACCTCAGCGCGTGAAACCTATCTGCGCAGCTTGAGCAAGTATGATGCAACCGCTGCTGCTGATGAGCTGAACTTGTTGGGCGCAGATCTGGAAGCTCTTCATGAGCAAGTTGTTGTTGATGGAAAAGATGGTACCGCCTTCGAAGAGACCCACGAAAATGTGCGGGCTCTGAAAGGCCTGTTCAGCCGCGTTCGCATGTCGACCGATATTCAGGAATCTCAGATTGCTAAGATGATGTCTGCTGTAGCTAAACTTCAGGTGATTGGCAAAAAGGTTCAGACTGACATCTCGAAGATTGCGGCTTCAGCCACTGAACAGGACAAGCTGGCCAAAGAGCAGCTGAAAGAAGCTGACAAAGCAGGCCGCCTTGTTGCGACTATTCAGAGTCAGGCGCTGAATATGCGTTACTTCTTCGTGAAGGCGACAACAAGCTCTGAAGAAGGCGCTCTGCGCAAAACGTTGCTCAGCGCTGCAAAGGCACGTCGCGAGATCAAGAAACTGCAGAAGATCCAGTTGTCTCATCTGGATGCCAAGGTTCTTCAAAGCCTTGCGGGTGTTGCGGACACGCTGGTTGATAAGTTAAAGGCTCTGCGCGATTCCACTGATTTCTCCGAGATGTATTCGCTGCGTCAGGACATTACTGCAAGTATTGATGTGCTCGGCGAAACGGCTCAGCTGGTCATCGGCTTTACCTATCGCTCCATTGATGACGCGAACAGGAAGCAGGCTGAAGCTGTTGACCGTAAGGAGCAGGTTGATGCTGCACTGGCCTCAGTTTCCAACGTCACACGTCAGACACTGGCTGTGAGCTCGTCTTCTCTTTCCTTCCTGCGTGCAGGTTCTGGTGTGAAGTCTGAGGAAGTCTCCAAGGAGATTGATCAGCTTGGCGCAGCAGGCCGCGAGTTTAAAACGGGTGTGAAAGACATCGAGGGTGGTGTGAAGGCATCTAAAGATGCCATCAAAGAAATCGCTGCGATCCGTTCTGGTTTTGGCTCAATGGCAAATGGTAAGAAAGAACTTGCCAGCCTTGTTACAAAGCTCACTGAGCAGTCTGAAACGGTTCAGGGCCAGATCATTGACATTGCTGCACTTGAAGCTGAACATGCGAGCGCGGCTGGTGATCTTGCAACCAATCTGATTGCGACGACCGTTGCTGTTGGTCTTGCACTTGGTGCGTTGATTGCACTGGGTCTGTCTCTTGCCATCACTCGTCCTACCAAACGTCTGACCGGCATCATGGAGCGTCTGGCAGATGGCGATACTGATGTTGAGATCGCCGGTGTAAAGCGTAAAGACGAAATTGGCGACATGAGCCGTACAGTTCAGGTCTTCCGCGACAATGCTCTTGAACGTGCGCGTTTACGCGAAGAACAGACACATGTTGCTGAAAAGGATGCTGAAAAGCAGCGCGAAATTGAGCAGTTGATCTCTGACTTCAGAAACACAGCTGCGAACTTGCTGACCTCTGTGAATGACAGCATGGGTGAGATGGGTGAGACTGCCAGCGTGATGGCAGATCTTGCTCGTGGAACTTCTGATCAGACAGAACGGGCAGCGGCCTCTTCAACTGATGCTGCAAACAACGTGCAGATGGTTTCTGCCGCAGCTGAAGAGCTGAGCAGTTCCATTGAGGAAATTGCACGTCAGGTGAGCGCGACAACCTCCGTTGTTGCCAAAGCAACTGAGAGTGCGCACGTTTCCAACGACCGCATCAATGAGCTGGCCGATGCCACAGTCAAGATTGGTGAGGTTGTCGGGCTGATTCAGGCAATCGCCGAGCAGACCAACTTGCTGGCTTTGAATGCGACCATTGAAGCAGCGCGTGCTGGAGAAGCCGGTAAGGGATTCGCAGTCGTTGCGGCTGAGGTGAAGGAACTTGCCAACCAGACGTCCAAGGCCACAGAGGAAATTAGTTCCCAGGTCTCTGCGATTCAGAACTCCACGACAGATGCTGTAACCTCCATCGAGGGCATCTCGCATACAATGGATGAGGTTACCGCATTTACCTCTGCAATTGCGACGGCTGTTGAGCAGCAGGGGGCCGCGACAACTGAGATCAGCCGCAACGTGCAGGAAGCTGCTGTGGGAACATCCAGCGTAAACGAGAATATGACGCTGGTCTCTGATGCTGTGAGTGAAACCAACACTGCGTCCTCACGTGTGCTGACAGCCTCTACAGAGGTGACTGAAAGTACGCGTGCGCTTGGCAGAGAAGTTGATGACTTCCTGACCGCGGTTGCGAAAGTCGGCTAACACACTTCAAAATTTTGAAAATTGAGAGGCAGCTTAGATATTCTAAGCTGCCTTTTGTTGTAAGCAAAATAAACCTCCACCACCGGTGGAGGACTGGAAGAGTTCTACATTTTCAGTAAGAGACCTCCCTGCTTAGGCCATTGGCGTGGCCTTTTTACATTTGAGCAGGGAGGTTTTTTATGGATACCGATCACCTTTGGACTGATCAGGCGTGTTCGAGAACGTGAACTTCGATCTGCGTGCAGGTGAAATTCTCGGCGTTGCAGGTCTGGTGGGCTCAGGTCGCACCAACGTGGCAGAGACCATCTACGGCGTGACCCCGGCAACGGGGGGCAGCATCAGCGTGTTCGGCGAGACGGTTGAGATCAAAACGCCAGCAGAGGCCATGGGTCACGGTATGGCGTTGCTGACCGAGGACCGCAAGGACACCGGTCTGTTCATGATGCTCGACATTCAGGAGAACATGCAGATCGCGCTTCTCAGTCAGGATCATGTGAAAGCCGGGTTTGTGGCCGAAAGCGCTGTCTCCAAGCTGTGCACGGAAATGAGCGAAGCCCTTCGCGTTAAAACACCGGGCATGAACGAGCGCATCGAGAACCTGTCTGGGGGCAACCAGCAGAAGGTTCTGATCGGTCGCTGGCTGCTGACCAAACCTCGCATCCTCATTCTGGATGAGCCAACCCGCGGCATCGACGTGGGCGCCAAGGCTGAAATCCATAAGCTCATTACCAAACTGGCCGGTGAGGGCGTTGCTGTTCTCATGATCTCCTCCGAGATGCCGGAGGTGCTGGGCATGAGTGACCGCGTGATGGTGATGCATGAGGGACATGTCACCGGAATTCTGGATCGAGCTGAAGCAGATCAGGTCAGCGTTATGCGCCTTGCTTCCAACTAAGATTTTTCATGCGCGGCAGCTTTAAGCGCCCGACGCAGAGATTGAAAGGACTTGCCAGATGGCAAATGCAACTGATGTAGCTGAGACAAATGCTCCAGCTCGAAAACTGCCGGTAGAGGCTAACATCTTCCTCGTATTGATCGGCATTGCAGTCTTTTTTGAAATTCTGGGCTGGATTGTGAAGGGCGACACCTTCCTGTTTAACCCACAGCGCCTGCTGATTATGGTTCTGCAGGTTTCCATCATCGGCCTTCTGGCCATTGGCGTGACGCAGGTGATCATCACCGGCGGTATTGACCTGTCCTCAGGCTCAGTGCTTGCGCTTTCGGCCATGGTGGCCGCCAGTTTTGCGCAAACCTCTGACTATACCCGGGCCGTCTTTCCAATGTTCACGGACATGCCGTTCCTCGTACCAGTATTGGCTGGTATCGCCGTCGGGGCCTTAGCCGGGTTCATAAACGGGTCGTTGATAGCCTACACGGCCATCCCTCCGTTTATCGCAACTCTGGGCATGATGGTAACAGCGCGCGGTCTGGCACGTTACTACACCAAGGGTCAGCCGATCAGCTTGCTTTCTGAAGAGTACATGTGGCTGGGTTCCGGCACCATTCCGGTGATCATCTTCCTGATGGCCGCGTTTATCTTCCACATTGCCCTGCGTTTCACCCGTTACGGCAAATTCACCTATGCAACAGGTGCAAATGTTCAGGCGGCAAAAGTCTCCGGCATCAACGTTGGTCGTCACCTGATCAAAGTGTACACCCTTGCTGGTTTGCTGGCTGGTCTAGGCGGTGTGGTTGCCGCAGCCCGAGCTGGCAGTGGACAGGGAGGTATGGGCCTTGCATATGAGCTTGACGCCATCGCTGCAGCTGTTATTGGCGGAACAAGTCTTGCAGGCGGCGTTGGTCGCATCACAGGCACCGTCATCGGAACCATTATTCTGGGTACAATGATGAGTGGTTTCACGTTCCTTGGTATTGATGCTTACATCCAGGACATCGTGAAAGGTGGTATCATTGTAGCTGCAGTGGTTGCGGATCAGTATCGCCAGCGCAAGCGGGCCAAGGTCTGATCAAACCGCGAAAGAATTTAGGCTAAAACCTCCCACGGATGATGCCTAATACCCGAGCAGGAGAGCCCTCGTCCGGCCTCCTGCTCATTTTTTATCTGCAGAGTTTTGGGCAGTGAGCCACCTGTCAGATATAGGCCTTCGACAGCTCCGCCTCACGCACATCAACCTTTGATCCAGTGCGGGAAGAGCTCTCAATCGCCTCAATGAGCGCATGCACCATCAGCGCATCATGACCGGTTACTTTCGGGTCGCGGTGTTCAATGATGCTGAGGGCGAAATCGTCAATAAGATCCCGGTGCCAGTCAGATGGAAACGCCATTGGGTTAGCCCCGCCGCCCGTTCCATCCTTCGTCCCGCTGCGTTCACCAAACACATCGATAGACCCGTCGCGATACGTCACCGTCAGCTTGCTGCCCTCCAGATGGGCAGAGGCCTTTGAACCATCCAGTACCAGCGTTTCTTTTGCATCGGGAAAGGTAGCTGTGGTCGCCATGATGGACCCCACAGCCCCGCTGTGAAACTCAATACCAGCCGTGGCGAAGTCTTCAGCCTCCATCTTATGTGCCGTGGTGGTTGCACACATCGCCTGCACGGATTTTGCCGGGCCGGTCAGGCTCAGCATCAGATCCAGCACATGAATGGCTTGCGTGATCAACACGCCTCCACCGTCCCGCGCATATGTTCCACGGCCTGACTGATCATAATAGGCCTGATCCCGCCACCACGGGATGTTCGCCCGTACCAGATGGATATCGCCCAAAGCCCCCTCTGAAAGCAACGTCCTCAGCTGCTTTGCACCTTCGCGGAAGCGGTGTTGAAACACGACACCGTATTTGACGCCAGCATAGTCGCAGAGCTCAACCAGTTCAGCCGCAGCATCATAGGTCCGTTCCAGCGGTTTTTCTGTCAGGATGTGTTTGCCTGCACCGGAGAAAAGCTCAACCAGTTCGTGGCGTTGATCGGGCGGGGTCAGCAGAAGGACCGCGTCAATCTCCGGATCACCGGCAATCTGCTCGGGGCTGTCAAAGCATGGCCAGCCGTATTGCTGAGAGACAGCCTCTGCCCTGGCTTTTGTTCGGGTATAAAGACCTGCGACTTCAATGTGATTTCTCAGCAGGTCAAGCGCTTCCAGATGTGGTTTTGCGGCCATTCCCAAACCAACGACGGCCAGACTGATCGAGGGCATTCAGAGGAATTCCTTCTGCGGTACATATATCAGGCAGTATTTATACCAGTTTAGGTTGCCCCAGAAGAACGTGGAAACCCTGAGTCCAGAAAAACGGTTCGTTGCCGCAGCAACGAACCAGTTCAGGGGAACTTATACAGGAGACTCCAGCCGCATTTCTGTCCGAGCATTAAACATATGCAGCTTTTCTTTAATGTAAGACACGTGAACCTGCGTGCCTTCAGCGATATCAGGCCGGTCGAGTGTGAAGATTTTAAGGCTGGCTTGTCGTAGATTTCCAGCGGCGTGCCAACCTGCTGAATATATCCATCATGCATGGCGACGATTCTGTCGGCCATGGTCATGGCTTCAATCTGATCGTGTGTCACATAAATAGACGTGGCATTGAGCTTGCGATGCAGCTTGCGGATTTCCGAGCGCATTTGCTCGCGAAGGCGCGCATCCAGATTGGAAAGCGGCTCATCGAATAAAAACGCTTGCGGGTCACGCACAATCGCCCGCCCCATAGCAACGCGCTGACGTTGACCGCCAGAGAGCGCTTTGGGACGCCGCTCCAGAAGACCGTTCAGACCCAGAATGCTGGAGACCCCATTAACCGCACTGGCGATCTTCTCCTTCGGTGATTTGCGAAGGGTCATCGCATAGCTGATGTTTTCCTCCACACTCATATGCGGATAGAGCGCATAAGACTGGAACACCATTGCGATATCCCTGTCTCGCGGCGGCAAATCATTGATGATCCGCTCGTTGATCGAGATTGAGCCCGATGTTACTTCCTCCAGCCCCGCAATCATACGCAGCAAGGTGGATTTGCCACAGCCTGACGGACCAACCAGCACAATGAACTCACCATTCTGAATGTTCAGGTCAATACCGTGCAAAACAGCGGTGTTTCCGTAGGATTTGGTTGACTCGGTGATTTGAATAGAAGCCATAGGGTACCTCGTTATCCTTTGACCGCACCGGCGGTAAGACCCTGCACCAGATAACGCTGGATGAGGAAGAAGAAGATTGCCGCTGGAATGAGTGCCAGGAAGCCTGCTGCCATCATCTGCCCAAAATCGACAGAGAACTTGGAGACGAACGTGAGCAAGCCAACCGGAAAGGTGACTGCATCCGGACTGCTGACCAGCATGAGCGCAAAGAGCAGCTCGCTCCACGCTGCGGTGAACACAAAGCCAAGCGTGGCTGCAATGCCCGGCAGGGTGAGCGGGAAGATGATCTTCACCAGCGCCCCAAAGCGGGTATTGCCGTCAATCATGGCTGCTTCTTCAAGGTCTTTGGGAATGCCATCAAAAAACGACTGCATCAGAAAGGTCGCAAACGGAACGTTGAAGGCCGTGTAGACCACCACAAGTCCAAGCAGACTGTCCGTCAGCCCCAGCGGCGTGAGAATGCGGAAGATCGGTGCAATCAGCATGACCAGCGGGAACATCTGTGTGACCAGCATCAGCACGATGATGACTGCCTTACCGCGATAATGAAACCGTGAGAATGAATAGCCTGCCGCCGCTGCAATCAGCGTGGAAATGAAAGCGGTTGAGCCTGACACGATAGCCGAGTTGATAAAGAACTGCGGAAAGTCCGTATCTGTCATCACCTGCGTGAAGTTGGTCCACGTCATTTCTGAGGGCCACATACGGATGCCCTCTGAGTAAAGCAATTTAGTCGGTGTCACCGCGACCTTGAACAGCCAAAAAAGCGGAAACAGCGCAAAGAACAGATAGCAGGCGAGCAGGCCGTAATGGACACTCCAGTCCACCACCCGTTGGCCCTTTGATTTTGCATAGTATGCCATAACAGAGCCTCAGGTTTCGCGCAGCAGACTGCGTCTGATGAAGATGATGGAGACGGCATAGGCCATCAACAGAACCAGCAGCACAGCCGCAATTGCGGAGGCATAGCCAAAGTCCAGACGGCGGAAAGCCTGCGTGAAGATGTAACTGGAGACGATCTGCGTTGAATCTGCCGGTCCGCCATTGGTCATGACGATAATGAGATCCGCAAAGTTGGCGATCCAGATGGTGCGCAGCATCAGCGTAATCGCGATGGTCGGCGCCAGAAACGGCAGCGTGATACTGACAAACTGTTGCTTGCGGCTCGCGCCATCGATGGATGCTGCCTCGTAAATCTCACCTGGAATGGATTGAAGCGCAGCCAGCAAAGTGATCGCAAAAAACGGGATACCGAACCAGATGTTGGCAATGATCGGTCCCCACATGGCGAGGTCAGGATCTGACAGAATATTGGTTGGTTCGCTCAGAATACCAAGCGTAAACAGCCATTGGGGCAGGGGGCTGATGACCGGATTGAACATCCATGCCCAGTTGAGGCCAGACAGGAATGCAGGCACCGCCCATGGCAGAAAAACAAGCGACTGGATGATACGCCGTCCCGGAAAAGTGCGGTTGAGCAGCAGAGCGAGGGTTAACCCCAGAAAGAATTGAAAGAACAGTGAGCTGACTGTCCACCAGAAGGTATTGTAAAGGGCGTTATGGAAGTTCTGGTCGTGCCAGATCGCCTCAAAATGCGCAAAGCCCACATAACCACCGCTGAACGGGTTGAGGATGCGGATATCTCTGACTGTGTAGGTCAGGCCAACCACCAGCGGCACCATCATCACAGTCACCAACAGCACAATGGCAGGGGCTGCGTAAAAGTAAGGCTCAAATCGGGATAGGAATCTGCGGGAAGTCACACCCTGCCGACTGGCAGGGTGTGTTCCAAGGTCTGTGGCAGCTGTCATCACTGTTTAGCCAGCCACTTTTTCTGTGCTGTTGTGAGGTAATCCCCCCACTCCTTGCCAAGCTCTTCCGCAGACTTGCGACCCAGCAGAGCCTCCTGACTGGTGCGGATGGAGATGGAATCTTTGAAGAACGCAAATTCTTCAAGGTGTGTTGGCATTGTCAGCGGGTGGACGTCCGGATCGGACAGCTCTTCGAACCAGCCAGCAAACTGCGGCGTGTTGTAGTGTGGATCACTTTCTGCATCTTTGTAGATCGGCAGAGTTCCCACACGCTTGGACCACTCAAGGTTCGCATCACGGCTTTGAAGCTTCGCAATCAGCTTCCAGGAGGCGTCTTTGTCTTCGCTGTCAGCAAACATGGACCAGCCCGCATACCCGATGGTTGGGTAGGCCTTGCCATTTGGACCTTTTGGCATGGTGGTCACACCGAAATCATTCGGGTCCATGCGCTGCGAAATGCCAATGAGTGCATCCGGATCCTGATCAAGCATGGCACATGTGCCGGAGTAGAAGCCTGCCACGATCTCGTTGAAGCCCCAGTTCAGGCTGTCTTTTGGTGCAAGACCATCTTGATAGAGGTCCACCATGAACTGTGCACCCTTGATCCACGCATCCGTGGACATGATGCTGTTGCCTTCCTCATCGAAGAACTGATCTGTGCCAGCTGCTGTTGCCCCAAACACGGCCCAGCCATTCAAACCGCCAGAGCCACCGCGCAGACAGAAGCCGTACTTGCCTGGAAGAGCCGATACTTTTTCAGCTGCATCACGGAAGTCATCCAATGTCACAGGTCGATTTTCAACACCCGCTTCCTTGAAGAGCTTCTTGTTGTAAAACATGGCGCGCAGATAGAAACCGTAGGGCAGCATGTAAGCTGTACCGGAACCACTGCGTGCCATCTCAATGGTGCGGGCATTCAGCTTGTCGGTGCCATCCCAGCTCTTCAGGTAGGGCTCAAGGCTTTCCAAAGCGCCGTTATTGGCATAAAGCGCGGCCCATGTGTCTGGCATTTCAACCACATCCGGCGTCTGACCAGCAGAAACCATGGTCGCGAACTTCTCGAAAGCCTGTCCCCAAGGCAACGAGATGATTTCGACATTGGTGCCCGGGTTTTCCGCTTCAAACTGCGAAACGATACTCTGCAAAACCTTGGTACGTTCCGGGCTTGTGATCACCTCCACCAGTCGAAGATTGGTTTCAGCAGCTGTCGGACCTGCAATAGCTGTTGCCACAAGACTTGCGGCCAATAATTTCTTCAAACTCATAATTGCCTCTCCTCTAGCAATGTTATTCTGATGCTGCCCCTAACGCTTCTTCGAGGTCCCCCCAGAGATCCTCAGGGTCTTCAAGGCCAACATTCAGGCGAACGACGTGCGGTGACACGCCAAAGAATGCGGTTGAGTTTGGTCCTCCCGATTGAATGAGAGAGGCCTGCGCAGGGCAAATCAGGCTTTCATGCCCGCCCCAACTCACACCCATTTTGAAAATTTTCAGGTGATTACACAGTGCTTCGACGCTGACATTGTCTGCCAGTTCAATTGAAAAGAGACCGGAGGTTCCACGCAGGCCAGGATGGGCCTTATTCTGGAACGCCGGATGAAAAACAGTTTTCACGCGAGGATGTTCAGCCAGTCGCTTGGCAATCTCCATCCCAGCCTGCTCATGGGCTTTCATACGGATTGGCAGTGTCCGCAGGCCGCGCAACAACAACCACGCCTCAAACGGTGCGATCTTGCCGCCCAGATACTGGGTCACTTCCCCGCGAATTTGCGCCACACGCGCAGCAGACGTGGCGATCACCCCCGCAACCACATCACTGTGGCCACTGATGTACTTGGATGCAGAATGGACCACAATATCGCAGTCCAGTTTGATCGGATTCTGGAAGATGGGTGAAGCCCAGCTGTTGTCAATGATCGTTGCGACACCGGCTTCCTGGGCCCGTGCGCACAACGCTTTCACATCATGGGCCTCCATGATCCAGCTGGTCGGGCTTTCCAGATAAAACAGAGCATGCCCGGGCAAGGCAGCTTCAACCGTCGCCAGATTGCCGCCATCGATGTAATCAACGCTCACACCAAACTTGCGCAGGAAGATTTCAAAGAAACGGAAAGTATCTGGATAAACATGTTTGACGGACAAGATCCGGTCACCGGGTTTCACCACAGACAGGATGGCTGATGAAATAGCGGCCATACCACTGGAAAGCGCGAGTGCATCTTCAGCGCCCTCCAGCTTGGCAATCTTCTCCTCAAACGCACGGACGGTTGGATTAATGCCGCGCGTATAAACCGGGCGGTTGATCTTGCCCGCGAAGGTTTCACACATCTCCTGATAGGAAGAGAACGTGAAAAGCGAGTTTTGAAAAATAGGTGGCACGACTGCATCCGCAAAGGATGTTTCATCATGCGCCACGATTGTTGCTGTGTCCTCCCCCCACAGGTCGATCATACTGCGTCCGTTTCCTGTGCCATTTGCACAATATCTTCTTCAACCACGCTCAAAATTTCCAAGGTATGTTTGCGGGCCATCTCCGTGTCTCCAGCGGCAACGGCGTCAAATAATTGTCGGTGAAATGGAAAAGACCGTCCGGCAAAATCTTTGCGGTCGAACGGCATATCAAAAAAGCTCTCAAAAGATTCCCGCATCTGCTGCAACAACTGCTCAAACAGCGGATTGCCTGCAGCACGGTAAATAGACAGGTGAAACTCAAGGTCTTCCGGGCCAGCTGTCCCATTAAGGTGATGGACCGACTCCATGTGCTCTAACTTGGTGCGCATCTCGTCAATCTCTTCCGGCGTTGCCCGCTTGGCTGCCAGAATAGAGGCTTCAACTTCAAGCGCCCGGCGCACTTCCAGCGTTTGCAACAGGCCATCACGCTTGGTTGCAATGGACAGCGGCAGGTAAACGGTTTTCTCGGAGAGCGGGCGCTTTAGATATGTCCCTGACCCACGGCGGATCTCCACGATCCCCAACGCTTGCAAATGGCGGATCACCTCACGAATGGACGAGCGGCCAACCTTCAGGCCGTTCATCAGCTCTCGTTCCGTGGGCAATCTGTCACCGGGCTGCAAGCCTTCCTCCACGATGAAATCTGTCAGCGATTGCAGAATTGCGTCGCTTCTGTCCTCGGTCTTGATTGGCCGAATTTTATTATTGGATGGGCTTGGCACATTAGGCTCCGCACAGATGTCTATTTGATTTCGTCTGCCATCAGACGTCAGACCAATTTTAGAAACAGGAATCTGCGCTTGTAAATACCTACTGTGTACAACCACTGATTTATCGCAGTGCACCCAGAGGGAAATCTGTGAGATATCAGAGAGCTGCGGCGGGTATATTAATGTGGTAGGAAGCGGCTGATTTGGAGGGAATTATAGAAAAGATTGGCCTGCACGGGCGCAGACTCGTCCATTGCAATTGATAATGAAATTAATCTGAAGGCTTCAGCTCACAAACACGAGCCGCAAAATATTTTAAGAAGCGCTTTTTAGTTCAAGCCTAATGCATGCTTCCGCCTGAGCTCTTTTTCAAAATATCAGTCAGCACATGAGACGGTACAGGCAGCATGACCTGACCGAGGGATTTGAGGGTCTCGGCAAAGTTCGCAGCGGCCTGTTCTACTTCTTCGCATCTTTGCGGACAGGTAATGTGCTGCAGGCACAGCTCAACGGTGTCGACATCATGTTGCAAGCCCGCAATCAGGCCCATGGTCAGGCATTCTTCGACACAAAGGTGCTGAGAATCATAAGGGTAGGAGCGGAGCGGACAGGCTGCGCAGCGCTTGAGTGTACGCACGTATTGAGACAGACTGGCGAGCGCTACTCCGGCATCCTGATGTCCAAGCGCTTCGTTGTACAAGTCCCAAGCCATTTCCCAAGGCGTGATAGAACCTGTTTCAAAGCCGGCGGACCAACGGCGATAACCTTCCAGAACCAGTCGTTCCGGTTGGCGTTCCAGGTAAACATCATTTGCCCCAACATCCATGGCTAGCGCCTCTTTCGTGCATCTGGCGATTGTGTCGCATCGTCAGTAAATTAAACATGAGTATCACAGTATAGTTTAATTGAGCATGGATGTTCAAGCAACAGTTTCACCTCACCATGCATTTTGCGGTTGAGATCGCATTGATGCACAGGGTGGTTGTGTCCATTGGCAAACCGCGAGGTGTCACGTCTCCCGGTTCTTTTGTGAGGTAAGATCAGAGCCCTGTTAGAACCATGTGCGGTTCACCATCAGAGGTCTTTTCACTGGTCATGCCATCCGCATTTACCGTGCAAGTCACTCGTTGACGGTACGCAGAAAAGCTTTTGAAACTCACCACATCAACCGGCTCATCAAAGTGCAATGTCAGCCGCACCCGGTGGGCCGCGACGGAGCTTTGAACACCAAGAACCTCGGCAGCAAACCGACGTCCAAGATACTTGCCGGCAACCCTGTCACCGGGCCGCAGAAACGACACAGGTGGACGATTGCCAACAGCAGCATAAAGGGTGTTCCAGTCCTTATAGCCTTGTTGGCGAGCAATAAGCTCCAGTGTCTGGGAGTGCGAAATAGTTTCGCCGCGTTTTTCCAGCGCAGCACGCAATTGCTTCGCTTGCGTTTTTAACGCGGAAAGGGAAGGAAGAGATCCGTTCATTTCATAGCCTCAAACTATGCGGGATCAACTTGATGGAGCTCGCATTGCCACCAACCCGCTTGTCTGGGCTGAAATCGCATCTTTTGTTTCAGGCTTCACCATGAGCATTGCTCTGCGAGCGGCAGGGGCCTGATCCCTTGCCGCGCAACCTACAGAGGATGGGTGTTGCTGTCAAACCAAGGTTCTGTACACCTAGTAAAACTTACCGCGGGCTGTCACCTGCCAAAGCGTTTCCACGACACCGTCACGTACACCTACATACCAGTCATGCAGGTTACAGGTCGGATCACAGTGCCCTGGAACGAGCTTGATCTTGTCGTTAATCTTCAACGAGTTTTGCGGATCCTTCAGGACGCCATGCTCATCGGAGTAATCAAGGCTTTGCAGGTCAGGTCGCTCATACACAGTCGGCGGCCCGGAATCGATGCTGTGTGCCTTCAGCCCTGCATCGCAAACGGCTTGCCCATCTATGTCAGTGGACATGATCGAAGTCAGCAGGAACAGGGCATGCTCAAAAGTAGGTAAGTGCTTGCCATCTTTGTCTTTCACTTTGCGGTAGTCCGCATCCATGAAGAGATAGGACCCGCATTGCAACTCGTTGAACACACCGGATGCGGCTTCAAACGGATATGAGCCTGTCCCTGCACCGCCAACGATATCACAGTGGATCTCTTTGCTTTCCAGCAGGTCTACAGCATCCTTGGTGATCGTGATTGCCGTATCCAGCAGCGCTTTTCGATCAGCGTAATTGTAGGCATGTTGCGCAGCACCCTGATAAGACTGAATGCCCGCAAACCGTAAGTTGGCGGCTGCGATGATTGCAGTTGCCAACTCCAACACAGCAGCACTATCTGCCACACCGCACCGGGCACCTCCGCAATCCAGTTCCACCAGAACTTCCAGCTGTGTTGCGTGTTTGACTGCGGCTTGCGAGAGATCTGCAATATTAGCCAGATTGTCCGTGCAGACTAGGATACGTGCACCAAGCTTGGGAAGTTGTGCCAAACGATCAATCTTGTATGGATCACACACCTCGTTGGACACCATAATGTCCGTGAGGCCAGCTCTCGCCAGAGCCTCTGCTTCGCTCACCTTTTGGCAGCACACGCCGCAAGCATTGCCTCGCTCTATCTGTAGTTTTGCAACTTCAGCAGACTTATGCATTTTGCAGTGAGCGCGATGGCGAACACCATACTTGGCAATCTCATCACGCATTTTCAGCAGGTTATGATCAAAGGCATCAAGATCAACAATCAAAGCAGGCGTTTGCACGTCATCCAGCTTCATTCCCGGTAGGGCAGGGATGTCATAGCCAAGCGTGTACTGGGAAAGGTTTGAGGTCACGGCGAAGTCCTTGCAGCAGGCATGAGGTCAGTAAGAACGAAACTGAACAGTTAGAACGGCAGAAGCAATGCACCACACACCGCTTCCGCCTGCAAGTCTAGCTCGCCTTGATGTAGCGAATCTTGCCACCTGTCGAAATCGTTTCAGCCGCCCGCAAAATGGATTGGGTGTCGATGCCATAATGAGCATAAAGATCGGCAATGGTGCCAGTCTGACCAAAATGCTCTACGCCAAGAGTGCGGATTGTGTTGCCTTTCACCGCACCAAGCCATGCAAGGGTCGCAGGGTGACCATCCAGTACTGTAATGAGCGAACAGTTGTCCGGCACATCATCAAACAAGCGCTCAATGTGGCTGCGAGCATGCATTGCCCCACGGTCCCGAGCGCGCTGTGCAGCTGTCCACCCTGCATTGAGGCGGTCAGCAGACGTGATCGCCAACAGACCAACATCACGGCGGTCTTCCGCCATCATCCCAACAGCGTTGATTGCCTCCGGTGCGACGGCACCGGTGTAAGCGATCACAACTTCCGCATTTGGTCCCGGTTTGCGCAGCCAATAGGCGCCATCGACAATGTCCTGTTCGTCTTCAGGTGAGATCGTCCGTTGAGGCTGCTCCAGTGGACGGGTGGACAGGCGCAGGTAGATGGAACCTCCTGTCTGGTCCCGCAACCATGTGCGCTCATCAGGATCGCCTTCACCATCGCGCTGCATGTAATCAAATCCAAAGCGCATGATGGTTGCCAGCTCATCTACGAAGGCAGGCTCAAACGCGGCAAGCCCGTCCTGAGCCATACCAATCAACGGTGTGCTGATGGACTGGTGGGCCCCACCTTCCGGTGCCAATGTCACACCGGATGGTGTTGCCACCAACATGAAGCGGGCATCCTGATAACAAGCGTAGTTGAGCTGGTCAGCCGCACGAAGAATGAACGGATCATAAACTGTGCCAATGGGCAGCAAGCGCTGACCGTTGATGCTGTGAGACAACCCAAGTGCAGAAAGGAGGAGGAACAGGTTGGATTCTGCAATGCCCAGCTCAATGTGTTGGCCTTGCGGAGAAAATGCCCATTTGAAGGTGGATGGTATCCGTTCTGCTTTAAATGTATCCGCCAGTTCTTCCTTGGCAAACAATCCACGTTGGTTGACCCATGGGCCAAGATTGGTGGAGACCGTCACGTCTGGCGCGGTCGTCACAATATGTTTGGCAAGCTCTTCATCCTGCTTGGAAATTTCATGCAGAATTTGACCGAACCCCATCTGCGTGGAAAGCATCTTCTCTGCTGCATTGGGTGCCGGCAATTTTGCCGGTACAGGCACCGTTTTCGCAGAATAGCGACGGCTGCCTTTTGAGAAGAACGGTGCTTCGGTAACGAAAGTCTGAAGGTTGTGCGGGTCAGATGTGCTTTCCCACTTGTCCCACTCATGCCCTTCGCGAATGCCTTCCAGCTTACGGTATTCTTCCATCTGCTTAGAGGTCATCAGGCCTGCATGATTATCTTTGTGCCCTGCCAGCGGCAAGCCAAAGCCTTTCACGGTGTAGCACAGGAACAAGACAGGGCAATCATGGGTCTTGGCACTCTCAAATGCCTCAATCAGTGACGGCAAATCATGACCACCCAGATTGCACATGAGCTTGGACAGCTCAGCATCACTGCGCCGATTGATCAGCTCGTTGACCTCGCCCTGATCTCCCAAATCATCCAGCAGCCGCTTACGCCATGCTGCCCCGCCTTGATAGGCCAGGGCGCAGTAAAGCTGATTGGGGCACAGATCGATCCAATCGCGCAGTTTGCTGCCACCTGGTTCTTTGAAGGCGTCTTCCTGTAGGCTTCCATATTTGAGCGTGACGACTTCCCAGCCGAAATTGCGGAAGATGCTCTCAAACTTCTCCCAAAGGCCTTCGCGGATCACTGCATCCAATGACTGGCGATTATAATCCACGATCCACCAGCAATTGCGCAGGCCATGTTTCCAGCCCTCCAGCAATGCCTCATAGATGTTGCCCTCATCCATCTCTGCATCGCCAACCAGCGAGATCATACGACCTTCCGGCGATTTGTTAAGCCCGCCATGCGCTTTCACATAGTCTTGCACCAGTGATGAAAACAGCGTCTGCGCGACCCCAAGGCCAACGGAGCCGGTTGAGAAGTCAACATCATCAACATCCTTGGTACGAGATGGATAGGATTGAGCACCATGGAACCCACGAAAGTGCTGCAGCTTCTCCAGCGACTGGTTCCCGGCCAGATACTGGATCGCGTGGAAGATAGGCCCGGCATGAGGCTTCACCGCCACCCGGTCTTGCGGGCTCAAACTATGGAAATAGAGCGCAGTCATGATGGTGCTGATAGATGCACAAGACGCCTGATGGCCGCCAACTTTCACATCGCCAACGTCAGAACCGCGGAGATGGTTGGCATAGTGAATGGTCCAGGAGGCAAGCCATCGCACTCGGCTTTCCAGCGTACCCAAAGTATCCAGTGAAGCTGCGCTCATTAAACTCCCCGTCGGTTTCATTGGAATATTTTTATTCCGCGAGGCTATCAGATTGCCTTGAGAATTAATCTCTTGAGCCAACTGATATACCTTCATGAATAAGGGAAATTTTTGAGCTTTGATCGAATTTAAGGAAAATACTTCCGCCTAACCTATTCGTAATGCACTTTTCAGCTCATATACTACGCAGATTCACGGCTGCTCTTTTACGGGGAGTGCGGTCTTTGAGTGTCTCAACATCAAAGGCACAACAAAGGTCAGCAGAAGCAGGCGGAAGACGTGGTGGGCGGCGACGAAGGTGGGGTCGAGACCACTTTGCACAGCGATAGCAGCCATGGCCTCTACTCCGCCCGGAGCGAAGGCGACGAACAACAGGCTTGGGTCCAGGCCAACCAGCGGCATCACCAACACAACTCCAAGGATTGCCATGCCAACCGTAATGAGCGTAACAACAACACCCGCGCCTACGGCTTTAGCGAAAAGGTCAAGACTGACGCCCTTAAAGCGAGTGCCAATCAAAGCCCCCATCACCAGAAACGAGCCGAGCGTGGCCCAATCCGGCATCTTGCCGGGTGTGAGTGCACTCACGTGCCCCAGAGAAGACACAAGCATCCCACCGAGCAGGTAGGCGGCGGGGAGTTTCATCTTCAGGAAGATAGTTCCAACAACAGCTGCCCCGAGCAACAAATAGACGGCTGAGAGTAGACTGATGTTTTGTGCGGGCAGGAAGGAAGCGCCTGTTTCCTCAAAAAGCAGCGAGACAAACAGCGGAACGCAGATGGTGAGGAACAAGACCCGCGTGCTTTGTGCAAGCCCGATGCGGGTGACGTCCGCTTTGCTATCTGCCGCCATGCTGAGGATGTAGCTCAAGTGCCCCGGAGAGGAGGCGAGTGAAGCGTTATAGGCATCGAACCCGAAAAACCGTACCAAAATCGCACGGCTGATCAGCATACTCAGGATAAGACTGATCCCCAACGCTAAGAAACTCGCAGGCCACGTGATAGCGGCATCGATAACAGCGGGTGTAACACCAGAACCAATGCTCGTACCCAGCACAATAAAGCAGAGCGTGCGCAGCCAGAGCGGAACGATGACGGGAGCACCCAGCAAGCCACCGAGCGAGACGGCAAGAGCTGAGCCGGTGAGGGGGGCTGCCGGGAATCCGAGGAAGGAAAAAAGACCAGCCCCTGCGCCTGCAATGGCAAACGTTATGGATAGATTGAACCAGTCTTTCTTCTCAACTACCAAAACTCAGTTTCCCAGCTGCGGTTTGATCAGTCACTTTCAGCGGCTTCCAATTCCTGCTTGCGCACACGACGTGCACGGATGGTTGGCAAAACGACCAGAATAGCAGCCAGAGCCAGCAAGCCCATGGTCATCGGGCGTTCCATGATAAAGCTAATCCCATCATATAGCTGCATAGACCGGGAGAAATTATCTTCCAGCATGCTGCCCAGAATGAACCCAATCAGCAGTGGCGCGAGCGGATAGTTGGCAAAGCGCAGGAGCGTTGCACATACACCAAAGCCCACGAGCATCAGCAGTTCCGTTGCATTGTTTTGTCCAATATAGGCACCCATGAGGGTGAAGAACAGAATGAACGGAATGAGGTAGTTGCGCGGCACAGCCAGCACTTTGGCGATGTAAGGGATGAGCGGCAGGTTCAGGATCAGCAGGATCACATTGCCCACATACATGGAGATGATCACGGACCAGAAAATCTCTGGCTGATCGATCATCAGGCGTGGCCCCGGTGAAACGTTCAAAGCGATCAGGGCACCGAGCAGGATCGCCGTTGTCCCGGATCCCGGAATGCCAAGGGTCAACAGGGGAACGAAGGAACCAGTACATGCCGCATTGTTCGCAGATTCTGGAGCTGCGAGGCCTTTGACAGATCCCTTGCCAAACTCAGCCTGTTCTTCTTTCGGCGCGATGTTGCGTTCCACTGCATAGCCGAGGAAGGAGGCGATTGTTGCGCCAGCTCCCGGAAGAACCCCAATCAGAAACCCTTGGATAGACTGGCGACCAATCACTGGTGCAATTTTCTTGGCCTCTGCTTTTGTGATGCGCAGATCCTTGATGTCTCCACTACTTCCACCAGAATTAGAGCGGGATGGATCCAACACAAGGAACAAAGCTTCGGGCAAAGCAAACATGGCCATAGCAAGCGTGATGAACCCGAAGCCGGATTGCAGATCTAGTATACCCATGGTGAAGCGCGGTTGGTTGAACAATGCCCCTTCACCAACGGTTGCCATCATCAGGCCTACCAGCGTCATGAGCAGGGCTTTGCCCACCTGTCCGCTGCCGGCGAAAGCAGCGATTGCGGAAAGGCCGACCACCATCAATGCGAAGTATTCTGCAGAGTGGAAGAGCAGCGCGACGGATGCGAGCGCAGGTGCAAAAATCATCAGCAAGATGGCCCCGATACTGCCACCCGCGAATGAAGCAATCGCCGCAACTGTCAGCGCTTTGCCAGCCTTGCCCTGGCGTGCCAGCGGATAGCCATCAAAGCTTGTTGCAACAGTGGATGCCACGCCCGGCGCGTTGATGAGGATTGAGGACGTGGAGCCCCCAAAGATTGCGCCGTAATAAACGCCAGCGAGCAGAATCAAGGCTGCGGAAGGGTCACCGATAGAGATCGCCACAGGGATCATGATGGCGATGATGGACATAGGTCCAAGACCCGGCAACATGCCGATGAACGTGCCAATCAGGCAGCCGCCGATTACCATCAAAAGATTAGAAAACGAGAAGGCCGTCGAGAGGCCAACCCAAATACCGTCTAACATCGTGGCCTCCTAGTTGAAAAATGTTGGAAGAGGGCTGAGGTAAATGCCCAGTGTTTGCTGAACCAGATACCAGACACCGCCAGCAGCAATGGCTGCAACAGGCACAAGGATCACAAAACGCCGCTCTCCAAGCAGAGCAGCCGAGATCACCAGAAAGAGCAGTGTGGAGAGCAGGAAGCCAGCGGGACGCAGCAACAGAGCATATCCCGCCATTAGAACCAGCAGGAACACGGCCTGACCGATGTTGTAATCCCACAGTCTGCTGAAATCGATCTCGTCTGCATCTGAATCTGCAGGCTTTTTCTCAAACCCGAGCAAAATGGCGAGGCTTGTGATTGCAGCCAGCACCGCAATGACTTTTGGAAACGTGCTCGGCCAGATTGGGTTAAACCGCATAAACGGTGGCAAACCAGCGTCCATCAAAAAAAACGCGGTGTATCCGTAGCTTAAACTCACTGCCAGAATGACAAGTGCAATCCATCGGTCCAGTGCCATCATCCCCTCCCGTTGGCGTGACAAGTGGATGCGCTGCCAAGAGCGCATCCATTTATTCTTATTGATTTAGAGGAAGCCCAGCTTCTTCATGAGATCACCGATGGTCTTTTCCTGACCTTCAAGGAACGCGTGGAAGTCTTCACCAGAGTTGTGGATGTTGACCCAGCCATTACGTGCGCGCACTTCTTCCCACTCAGGGGTATCGTACATCTTCGCAAGAGCTTCCTGATAGGCAGCCACCTGTGCCTCTGGCAGGCCCGGTGCGCCGAAGAAACCACGCCAGTTGACGAAGGTGGTGTCGATGCCCTGTTCCTTCATGGTTGGCGCATCTTTGTAGGCTGCAACGCGCTCATCAGCAGTCACACCGATGATTTTCACTTCACCCGCATTTGCAAGATCAATCGCCTCGGAGAAGCCGGTAGAAAGTGCAGAGATTTCGCCGGAAAGCAGCGCTGCCATGGCCTTACCGCCCGCATCATACGGAATGTACTTCACCATGGTTGCATCTTCGCCAGCTGCTTCCATCACCATGGCCGCAACAAGGTGATCCATACCGCCCGGTACAGAACCGCCACCAATTGCCGTGCCGCGTTTGTCAGCTTTATAAGCTGCAAGCAGGTCACTCATGGAGTTGATTGGGCTGTCCTTGCCAACCACGATGGCTGCATAATCACCAATGGTGCCGGCAACCAATGTCAGATCACGGAAGTTGTGTGGGAATACGCCAGTCAGCGAGCGGATCACGATTGGCGTAGAATTCACCATCAACGTGCCGTGCTGACTTGCTGCATTCTCGATGAGATACCCAATGGCCTTACCACCGCCGCCACCGGACATGTTTTCGAAAGAGGCCGTGCCTGCAAGGCCGGACTTGGTCAGTGCTTCGCCTGTTCCGCGTGCAGTGCCGTCCCAGCCTCCACCAGCACCACCTGGAATGAGGAAGTGAATGCTATCAACCACTGGCTCTGCAAAGGAAGCCGTTGGCATGGAAAATGTCATCGCAGCCAAAGCCGCTGCCGCAACCACGCGGCGCGCCCGAATAAAACTCATTGTGTCCTCCCAATTGACAAGGGCAGCATTTGTCACCCATGACTTACGTGAAAACACGGAAACCTGACACAAACCTGTCACCTCCTTGATTTTTTGGGGAAGCAAAAGATGAGATTTCTTCTCGTTGAAGATAACGCCAAGCTGGCGACATCCATTGTCGAAAGATTGACACTGGATGGTCATGTCGTTGATCACGCTGCTGAAATTTCTACTGCCGAGGACTACATCTCGACAGCAGATTACGACATGATTTTGCTCGACATCATGCTTCCAGATGGTGATGGGCGAGATTTTCTAAATGAACATCGAGGCCGTCAGGATGACACTCCGGTGATCGTTTTGACAGCACGTTCAGAGGTCTCAGACAGAGTAGGGGTGCTCGATCTCGGGGCTGATGATTACATCACAAAACCCTTTGATTTCTCGGAGTTAGAGGCAAGATGCCGTGCTGTCATAAGGCGGAGATCCGGCGGCGTGACAAATGCGAAGCGATTCGGCGATCTGGTGTTTGATTCACTGGCTGGCACACTCAAAATTGGCAGCAAAACAGTGAGCCTGCGTAACAAAGAGCTACGCCTTTTAGAGATATTTTTCGGCGCTCCGGACGTTATTTTCTCAAAAACAAAGCTTGTAGACAGATTATTTTCTTACGACGAAGATGTCTCGGAAAATGCCATCGAGGTCTATGTCGCCCGTTTGCGCAGGCATATTTCATCCTCCTCGGTCCAGATCATTACCGTGCGTGGACTGGGGTATCGGTTAAGCCTGACATGAACTCTGGCGCCAACATATCCGGCTCAATCCGTCGCCGCCTGACCTTGCAGCTCCTCGGCATCGCCGCCGTGCTTGCAGCCCTGCTGTTTGTGATGGTGATGACCTATGCCAAGCAAGTCGCAGAAGAATCTCAGGACAACATCCTGTCAGCCTCCGCCACGTCTATTTTGGACAGTGCAGCAATTCAGAGCGGGGAGGTGACTGTCGACATTCCATATTCCGCACTCTCCATGCTTGGCAATGTGAGTGATGACCGCGTGTTTTACCGCGTTGTCGTCAATGGAAAGTACCTCACCGGATATGAAAGCTTGCCCATTGCCAAGGCATCAAAAGGGCAGGACAGCCATCGGTTCATCACCTCTCATTATCTGGGTGAAAGCATTCGTATGGTCTCCGCCACGCGCCGCTTGTCCAACGCATCCGGCCCTGTTGAAGTCACCGTATCTGTGGCTCAAACACTGAAGCGTCAGCGAGAGACACTGGAGCGCATCTCCGCAAATGCCGCCTATCTCGGTTTCGGGTTCTTTATTGCAGCTGCCGTGCTGGGTGTTTTGACAGCTCAATCAGCCGTGCGCCCTGTGCAGACACTGGCAAACTCTATCTCAAAAAGAGGTCCGCAGGATCTGAGGGCAGTACAAGCTCCTGTGCCGGGTGAGATGGCACCGCTTGTGGTGGCGCTCAACCGGTTCATGGCACGGCTTAAGAAGTCACTCACACGCTCCGAAGAGTTCATCGCAGAAGCTGCTCACCGCATCCGCACGCCCCTTGCAGTGCTGCGAACGCAAGCGGAGATTGCCTTGCGCCGCGTGGAGCGACCAGAAAACAGAGCGGCTTTGAAAGAGATGATCCGGGCCATTGATGAGAGCTCACGCGCAGCAGGCCAACTGCTGGACCATGCCATGGTTTCCTTCCGCACGGATCATCTGGAGGTCAAGGACATCAACCTGCTGGATCTGGCAGAGGAAACTCTTGAACGGCTGCGCCCACTGGCAGAGATGCAAGATAAAACCCTGAGCTCGCATGGTGAGGAACCGCCGCAGATCTCCGGAGATGCGATCCTTATCCAAAATGCGCTGAGCAACATTTTGGACAATGCGATCAAGTACGCCCCGCAAGGCGAGGACGTACAGGTTATCGTTACCTCCGAAGACAACTGGGTTGTGTTATCGGTTTATGACCAAGGCCCGGGCTTTGCTCCGGAAGACATAGACCAGTTGACGGAACGGTTCTCACGCGGCAAAAACGCCGAAGATACGGTCGGTTCCGGGCTTGGGCTTACAATTGCCGAAGAGGTGACGCAAGCTCATGGTGGACACCTGAAACTTTCAAACAGAACAAACGTCAGAGGCGCATGCGTATCCTTCTATTTCCCTCAGTCCTGATCGTGTTGCTGGCCTCATTGCTTTCCGCAAGTGCCTATGAGATTGAACAGCACAAAGTGTTTCCCGCTCCGCAAGAGGGCGCGAACCTGCGTATTATCTCCAACTCAGACATCGACATTTTCTCGCCCATGGTGGTAGCGTTTCAACGCAAATACCCGAGTGTTTCTATAGACTATACTGTTGTCAGCAGCACCGAACTGATGACAGCCCTTTTTGATGAGAAACAGGTTTTTGACGTTGCAATCTCATCTGCCATGGACCTACAGGTGAAGTTGGCGAACGACGGGTTCACCCTACCGCACAACTCCTCAGCCGCCGGTTTGATGCCGGACTGGGCCCGCTGGCGCAATCATGTATTCGCCTTCACGCAGGAACCAGCTTCGGTGGTCTATTCCAAATCCGCCTTTGCAGGATTGGAAGTGCCAACATCACGGCAAAATCTGATTTCAACTCTGCGCAACCATCCAGAACGCTTCCTCGACAAAGTCGGCACCTATGACATCCGCCAGAGCGGCCTTGGTTTTCTGTTTGCCACGCAAGATGCCCGTACATCAGACACGTTCTGGCGTCTGAACGAGGTGATGGGCTCTCTGAACGCCCGTCTCTACTGTTGCTCTGCTGATATGATTTCTGACATCACAAAAGGCGATCTGGCCGTTGCCTACAACGTGCTCGGCTCCTATGCCTCTGCACGGGCCGCCAGTGATCCTGATATCGGCATTCTCGAACTGGAAGATTTCACCACACTCATGCTGCGCTCTGCCATCATTCCAGCGGGGGCCGAACAACCCGAAATCGCGGGCGCCTTCATAGATCATCTGATCACTGCATCCTGGAGCGAGGAGGGGGCTGACTACTATCCCTATCCAAAACTCAACCGCAACGAGATTGCCCCAAACCTATCCCTGCGAGCCATCCGCCTTGGACCAGGTCTGTTGGTTTATCAGGACAACCTGAAACGGCAACACTTCCTCCAGGAATGGCAAAACGCGATCATTCAGCAGTGAGATAAGCCAAATCAGAAGATGGAGGATTTGGTCGTTCAATCCTCTTTCACCTTGTCAGAGTTTGTGGCAAGAGGCTGCCTCCAAACCCAGCTGAGTGAAAGCCACCAATGCCTGTAGAGATCCGCCCACTGATGAATTCAGATGCCCCAGACTGCGCACGCGTATTTTATGAGGCCGTCACAATCGGAGCGAAGAAGCATTATTCTGAGGAGCAGCTCGCCGCATGGGCTGGGCCTGCACCCGCACCTGAGCGTTGGTCTGCCAAACTCCACGATATGACTGGCTTTGTTGCTGTCAAAGACAACTCAGTAATCGGTTTCATGACCATCGATGCAAAAGGTTACATCGAGTTCGCATTCACCAGCCCTTACCACACCCGCCAAGGTATCGGCACCGCCATTTATGACCAACTGCAGAACTGGGCAGAACAGCGCAACATCTCGACCATTTCAGTAGACATAAGCATGGCTGCAAAAGCTTTCTTCCTTCACCACGGCTGGCTGGTTGAGCGCGAGCAAGCACCCGTTGTTCGAGGAGTAGCACTCACAAACTTTCTCATGACAAAGAACTTGGCCGCGTAACATTTCATGACACTCGCCAGAGTTCCTGCGATATGCACGTGGTGTCATGCCCGCAGGCCCTCAACGAATAACTGACCGGCATTGAGTTGCACTCCCAAGTCCTCGCATTTATCACTATAAGATAAGAATGATATCTGAAGTTGTTTCCGATAGTCATGATTGCGCGCACTCAAATCATTGAATTTATGCTGCATTTCGCAGAGTGAGGTTGTTTTGTCTGATGTTACCTTAAAGGCTAAATGGGGACAGATCAGCCTCCTGTTTTCAGCCAACTTTCTGTCTTTGTTGGGGAATGGCCTGTCTGCCATCGCAATACCGTGGTTTGTCTATGACCTGACGGGCAACGCTGTCATCACTGCAACAATCGCCATTGCCGGACAGCTTCCAAACATCGTTGTCGGTCTCTTCAGCGGGCCGTTGATCGACAAGTTCTCTGCCAGAACCACCAGCATTTTCTGCGATACTGTGAACGCCTTCGCTGTGCTTTTGATACCGCTGCTATACTCAGTTGATCTGCTGGATCTTGCCCTCCTTGGATTTCTCGTCTTCCTCTCGCAGGTCATCGATGTTCCCGGACAAACCGCAAAAAGCGTTATGATCCCGGCGTTGATTGATCGAGAAGGCTTGCCTCGCGAACGGGTGAACGGAATGAACTCGCTTCTTGAGACTGTGGCTGACCTTCTAACCCCATCGATGGCTGGCATCCTGATCTCCGCCTTTGGCGCGACCACTGTCCTGATTTTAGACTCACTGAGTTTCCTGACGGCGCTTATTATTGTATCCATAGGCATCAAGGCCACTCGTCAACAGGGCGCAGCTAATACAGATAGACAGCCAACAAAAGAAGTCTGGAAGTGGATGCTGTCAACACCGGGCATCTTGAAGCTCGGCCTTTATGATTTGATTATCAATACAGTGGCGGTCTCCTTGCTTTCATTAACCTTACCAGTTCTGGCAAATTCAAATAACAAGCAAGCAGTTTGGCTTGGAATCTGGCTCACATGTTTTGCCTGCGGAACCACACTCACAACCCTTGCCTACACATTCGTGGGCCACAGAGTATCCTCACTCAGGCTTCTGCAACTCACACCCATAGGACAAGCACTCGGCCTAGCCTTGCTGCTCTGGATGTTTAATGCTGACTGGGGCGGTGGCAATATCAATACCGCTGCAATTGTCATTTCAGTGGGAATGTTTGTGTACGGTGTAAACTTGGGAGTTGGCAGCGTCGTTGACGCGACTGTGCTTCAAAAACTCGTCCCCGAAGACAAACGCGGCACAGTCTTCTCCTCCCTGCGCTACACCGGCGTCCCCCTAGGCCTCTTCCTCACCGGAATCCTCCTAGAACAAAACAACCCGACACTCCTCTTCACCACCTTCATCGCCCTACTAACAATAAACTCACTGCTTTGGTTAAGGGGGACACCCGAGATTTGCAGTACATAAATAAGGTTCCATAACCTACACTATGCGTTTTTGAACTGTCACCGCGCAATGCTAAACTGTCTATCCTCTGCAAACTAAAAATCTCACAGTGCTCTTACGTTGGATTATGCTGGGGAGGATGGCATGGGATGGGTGGTTATGAGTGAACGGGAGTTTAATCGGGTTGAAGTGATTGCGCAGGTTGTGCACGTCGAGCTGAGCAATGCGGGCGCCGGCAATCTGCTGGACCTGTCGGTGCGGCAGATATCGCGGCTGGTGAAGCGCTATAGAGATGAAGGTGCTGGCGGTCTGCGCCACCGTGCTCGTGGCAAGCGACACAACAACCAGATCAGCGACGCCAAGCGCGCGTACGCACAAGTGGTTATAAGCGAATACTATTCAGACTTCGGCCCGACACTGGCTGCAGAAAAGCTTGAGGAACATCTTGGCCTGAAGGTCTCACGCGAGACGGTGCGCAAATGGATGATCGAGGCCGGGATCTGGCTCAATAAGGCGCAGCGGCGTACGTTTCATCAGCCGCGTCATCGCCGCGAAGCCTATGGTGAGCTTATCCAGATCGATGGCAGCGATCACCGCTGGTTCAAGGAGCGTGGTGATCCATGTACCCTGCTCGTCTTTGTCGATGATGCTACATCCACACTGATGCAGTTTCAGTTTGTGCCGTCCGAGAGTGCGTTTTCCTATTTTTCTGCGCTGGACCACTATTTAGGTAAACATGGTCGTCCGGTGGCGTTTTATTCTGACAAGCACAGCGTGTTTAAGGTTGCCAACGACCAGGCCAAAGGCGGTGCCGGCATGACCCAGTTTGGCCGCGCCCTGTCGGAGCTCAACATTGAGATCCTGTGCGCCAATTCTTCCCAGGCCAAGGGCCGTGTGGACCTTCATCGGAGCACAGCATTCACAAGGGCAGTATGTTGCTGCTGACCAATTGCGGTCATTCGCACTACCTTTAAACATCCTGAGTTTGGACTTGCCTTCAACTTCAAGTGTTGTCCATCTGACTGACTGATGAAGGCAGCAGATACCTCATTATAAAGGTACACGTATAGTCTCGCGGACTAAGCGGGCTTTCGATGCAGCGCGAAAATTCCGGCAACCGAAAGGTAGCTTTTATTGCCTAAGACCACTAGCTGCCACTCGGAAACTTCAATAAGGCGGCGGTAAAGCTGCGGCAATCGCCTATACCCTCATCGAAACCGCCAAGCTCAACAGCGCAGATCCCCAAGCCAGACTCCCGTGGGTATTGACACAAATCGCAGATCACAAGATCACCCGCCTCAACGACCTCATGCCGTGGTGTTACGCTGAGAAAGCAGCGTAACAGGGGCAGCCTACGCTTTCCAGGCCGGCCTCACCGAATGCTCACCATGAAATGGGGGTTAGGGCGGAAGATCCCTGCAGTTGGTGAAGACCTCGTTTACATGATTTAGCGTTGGAATGATTGCTGCAACTATTAGGAAGATTGAACTGATAGACACAATTTGAGCTAATCACCCATTTTAATATGAGTGCAAAACTCATATTAAAATGGGTGCGCCCTGTGTAAGTCGCATAATATCTGGGTTATCCGGAAATATGATGAATTAACACAGACGGTGACCATGCCTGATCCCATCATGAAAAGAGATGAAGATCGAGGACCTGCTGAAGCAAGAAAATTATACTCGTTTCGGTTGGTAGAAAGTAAGCAGGATATCCCTGCTGTTATAGAACTAGCGCGGTGCGCGCATGAAGAAAGTCGCCTTGGCTATATTCCGTTTTCAGAAGCGAAGACGCAGAAGATCGCAGAAAATGCGATCAAGGATCCCACAAGACATGCAGTGATGTTGGCACTAAAAGCCGAGCAGCCGGTTGGCCTGCTCTTTTGCAGTGTGGGTGAGTATCATATCGGTGAGGGGATCCTTCTGGCCACCATTCACAACATCAATGTGCTCAAAGAAGTACGTGCTTCCCTCAGTGGTGGTCGTGCAGCGCTCGGCCTTCTGAGTGGTGCAAAGCAGTGGGCAAATGCTCGGAACGCACGTGAGCTCCTTCTGCATGCGACATCAGATGTAGAGCTGCCACGATTACACAAATTAGCAAAAAGAGCTGGGTTTGGTTTGATCGGAGGGAGCTATGCAAGGCTTCTTTGAGCATCTGAAATCAAGAAAAAAGAGAGCATTCGTAACAAGCGAGTGGAGAGACAATGAGCAATCTAAAGAGCAAATTTTTGAACGCTATCGAGTGGTGCTCAAACAACAGTTTCAAATCGTGGGTTGGCTTGCTGATCTGCATGACCGTAGCACTAGCGCCTTCACAATTGATATCTGATCTGTATTGGAGTGCGATCTATAAGATCATCGTCGGTTACGTGTTGTTGATGCCTGTTTATATTGTTGTTTTTGTTGGCTTTTATAAAAGTATTACAAGGAAGTAACTTCAATGGCTGAGTATACGCCCACTCGAAATGGGTTCAAGGTGACATCTAATAGCTTTATTGGATTTACTAGCAATGATGTTAAGCTGGAAGTCTCAAAATCCAAGCTTATTAGTGCTGTTCAAGATGTCGCGGCTGATCAGGCTCCTGACCAGGATGTAAAGCAGTTCGCTGCTAATTATGGAACAGGCCTTGGTAGCATCAACTTCGAAGTCTCACACAATCCTAAGACAGAGGTTGTTACAGTAAAGGGCGGCGGTTCTGCCTTCGGTGGCGGAGGCGACTTTAAGGTCGTCTGGGACAGTCAAAAAAGAGAAGTAATCAGCGCAGAAGGCTTTGGTGGGGCGAAGATTGCTGGTGCCGTGAAAGGTGGCGCATTCGGCGTCGTTGTTGGATTAGACACCTCACTGCGCCTGGGGTTGGTGATTGATGCTGACTCACTCGACTTAATTGCAAAAGGCGTAGTCGATATTGAAGCCCTGATCGTCGACTTCAAATACGAGAATGAGTATCGCTTAGAACTGTTTGAGTTTGATGACAAATGCTTTGCTGCAGGAACACTAATCTCTCTTCCAGATGGTTCATCGCAACCAATCGAGCTCCTTTCTGAAGCCAGTGAAGTGTCGAGCTATAAAGGTAGTTTTGAACTTGGTCGTAGCTCCTTGGAGGCGGGCACGGTTGTTAAGCTATACCAAAACGTCACCCAAGAGTTCTTGCGTCTGAGTTTTGCCGATGGCCGTGAACCTTTGATTGTAACACCTGGCCATGCGTTCCTGGACGAAACAGGTGGCTTTACCAAGATTGGTGAGCTTGTTGATGATGGCAACGGCTCAGCTCGTGTGATTGATCAAAGTGGAAGTGTCGTTGAAGTTACTTCTGAGTTATTGCGCTTTGATGCTGACACCGCTGATCTGTTCGAACGCAGTTCTAAGCGCACCATTTATGCCGATGGACAATGTGTTTTAGATGAAGAAGTGCCAGAAGGCTGGAAAACCTACAACTTCGAGGTTGAAGGTTTGCATACTTATATTGCTGGCGGAGTGCGTGTTCACAACCAATCTGGCTTCCTTGGGCAAGTTGGAAACACGATCGATGAAAAATTCTTTGATCAGCTCGGCACGCTAGGTGACGGCATCGGTGATATTGTCACTAGTCCGTTCCATGTTGCAGGTGAGATCCTGGATGGAGCTACGCGAGCTGTCAGCGCTATCGGGACTGGGATCAGTAAAGGTATCGGTCGCTTCGGCGAGGGTGACATTTTTGGTGGCATTGCAGAAATTGGCAAAGGGATCGGCAACGCTTTCAGAGAAATTGGAAGGACAGCTGCTGAGGTTGTAAGCGAGATCGGCAGCTCCTTCATGGAGGGCATCAGCAAGGTTGGTCAGGGGATCAGTGACTTCGTTGGTTCCATCTTTGGTGACAATGACACTAACGATGGAAAGGGAGATGATAACAGCAAACCGGTGATCATTGATCTGGACGGAGACGGCATTGAAGTCAGTGACAGCGCTGAAGTGAATTTTGACATGGATGGCGATGGCTATCTGGAGCAAACAGCTTGGGCAGATGTGGATGATGGGTTCCTGGTACTTGATTTGAATGCGGATGGCACCCGCGGTGCCGGTGATGGCAAAATTGATCAGACCAACGAACTTGTGCTGAGTAAGTGGCTTGATTGGGATGGTGCCACAGACCTTCAGGCCCTCGCTACTTTCGATGAATGGGAAAGTCGAGGCGGGAATAATGATGGCGTGCTTGATGCTCAAGATGAAGTATGGAGTGAGTTGCATGTCTGGCAGGATTTGAACCAGAACGGTATTACTGATGCAGGTGAACTTAAGTCTTTTGAACAGCTTGGTATCACTCAGATCAATCTCAAATATGATGATGGGACAGATTATGCTGATTTGAGCAATGACGTCACCATTGAAGACAACTCAGTCCTCGGGCTAGCCTCTTACACGCGCGACGGCGAAGTGATTGAGGGCGGTGTTGGCGATATGTCACTATCCTACACTGCAGAGGGGTGGCGTCGGGTTGCAACCGTAACTGGTTACCGTATTGAGTTTGAAAACAATGAGAACTACGAATACAGGGTTTTGGCTGGTTCCGGCTCGTCAGATGTAAACCTTATGGCAGATGCACTGGGTGGAGCTACCGGCGATGAGCGCAGCAACCGCCTGGATGCCTCTGGCTATGATACCGCGGTTCAGATCTCTGGTCTTGGTGGAGATGACGTTTTGACTGGCGGTAATCAGGATGACCTGATCTCCGGTGGTAGCGGAGCAGATGAGCTTCGGGGAGGTGATGGGGCTGATACCCTCTTCTTTGATGAGCATGATACTGTCGTACTTGGTGGAAATGGATTTGATACTGCCAATTATACAGGTGAAGTTGCACTCACATTTGACTTGAAAAGTCATGGAGTTGAAGCACTCCATGCTGGCAAGGGTGATGATACTATCACCGCTTCAGGAGCAACTGAGACAGTCGCTATTTTTGGCAATGATGGCAATGACACAGTCAGTGGTGGTGCTGGCGATGACATCTTGTCCGGTGGCATTGGCAATGACACTTTGCGTGGCCATGGTGGTGATGACTCCCTTCAAGGAGGCGAAGGCTCTGATACACTCTATGGTGGTGAGGGAGAAGACGCTCTCTTTGGCTCGTCTGGAAATGATGAGCTGCATGGAGATGGCGATAATGATGAGCTAAGCGGAGGGACTGGTTCTGATAAGCTATATGGCGGCTCAGGAGACGATACCTACTTCTTCAGCCGCGGCGACGGCCAAGATGTTGTCGAAGATACTTCAGGCGCAGCAGATTCAATATCCTTTGGCTTTAACATCGATCTTGAAGATCTCAGCCTTGTCCAAGACGGCAATGATCTGGTGATCTATGTGTTGCCGCAAGACAATCATGCGATCCCACTGACCGATGTCACTGATACCATTCGCATTAAGAACTGGAGAGACACAAACAAGGCGGTTGAAGCGCTGACCTTTGCCTCTGGACTAACGTTCTCGCTGACAGACCTGAAAGGTAACCTCCTGCAGGCAACGGGCACACAGACAGTCTCAGGTTCTTCACTGCGCGACTGGATTGAAGGTCATGCTGGAAATGACACCTTGCGTGGTGGCAATGGCAACGACGTTCTACAGGGCCGTGATGGCAATGACACACTGGAAGGTGGAGATGGCATCGATACGCTTGTTGGCGGTAAAGGCGACGACACGCTTAAAGGCGGTGACAGCACAGACGTGCTGACAGGTGGAGAAGGTTCTGACCGCCTTGAAGGTGGCGCAGGCAACGATGTTTACACCTATCAGCGCGGTGATGGCAAAGACACTATCTCTGAAAGCTCTGGTGACAAGGATATGCTGTTCCTGTCAGATGTTAGCCAGAATGATGTTGTATTGCGTACTGATGGAGCAGACCTTCTAGTCTACGTGAAAGACGAAAACCAAGCTGATGCTCCGTTAGATCAGCTTTCAGATGTTGTTCGGATCAAAGGCTGGCAGAACGATAACACCCGTATTGAAACTTTGCAGTTTGCTGATGGCTCTCGCATTGAACTAACTTCGCCTGGTGAAACCGTAAAGTCTAACAGTACCGTGAAATCGATCCTCAACTCAGCGGTTTCAGATCCGAATGGATTGTTTCGTTTAATTGAGAAAGTAAGTGAACAGTTCGAAGGTAAGGCTTCAATAATCAGGGCGTTGGAGAAGTCAAACTTCGCAGGTCAAGTCACACTGCAAAAAGCAGAGTTCATTTACATGCATGGGCTGAACTTTGAGGAGTTTATTGGTGAGTCTCCGGTAGGCGAAGAGCCCTTCTGGGAAATCAAAGAATCTTCCGATAGTTATCGAGATGAGCTCATCGAAATTCGTGAAACACTTTATGATATGGGTGCTTGGGGGTATTTTGAAGAAAATCTACTTGACCCAATCGCGTTCGTTTTGAGCAATCCTTTCCATCGAGATGCTGAGTTTGAAACATTTGAGGAACTCAGGGAGCTCTATGGATGGCCGGAACAGTTCCCATCTAACCTTCCGAGCAACTCGTCAATCGTTACAGATGCCTTGGATAAGCTTCAAGTGGCAGAGGACTATCAAAATTACCTCGAACACAGAGAGGCGATTGATAAACTAATTACTGAAATTCCAACAAGTGAACTTGCTCAAAAATGGTCTGATGTCATTAGTGAAGCAAACGAGCTCGGGCTAAATGCATCCTATGATATGCAAGGAAGCGCTGAAGGCGAGGAGTTTTACACTGCTGATGGTGATGATGCCATAGATGCAAAAGCCGGCGATGACTTACTGAAAGCCTATGGTGGCAATGACACACTGAATGGTGGGGCTGGCGATGACTTTCTGAGTGGAGGGTCCGGAAATGACACATTTGTCTTTAGCGGCTCGTCCTTTGGGAAGGATGTAATCACCGACTTTGAAGCAGGTGAAGGATCAGAAGACATAATCAAGTTTGATGTTGATGTGTTTGCAGATCTAGATGCAGTGCTCGCCGCAGCGACTCAAAATGGACGAAACACAGAAATTGAGTTGGATGAAGAGAATGTCATCACCTTACAAAATGTGTTGAAGTCTGATCTTCATGTGGATGATTTCCAGTTTGCTTAGTATCTGTACTTCCCTGACAACTGGCTCCACAAGCCAATGAATGCTTGGTTGTCAGGGGAACTATGAGTGAGCGCAAAGAAAAACCAAACTTAGAGTAAAGCTGCCGAGAGGCAGCTTTTTTGTCTAAGGTCTCGCCAATATCGGTAGGGATTAAAGAGCATGAACGTTCTCAAGTTTGTAAGCGCTTGTCCTCATCACTCCAACGCCGTCCTTGGCTTTCTGTCATCATCATTATCCATGCAGTTAAAACTACACGCATGATAGACCAGCAAAGCGAGTATCGGCAGGTCGGGTTCAACAAGCGCTTACCAAGTCATTGTGCCACGCCAGTTTGCAGAATCTATCCATCATCTGAGCAGGTTTTCAGCATTTTGCTCAGGTGAGCTTAAGGCGCATGCTGTCGGGAATGAAACTGCTGCGGAAGAGTTGCTGAAAAAACTGCAAAATGGCTTGTAATCAGAGGAGGTAAGAGCACAAAGCACTGTCTATCTAACCTGCAAATGGTCAGTTGAGCAATTCTTGTTCGTGAACATGTTTATTTTAGAAGCCTTCGGCTGGGGATGTCTCAACCTCAGCTAGAACTGCTCGAATGGCCGGTAATGGTATGGACCGCCTGCTCCCCTAAGGCGCAGGCTCTATAGTGATCCTGTTCTCATGAAACCGGAGCAGTCCCATGACCACAGAACTTCTTTCCGTCGGCATCGACATTGGCAAAGATACATTACACATCGTTGGGTTCAATGACGATGGTAGCTACGCTTTTCGGAAAAAGATCAGGCGTCTGTCCCTCGTGGCTACGTTCGAGAAGTTGCCGCGCTGTATTGTGGGCATGGAAGCGTGCATGAGTGCGCATTTTGTTAGCCGAACATTGCGCAAACTGGGGTTCGATCCCCGTATCATCGCCGCCAAATACACCAAGCCTTTCGTCAAAGGCCAGAAGAACGATTACAACGATGCTGAAGC
>NZ_LMCF01000043.1 GCF_001623075.1 Pseudovibrio sp. Ad37
ACAACCCGTTCACGTAATTCTATCGGATATGGCTTGCCCATGTGCCCTCCAAAAACAAGGATGGCAACATTGAATCACAAAAAGTTAAAATGAGAAACCTGAATCAGATCTGGCGCAGCACGCTCTAACGTTTCTGCTGGATAATCTGTTGGGACGGAAAGGCGAATGTTTCCAGAGAGTTCGTCTTTCTCTAGCAGGTCGCTTTCAGCTTGTAGAAGCGATTCCAAAGCTGGCTCGCACTGCTGCAAAAATCGTTCACCCTCCAGCGTTAAAGAAACTCGCCGTGTGGTGCGGTGAAGCAGTTGCACGCCGAGCCGCTCCTCCAACGCTTGCACGCGAGCTGTGACCGTTGAACGGGGAATACTCAGATGCTCTGCGGCCTCAGTGAAGGAGTTCAGGCGAGCGACGTCAACAAAGGTTTGCAACTGGATGATGTTCGTCATTATGCAATTATATCGTTTAATGATGACAGTATTATCTGAATACTCCAACTACTCAGAGTTTGCTAGCCCTATGCTCCATACAGAGATAGGTGACAGGATGAACAGACGGAAATTTCTTGGTTTAAGCGGAACAACAGCACTGGTTTCTGCTGTTGGTTTGCCTGCACTGGCACATGCAAAAGCGAATGGCTCGCCAGAGGAAATACTGCAGATACAGTGGCTTGGCGCCGCCACAATGCTCATCAGCTTTGATGGAGTGACGCTCCTCACGGATCCAGCCTTTGGTGTTGGGAAGCAGGCGATTGTGATGCCGAACCCGAATGAGATGTTTGACCTTGCAAAGGGACCTAACATCAAACCGCAGCCAAGATTTGGGGCGTTACCCAAGTTTGATCTTGGAGCGGTAACTGCAACACTGATCAGTCATTCCCATCCAGACCATTTTGATGCAGCAGCAGAGGCGAAAATCGCTTCTGACATGCCGATAGTTGCGACAGAGCATGACAAACAAGTGTTTGTAAAAAAAGGTTTTTCCAATATCACCGCTCTGCCATGGGGCGAGCATATGGTATTTCCGACTAAGTCTGGTCAGATCACCATCACGGCAGTTCCCGCTGATCATTCTGAGAATGCGGAGATCCTGAAGATCCTCGGGCCGGGTAATGGGTACTTCTTTGAGTTCGTGGCCGGTGATTATCGCAGGACCATGTACTGGACTGGCGATACCTTCCCGGTAGATGATGTTATGGCCAAAGTCCAAGCCCTTGGTGCCATTGATGTTTTTGTGCCACATGTTGGCGGGGTGGGTGTGACGGGCGCTCTTGGGAAGATCAGCATGGATGCCGCAGATGTGGTGGACATGGTGGATCGCCTGAAGCCGAAACGTGTCCTGCCAATCCATCACTCCACGTTTGGGCTGTTCCTTGAGCCGATCTGGAGACTGGTGCAGGCGATGGAAAGGCATGAAGCAGGTCTTGATGTCATCGCAGAAGGCAGCACGGTTCAATACCAATAGATGAAGATGTATGTGCGATGACTATTATGAGGCATCGCACATACTATCTAATAAGTGGGCAATCAGAAGAATAAATAGATTAGCCTTATAGATTTCACTCAGTGAAACTGAAATGTATTCATATATGAATAAATGAGAATCTCTTGTTTACCTTGGTTCTGTTGCCTAGGATCACTCGGATAATATTATTATTTGGAGGGGTAAATGAATATTATTAAATCAATCGCGAGTATTGGCTCGGTTGTCAGCGTGTCTTTGCTGGCCTTATCTCAACCCGCATTTTCCGGCGAAGTGATGGACCGCGTCATGGAGAGTAAGGTGATCCGCGTCGCCACCAACTCCGGATATCCGCCGGCTTCATTCCTGAATGCTGATGGTGTGTTTGAAGGTTATGACATTGATGTTTCAAAAGAAGTCGCCAAACGTATGGGCGCAAAGGCAGAGTTCCTGAACCCGGCTTGGGAGGCCATTACATCCGGCAAGTGGGGCGGACGCTGGGAGATGTCCATCGGCTCCATGACGCCTACACCCGCTCGTGCGAAAGTGCTCGATTTTCCAGCGGTTTACTATTACACGCCTGCCGCGTTTTACGTGCACAAGGACGCGTCTTAAGAGACGGTTTCGGAGCTGAATGGCAAGCGCATCGGGGCCAGCACTGGTTCAACCTTCGAGTACTATCTTCAGCACGAGTTGGAGCTGGACGCTGCTTATTCTCCTGCGTTCGAGTTCGCCGTGACACCGGGTGAGGTCCGCACCTATGAGGCTGACAGCAACGTTCTGGATGACCTGCGTTTGGGAGATGGCAAGCGTCTGGATGCTGGTATCACTTCGGTCCCAACCATTCTGGAAGCGATCAAGGCGAACTACCCGATCCGTATTCTGGGAGAGGCGGTGTTCTTTGAGCCTTTGGCCGTTGTGACGTCTCGCGATGACCCTGAGTTCTCTCAGAAAGTCGGCGAAATCATTGAGGAAATGCGGGCAGACGGTACCTTGGTTGAGCTTTCCAAAAAGTGGTTTGGGGCTGACCTTGTAACCACGACGCACTAGTGCGGTTGGTCCTATGACACTGCTCGTGAACCTGTTTAGCCATGCGCCTTCTCGGCGCCTGGTTTTCTTCGCGGTACTGGCAGCGTTGCTCATGGCGTTTGATCTGAGCAGCGTTGGGGAATACCTGACGACCCTTCTGAACCTTGATGTGGCTCCTGATACCGCTTCCGTGCTGGCCGCATTTGCGATTTCTGCCGTGATCACAGCAGACGTTGTGTTCGTCTCCAAACTGCCAATGAAGGTGCAAGTGCCGATCTATTGGGCGCAGCTTCTGGCGCTGTTTCTGGGGTTCTTCTATTCGTTTGACCTGTCGTTTCCGTTCATTATCGAGCGGTTGCCGATCCTGCTTTACAAGGGGCTGTTCTACACGCTCTTTGTCTCGTTTGCGTCCATCATTTGCGCCAGCTTGCTGGCATTTGTTGGGGCACTTGCCCGTCTGTCCAACTCAGGTCCAGCCTATGCGGCCTCAACGTTCTACGTCTCGTTTTTTCGCGGTACGCCGTTGTTGTTGCAGGTTTATCTGATTTATCTGGGCTTGCCGCAACTTGGCATTACGCTGGATGCAATCCCGTCAGGTATTCTGGCTTTGTCGCTCAGTTACGGGGCTTATATGACGGAGATTTTCCGAGGTGGCATACAGGCGGTTCCACGGCAACAGTCAGAAGCCGCCGCCGCTCTGGGCTTGCAGCCTTGGCAAGTTATGTGGAAGGTGGTTTTGCCCCAGGCAATCCGCATCATCATTCCGCCAACGGGCAACAACTTCATCTCTATGCTCAAGGACAGCTCGCTGGTATCTGCCATGGGCATTATGGAGCTCATGTATCTGGCACGGACGCTTGGGCGCTCCGAGTTCAAACACTTTGAGATGTTGATCAGCGCCGCGCTCATCTACTGGGCGGTGAGTTTTGTCTTTGAGATGATACAGGCACAGCTGGAGAAGCGGTATTCAGCACCGCAGAAGGTTGGGTAAGCAAAAGGAAAGAAGGCCACTCAGGCCTTCTTTCTGTCGCGAAGCAAGTCATGACACTTGAGAGCGCAGAAATAGCCGATGGTGAAGAAGATGCTCATGGCAAGGACTTGTAGATAGAACCGGTCAAACGTGTTCCGGTGCAGTATCAGGTTGAGTGCATGGCCTATGTAAACGCCAAACATCATCATGGAAATTGCGAAGACGTGTATGAAGGTTTTTGCGCTTTTTGAAGCCGGATGCCCTTTGCAGTGATCCGCGAAAAAGCAGGTTACAATACAAGCGCCCACCATGATGAGGGTCATCCAGTTCAGATAAACAGCAGCCAGTGTCAGGCTGTTCATCTGTTGCATTGCCAGGTTCTGATCAATGGACAAATCGATCTGGTGGCCCAAAATCATACCGAACCCACCATAAACAAACCCACTCCAGAAATACGTGAAGAGGTAGCTGGGCATACCTGCGTTTTGCAGACTGACCATGCCTGCAAAGAATATGGCGAGAATGAAAGCAACTTCAAATACATGAAGGGTGTCGGGCCGCGTGATCATCGCTACCACAGCCAGCTGAAGCACGAGCATCACTCCATAACCAATAGGGTTGGTAAGCAGAAAATGGCTCAGAGAAAAGCTGCGCATTCGTTTTGGCTTCCGCTCGTTGTTAGGGCTGATGCCGTGTACCTCAGTCATGTGAACCCGATGTTGTCTCAATCCGTTATTGGTTGTTGTTCCAGTCGTCTTTTTCTTTCAGATCCCTGACAACTTTTACGTGCTGCATCATGCCGCCATCTTCATGGTAGAGCAGGTGGCAGTGCAAAGGATACTTGCCGACGAAGTCCTTGAACCGCATGCGAAATTTCACATGCCCATGAGGCGGAACCTGAATGGTGTCCGCCCAGAACGGAAGCTCCAGCGTGTAATCCAGAGGGTCTTCGCCCTGAATCTCAAAGACATACATGGGGTTCACATGGATATGGATGGGATGCGGAAACTCGCTTTCATTCTCCAGCGTCCATTCTTCCACGGCGTCCAGTTCAACCCAATGATTGACCACCTCACAGCCGCCAAACTGGCCGTGGTCGATGGTGACGTTCACCCCGCGGTAGTACTTGTCGGGATTGTCCAGCGTATTCGCCTGGAAGGTCAGCGTGCGTTTGTTGGTTACTTCTTCTGGGCCAATTGGCTCCAGCAGTCCGCCACGCAGGCTTTCAGGGAAAGGCGGTGGTGTGGTGCGCTCAGCTGTTTCGCTCGGCATGTAGATCGCTGCGCCGATCTCCTCGCCGCGCTTCACCTCAATGGCAAAGAGTGGCGGGTTGTTGTGGTACTTGTAATGCGGAATAAACTGGTATTCGACCGAGTCATTTTGCACGTAATAGAACGCGCCGGGCGTGGCTGCCTCGCTGATTTTCAGCAGGATAGACGCGCGGTTCGCCGGGGCAAGGCTGATGCCCCCTTGTCTGCGGTAGTTGTCAGTGGGGTTGCCGTCATACCCGTAGATAAACATCTGCCCGAAGAACGGGCACTCGAAGTTGATCGAGGAGCGTGTGGTCGCGTTCAACAGGCGCAGATTGATCAGCTCTCCCGGTTTTACCTTGATGATCGGGCAGTACTGGCTGTTGACGGTGATGTTGTATTCACTGTTGGGGAACTTGGCGACCTGCTTCTGGTCTTCCACCTTGCCCTCAGCGTTGACGGCAATGTTCTGGAACACCATGCAGTATTCCTTCACACCCATCTCTTTGAGCTGATCATCAAACGCGCCACGCACGATAATCATACCGGCCATGCCGCTGCCAACCTGCAATGCCACGGACCCGTGCTTGTGCGGGTGATACCAGTAGACCCCCGGAGGGTGATCCGCCGGAATGTCGTACTCGTAGTCATAGGCCTCGCCGGGGCGAATGGTCATGCAGACGTTGTCTCCGGGCGACTCTGGCGTCACGTGCAGGCCGTGTGTATGGATGTTGTAGTTGTTGAACCCGTAAGGGAAGTTGATGTCATCCGGCTCGGTCTGGTCCTGTTCCGGCAACTTGTTGTGTGTGTGGATCTGCAGCTTTGAACCCGGCCTGACCTCAATGGTTGGGCCGGTCAGAGTGTTTCCAGCCTCTTTGGTAAGTTCGCTTGTGAAGACCCGGGTGTAGGTTGGGACGTTGTGAGGCTTTTCAAAGCTGAAAACATTGTTGGTGTCGTATTCAACATCCAGAGCGATTTCCAGATGCTTTTTTTCAGGATCCATTACGTAAGCTGGCGGGTTTTTGATAGGGCTCAGGAAGGAAAAGGGCTTCGCCTCACTCATGTAGCGGTTCCTCACGTCGGCAGCACTCAAGTGCTTGTTGGTTTTGATTTCAACCTACTGAGGATGGGGGAGTGGTGGAAACGTTGCTTGGCAACGGGGTTAAGGTTCCGTTAGGTAAAAAGGTCGGTTCCAATCTGACCTTACGTTTATTCCCTAAACGCGCACTCCGTGCAGCTCTGGACGGGTGCCAACTTGCCGTTGCCGGGAAGTAAATGCCTGAAACGGAATCTCTTTCTCCAATTTAGAACGATTATTTATTGTGGGAAGTCTACGTATTTTTTGCCTTTGCGTGACCTATGTCAATTTAGCTGGGATATCACCACATGCGGTTGCATTTCAGTGAAATTTCTACACACATCAACCTATTGAAAAATATGGGAATATTAGCCTTTCATGAGGCGCTCACAATAACTTGACGATGGTCAATGTAAGAAGCTCGAGGGCAAGCTTACATAACGATGCCGGGTAAGGTTCGTTTCTATTGGAGTTTATGGTGTCGTTTAAATCAATTCTCCGTTTTTTGGCCAGTATCGCGCAGGAATGCGCAGTCAGTGCCGTGGCTGTAAGCGCTCGTAAGAAGCCAGCAGCATTTGATGACAACACTCTCAATTATGAAGGTGCCATCAAAGACGAACCCCTGATTGCTCCTTGGGGCAAGTTCTATGTCTCTAACACCTTAAAAGACATCGGTTCGGCAACACTCCAGATCACCAGAGGGGCGCGGATTGCCCCTCTATTTTCGCCAGTTTCGATTTGAGGAATGAGTTATGAGAGGCATTGGTAAGGTCAGTCTGATTGGCGCAGGACCGGGTGATCCGGATCTCCTGACAGTGAAAGCTCTGAAGCGCATTCAGGACGCTGAAGTCGTTGTTTACGATCGTCTGGTCTCTCAGGAAATTATGGATCTGGTTCCGCCTAAGACAGCTCTTTATCCTGTCGGGAAGAAGCCGAAGAGCCATCCTATTCCTCAGGAAGAAATCAACCAGTTACTCGTTGATCTCGCCAAAGAAGGTAAGCGTGTTGTGCGCCTTAAAGGTGGGGATCCGTTTATTTTTGGCCGCGGCAGTGAAGAAGCTGCTGAACTGGTCATTGCCGGCGTCGACTATGAAGTCGTACCAGGCATCACAGCTGCGCAAGGCTGTGCCTCAAGCCTAAACCTGCCACTCACGCATCGCGGCCTTGCAACGGGGCTAAGATACGTAACCGGGCATTGCCAGAAAGATGTACCCCTCGATCTGGATTGGGCCAGCCTTGCGGACCCTAACACCACCCTCGTGATCTACATGGGCCTTGCCGCCATCGCCGAGATTTCTACCAAGCTGGTAGAGCACGGCATGCCCGCAGATATGCCTGCTGTTGCAATCTCGAAGGGCACCACATCGGAAGAGCAAAAAGTGTTCGGCACACTCACCACAATCGGTGAGCAGGCCAAGGCAGCTAAACTACCAGCGCCGACACTGTTCATGATTGGTGATGTTGTGGGTCTGAAAGACTCTCTGGAGCTGCCGTCCTTCTCCGGTAGTGAGGCAAAATGGGGCGATAGACCTCATCTGGAGGTTATCAATGGCTAAGACAGAGCGGAGTGCGCAAAACCCGCTGCGTTCTTTTCTGAAGGCTGGGGTGCTGGCGCTTCCGTTGCTGACTGGAGCGCCCCTTGGGGCTCTTGCCGACGAAGAGGCACTCAAGATCACTGATCGCGAAAAGCTGATAGATTTCGTGCAGCAAGACTGCGGGTCCTGCCACGGTCTGACACTTGAGGGCGGTCTTGGAGGGCCAATCCTTCCAGAAAATCTGGAACATATGGACTCTGAAGTCATTCAGGAAGTGATCCTTGGCGGCTTGCCGGGAACGGCAATGCCACCATGGCGCGGCTTCCTCACCGAAACTGAAGCGGCCTTCATTGCAGAAGGTCTTAAAACAGGAGCATTCAAGTGAAGACGTTTTTTGCTGCCGCAGCCTTAGGTGCGGGTCTTTTATTTGCTTCTGCAGCCAGTTCTGAAGACCTGCGCGCCACGGGCGATCTGGGTCTGATTATCGAACGAGCCACAGGAACAGCCCTGATTGTCGAAAGCACAGACCGAACTGTGCTGGCTCAGGTAGAGGGTCTAGGCAACCTCTCGCACGCCTCTGTCGTTTACTCGCGAGACGAGCGCTACGCCTATGTGTTTGGCCGCGATGGTGGCCTGTCCAAAGTGGATATGCTCACTGGCAAGCTTGTTGGCCGTGTCATGCAGGCTGGCAACTCCATCGGCGGAGCCATTTCCGATGACGGCAAGCTGATCGCCGTCGCCAATTACAAGCCAGGCGGCGTGAATGTATTTGACGCGGAAACTCTGGAGCTGGTCTCCGAAGTGCCTGCGATTTATGACGAAGTTGGTAACCAGTCCAAAACGATTGGACTTGTGGATCTGCCTGGTCGTCGCTTTGCTTTCTCCCTTTGGGATGGCGAGCAAACATGGATTTTGGACTATTCCAAGAGTCTGAAGCCTGAGATCACCAAACTCGAAGACATTGGTGTCTTCCCATACGACGCGCTGGTCACGGGCGATGGCCGCCACTACATCGTTGGTTTGTTTGGTGAAGACGGCCTTGCCCATGTTGACCTTTGGAAAGAGCCGCTGACGGTTGAGCGCATCATGGATGGTTACGGCAAGGGGGAAGAGCCTCTTCCGGTCTACAAGATGCCGCATCTGGAAGGCTGGGCGAAAGCCAATGGCATGTACGCACTGCCAGCAATTGGTCGCCACGAAGTGCTGTTCATGGATGAGCGTGATTTCACTGAAGTTGATCGTGTGAAGGTGCATGGTCAGCCGGTGTTTGCCATGGCGCGTCCTGATGGTCGTCAGATCTGGGTGAACTTTGCGCCTCCACACAACGATACCATTCAGGTGATCGATATTCTGGAACGCAAGATCATCAAAACGATGAAGCCGGGACCGGGCGTGTTGCATATGGAGTTCACTCCGCGCGGCAACGAAGTCTGGATGTCCGTTCGTGACAAGAATGAAATTCATGTCTACGACACAACGGATTTCTCCCTGAAAGAGGTTCTGCCAGCAGAAAAACCAAGCGGCATCTTCTTTACTTCACGTGCACACCAGCTGGGGCTTTAGGTCCCGGCTTTCCCAGGGCGGCACTGGCCGCCCGAGCGATTGGGGAGTTTGCGATATGAGCGCACAGCTGAGTGATATTGATCTTGTATTGGTGGACAAGTGGCAGCATAATTTTCCGCTTGTCCCTAAGCCATTCAATCTCATAGCCCGGGAAACCGGGGTGGACGCTTTAGACGCGATCAGCAGTTACGAACGGCTGGTCGCAAATGGCGTCATTTCGCGCATTGGCGCGGTATTGGCTCCAAATACAGTGAGCGCGAGTCGTCTGGCCGCGGTGTCAGCGCCTCCACACTTTGTGGAAACGGCAGCGCAGCTCATCAACGATGAGCCGGGGGTCAACCACAACTACCTGCGTGAGAATGATCTCAACATCTGGTTCGTGGTTGTTGAACGGGATCGGGCGACGTTAGAGGCCACGCTCGCCCGTATTGAGCAGAACACCAATCTGGTGGTTCATGCTTTTCGGATGGAAAAGGCTTTCCACCTGGATCTGGGGTTTTCTTTGACAGAGCAGCGGCTGGAAAAGAAGACCCCCGTACTCCCGCCGGTCGATATGTCGGTTCTGGAGCCCGGTGACATTAACCTGCTGGAAAAGCTGTCTGATGGCATTCCTCTTTCGGACCGCCCGTTCCTGCGCATTGCGCTGAAGCTGGGGCGCTCGGAAACCACCGTGCTTGAACGGCTGAAGGTGCTGCAGGATGCTGGCATCATTCGTCGGTTCGGCGTGGTCGTGCGGCATAGGTCCATCGGTTACAAGGCGAATGCGATGACGGTCTGGAATGTTCGCGATGAGCATATTGATGACGTGGGAGCGATATTCTCTGCTGACCCGATGGTGAGCCTTTGCTACCAGCGCAACAGAGAGATGCCGCTTTGGCCGTACAACCTGTACACCATGACCCACGCGAACAGCCGTGAAGAGGCGCTGGAGGTCATCAACCGGCTTTCCACCACGGCCACGCAGCACGTGATGAGCAGCGACGTGCTGTTCTCCACCAAGTGCTTCAAGCAGCGTGGTGCCCGTCTGTCTCGCAGTGTTGGAGTAAGTGCATGAGCACAGATATCGCCCACCTGAATGAACCTGCCAAGGTTCATCTGGATGATCTGGACCGCAAGCTGATCAACCGCTTACAAGATGGTCTGCCAGTTGTCTCCAAGCCGTATGCAGCGGTTGCAGAGGAATTGGGTATTGCGGAAGACTTGCTACTTGAGCGCCTGCAATGGCTGCTTAAGACGCGTATCCTCACTCGTTTCGGGCCAATGTTCGACATTGCTCAAATGGGCGGGGCCTTCTGTCTGTGCGCTATGGCTGTACCGGAAGAGCGCTATGACGAAGTGACCGAACAGGTGAACTCGTTGGAAGAGGTGGCGCACAACTATGCCCGTGATCACGAGCTGAATATGTGGTTCGTGCTTGCCACGGAAACCCCTGACGAAATTGAGAGTTGCGGGAAACGCATTGAAGAGCTGACCGGAATCCCGGTCCGGCTGTTCCCGAAAGAGCGCGAGTTTTTTATTGAGTTTAAGGTTCCAGTATGAGCACGCATAGTATCGAAAAATTCTCCGAATTTGACCGTGCTCTGGTGGCTGCGCTGCAAGAAGGTTTGCCGCTTGTTTCCGAGCCATACGCGCAGATTGCCCATCAGCTTGGCGTGAGTGAAGAACTGGTGCTGGAGCGCGTTGCTTCCATGAAAGAAAACGGTGCAATTCGTCGTATTGCGGCTGTGCCAAATCATCGCGCCCTTGGCATGCGTGCCAACGGCATGTCCGTCTGGAATATCGTTGATGAGGACGTTGAGCGCGTTGGACAAATGATGGGTTCTCTGGACTTTGTGTCCCACTGCTATCAGCGCCCTAGATGGCAACCCACATGGCCGTACAATGTCTTTGCCATGGTGCATGGAAAGACTCGCGAAGAGTGTCTGACTTTAGTCAAGGAAATAGAGGCGCTCATAGGGACATCATGCAATGGAAATGATGTCCTGTTTTCGACAAAAACCCTGAAAAAAACAGGACTTAGACTTCGTCGCAGAGGGGAGAGCCCGCGTGTTTCGTCTGACCCATTATCTCAAAGCTCTAGCGGATCCGTATCCACTTCCACCAGGGCGTAAACCTGCTGGTCCGGTTGTTATCTGGAACTTGATCCGCCGTTGTAATTTGAAGTGCAAGCACTGTTATACAACCTCAGGCGATGTAGATTTTCCCGGCGAGCTTTCAACCAAGCAGGCCTATGAGGTTATTGATGACCTGAAGGGCTTCCGTGTCCCGGTCATTATCTTCTCTGGTGGTGAGCCGCTGATGCGCCCGGATATGTTGGAGCTGTCGGCCCACGCCAAGCAGTTTGGCTTCTATACCGCCTTGTCCACCAACGGCACGCTTATCGACAAAGATATGGCGCGCAAGATTGGTGAGATTGGTTACGACTATGTCGGCATCTCACTGGACGGTATCGGCAAGGTGCATGACGACTTCCGCGGCATGGATGGTGCCTTCGACCTGTCTTTGCAAGCTGTGCGTTACTTGCGCGAGGAAAACGTGAAGGTTGGTCTGCGCTTTACGCTGACAGAAGACAACGCCGATACGCTGGATGACTATCTGGACCTGTGCGCCCGTGAGAACGTGGACAAGATCTACCTGTCTCACCTTGTGTATGCAGGCCGCGGTAACAAGAACCGTGGTGAAGATGCGCACCTGAACGTGACCCGCAAAGCCATGACCCGCCTGATTGAAAAGGCGTGGGAAGATGTGCTGGCTGGCAAGTCCAACGAATACGTGACCGGCAACAACGATGCGGATGGCATCTACCTGTTGCAGTGGGTGCGTGAGAACATGCCGGAGAAAGCTGGTTATCTGGAAGATATGTTGGAGCGCTGGGGTGGCAATGCCTCTGGTGTGAACATCGGCAACATCGATAACACCGGTAAAGTGCATCCAGACAGCTTCTGGTGGCATTACACCATCGGCAACGTGAAAGAGCGCAAGTTCTCCGAGATTTGGCAGGATGTATCCGACCCGGTCATGGCTGGTTTGAAGCAGACCCCGCGCCAGATCAAAGGCCGTTGCGGATCTTGCCAGTACTTCAACATTTGTAATGGCAACACGCGCGTGCGTGCGCTGCAGCTGACCGGCGACCCTTGGGCGGAAGATCCATCCTGTTACCTGACGGATGAAGAGATCGGCCTCGTGGATGCAAACCACCAGCGCGTTGAAACAACACCATTCCGGGGAGCTCGTCATGAAGCCAAACACGTTTATGCCTAAACTCGCCGGAGTTTTGCTGGCAACCTGCATGTTGGCAGGGGCCGCGGAAGCTCGCGGTAAAAAGCTGGAACTCTACCCCGTTTCTGACGCTACAAAAGGCACGTATCAAGAGCTCTGTGCAGAGTGTCATGGCGGTGATCGCTTAGGCGGTATCGGCCCTGCGCTCATTCCGGAAAGCCTGAAGCGTCTGCGGGTCAGTGCTGCGACGTCGACCATCAAGGATGGTCGTGTCCACACACAGATGCCAGCCTTCGGTGATCAGCTCAACGATCAGCAGGTTGCTGATCTGGTGAACCTCGTAAAGACTCCATTGGGCGCAATGCCGGTGTGGGGTGAAAAGGAAATCAACGCGACCCGCGTGTTCAACGAGGACTACAAGCCCGTTGAAAAGCCGGTTTATGAATCCGATCCGCTGAACCTGTTTGTGGTCGTGGAGACTGGTGATCACTACGCGACCGTCATGGATGGCGATACGTTTGAACCGCTCACCCGCTTCAAAACCCAGTTTGCGTTGCATGGCGGTCCAAAGTTCACACCGGATGGGCACTACGTGTTCTTCATGTCCCGCGATGGCTGGATCACCAAGTACGATATGTGGGCGCTGAAAGTGGTTGGCGAAGTGCGCGGCGGCATCAATGCCCGCAACATTGCGCTTTCCCGCGATGGCAAGCACATCGCACTGGCAAACTACCTGCCACACTCACTGGTGATGTTGTCTGCTGAGGACCTCTCCGTTGAGAAGATCTTTGATGCAGAGTCTTTGGGCGGCGAAACCACACGTGTTTCTGCAGTTTATCAAGCGCCTGAACGTGACAGCTTTGTTGTCGCCATGAAAGATGTGCCCGAAGTCTGGGAAGTGGCAACCAATCCAAAGGCAGAACCTGAGTTTGATGGCTATGTCGATTCTGAGAACTACGGCAAGGATGGTGCGGAACCAACATCTGAGGGTTTGTTCGCCCTGCGCCGTATTCAGGTTGATGCGCCGATGGATGATTTCTTCTTCGACCAGTCCTACAAACACCTGATGGGCTCTTCTCGTGACGGTAAGAGCGGCGTTGTGGTGGACATGGATGAAGGCGCGACCATTGCCACAATCGATCTGCCCGGCTTCCCGCATCTAGGGTCTGGCATTAGCTGGGAGTGGCAGGGGAAACCAGTGATGGTGACGCCGCATCTGAGCGAGAGCAAGATCTCTGTGATCGACATGTCCAACTGGTCCGTATTGAAGACATTTGATACGGCGGGTCCGGGCTTCTTCATGCGATCTCACGAAAACTCCAAGTACGCTTGGGCGGACGTGTTCTTTGGTCCAAACAAAGACCAGATGTACGTGATCGATAAAGAAACACTTGAGATCGTAAAGACGCTGAAACCGCTGCCGGGTAAAACCGCTGCTCATATCGAGTTTGACCGCGATGGTAGCCACGCCATTCTCTCTATCTGGGAAAATGACGGCATGATCATCATTTACGATGCGAAGACGCTTGAAGAAGTGAAGCGCATTCCAATGAGTAAGCCATCTGGAAAGTACAATGTCTGGAACAAGATCACCTTCTCCGCTGGTACGAGCCACTAGCGATCTGGCACTTGTTCTTGCTGCTCATGGAGATCTGGGTGGCAAGGGCGCCGACAACACACCAGGCCATGTTCGCCTGAAAAATGCTCTGGCGCCCTTACTGCCTGAACTGGGTGTGGTGAGTGGGGTGATGAAAGGGACCCCGCCCCTACAGGAAGTAGTCGAAAGCCTCCCGCACGAGCGCGTGCTTGTGCTTCCTCTCCTCTTAAGTAACGGCTACTTCTGCAAAACAGTCCTGCCTCGCCGATTGGGGCTGGACCCAAACCTGCAACAACAGAAAGAAGGTGCATGGCAAGATCTGAACCGAGACGGGCAGTATATCAAGCTGTTACCCCCGCTTGGTGTATTGCCCTTCCTACCTGATCTGGCGTCACAGAGTATTCAAAGTACACTGGCACCAAATAGCAAAAGCACGTTGTTAAAGTCGGAACTCGACCGGGAAGTGCTGATTGTTGCCCATGGCTCTACAGTTGGTCCGGAATCGCGGCTTTGTGCCCTTCAACTGAAAGACCATCTAGAAAATCGCTCCGGCTACAAGCAACTACGCGTGGCATTCCTTTCGGAAGAGCCTTTCGTCGAAAAGGCTGTCCTGACACTTTCCGAAGATGCAATCGTAGTTCCGCTGTTTGCCAGTGGAGGCTTACACGGCCAGGACGATATCTCCAAAATTATGAAAAGCGCTCCTGCGGGATGTAAACTTGCTCCGGTAATTGGCTGCGAACATGCTCTTGCGCAGCACTTGGTCAGCTATCTGCATGCGGACAAGCAGATTCCGGAGACAAAACAGGCCCTTGCTGCGTACCCCGGGAAGAAGCCATCGAAAGATGGAGAGGAATACGCGCAGAGAGCCATGTAGGGTTTCAAAATTTATAAGTATTCTTTAACCGTGGCTTGAATGCATAACCACTGTGCGTTCCTGCTCTACCAATGTGTTTAGAACCTGAACGTTGGAAATGATCGCCCGGTTTTGCTTGACCTCGACGCCATAGCTTTTCAGCTTCTGGAATGCGCGAGACAGGCTTTCCGGTTTCATGCCCAAGCGACCAGCAATGAGCGCTTTATCGTAAGGCAGCACCAATGTGCAGGAACCAGCTGGTTCTGTGCTGAGGTTCAGCAAGAATTCGGCAACACGCTGTGCACCGGTATGCGTTTTCAACCCTTCAATCTGCAACACGAGCTGATGCAGATGCATGGACAAAGACGACATCATTGCCAGCGCGATGTTCGGATCTGCTGCGATTGAGTTGGCCAGGTGGGCCACTGGAATGCAAAGCACCACACTATCCGTAACCGCTTCACCAGAGGCTGGATAGTTTGAGTTTGTAAAAGCAGCACCTTCAGCGAAGGTTTGCCCACGCGTGAAAACCCCTACAACGGCTTCATCACCGCTGCTTGTTGCGCGAAAAACTTTGACCCATCCTTCCAGCACGATAAAGAACGCATCTGCCTTATCATCCTGAAAAAAAATCATCTCACCGCGCGAGATAGATTTTTTGGTGGCACCCCGAAGCAGCTGTTCTCTTGCCTCGGTACTCAACCGTTTAAGCAAGGGAATTTCAGCGAGCTTCTCCACTTCACTGCTAACTATTGTAGTAGACATTTTTACAGACCTCTCCCACGATCAACCCAATCGTACTGTTGCGTAGATGAAGGACGTTGATCTAACGCAAGTGTTTTTGCGCAATTGGCACCTTGCAGTTGTCCTTTTGAAAGCAAAAAGGACCTAACGAAAATCAAGGAAGTAGAGAACTCAGAGGATTAGGGTCCACTATAGGGAAGGTTTTCACTCAGTTCACTGAGCGAATAAACTTGCCTTTTTGGCTCAATAATATGTTTAAAACTGTCCTTTGGAATGTTTTTTACCCGTTTTTGACGGTGAAACGAGCCTGTTCGGTGGCGAAGACGCGTCCGGAATGGGATACGGGCAACGGTTGCGTCTTCACCATCAAGTCCCGAAGCCGGCTAATATTTTCCGGAAATCATGAGATGGTATGGCGCTGATATTTGTAGCTTTAGCAGCACGTCGAACTTGGAAATCTGAGTTGCCTTGACATTGAGCCCCTGAGGTTTAGGCTGCGTATTCCTAATGTGTTTCAGAGGAGATTTGATGTCCCGGATCTGAGGGTTCAAACGAAGAACCCCTATGCATGCTTTCAACCTTAAGACCGTGCCATTTGTACGGCTGGTTCTGCACGCCTTCATTTTCCGAAAATCAAGCGCCGATTAACGGCACTCTTCAGGACATAGAAATGATCCGCAAATTTGAAACTCGCGATACCGAGTCCATTGTTGACGTCTGGCTGAAGGCCAGCAAACTCGCTCACCCTTTTCTGAGCGACAGCTTTTTAGCTCATGAAACCGACAACATCCGAAACATGTATCTGCCCAATGCAGAGACATGGGTTGCTGAAATGAACGGCGCTGTCGTCGGATTTATTTCATTGCTTGGCAATGAAGTGGGCGGACTGTTTGTGCATCCAGATTTTCACGGGCGCAAGCTCGGGAAGGCTTTGATGGACAAGGCGACATCGCTTCATGACAGTGTTGAACTGGAAGTCTTTAAGCACAATCCAATCGGGCGTGGCTTTTATGCTCGCTACGGCTTTGAGGAAATGCATGAGGACTTTAACGAGGATACGCAGCAGTTGGTCATCCGGCTGAAGTACTCCGCCGCGGTTTAGGTGGAGCAAAAGGAGAGGGTGCCTTGCACCATAGGCGCTAACTTAAGCATGGAAGTCTCGGAATTTGTTGACGTTTTCGTCTCCTTGGAGACTCCCATATGGTTCTCCAGAACGTGTAGCCATGAAATGTAATGCTGCTCAAGTCCCAAACACCCTGAATAGCTGAGATCAATGACTGGCGCAGCAGTTTGTATACGCGCCAGGTGGAAGGGTTGCGGCCCTGTTCGCTCTCTTCCTCGGGCGCGTCTGCCAGCAGGTCCTCGCTTTTCCTCTCGATCAGAAGGGCGAGGATGAGGTGAGCCAGAAGCCACGACTTTGCTAAGGCTGGATCTTTTGCAGGCAGGCGGTCGATGTGGAGGATACTTTTCAGGCGCTTAAATGCCAGCTCAATCTGCCATCGCAAGCGATAGAGGTCCGCAACGCTTGCTGTGTCGAAGTCTTCTTTCGGGAGGGACGTGACCAGCAACATGTACTCGGCAGCAATCAGAGATTTTTGGGTTAGCTTTGATCCTTTTTTACTGGAAATACGACGCAGGCGCTTTTTCTCTTGTTCTATCGCGGCTGGTGGTTTGCGGATCGCAATCAGACGGGCGGGTACGTCATAGGCTTTTGAGCGTCCTTGAATGATAACCTGACGATCAATCGGCGTTGCCTTTGTGGTCTCTGACAAAACAGAGAACAGATCTAACCGCGAGCCGTCCGGGTGAAATAAGCGGAACTTTCGCCAACCGGCACGGACTATGAAATCACCACCATTACTGATGATAGGATGCAGCCCTTTTGCAAAGGCATATCCACGGTCCGCAATGTGAATTTCGCCCGGATTAACCGGATTTCTTGTCAAACACTCTGCTCCACGACCATCTGAAATTTCAAGATGAGCAAAGCGTGCAGTGGCCGGGTTATAGCTGGCATGGATTTTAAAGTCTGTCCCTTTGCTCCCCGGCGCAGACACGGTGGTTCCATCAATCAGGCGCAGACGATACCCGCTCGGGAAATCTGCGTGGCTGGTATCTGCCAGCAACTCAGCTGCGATGTACTCCAGCCATTGTGTTGCTCTCTTGAGGCGATTGAGCACCGCGACATCAGAAAGTTTACCCAGTCCAGACATGCAAGCCCAGGCAGCAGTACTGCGAAGGGACATGCCGCAAGGCCCGTAAGCAAAAGCGAGGCGCAGTAGATCTTTACCGCTTGAGATTTCTCGTCGCCGCTTGAGTGCGCCACACTTGATGGCAGTTTGGTCCAAGTCGAGGCTAACGGGAAGAGAAGTCAGGGCCACTTCCCATTCAGATGACAAAAGAGGAGCAGAGGTCATCACCTCGTGAATCACACAATGATTCCAAAGGTCCAGAAAGACTTTCCCGATTCCACAACAAGATGGAGCTTTCTGTCTGCCGCCTTTGGTTGCGTCTTGATACAGCCATTCTCAAAACTGGTTTGCGCAAGGTAAGTTTTGTAAACACGATCATTGGATTTCTGGTTTTACTCGCAGCAAGTGTAGGTTGCAGTTGTGCATTTTATTGACTAATCAAAGGCTGGAAATGTTTACTCAACTCAAGGCAGTTCGATGTCTGATAAAAAAGCTGACTTAAGCGCAGTCGATGCGCAAACCTTTGCCTCAACCATGGGGCAGGCTGTGTGGTTGATGACCATGTCAGAGACTCACAAAGAGCTGCCTATTCGCATTGTTGAAGAGCGCATTGCTCCGGCATTATTGCTGCGCCAGTTCAAGCTTTACTCCAAAGGCAACCAACCCGTTGCTTTTCTGGTTTGGGCTTCCGTAAGTGATGAAGTTAAAGAGCGCATCGAAAATGGTGACAAGAAGCTGGACGTCAAAGAATGGCGTTCAGGTAACAACATTGTCGTCCTCGACTGCGTGTCTCCTTTTAACCCTGCCGCAGTCTTTGAACAGAAGTTCCTCAGTGAGTTGAAGAAGTAGGTGCTGTGATGGACCTCTAGGCCAATAACTGGCTCAAAGAAGACTTATTTGTTTCTCAACCCCGATACTTATCAAATTTGTAAGGCAGTGCATCCCATGCAAGTTTTTGAAATTACCCGTGACTTTGAGTTCAAGCATTATGCTAATGGGATCTGGTCAGCAGACCGTACACAAAAGTCAGCGTTAAAGTTAAACGCTTGGAATCCTGTTCTAAATTTATCCTTTGATGAAAATGGTAGGATCGATCCCTCCGATGCTTCTAAGTTCACCAAAAACTGGTTCGTTATCACGGTTAAAGAACTTGTACCATTAGATGTAATCGGTGTGCTGTCTCAAGATCCACGTTTAATGCCTGCTGTGAATGCTGTTGTGAAAGATGCCTTGGAGCGTGTCGCACCTGGTACGGCCCAATTTATCGAGATTGACCAGATCTGGGCGGAATATCAGAACTGCGCTGTTCCAGGTGGTCCGTTCTATTTGGCTAATCTGCTCGTTTCGCAGGATTCTTGGGATTCCGACGCGATGACAATCAGCAAAATGGAGAAAAGAGATGGCTCTTCAATGGAGCTGGTCGAGGGTGCTAGGCGAGCCGTCCGTCAGTCGGCACTAACCAGCCTTCCAATCTGGCGCGAAAGCCGAACCGGACACGTGTTGTGTACTGATGTCATGAAGGACGCACTCCAGGCTGCAGGTTGCCGTGGTTGGTACTTTCGACCGGTCACGGTGACTGAACGATAGTTCGGAAAAACAATCGATTTACTTAATCCTAAGTACCTTTTTCAGAGTTAGATATGCCTTTACAAAATCATCACTTGCTCCCTCAAGAATTGCTTCCTGGTGGTAACGCCTTACACCCAATTTTCGTCCTGACACCGGGCCTCGCTGAAATTTACAATAATGACAGTCCAAAATACAACATTATGGGACTTCCAGCCACTTGGGAAGGGATCTTTCAGCCCCACAAGGGAGCTCATCCTGGGTACACCAGCTGGGTAAGCGATCAGTTAGATAGCATACAAAAATTAGGGCTTCAGGATCCTGTCGAAGTTCACCGCCAACTGGTAGGCCTTTCCAATGTTATCAAACTCAATTTAGCAAACCCTGAGTTTGATGTCGCACTCAACAAAATTGGTACAGAGGCAGTATTTGCGGGATGGTCAGAGAACATAAAGTTTTCTGACTACGCAGGAAATGAACCTCCAAAAGCAGACAATGCTCGACTAAGTTATGAAGCCTTTAAGCTTGGTGACGAGTTAGGCTTATCTATCGGAGCAGGTCAGAAAGGTAAATTTCCGGCACTTGTTAATCTTGATGGGGACTCGCCGTTTAACACGTTCAAATACAATGTTTTCGATACCGATGGTCAGTACGAAAATCTTGGCAAACTGGTGGGGGAATTTAATTATGTTCGTGCAAACTTGCCTAATGATTATGACTCCACGAATGTCGATCACCGCAAAAGAGCCGCCGATGCGATAAACTTTGCATGGGAAACTGGCTCACATGAGAATATCCCGGAATACTTGCGAGGAGAGGATGTTACTCTATCTGCTCCCAATGCGCATGGCAAAACGGTTGTCCTTTTCTCAGCTCCGTTAGCAACGACGCTTGCAGCAAGTATAGGTCTGCTGGGTCATGGTTCCACAATCATCGATTTAGCTTCTATCTCTCTGATTGGCCACGGATTAATTGAAAGCGGCATCATTCCGGAAGGCACAGGTCTCGGAGATCTGATTGAAATTCTGGCAAATTCAAACATCGCGGATGCTGTTGTTGATCAGTTGGGCAATATTGCAGGCGATATTGCAACTGACGTTGCCATTAGCAGCGCAGCTACAGTGTTAGGTGTTGGCTTGCTATGGAATGGATATGAAGTTCTTCAAAGCTTGTCTGGCCTTGCTGCTGCTCTGGAGTATGCCGACAAAAACTCAGACAACGAAACGATTGCAGACCTCAACAGGACCGTAAAAGAGCTTCAAAACTGGTTTGGCTTGGATGGACATGACAAACCTGAATTCGTGCCTGAATATCAGGAGCTGGCAAACCTGCTCACGGTTGCATTTGAAGACTTCCCGCAGACACTTGCGACAATCGGTTTTGCTGTTAAAGAGCACCTAAGAGCACATGGCGATAACTCCTGGCTGCTAATTGCAGACAATGATGTCGAAGGTGCCTTGTTCCATCTTCAGGAGTATGTCGATAAGAACGGCGGTTCGCTACAATCTGAGCTGCAAACAGCGCTGTTCAACAGTGATGATCTGAGCGTTCTTGAAAAGGTCAATCTGTTCCCTGATCGCTGCTTCCCGAAAGGCACGCTGATCTCGATGTGGGACGGATCACAAAAGCCGATTGAAGAGATCACGGTCTCTGATCAGGTGCTGGCTTTTGATGCAGAGGGTAACAGACAGCCTGGTCAAGTAACTCATCTGTTCCGCAACACTACTCATGAATGGCTGCAGCTCAGCTTTGAAGATGGCAGAGCCCCTCTGCTGGTGACACCTGGCCACCGCTTCCTCACGGAGACCGGTGATTATATTGAGATCGGCCAGA
>NZ_LMCF01000044.1 GCF_001623075.1 Pseudovibrio sp. Ad37
CTACCACCGCACCGCTGGCAGCTATCGCCGGGAACAAGAACCGTATCATTGCGCTCCAGATTATCCGGCAATGGTTTGCGGCTGTGTTGGCGCTTTGGGCTTTTGTCTGCTGAAGGAGCAGGATCACACTGCTGCTCAGCGGCCTCGGCAATCTCTTTGTCTTCAGCTAGATTGAGGTGGAGCTGATCAAGCGTCTCTGACTTGGAGCCAAACCGGTGCCGATTAGCCCCATGCAGCTGGTGCTGGAGTTGCTCGACCTTCAAACTCAAAGCCTTCACTTCCTCCGCCAGAAGCTTGTTGACGGCTTTTAGTTCAGCTGGGTCTTCTGAGGTGATATCAAGGTCTTTGAGCATAAAGACTTTATACAGGAACTCTCGTGCAAAGGTAAGCTGGAATTAAATTAAGCGACTGCAAATATTAGGCTATCCGGATGTCAGAGGTGTCCATGTCTTCACCGGCGTTCGCCAGTCGATCCCTTCGAGCAGCATCGACAGTTGAGCTGCAGAAATATGGGCTTTACCTTCCTTCGCTGCAGGCCATATGAAGCGACCCTTCTCAAGGCGTTTGGTGAACAGGCATGCTCCCTGGCTATCCCACCAAATTATCTTTAAAAGATCACCTCTGCGGCCGCGAAACACGAACAGGTGACCTGAATACGGGTCTTCCGCCAGAACCTGCTCTGTTTGTGCCGCAAGAGTATTGAAGCCCCGGCGCATGTCCGTCACGCCAGCTGCCAGCCAAACCCGCGTATTGCTGGGAACAGGGATCATGCTCGCAACTCCCGCAGAACCAGGGCAATCACATCAGCACTCACAGCACCGCTCAAGAAAACCTGATGCCCGCCCGCAAGGCGGATCCCAAGGCATAGTGGCTCTGCTTGATTTGAAGAGACTTCGCTATTCACCGGTATTGGTTGAGG
>NZ_LMCF01000045.1 GCF_001623075.1 Pseudovibrio sp. Ad37
CTCATTCGTCGGCCTCCCCATCGCCTGTCATGCTTTTTTAAAGAAGCTGCAGTTCAAGGGCCTGCTCTGCAAACACTTCTTTGAGGTCGCGAGCTTCTTTACGCAGCTGCTTAACCTCACCGGTGTTGGCCTGACGGGCGGTGTCACCGGCAAGCCGTTTCTTGCCAGCTTCACGAAACTCTTTGGACCAGCTGTAATAGAGCCCTTGAGAGAGCCCTTCCTGCCTACACAACTCGGCAATGCAGTCCTCGCCGCGTAACCCGGCAAGTACAATGCAGATTTTGTCTTCAGTGGAATAGCGCTTGCGGGTCTTGCGCCGGATATCCTTGACCATGCGTTCTGCAGCAACGCTTGCAGTCTTGGTATTCTGCCCCACATCTCACTCCTGTCGTCATGATCATGGGCCAAAACACTCCCTTATTCAATTCAATCGATCTGTCCAAAGGCGTCGACGGGGAACTCAAGCAGCCAAAAGCACACCACTGATTGCGTCAGGTTTCCGATAATGGCTCATCTTATTTGGCTTCAGAGGTAGCTGAATGGCTAGAGGAAAAGTATATAAAGTATGTCCGTGGAGCACGATATCATCACTAGATAATGAAGAGTCACATCTTGCTGGAGAAGTCCTACATAACAAAGGACATCGGGATACAGATTGGTCTCTTCGTAGACTACAATAACAATCATCGCTATCACTAGCCTTGAAAATGTGATGTGGGCTAAGGCCTATTTCGAACGGGTGGTTAGATTCGATAACACAGGCAAATGAGTAAACTTCAAACACTCCATTATTTGACTGCCAATCTTGTCAAACTTCATTTGAGAGTGGACACTCTCATCCCCTCAGCTAAAAATCTTACTCCTGTAGCATCACGTTTCAAGTTAGCACTAGCCATGTCGATTTTATGAGGAACGGCTCTGACGCATGTGCAGAATACAAAAGTGACCCCGCTTGTTTGGAAAGTTGAACGTCGTTTATAAGTGGATCTGCTCCGATTACGCCACAGCTTGAGTTATGCCTTGCGTGTGGTTGCAGTAGACCTGATCCGAGCTACTTCAGTTAAACGATCAATGTGGGCGTTTCTGATTATAAAAGGTTATGAATTTACCGAGGGCCTTTCTAGCTCCTGGCACATTAGCGTAGGCCTTGAGGTAAATTGCCACAAAGACCATCCGTTTCATCAGAGGTCTTACGTTGCGCCGAAAGCTCTTTGCCTTCAATAGTTGTTGCAACATACGGCTGCCAACAAATGGATATCCAGATGCAGTTCATCCAGTAGACTCATGAGGGCATGCATTTCTGTTGAGACTGGGTGCGGCAGGTAGTAAACACCGATTCTAGAAATATTCGAGGCTTTAGCTTGGCGGACAATCGAGAGTTTGTGCATCTGATCAGTCATCTTTGAGTGCTCCAGGCAAGAAATCTTTCTCCAAGGCCAGTTTCCCAATATTGACCTGCAGCCTGACCTGAGACCCAAGTTCCGTCTACGGTTTGTGAGGATTCATGGTTTGTTTTCAAGCCTCACGTGGTTATCATTTCCAGCTCTATCTGTCGTGCAACCTCGGCTGGGGTTAGGTTGTCCAAAAACGAATGCGGCCTTTGAGTGTTGTAGTGGTCTTTCCAAGCCTCAATTTTGGCTCTGGCTTCGATCAGTGATGAAAACAGTATTTCATTCAAACACTCTTCTCGAAAGCTGCCGTTAAAACTTTCAACAAAAGCATTTTGCAGGGGCTTTTCTGCTGCGATGTAATGCCAGTTGATGTTGGTATCCTGGCAGAGTTTCAACGGCGCAGAACTGGTCATTTCTGCGCCGTTGTCCGAAACTATTGTCGTTGGTATCCCCCGTTTTGCGATAATGGCATCGACCTCGCGCACAAGACGTGTTCCGGAGATAGAGGGTCGGGAACAAGTGCGAGGCATTCACGGTTATAATCATCGACGAGAGCCGGAACTCTAAAGCGCCTGCCATCGGTAATTGCATCACTGACAAAATCTAGGCTCCAACGTTTATTGGTCCTTGAAGGCAAGACAATGGGCCTGCGAGTTCCAAGCGCACGTTTACGACCAACACGTTTGCGCACTTGCAGCCCTTCCTCACGATACATGCGACGCAGTTTCTTCAGGTTCATAACCACTTCCTGACGTTTCAAAAGGATTTGGATCCTGCGATATCCGAAACGGCGACGTTCGCCAACTGTCTGATAGCTTCACGCAACGGCTTGTCGTCAGGACGTACGCTTTTGTAACGCATACTGGAGCGATCAACCTGAAGCACAGAACAGGCCCGCCGCTCGCTCACACCAAAGCTCTGGCATAAAAAGGCAACCGCTTGGCGTGAAGCTGCGGACCCTACCACTTTTTTGAATTCACATCACGCAGCATCGCATTATCCAGCATAGATTCGGCAAGTAACTTCTTGAGCTTGGAATTTTCATCTTCCAAAGCCTTCAACTTGCGTGCATCCGAAACATCCATGCCGGCATACTTTGTCTTGTACTTGTAGAACGACGCTGTGCTGATCCCATGCCTGCGACAAACTTTGGCTGTTGGAACACCACTTTCCTGTTCTTTGATCATGCTGATGATCTGCTCTTCCGTAAAACGCGAATGCTTCATATCCCACCCCAATGTTAGGTAGAATCCTATCACAAACTGGTAGAAGTTATGGGGGCAGGTCAAGTCGTTTGATATCGACTTCAGGTTCCTGCTTAGCCTGTTTATCAGTGCCAAATGCATTTAGCTTAGTTGCTAGGACCTGCTCTTTTCATTGATTGATTTGGTTCACGCGAAAATCAAACTTCAGAGCCAACTCACTCAAGGTACTCTTTCCGCGAATAGGAGCAAGCGACATCTCGCTTTATAAGTCGGGCTAAGGTTCCAGCGCGGACGTTTAATTATGGTGTTCTCCTGTTCTTGGCGTCAAGCAAATTTTAGGAGCTAAATCCACTTATACGACCTGTCCCAAAAAACTAAGCCATCTCTTACAATCATCTACAAAGCAGGATGGATGCAATATACAGCGGTGAAAAACTACCGATATAGGCTTGTGCAGGTTCACAGATGCCGCTTCCAGAGTGGCCGTTTCTCCATAGCAACGCATGAAAACGCAAAATCGCGCAAAGAAACGCACAGAATAACGCAAAGGCGGAAAGTGGCTTTCGTGAATGGGTGAAGGGGCAGCTTCTATGTCAGGTTGTCACATGCGCCAAAGTGATAAGCTGGTATATCTACCTGTAACTTCAGACTGAGACATAAATATATTTCAGTTAATCTCCCACTTTAGGCATAGTTTTCCTCTGCGCGACCCAAGAGCAAATGCAAGTATAAACCCCGATAATCTGCATGAAATGCGGTTTATACTCACCTTCGCTCTTATATATGTGAACTATATTGAGATTCATTCAATTTCACTTATCCACCTCGTTCTTTAGTTTGAGCTCAAACACTTGGGTAAAGGTGATCAACTGTCGTTCAGATAGGGCTTTACCCTACTGGGATTTGAACGAGGTCCATTTTAAAGATGAAGGGATTTTCGAAGTTTTTAGGAGAGACTTGCAGTTTACGCAAAGGAGCTTAACCTGCCTTCCGAGCAAGATTGGTCAAAGAGATTCCTTTGGTCGGTTCGGTAAAGTTTAGGGCCTTTGGTGCATTGCACAAAAACGATACCAGCGCCTACGCTGGGAAAGAGAATAAAAAACGATTGGAACAGTTGGTAACGAGCGATTTCTGCTGGAAACCTATTTAACAGGCAAGAGGTTAGAACATGATCATAGGGGCTGCCAAGGAAGTCCTTGACGGGGAACGTCGGGTCGCGTTGACGCCGGACAGCGCCCAACAGCTGCAAAAGCTGGGATATGAGTGCGCTATTGAATCCGGCGCCGGTGAAGCTGCAAACTTCTCTGACACAGATTATAAAGATGCTGGCGTAAAGGTTATCGCAGATGCAAAAACGCTCTGGGAAACCGCAGATATTGTTATCAAGGTCCGTCCGCCCGAAGCGTCTGAACTGGAACTGACACACGAGGGACAAACCCTCATCAGCTTCTTCTGGCCAGCGCAAAATGGTGAGCTTCTTCAGCAGTTTGCCGATAAAAAGGTCAACGTGCTGGCGATGGATATGGTGCCGCGTATCTCGCGCGCGCAGAAGATGGATGCTCTGTCATCCATGGCCAACATCGCTGGTTACCGCGCTGTTATGGAAGCTGGCAACAACTTCCCGCGCTTTTTCACCGGCCAGATCACCGCTGCCGGTAAAGTGCCACCAGCCAAAGTGCTCGTCATCGGCGCTGGCGTTGCAGGTCTTGCCGCAATTGGCGCCTCAACCTCTCTTGGCGCGATCACCCTTGCCTTCGACGTTCGCCCGGAAGTGGCTGAGCAGGTCGAGTCCATGGGCGCTGAATTCGTTTATCTGGACTTTGAGGAAGAGCAGCAGGACGGCGCCTCCACTGGCGGCTATGCTTCTGTTTCTTCTCCAGAATTCCGCGAAGCGCAGCTGGCGAAATTCCGCGAATTGGCACCAGATGTTGACATCGTCATCACCACAGCGCTGATCCCGGGCCGCGATGCGCCTGAGCTCTGGACCGAAGACATGGTCCAGTCCATGAAGCCGGGCTCTGTGATTGTTGACCTTGCTGCTGAAAAAGGCGGCAACTGTAAACTGACCAAGATGGACGAGAAGATCGTAACCGACAACGGCGTCACCGTGATCGGCTACACTGACTTCCCATCCCGCATGGCAACGCAGTCCTCCACACTTTACGCGACCAACATCCGCCACATGATGTTTGATCTGACCCCTGAGAAAGACGGTCAGGCCAATATCAACATGGAAGACGATGTTATCCGCGGTGCAACGGCAACCAAAGACGGGGAAATCACCTTCCCGCCACCAAAGCCGAAGATCGCTGCGATTGCTGCTCAAAAGCCAAAGGCACCTGAGAAAACCCCTGAGGAACTCGCGGTTGAAGAGGCTGCAGCTGCCAAAGCTGCCGGTCGCAATCAGCTCGGTCTTCTGATTGGCGGTGGTGCCGTTATGGCGTTGGTAGGTGCCTATGCGCCTGAAAGCTTTATGCAACACTTCATCGTGTTTGTCCTCGCAGTGTTTGTTGGCTTCCAGGTCATCTGGGGTGTGGCTCACTCCCTGCATACACCGCTTATGGCTGTGACCAACGCAATCTCCGGCATCATCATCTTGGGTGCAGTGCTGCAGCTTGGCTCTGGCAGCTGGATCGTCTGGTTCCTCGCTGGCATCTCGGTGCTGATTGCATCGGTCAACATCGTCGGCGGGTTTATGGTCACGCGCCGTATGCTCCAGATGTTCAACAAGTCTTAAGCGGGGGAGGGAAGCATTATGTCTATTGGACTTCAAACCGCCGCTTATATTGCGGCAACCGTACTCTTCATCCTGTCTCTGGGCGGTCTGTCCAATCAGGAAAGCGCAAAACGCGCTGTTTGGTTTGGCATCGTCGGTATGGCACTGGCTGTTCTTGCAACAGTATTTGGCTCTGGTGTTGATCTTACAAGCCCAGCCGTTTTGATCATGTTGCTTGTGACTGTAACCGTTGGCTCCACTGCCGGCGTGATTGTGGCTCAACGCGTTGAAATGACTGGCATGCCGCAGCTTGTGGCTGCTCTGCACTCCTTCGTGGGTCTGGCTGCTGTGTTCATCGGCATCAACTCTGATATCGCTCCACCAGCAGGTTTGGCAGGCGCGGAGCTGGTTATCCATGAAGCTGAAATCTTCATCGGCGTCTTCATCGGTGCGATCACCTTCACCGGCTCCATTGTCGCTTACGGCAAGCTTGCTGGAAAGATCGGTGGTAAGGCACTGCTGCTGCCGGGTCGTCACGCCCTTAATGCAGGTCTGCTCATTCTCGCAGTGATCCTGATGTTCATGTACATGAACCATGCTGGTTCCTGGACGCTCTACCTGATGACCCTGATCGCCTTCTTCATCGGTTGGCACATGGTTATGGCCATCGGCGGCGCCGACATGCCAGTTGTTGTCTCAATGCTGAACTCCTACTCCGGTTGGGCAGCAGCGGCGACAGGCTTCTTACTTGGCAACGACCTGCTGATCGTTACGGGTGCTCTGGTTGGTTCTTCCGGTGCGATCCTCTCTTACATCATGTGTAAGGCGATGAACCGTCACTTCGTCTCCGTTATTCTTGGCGGGTTTGGCACCACGACTGGTCCAGCTCAGGAAATCGAAGGCGAGATGGTTGCAACCGATACGGACTTTGTGGCTGAAACACTCAATGATGCAGATAGCGTTGTGATTGTACCAGGTTACGGCATGGCTGTTGCACAGGCACAGCAGTCTGTTTCTGAGCTAACCAAGCGTCTGCGTGCCAAAGGCAAAAACGTCCGCTTCGCAATCCATCCGGTTGCAGGCCGTCTACCAGGGCACATGAACGTGCTGCTCGCTGAAGCGAAAGTGCCTTACGATATCGTTCTGGAAATGGATGAGATCAACGATGACTTCCCTGACACAGATGTTGTCATCATTATTGGCGCCAACGACATCGTGAACCCGGCTGCTCAGGAAGATCCAAACTCACCAATCGCTGGCATGCCAGTTCTGGAAGTTTGGAAAGCCAAGCACGTGTTCATCTCCAAACGTGGTCAGGGTACCGGTTACTCCGGCATCGAGAACCCACTGTTCTACAAAGAGAACTCCCGCATGTACTACGGCGATGCGAAGAGCTCCATGAACAACCTACTAGGTAAAATCAGCTAGTTTGGTTTCTAGATAAAAACGATAAACCCCGGAACGTGAGGAACGTTCCGGGGTTTGCTTTTCTTGCAATGCCTCTGCAAATGGCACTACCTATTTTACGTTTATCTTATAGGTATCGGTAAAGTAATTCATCTGGCTACCCTGAACATACTTAGGCATTGAATACCTAGTCTTAAATGTATCCTTGCCGCGATAACCTTTCTTCGGGGTGTATATGACAACAACAGCGTTAAACTTCTTTCCGTAGCAACGTTGCCCTTTAGGAGGGTTATACGTTGTTCTGCGGATTTCAACGCTTCCATGCTTGGGCGCAACTTTGACCTTTACTTGAGCAATTGGACCTGAGGTACATTGGTTTTGGTTGTAATAAACATGCCCGTTGACAACGGACGCTTTGCGCGCGGCAACATCGCGCGAATGTGTCTCTGCAGCAGCAGTGCTTAGACCAGCAATTAGAAAAGCTGCTCCAACAAAATACTTGATCATCTCAGTTCCCACCTAATTCAGTTGTAATTGCTCCAGTTTTCAAGCCTTGTAGGCAGAAGGAACGAAAGAAGCAAAGAGTCTGTGGCTACTTATTAATCAGTTAGAACGGTATGGGGTAGATATACGCAAGTATATGATATTTGTCAGGAACGCGTGGTCACTTACCGCGCGTTCCCGAGACAGCTACTGACAGCCAAGCTTCTCCAGTAATTCAGGTTCTGCAGCTTTGGTCTGGTCACTTCCAAGCTCACCATCATACCCACATACAACCACCTTGGCTGTTTCATCAATCATGTCTGGTTGATCGGTGAAGGCCACCATGCCGGAGCCGAGCAAGGTGTAAAGGCCGGTTGAGTTTGGCGGAGACAAGTAGCCTTCGGCCTGAACCAGCCCGACCTTTCCATCAAAGATCCCAGCCTCTAACGACATCGCACGGATACTGCCAGCCTCAGGAACCCCTGTAACCCGGATAACATCACCAGACTGAACGTGTTGCGGAATAATGCCTGCGATCAAAGTGTTACCGATCTGTGGAACATTGCTTGCGCCAACAGAAAGATTGCTACCGATGATGACTGCAGACTGACGGGGTGGAACAACCTCGACGCGTGTTGCAAGCACATCCTCAGCTTGCCACAGACCGCTGATTGCCACCCAATCCCCTTGTTTTACCTTGGTCGCAATGGCCTCTGGTACGTGAATGAAGGTTCCCATAATCTCAAGAATTCTGCCAGTCTCACCTGACTTCACCTCAGAAACAGGACCGATGATCGGCACAATTCTGCGGATACTCTTCGCTTCCCAGTTTAAGCCAGTCAGAGCAGCAACAACGGCAACCGTATCTCCGGGCATCAACTGCAAGGCCGTCAGCGGACCAAGTTCGTTTTTGACCGGCAAGTCTGGAGGGAAGGTGATGCGTTGATCATTAACAATGATGCTGCCAAGACGCGTAATCGTGCCAACAATGCCTGTCCCTAGAATTCCGCCTTCACGCTCTTCCTCTGCATGGCCTGCAGCTGAAGCGATCAGAAAAGTGGATGCAATTAAAGCGGAAAGTGTGTGCCTCCAAACCATTACGCAGCAGCCTCATCTGATTTTGGCTTTTTTTTTGGAAGGACGTAGGCCCCAAAGGCAAAACGGCCATTGGCGGCCTGTTCCGCATCATTCATTTGCATCTCCCGTGCCAGAGCGTTGACTTCTTCCAAAAGCATCTGGGCCTTCTCTTGCGTCAACCTGTTCAGAGTCTCCACTGACTCCTCTGACAAATGCGAATAACGCAGGATTCGATCAAAATTGAGAGCTTCTCCCTGAGGGGAAATTAAGTTGTGGGTAGCGGCCGAAAGGTGCGTCGAAAGTGTCGCCTGATAGGCGGCAACTTGTTCGGCACTTCCAGGTGCGGGCAAAAGGGCGTGAGTCAATAAACGATAAAATCCGTCATCTAATTCCGCTACGACACCCTGCTCAATAAGCGCCTCAAGAACAGTTCCCGGCGCCATATCAGCGCGTGTGAAGCGAACCAGTTCATCAAAACCAGGCTCTTTTTCGCTGCCTTGTCGAGGCAAATTCCGGGGCGTTCCTTCTGCGCTTTGGAACTCTGGAGCCGTCGCCCAGTAACTGATCGCTAGAGCCGTCGCATTGACGGACTTCTTGAGAGAACTGCCGTTTTCGTCGGATCGTAACCGTTTGACATCTTTGCGGTGAATGCCGGTTTTAAGGCTGACGCGGCTATCCGTTGTCTTTCCGGGGTTTTCCTCAATGGCGGCCTGGAGCAGGGCCCGTTTCAGTGCCTCGGTCGCTGGCCCGATTGTGACGCCACGCGCCACCATCGCTTTTGCCAGTGGGGCAAGGAGCGCTGTGAGAGCAGTCTCAAAAGGGTCTGTTTGCTCGGGACTCATTTCCGTTTCCTGTGCTGTCCAGTTCTCTAATCATTACACCAGAATTTTTCATCCTACGAATTCGTTACTGCCAGTTGAACACTTGTTATAGTTAAATGGGAATTTTTCCCATTAAATAGGATCAGTGATTATCACCATAAGAGGGACTCGCCATGCGGGATATTGCTGCAGATTATCTAAATGACATTCGGCCAGTGTTTCCGACCATGCCAAAACTGACAGGAGTAGCGCCACGCAATCCACTTCTGTCGGCATTGAGCGATTTTGATCAGGAACGTTTTCTGGATTTTGGATGGGGACCAGAAACCGCTCCACGCTTTCCAACTATCATTTCCGCAATGAACCACTTTATGGCTGCGCAGCCAAATGCCGTTGCAGCTGAATATCAAGATCAGGAGATCAGCTACGGTGAGCTGAATGACGCCGCAAACCGGCTAGCTCACACCCTGGCACGGTACGGCGTGAAGAGAGGGGACGCCGTTTGCTTGTACCTGCACCGTTCCATTCCAATGCTGGTCGGCATCGTCGCGGCTCTTCGCGTAGGTGCAGCATATATTCCGCAGCATGTGGGCGTCGCTCCTGAAAAGGCATTGAACCACATCGCAGCAGTGACCGGTGCCAAAGTCATTCTAACGCTGCGCAGTCTTAAAGATCAGGTGCCGGTTGCAGAAGGCCAAACTCTCATCGCGATTGAAGATGTGATTGAGGATGAAACTCTGCCGACCACGCCAGTAGAGGGCGAACAACATAAAGCACAGCCGGACGATCTGTGCATGATCCTGTTCACCTCTGGTACCACAGGCGTCCCTAATGGCGTTCAGGTCACCCACAAGAACCTGTGCAACATCTTGCAAACCAGCCCCGGTGATCTTGGCATGCGTCGGGGGTTGCGGGTGGGTCAAATTCTTTCGATCGCGTTTGATATGGCGGCTTGGGAAACTCTTGGCGCTGTTTCAAACGGCGCTACGCTGGTTATTCGCGGCAAAAGCATTCAGGAAACAGCCGAAAAGGTGGACGTGCTGATTGCAACACCGTCAATCCTGAACTCACTTGACCACAGCCATTGCCAGCAAGTGCAAACTGCTGCTGTCGCGGGAGAACCCTGCCCAAGACCTCTTGCAGACGCTTGGAGTAGTTTCTGTCGCTTTTATAATTCTTGTGGCCCAACAGAAACCACCATCATCAACACAGCTGAACCGCATTATCCGGGAAAGGAAGTTCTATCCATTGGACGCCCGACACCCAACAATACAGTTTATGTTCTGGATGAAAACCTGCGCCCCGTTGCCATTGGCGAGAAAGGCGAAATGTGGGCAGGTGGTGATTGTGTAACTGCTGGATACCTCTCCAATCCCGAACTTACGCTTGATCGTTATCGTCCTGATCCATTCCGTCCCGGCCACATGATGTTCCGTACCAAAGACCTTGGTCGCTGGACCAATATCGGAGAACTGGAGCACTTTGGGCGGGTTGATGATCTGGTAAAAATCCGAGGTTTCCGTGTAGAGCTGGATGGCGTTTCCAACACATTGGAAGCTACGGAAGGCTGTGATCAGGCAGTCACGCTCAAGTTCGACAGCCGCAATCTGGTTGCCTTCGTCAGTCCGGCGAATGTGTGCACCAACACAGCGGCCCAGTCCGTGAAAGACAAACTTCCTTATTATTGTAGTCCAACACTGATCCTTTCCATGGATGAGTTGCCTCGCACACCACGCGGGAAGTTGGACAAGCGCCTGCTTTTGAAGCTGGCACAAGACCATATTGACGCTCAGGGTGTGGAGTTAAATTAATGACTATTGAAGCAACAACTGCTGAAACACGCAGTTACAACTGGCGACGTATTACGCGCCATCCATCCTTGATGGAATACAACCGGCTGTTGATGCTGGTCGCCGTGGTTAACATCGCAGTCTTCATCGCTGGTTTACAGGACGGACGCTGGTTTGCCGAAACCGACTTTGCTCTTGGTGCTATTGCAGATATGGCGCTGATCAACCTGTCTCTTGGTATCCTGATCCGTCAGCAACGGGTGGTCAATGCCTTGTTCTGGCTGGCAACTCGCATTCCAACCAGCTGGCCGCTGTGGCTTCGTTGGGGCGCTGGCAAGGTGTTCCATTTCGGGGGGCTTCATTCCAGCAGCACAGTATCCGGCACAATCTGGTTTGGCTTCCTGCTTTACGCTATGGTGGCTAACCGTATTGAAGGGGCTGCGCTTCCATCAGACCAGACGCTTGCTCTCAGCGGGGCGATGGTCGCGTTGATGGTCTTGTTGATCATTACTGCACAAGGCAGTTTCCGCGCACGCTATCACAACACCTTCGAGAAGGTTCACCGTTTTGTTGGTTGGACAGTGCTTGGCCTGTTCTGGGCACAGACTGTTTCCATCACGCAGGATACAGGTGGCGTTCTTATGGAAACCCCAGCATTCTGGATGCTCTGCCTCATCACACTGTCCATCCTCTCACCTTGGCTGTCGCTTAAGCGCGTCAAAGTGGATGTGGTGAAGCCATCCAACCATGCAGTTTTGGCGAAGTTCAATTACGGCGATACTCCATTCCCGGGCAGCTCAAACGCAATCAGCCACACACCATTTGGCGAGTATCATGCGTTTGCAAACATCCCGTCTCCGAGTGAGCCAGGTTATCGACTCGCGATTAGTCGGGCAGGGGATTGGACAGGTGACTTTATTGAAAACCCGCCAAGTCATGTATGGGTGAAGGGCATCACCACCTCTGGTGTTGCGCGTATCGAGGTGTTGTTCAAGAAGGTCGTTTACGTCGGGACTGGTTCTGGCATTGGCCCAATTGTGCCGCATCTGCTCGCAGGCGAGGTGCCTAACAAAGTGATTTGGTCCACACGCAACCCTCGTAAAACTTATGGCGATGCTTTCGTTGACGAGATTGAGACAAGCACTGAGAACCCGGTGATCTGGGATACGGATTCTCAAGGCAAGCCTGACCTGACCGCATTAACTCTGAAAGCAATTGAGGAGAGCGGAGCAGAGGCTGTTATTGTGATTTCCAACCAGAAACTGACCCGCAAACTTGTTCACGACATGGAAAGCTTCGGCATTCCTGCTTACGGCGCAATTTGGGATAGCTGATCATGTATGAAACCATTGAAACATCCGTTGAAGGGCGTGTTGCAACCATTCGCTTCAATCGCCCCAAAGCGCTGAATGCACTTAACTCCCAGGTTCTGGAAGAGGTGCTGGATGCTGCAACCAAGTTTGATGCAGATCCCGCTATCGGTTGCCTTATTCTGACTGGTAATGAGCGAGCCTTTGCTGCTGGCGCTGATATCGCAGAGCTTAACGTGCAGGATTATGCCAGCATGTACGCCAGCAACTTTTTCACTGGATGGGATCGTTTTGCAGCGCTTCGTATCCCGAAGATAGCAGTGGTCTCCGGCTATGCGTTGGGCGGCGGCTGTGAGGTCGCCATGATGTGCGATATTATTTTGGCATCAGACACCGCCAGGTTCGGCCAGCCGGAAGTGAAGATCGGCTGTATCCCGGGTATTGGCGGGTCTCAGCGTCTGACCAAGCTGGTTGGTAAAGCACGAGCCATGGATCTTATCCTCACAGGCCGCATGATTGATGCGCAAGAGGCTTACGACATGGGTCTCATTAGCAGAAAGATCCCTGCAGATGAGCTGATGGCCGTTGCTAATGAGACTGCAAAAACCATTGCGGGATATGCCCGAGACATCACCATGATGGCACGGGCTTGCGTAAATGCGGCGGATGAAAACTCACTGGAAAATGGTATCCGCTTTGAACGGCAGATGTACCATGCCTTGTTTGGCTCACCTGCCCAGAAAGAGGGCATGGCCGCATTCCTTGAAAAGCGACCACCAAATTTCAATGAGCAGGCTCAGCAGGAAGACGCTTAACTAAACGAGAAACGCCCGGATGCGATATCAGCATTCTGGGCGCTTCACCTTTTAGATATCTTAAACATCAATCACCGATAAACGGATTGTCTCGCAAGCGCTCAGCAGCGAAGTCCACGAAGGAACGCACCTTAGCGCTGGCACGGCGGCCTTCCATATAAACGATGTGGACTGGAAGCGGCTCAGGCTCATAATCCTCCAGCGCCAGCTGAAGCACACCGTTCGAAACGTCTTTCGCCACCTGATAGGACAGCAATCGGGTAATGCCGGCCCCACCTGTTGCTGCCTGAATAGCTGCGCAATTGTGGTTGCAGCGCAAATGTGGGTTGATCTTCACCACCTCGGCCTTCTCTCCTGCAAACTTCCACTGGTTGCTCGTTTCAACCGATGTCGGCTGGATGATCTTGTGCTCGGCAAGGTCTGACGGTGTTTGCGGGGTGCCGTGCTCACTAAAATACGCCGGAGAAGCGCAGATCACCCGGCGGATGCTGCCCACGCGGGTCGCATAAAGCCCGGAATCCTGCAGATGTCCGATACGGAACGCTACGTCCAGATTATCTTCCACCATATTGACGATACGGTCGTAGAACTCGGCATTGGCAGTCACTTCAGGGTAGAGATCGAGGTACTCTGTGATCAGAGGGATAATGTACTTCTGCCCAAACAGTATGGGCGCTGTGATGGAAAGCTCGCCGATCGGCTTGGCATAACTGCCGCTGACAAACGCTTCTGCCTGTTCGACGCTCTCCAAAATGCCTTTTACATCGCAAAGATAGTGCCTGCCCGCATCCGTCAGTCGGACGTGACGAGTGGTTCGGTTGAATAATCTTGTGCCAAGGGATTGCTCCAGCCGGGCAATGGAGCGAGTGACGGCAGGAGCTGAAAGGCCAAGCTTCTTGCTGGCTTCCACGAAGCTCTCCCGTTCAGCCACTTCTACAAACACCTGCATTGTTTCAAGCTTATCCATTTCAATCTCACAATCACGCTCATTTATTGCGCTAAGTGTAATAGTGAATTGCACAGAAGCCCAATTATTTCCTTTCAAACATTGGTTACATGAAGACCATCATCCGATTTCAAAAAATGGAGATAAAATAATGTCACGCATTCCTACCCCATCTTCCATCGAGGCCGCTCCTCAGGACTCCCAGGCTTCCCTTCAGGCCGTCAACTCTCAGCTCGGCTCGGTGCCAAATCTGTTCCGAATTGTTGCTAATAGCCCGCAGGCGCTGGAAGGTTACCTCGGTTTGAACGGCGCGCTCGGCAAAGGAACACTGCCTGCTGCTACGCGTGAGCGTCTCGCATTGGCCGTTGGCGAGCAGAATGGCTGTAACTACTGCCTCTCCGCGCATACTTACCTTGCATCCAACCTTGCCAAACTCTCTGCAGATGAAATTGCAAAGAACCGCCGCGGCAGTTCTGAAGATGCGAAAGCAGCCGTTGCTGTCGAGTTCGCTGTCGCAATCGTCAAAAACCGCGGAAAGGTTTCTGATGCACAGGTGCAGGCTGTGCGCGACGCTGGTTATTCCGATGCAGAACTCGTTGAGATTGTTGGACATGTCGCTCTGAACACGCTGACCAACTACATGAACGAAGTATTGGGAACCGAAGTTGACTTCCCTGCTGTTAAAGAACTTGCCTGACACCACGGGCGGGTGGAGCCCAATCCACCTGCCACCCTTCCGGAGATCGTCATGACCAGATCACCACTCCCTCCATTCACACGGGAAACAGCCAGCATCAAAATCCGTGCGGCGGAAGATGGCTGGAACTCTAGAGATCCGCAAAAGGTAGCTCTGGCCTACACGCCAGACTGCCAATGGCGGAACAGAGCAGAATTTGTAACTGGACGCCCTGAGATTGAGCAGCTGCTCACTCGCAAATGGATCCGAGAGCTCGATTACCGCCTTATTAAAGAGCTATGGGCCTTTGAGGGAGACCGGATCGCGGTTCGCTTTGCCTACGAGTATCATGACGACTCCGGACAGTGGTTCAGAGCCTACGGCAATGAAAACTGGGAGTTTGCAGAGGACGGCCTCATGAAGCGCCGGATTGCAAGCATCAACGAGCATCCGATCACACCAGAGGACCGCAAGTTCCATTGGCCGATAGGTCGCCGCCCTGATGATCATGCAAGCCTGAGTGATCTGGGTCTGTAACTGGAGGAAACCCCATGTATTCCAGTGATATTGCCTTCACTCCCACAGTGAAAGCCATCCAGAGCCGCAAAGGCTCCCGACGCGGCTATGCCAGCATGGAAGAGGGCGGTGGTTGGAAAAACGAAGTGACAGAAGAGTTGGCGCGGTACATTGCCGATCAGCGCAGCTTCTTTCTGGCAACGTCCAATGCGGATGGCCAACCCTATATTCAGCATCGTGGGGGCCCAACCGGGTTCCTTAAGGTGCTGGACAATCGCCACCTCGGGTTTGCGGATTTTCGCGGCAACCGTCAGTACATCAGCCAGGGAAATCTGGAAGATAATTCCAAGGCCTTCATTTTTCTGATCGATTACGTGCAGAAGACGCGGATCAAGATCTGGGGCACAGCTAAGGTCATCGAGGATGACCCGGGCTTGATTGAACAGCTGATGGACTACGATCAACCCTATCGTGCAGCGCCTGAGCAAGCAATCATCTTCAGTGTTGATGCATGGGATGCCAACTGCCCCCAGCACATTCCAGTGCGCATTGACGCAGATTGGGTCAAATCCGCTTTGGAAGAAAAAGAACAGAAGATCGCAGAGCTGCAAGCACAGATCCAGAAGCTGCAAAGCGCCGTACAAGCGAACTGATTACATCGAATAGCGGGTGAGCAAACTCTCCCGTTACTGCGTATTCCCGAAACTTATCTGGCCCTAATCTCGGGAATACGCACTACCCTTCACCACTATTGTGGCCCTCCATAAAAATCTCCCCATTGCTTCCTTTCAATCTCCGTAACTGCGCTCAGCAGCTTCTCGCTGAACGCATCTGCCAATGCAGACGCCGGACGTTGGGACGGCAGCAAAATGGAGATCGCCAGCACCACCTTGGGCGCAAACGGGCGGAAAACGAGAGAGCTGTGTTCGCGTGCCGTGTTCAGATAACCGTCCGCCGTCATCGGATCACAAATGCAATAGCACAAGCCATCTTCCACCAGCTTCAGGGCAGGGAGGAAGTTACGTAGCTCGAAGCGTTGGTTGAATTCCGCTTTCTGCTCCTCATAGGCCACGCGCGTGGAAATACAATTAGGGTGCATTTCAGGCAATGTCGCCAATGGTTTGCCCGAAAGGTCCTTTGCTTCAATGACCTCTTTGTGCGCCAATGGGTCATCACTCCGTAAGGCACAAATACAATTGAGCAGGAAATCATGCGTAATCAACGCACTGTTGGGAGCGGGGGTTTCTGCCAGCCCCACATCATATTGCTGAGAGGCGACCCATTCTTCAATCACGTTGGACCCGCGCATCATCAGCGAGACTTTCACCTCCGGTTTGTCTTGGACAAACTCTGAGATCAGCTGCGGAATAAGCACCTGAGAGGAGGCCGGCATGAACGCCACGTTGAGCCGACCCTGCTGCAAGGAGCCAATCTCGCGCATGGTCCGTGTCGAACGGGCGAGGCGATCCAAAATTGCTTCTGCTTCCCCCAAAAAGAATTGCGCCTCCGGTTTTCGGAGGAGTTTGCCGCGTTGACGTTCAAACAGTTCGATCCCCAGTTCCTGTTCCAGATTGGAAATCAGAGAACTTACTGCAGGTTGCGTCCGACCCAGGATACGTGCCGCCTCAGAGATTGAGCCCGTTCGCATAACTTCACGAAATGCCTGCAACTGTCGAAAACTCAGGTTCATGTAACCGCCTGTTATTGTGAGGCAATTACATGCCCTATAATTTTTTTCTATACCTTAATAGATTAAATCACTTTGATTTTATAGGTCAAAATCGAAATCTTCCCCGAACAGCGCTGCGGACATCTACTTAGGGAGGATTGCTGATGGATCGCTTAATGAGCCTGCTGCTGACGGGGCTGATATGCCTTGTTGCACTGGGCCAATTTGTACAGGTGATCACGCGATACCTGCTTGAAATTCCAGTTCTGGGGCTGGAAGAAAGTCTGCTTTATCCAACAATGTGGCTCTACATGGTGGGCGCGGTCAACGCATCCCGTGAAAACAGCCATATCCGCGCCAACGTTCTGGAAATCTTCCTTAAAACACCAAAGCAAGTGGCCGTGCTCGCCCTCATTGGGGAAGCATTATGCCTCGCGATTGGTTGTTGGCTCACTTACTGGGCATGGGATTTCACCAAATATTCTATGCGTGTGTGGCGTGAAAGCCCGACCCTCTACATCCCGACTTTTTACGTGGACATCGCGCTAATCACTGGCCTTGTCCTGATGATGGTGTTCACCGCAATTCAGCTGGGCCGACACATCCATCAGGTTTTGACAGGGACGTTCTCTGAGCCGCTCCCAACCACCACAGAACCCCCAAAAGAGGAGCTGGCCTGATATGGTTGAGATCGCACTTCTTTCCGTTGCAGTACTCGTAATTCTGCTCACTCTTGGCGTACCGCTGCCTTACTGCTTTGGCGCGGGCCTGATGACCATGTACTTCGCTGGTGACGTCATCATGAAGGGCAACATGCTTTGGGGCTTCCAGCAGCTCGGCAATCCGGTTTTGCTTGCTATTCCGCTGTTTGTTCTGGCGGGCACGATTATGAGCGTCAGCGGTATCGCTGCCAGTTTGCTCAACTTCGTCAACATCTTCATCGGCCATTTACGTGGCGGTCTGGGCGTTGTGGCAACCGTCAGCTGTGCATTGATCGGTGCGATTTCCGGCTCTGGCCTGACTGGCGTGGCCGCCATTGGTCCACTCCTCATTCCTGAGATGGAAAAGCAGGGCTACCCGCGTGCCTATGCAACTGCGCTCATCGCCAACGCATCCTTGCTTGGCCTGCTGATCCCACCAAGCGTGACCATGATCGTCTACGGCTGGGTGACTGACACGTCCATCCTCGCCTGCTTCCTCGCAACGCTTGGCCCGGGCCTGCTGATCATGTCCAGCTTCTCCGTTGTAAACCTGCGTCTGGCCCGCAAGTTTGGCCTGAAACTGGAAGACCGCCCACGCGGCAAAGCATTTGTGCAGGAAGCCAGCCACCGCGGGTTCAAGGCAACTCCAGCGCTTCTCATGCCAGTTATCATTCTCGGCGGCATCTACGGTGGCATCATGACCCCGACAGAAGCTGCGGCTGTTGCAGTGATTTACGCGATCCCTGTCGGTTTCCTTATCTACCGCGGGTTGGATGCCAAAACATTCCTCGGGGCAGGTAAAGAGGCAGCAACCTCCGTTGGCGCGATCATGCTGATGATCCTGTTCTCCATGATCCTCTCCCAGATGTTCGTGCTCGAAAGTGTGCCGCAGGAACTGGTGGAAGCAATCTTCTCCATCACTGAGAATAAAGTTCTGCTGCTGATCCTCATCAACATCCTGCTGTTCCTTGTGGGCATGGTGGTGAATGACGTGACTGCTATCATCCTGATTGCGCCGCTGCTGCTGCCGCTCATGGAAGCCATTGGCATCAGCCCGATCCAGTTCGCAGCGATCATGGGTGTTAACACAGCCATGGGCGGTGTGACCCCTCCATACGCTTCGATCCTTTATCTGGGCGCACGCATCGGCAAGGTGCCGGTCACGCAAGTGATCCGCCCAGCCATGATCCTCATCCTGTTTGGCTATCTGCCAGTGGTGTTCTTGACCTCCTTCTGGGCAGACCTGTCTCTCTTCATTCCCCGGCTCTTTGGTTACTGACCCCATCACCAGACAAGAGCCCAAAGCGAGCTGTGGGAGCAGCTCCGATAACAGCAACCTCAGTTGCGATTGAAAACAAAACACAGAGGTGAACTATGATTTTGAAGGCATTGAAAACGACCCTTGCGCTGGCAACCATCATTGGTGGTGTAAGTGCAGCATCCATCGCACACGCCAAAACGCTGAAGATCAGCCATATCCGCCCGCAAGGCGCAACTGTTGATCTTGAAGTGAAAGACCTTGCTGAAGAGCTGAAGAAAGCAACCAATGGCGACCTGAAGATGAAGATCTTCGCGGCAAGCGCATTGAGTGACTACACCACCGTACAGGAACGTATTTCCGTTGGTGCAATCGACATGGCCGTACAGCCAGCAGCAACCGCTGTTGAGCGTAAAATGCAGATCAGTGCCTTCCCATATGTGGCTGAAAACTGGGAACAAGCGCAGAAGATCTACGGTCCAGGCGGTGCGATCCACGACGCAATGAAAGAGCTTTACGCCAAGCAGGACATCACCATGCTGGCAGCTTATCCGGTGTACTTCGGCGGTATCGCGCTGAACCGTGATGCGGTGGCTCCTGGCGATCCAAACGCTGACAAAGGCATCAAAGTTCGTGTGCCTGGTATCAAAAGCTTCCAGCTGACAGCAGATGCTCTGGGTTACATCAGCTCCCCAATCCCATTCTCCGAAGCCTTCACCGCTGTTCAGACCGGTGTTGTTGACGGCGTCGTGGGCTCCGGTGCTGAAGGTTATTACGCCTCTTTCCGTGATGTTGCGAAGACCTACATCCCAGTCAACACGCACTTCGAAGTTTGGTACCTGATCATTAACTCCGAGCGTTTTGAAGGTCTTGACGAAAGCTCCCGCAAAGCTCTCGTAGAAGCAGCAAAAGAGTTTGAAGCCAAGCGTTGGGCTAAAGCGGAATCCGATCAGGGTGCGTTTGAGCAGAAACTGGCAGACTACGGCGCAACCATCGTCAATCTCTCTGATGATGAGCTCGCAGCGGCAGCCAAGAAAGTACGCGCAGACGTATGGCCACAGATCCTGAACGACGTTGGTGCGGACTGGGGTCAGTCCATTCTTGAAAAAATCAAGAACTAACAGTCCAGACCGATAGGTCTCCAAAGGATCGGGCAGCTTTGTTCCCTAACCGGATCCCAATCCCGGTTTCACCTGAACTGCCTGATCCTCCCGGTTTCATTGGGAAACCCACTTGTTTTAAAGCTTGCCACTAAAGGTCAGGTCCAATGTTCCGCTCACTGCGCAAACCCGAGACCCAAAGCGTCTCCATCAACATCAACGGGCAGATGGTTCAGGTTGCTGAAGGCTCCAGCCTTTGGGCAGCCATGGCGTTGCACGGTGAAACACAGACCCGCCTTGCTTTAGTCTCGGGCCAACAACGCTCCGCCTATTGCGCCATGGGCGTGTGCTTTGAGTGTCTCGTTGAGGTCAATGGCGTGCCAAACCAGCAGGCCTGCCTAACGACGGTAGAAGAGGGCATGCACGTCTGTAGCCAAGACCTGACCGAACAATCCATTGCTGCACTTCATCAAAAAGAGAGTGCTGATCATGAGTGACATTTTCGATATCGTAATCATCGGTGCAGGCCCGGCCGGCATGTCCGCCGCACTAGAGGCAGCACAACAGGGAGCCTCGGTCGCGGTGCTTGATCGCAAGGCAACTCCCGGTGGGCAGATCTATCGGGACGTGACGCAGAGCCCCTTGTTGGACCCGTCCGTTCTCGGGAGTGAATACACCGAGGGCGCGGAGCTGGTTGAAGCCTTTATGGAGGCTGACATTGACCGCCACCAGAATGCGGATGTCTGGCATATCGGAGAAACCGGCGAGGTCCTGTACTCCCAAGACAATCAGACCCGCCGTCTTGTAGCGCGTGAACTCATCATCAGTCCGGGCGCCATGGAACGCCCGTTCCCTATTGAAGGCTGGCATTTGCCAGGAGTGATGACAGCAGGCAGCGCACAGGTGATGCTCAAGTCTGACGGCATGGTCAAAGACGGTGCTATCTTTGCTGGCACCGGACCCTTGCTTTACCTGATCGTGGCTCAGTATCTGCGGCTTGGTGTAACCGTCAACGCTGTAGTGGACACAACGCCAGCAGGCGGTGTTGTCCGCGCGATGCAGTACATTGGTGGTGCGCTCCGCAAACCAGCCTACCTCATCAAAGGTCTGATGCTCCTCAATGAAATTCACCGTGCTGGTGTTCCCATCTTCCGCCATGCCTCAAACCTGAGCGTGCTTGGAGAAAGCAAATCCGTTGGCCTTCAGTTTGAACAGGATGGACGAACCCACTCCGTCAACGCAGATCATATCTTCCTGCATCAAGGCGTCATACCCAACCTCAACATGACCCGTGCGCTTGGCATAGAACATCATTGGGCAGAGCAACAACTGTGCTGGACACCGACACTGGACGACTGGGGCCAAAGCTCGATCCCACACATTGCAGTGGTCGGTGATGCAGCTGGTATTCAGGGGGCGGAAGCTGCGCGACATGCGGGGCGCCTTGCAGCACTTAAGGCCATGAACAAACTTGGCAAACTCAGCGAGGCAAGTCTGCAGCAACAAAGTTCTGATCATCTGAGAGCCATGAAGTCCTTCAAAGCCTTCCGCAGTTTTCTTGATGCGTATTATGCACCAACACCAGAGCATCGCATCCCTGCTGCGTCCAATACGCTGGCATGCCGCTGTGAAGAGCAAACAATGGGGCAGCTGCGTGCTGGATTTGAGCAAGGTGCGAAAGACCCGAACGCGCTTAAAGCATTGACCCGCTGTGGAATGGGCCCGTGTCAGGGCCGCCAATGCGGGCATACCGTCAGTGAGTTACTTGCTGTCTGGCAGAACAAGCCTGTTTCCGACATCGGCTATTATCGCCTGCGTTCTCCGCAAAGGTTGCTCAGTGTTGATGAGTTAAGCCAGTTTCAGAACATCAAACCAGCAAAAAAACCGGCTGAGGTGTCCGCATGAATTTTGATGCAATCATCATTGGCGGCGGCATTCACGGCAGCGCAACGGCTTACTATCTGTCCAAGGCTGGTATGAAGACGCTGGTGCTGGAAAAGGACTATGTTGGCCGTCATGCCTCCGGTGTCAACGCAGGTGGTGTGCGGTTGTTAGGCCGAGATTTTGCTGAGGTGCCGCTCTCCAAAGAAGCCATGTCCCGCTGGCAAACACTGGATGATGAGCTTGAGGGCGATACTGGTTTTCGCAGGCGTAGCCTGATCAACATTGCCATTGATGACGCAGACATGAGCACGATCAAGACCCGGATCACTAAGCTCACCGGATTGGGTTACGATCACGAAATACAGATCGACCAGCAGGAACTGCGCGAGCGATTGCCTCATGCGGCGCATAACTGCGTGGGCGGCGTGGTGTCTGAACAAGACGGCTATGCTATCCCTTACAAGGCAACCAGTGCCTTTCGCCGAGCAGCTGAACGATTTGGCGCGACGTTTCATGAAGGCGAGACGCTCGCAAACCTACGCCAGATTGGCGATGCCTGGCAGGTACGAACCGACAAAGCCAGTTATGACACAGGCACTCTGATCAACTGCTCTGGAGCATGGGCGGACAAAACTGCCATGATGATGGGCGACAACACCCCGCTCTCTTACAGCGCGCCTATGTTGATGATCACCGCCCGAATGCCGCATTTTGCTGGTCCGGTCGTAGGCGCCATCTCTCGTCAGCTGTCGTTCAAGCAGTTCGAAAATGGCACTGTGCTCATCGGTGGTGGCGCCAAAGGTTTTGCGGATCGTGATAATAATCGGACAACGCTGGACTACAAAAAGCTGGCCCTTGCTGCGGAGACAACCAAGACCTTTTTCCCAATCATGAAGACAGCCGTCATCAACCGGATGTGGGCTGGACTGGAAGCCTACATGCCCGACAACCTGCCGGTGATAGGGGCAGGGGTGAATGCGCGCAATGCCTACCATGCCTTCGGCTTTTCGGCCCATGGGTTCCAGCTCGGACCAGTCGTTGGTGATGTACTCGCGCAGTTGATCACCACAGGAAAAACCAGTTTTGACCTGAACCCGTTCCGCATCGACCGCTTTGAACGCAAGGTTCTTTAGCTCCCAAGATTTCCAAGACAACAGGAAAGTAAACCATGACAATTGAACGCGTGGATTCTAACCACCGCATGAGTAAGATCGTGAAGCACAACGGCACAATTTATCTGTGCGGACAGACAGCTGCTGATGATCCAAGCTGGGACATCACCGAACAGACAAAACGCTGTCTGGCCAAAGTTGATACCCTGCTGGAACAAGCTGGCAGCGACCGCAACAAGATCCTGTCCGCCACCATCTATGTGCGCGATATGAAAGATTTCGCTGCGATGAACGCCGTGTGGGATGCTTGGGTTGCAGAGGGTGAAAAGCCAGCACGTGCCTGCGTTGAAGCACGCATGGCTCGTCCAGATATTCTGGTTGAGTTTACTGTGGTTGCAGCTCAATAAAACGCAGAGAGCCTGTGGTAATCACGGGCTCTTACCAAGCCCTGCTATTTCTGTACGAGCCCTTCCACCATCACCTCCCAGGAAGCAAGGAAGCGCCGTTCCACTTCGTTGTTGGTGCCTTCCAAACGACTGAGGATCAGTGTCCCTTCAAACAACTCGACAATGGCTTCCACGATATGCGTTGCATTTGCCTGCCGGATAACGCCATTTTCCATTCCCTCAATAATCTGCTCACTAATACGCGTGCGAAGCAGACCAAAGAACTTCTTTAAAACCACACGCGCCACATGGTGCTTGTAAAACTCCACCCAAATCGCGGTCAGCTCAGAATGTGTCCCAAGATAGATGAGGGTGGTGACACAAATGGACTGAATCCGTTCCAGAACATCCGTATCTGATGCAGTTTCTTCTTTAATTTGCTGTACGATCTCGTCGTCACACATTTGCAGATATTCCGCCAGAATCTCATCCTTACTGGCGAAAATGGATCCGATAGTTTGTTGCGAGAGGCCCGTTTCCTTAGCAATATCCTTGAATGTGGTATTGAAATATCCGTTGCGTGCGAAACAACGCAGTGACCCGTTGAGAATGATCATACGATCATCCTGCAGAGCAGCGGGAACATCCTCTCTCCGTTGTAGGGGGTCGTCCATAAACGCTCTCCGCACGCTGGTTTGCAATCTCACTTCAGGCTAAAAGTCGGCATCCTTCAGGAACTCAGAGAAAAAGCTAGCATGTAATCACAGGGGTGAGGCCGGGGGATGTTGCGCAAGGTTGATACGTTTTTCTCCTGTTCACTAAGCTCAAAGCTTCTATTGATTTGAGTTTGACGAATTTGCGTAAGTTTACAAACTTGCTAAGTTCATATTCGGCAGCTGAAATCACAACTCAGATTGAAGACGGGTTGCTTACGTTTTGTGTGTGAATCGGCATGCAAAATTGACCCGGTTAGGTGGGTTATGAGCGTTTAAGATTGACCCACCTGTTTGTTAGGATCCGTGCATTTAGCGCGGGGCATGAACGGGTGATATTGATGGAAAGTGCAGCCAAGATCCGCCGTCTTGTTTTACGGGATGGTCGAAGTGTCCGGTCGGTCAGT
>NZ_LMCF01000046.1 GCF_001623075.1 Pseudovibrio sp. Ad37
AGACAGGCCCTTATCAGACTGTAAAATGAGCCACATTGCTTTCAACCAGATCTGCAACGGGAGCTTGGTAGCATGCAACGGCGTGCGCGTGGTGACTGTAAACTGGAAGCGACAATGACTGTTTGAGCACTGATACAAGCCTGGTCGTAATCGTCCTCGGCCACTATCTCGATCAGCAAGTGAGATCGAATGCTTATAGCCACATGCAGGGCAAATCCGCCCTTTAGGCCATACCATGCTCTCAACAAGCTGACGGCATTTGTCCTCGCTCTGAAAAGCCAGAACCATATCATCTAAAGTACGAATGGACTCCAGAACTAAAGACAATGTTTCTGACATGCATACCTCTCATCTCACGATTGACACAGGATAGCATAAATAGCCTAATATAGCGAAATAGCTGTCTTTGGTTGATAATGCCCCAGATCAGTTTTACTGAACAAACCTATTACCGCTGGAAGAAAAAGTACGGTGGAATGGGCACAGAGCAACTTAAGGAACTGAAACGGTTACAGAGGGAGAATGAGCGTCTGCGCCGCGCCGTATCTA
>NZ_LMCF01000047.1 GCF_001623075.1 Pseudovibrio sp. Ad37
TCTGGTTCGCGTGCACATCAAAGTCCTGAGCTAACTCACTCAAGGTTTTTTCTCCGCGAATAGCAGCAAGTGCCACTTTCGCTTTAAAAGCCGGGCTATGGTTCCGGCGAGGACGTCTGCTCATGATGGTCTCCTGTTCTTGGCATCATGCCAGTTTCAGGAGCTAAATCCACTTTCACAACCTGTCCAAATTTCCCGAGCCAGCTCTTAAATTGAAAGTATCAAGTGCGAACACAGGAAAGGTGGAGAGGCCGTAAGGTAAAATTTTCCTAGCTTCATAATAGTCGACTGGCCAACACCCACAAATCTAGTTCATATCCTTCAACAGCCGCCCATGTTTCCTCGTTTGCTCGATGACTTCTCCGAAGGTGTTGAGGCCGTGCGAGGATAGGAGGGGGCGGAGTTTGCAGAGGGCTTGGGCGGTGGCTTGGGCGTCGCCGAGGGCTGTGTGGCGCGAAGCTATGGGGATCTCTATGCCAAGGCGGGTGCAAAGGGCGTCGAGAGTGTGCACCTGATCTGCGCCGAAAACGACAGCAGACAAGAGGACTGTATCAAGGATCGGATGGTCCCAGGCATGGCCGGACAAGTGGCCGTATCGATGTAGGAATGCCATGTCGAACGGCGCATTGTGCGCAACAATGACGGAGTCTTTGGCGAAAGCATGAAACTCTGAAATTGCAGTCACCGGGTCTGGAGCATCTGCCACCATGTCATCTGTGATCCGGTGAACTCCGGTTGAGGCAGCCGGAATGGGTCTGCCCGGATTGACGAGTTGGTCCACTGTTTCACCGGGAATGATACGTCCGTTGACAACCCGCACGGCCCCGATCTGGACAATGTCGTCCTTATTCGGCATGAGGCCGGTTGTTTCTGTATCGAAAACGACGAAGCTGAGATCACGCAGAGAACGCTCCTCAATTTCCTTTTCACAATGGTGCTGAGCCGCCTCAAAGTCATAAATCAGAGGTCGCGGTGCCTCTGGTGCGATGCGCACGGTCGCATCGCCAATCAGGATCATATAGCCCGACATCCCTCTGAGTTTTTTAAGGCGCAATTGAAAATTGAGGTTGCCACGAGCTCCTTTCACATCAACAGTAATTTCTGTTTTTAATTCGATCAGCTGATCATAGGCAGCACGCACCTCTTCCTCAATAAAGTAATCAAAGATGGATGCACTCAAACGTGGAACATGAACCTGCCCAAGAATGTCTGCAGCTTGCCCGTCATAAAGCATGATTTTGTGTGCATGGCTGACGAGCACGATGGCGACGGGGATCTCAGTTAACAGCAAGGCGAGCTGTTCGCGCTCGCTCGCCAGCTGCGCCGTTGCATCAGAAACCAACTCATCTGTTTCTGCACTGTCATTGGTTAAACGCCAGGCAACTGCATGAGCCGCGGGGGCGAGATCTCCCAGATATTTGGCCTCTTCAAGATCAATTGAGGCATCAACGTTGGCATGAGCTGTCGTGCGGATGGCAGCGGAAAGACGCTGCACTGGTTTGGCAACATTTTCGTCAAACAGAAGCCAGATGCTGACCGAGATCGCGAGAAGGCCGAAGGTGGATAGTATACCAGCCAACAAGAAACCCGAGGCCGGTGTTGTGTCCGTAATACGGGTGTATCCGAAGTAAAGCGCAGCTCCGACGACAGCACAGCTTGCTGCGGCGACACCCGCGAACAAGAGGAAAATCCGAAATCGCAAGCTGAGGCCTGTCAACATTACCCCGCTCCGCATATTGTTGAGGTGATCCTGTCATTTTCCGGCACCGAAACCCACTGAGCGCCCGAGACGCTTCCGCCCTTCTCAAAAGTGATTCCGTCAGCCAGCGCTGCTCGTCGGCTGGTGGTGCAATCGGTGAGTACAGGAAGTTTGTTTATTGGTGACCAGCGGCCAAAGAAATATGCCTGCGCCAGCTTCATGCCCGGCTGCTCCGGGTGGGTCTGGATCGTGGCAGTGTCAATGGCGACAAATCTTTCCGTGAATGGATACAGATAGGTCCATGGACGATAAAAGGCTTTGCTTTCTACTGTTTCAGCAACAACCATGCCTTCAGGCAGGGTTTGTTTGGTGCGTGAATACCAGCTGTATTCGCTTGAAATTGTTGCCAGCAGCATGGCTGCACCGGCAGCGATCGGCACGAGCCAGCGCGGCAAACGCCCGCCAAGAACATGATTGATCAACATCACAAGACCAGCTCCGGCGACGCCTGCAATGAAGGTCCCGATCAATTCAAGAAACATGTTATTCCTCCCAGGTGGCTGTGGTTGTGTTTTATCTACTCACAGCTCTGATTATTATTGGTCTCTAGCGGAGCGAATTCCTCGTTTGATTCTATCCGATCAAACGGAACGCGCTCTAGCTCAACATTCCCCGGCCATGCCCGATTGCTGACTGCATGGTTTTGACGACAACAAACGCATCCCGTACATGGGAGCGTTCAAAATCTGACAGGCTTGAAGGTTGCAGGAAATTGTCTGGTTGTGATCCCTGTTTGACCAGCTCTGCCTGATGCTGAATCCGCATCTCGGCAATCAGGTCATAAGCATCCAGAAGGTCCCCGGCGCCGGATTTGCTCAGCTGGCCGCTCTCGCGAGCCTCTTCCAGACGGGCGCGGGTGTTGACGGCTCCGATCTGCCCTTGCAGTGCATAAATGCGCGCCAGATCAACCACCGGCACCACGCCATTGTGTTTCATGTCCAGCGTGTTTTTGTGCTCACCCGAGCGTATGGTTGCCAACCCGCGCAGCAAGCTGAGCGGAGGCGTATGTTTCAGCGAATTGCTGACCATGTGCGCCACGAAAATCGAGTTACGGCTTGAGGCTTCCAGCGTTTGCGCTTGCAGGTCTTCAAAGAGGGAGACCTCGCCGCCGATTGGTCTGAGATCGAACATAACAGAACTAAGCATCTGGGCTTCAGGGTCCGGTTTGTTGATCCAGCCTTCAAAATAGGATTTCCAGACAGATAACGGCTGGCTCCAGCGCGGGTTCGTCGCCATCATGTCACCAGGGCAGTAGATATAACCACTGGTGTTTAGCCCATCACATACGAATTTGGCGAGATCTGCAAAGTACCCTTGCCGCTGTTCGTCAGTGACGCGATCATCCAAAAACAGGCAATTGTCCTGATCGCTGACTCCGGTCTGTTCGCGGCGCCCCTGCGAACCACAGGCAAGCCAGAGGTACGGAACCGGCGAAGGGCCGAGCTTTTCTTCTGCCAGAGCCAGTAGGCGACGCGTTGCAGCATCCGCAATATCAGAGATCAATCGCGTGACAATTTCGTGCCGACTGCCACCAGCGACCAGTTGCACCAGCAGGTTTGGAATCCGGGCAGTTACCCTTGCTATGTCATAGGCATCCTTGGCCTTAGCAACTTCGCTGACCAATTCTGCTGAACTGATGGCCTGAAACCGCGTCAGATCCGTTTGCGTCACCATGCCGACGAGACGCTCACTCTCCACGATTGGGACATGCCCAATACGGCGTTCCATCATCAAGTGCAGCAGATCTGACCCGATTGCTGATGGGGCAAGCACTATGGGATTAGCCGTCATGACAGCTTCAACCGAAGTATCAACTGATAAAGCAGAGGCCAAAACCTTGAAGGAGAGATCTCTGACCGTAATGATCCCGATCAGCCCACCTTTTGCATCTGTCACACAAAGCGAGGAAACGCGGGCATCCCTCATCTGCTGAGCTGCATGTTGCACTGTATCGTCAGGTCGGCAGGTAACCGGGTTGGCCGCCATAAACGATTCAATTGGAATGGCGGCTAAGTCATTTTCGCGGGTCCGCGGCGTTTGTGTTCGATCAAAGAAACGGGCAACCGGCTGATGCGCTGCAATCAGTTCTGTCAGTAGTGCTGGCGGGAGCACCAAAAGGACGGTTGGTTCTCCAGCTTTTGCGGATGTAACCGCGCGTCCATCCAAAAACAATCCACGCTCTCCAAACGAGTTGCGGATGCCGAGACGGCTTATAACGGCATCATTCTTATCGCGGATTTCAACGCCACCGTCGTAGATTAGGAAGAGCCCCGGCAGTTGGTCTCCCAACTCATAGATACCAGCACCATGGACACGCTCCCAAACAGTTACCTGATGAGACAATGCCTCTTGATCCGTCTCTGGAAGAGCATCATAGGGATGCACGGATTTCAGAAACTGCAGGACTTGCTCTGATGTAAGAGGCATGGCTCCGCCTTCAGCTGGAAGAAATAAAGTCCTGCCCAGCATAGGCCGGGCAGGACAGGATCAAAAGACAGCGAGTTACTGAGGTTCAGCAACCCGCATGAGTTATCAATGGTCCTGAGCTGCACCGGCTCCACGTGGGATACGTACGCTTTCCACGAGGTCCTTGATCACCTGAGGTGTTTCCTTCGTCATGCCTGCAACAAAGTAAGCAACAGCGAAGTTCACAGCCGCACCAATCGCACCAAACGATGTGGACTTGATCGTACCAAGCAGCGGATCAGCATCAGAGAAGCTGGCTGTGCCTGGAATAAAGAACCAGCCCTTGTGCAGGAAGATGTAGACAAGGGTCACAACCAGACCAGACAACATACCTGCAACAGCACCAGTGTTGTTGATGCGGGTTGAGAAGATACCCATCATCAGCGCAGGGAAGATGGATGCCGCCGCAAGACCAAACGCCAGTGCCACCGTTTGTGCCGCAAAGCCAGGAGGATTGAGCCCCAGATAGGTTGCCACTACAATCGCAACCGCCATGGCCACTCGGGCAGACATCAACTCACTCTTTTCTGAGATTGATGGCTTAATAGCCCCCTTGATCAAGTCATGGCTAACCGCCGAGGATATTGCGAGCAAGAGCCCTGCAGCCGTTGAAAGTGCTGCTGCCAAGCCGCCTGCCGCCACCAGACCAATCACCCAACCTGGCAGGTTTGCAATTTCCGGGTTCGCCAGCACGAGGATGTCTCGGTTGAACTTTGTCAGCTCATTTCCAACCCAACCTTTTTCACCGGCAAGAGTTTGCATTTTTTCACTCTTGTCGTTGTAGTACTGGATTTTACCGTCGCCGTTCTTGTCTTCCCAAGCCAGAAGTCCTGTCTTTTCCCAGGTATGCATCCAGTCGTATTTAGGGTCGTTCTTAATCTGTGCAACTTCAACAGCGCCACCATTAATGCCGCCGTTTGGCCACATCATATCTGTGATGTTGAGACGTGCCATCGCGCCAACTGCAGGAGCGGTGATGTAAAGCAGTGCAATGAACACCAGCGCCCAACCTGCGGACCAGCGTGCATCAGCCACTTTAGGTACGGTGAAGAAGCGCATGATCACGTGCGGCAGACCAGCGGTACCGATCATCAGAGACAGCGTGAACAGCACCATGTTGAAGGTGTCAGCATTGTTTGAGGTATATGAATTGAAGCCAAGCTCAGTCACTACCTGATCCAGTTTGGTCAGAAGTGGTTCGCCACTTGCAACATCATTGCCGAACAGACCAAGACCTGGAATTGGGTTGCCAGTCAATTGCAGCGAGATGAAAACTGCTGGAATGGTGTAAGCGGTAATCAGCACCACATACTGAGCGACCTGCGTATAGGTAACGCCCTTCATGCCGCCGAACACAGCGTAAGCAAACACAACACAGGCACCGATCAACAGGCCTGTTGTGTTGTCAACTTCCAGAAAACGACCAAAGGCAACACCAACACCCGTCATCTGACCGATCACGTAAGTGGTTGACGCAACAATCAAGCAAACCACGGCAACAATTCGAGCGGTCTGACTGTAGAAGCGATCGCCGATGAACTCAGAGACTGTAAACTTGCCGAACTTGCGCAGATACGGAGCAAGAAGCAGTGCCAGCAGCACATAGCCACCAGTCCAGCCCATCAGGAAGGATGAGTTGTCATAACCGGTAAACGCAATAAGACCGGCCATGGAAATAAAGGATGCCGCAGACATCCAGTCAGCTGCAGTTGCCATGCCGTTGGTGACAGGATGGACGCCGCGGCCAGCAGCGTAAAATTCAGATGTGGAACCCGCACGGGCCCAGATCGCGATGCCGATGTAGAGCGCAAAGGAGCTGCCCACAAATAGCAAGTTGATAGTAAACTGATCCATGATCTGAAAAGCCCCTATTCTTCTTCAACGCCGTGTTCACGGTCGAGACGGTTCATGCGCCAGGCGTAGAAAAAGATGATCGCCAGGAAGACCAGAATGGAACCCTGTTGTGCGAACCAAAACCCCAGATCAGTGCCGCCAACACGAATGCCGCTCAGCAGCGGGCGCAGCAAAATGCCAAACCCGAACGAGACCAGAGCCCATATAACGAGGCTTATTTTGATGATACGCATATTGGCAGCCCAATACGCGTTGTTGGATGAGTTATCTGACATGCTCTCCTCCCGTTTGGGCCGGATGAAATTCACCCGGACGGCATATGCCCCCAAATCTCAAACTGGATTTGCTGTTGATGACCAGTACCTCCCACTGGTCAGCTGGCTTGGAGAGTATTTGTTGATCTTGTTTGGCCTAACAAACCCCATCAAGAAAAGCCGCTCAGATGACGTTGAATCCCATCAAAAACATCACCTTTTTTAGAATCTAAGCTTTACATTTGCGTAGAGTTACGAGCTCGCAGACTTACACAGCTAGCCACTTGCTCCCTTAAACCCGCCCCACTTCATCAGGAGGGCGTTGCGTCAGTTCCCCAAAGCCGGAACTGAGCTATCACAAGATCCTCCAACGACTCCCACACAAGCCACCTTCAGCACCCAGTTTGTTCCCCCAAAGTCAACTTGTACACGCCTACTTACGTAGAGAATACTTATGTATTACAACCAAAGACTTTGAAACTACTTGCAACTTGGCAATCTCTGTAGGGGGCATATGTAGGTGAGATTGGTGAAGAGGTTGTCGTGTAATGTAACAAAAAAATTCAGTCTGCTTAAAGTGATCGAGTTAATGCTGCGATTGGTAGAAAAGAGACAATTTTAACATTGGTGATGGATCGATACCATTCAATATTTGATCAAAGCGACGAAAATCCAGTTCCAAAAACGCTTGCTGACGGAGTCACTACGAAGTACGCTTCATAGCATTAGTGGAGGAGGAAGAGTGCCGAGAGACGGCATCCTTTCATCCATCGAATGCTTCTGAATGTGTGGTTGTTTATCGGGATCTGGTAATTTAAGTGGGTGGGGCACTGCAGGGAATTTATGTTTCTGACGATAATCGTAGGTAGGTGGTTTGCACCAGCGCACCCAGGTCATGTGAGGGCGTTGACCGGCCCATGATAAAAAACACGAGCATCAGAGTGATGCACGTGAGCAGGGCAGATCTCAGCAATGTCATTAAACGAAACGGCATGCAGCTGTCGGTCAACTCTCAAACAAAGAATGGCGCTGAATAGTCAGAGGACTATGGCAATACCATGGAACTTGGCAGAGAAAAAGACAGGAAAGTTGAGTGCCTTGGAAAACCCATGCTACCACGATAGCTTATCAATGATTCTCGTATTTATTGCCAAGAAAAAGTTAGAAGCTTCATGCCCAAAATAAACAATACCGATGCCGTTGCGGCCAGCAAGTACCTAAGTTTCATCCTTCGACATAAGCCAGAGGAAATCGGTTTGCAGCTTGACCCGGAAGGTTGGGCAAACATCAACGAGTTGATCGAACGTGCAAAACCTCAGATCGAGCTGACATTTGAAATGATTGAGCAGGTGGTGATTGAAAGCGACAAGCAACGTTTTAAGCTGTCAGATGATAAAATTCACATCCGCGCAAATCAGGGACATTCCGTCAAAGTGGATCTGAAACTTATCCCCGTGACGCCGCCAGCCGTCCTTTATCATGGTACAGCTGAGCAAAACTGGGACTCAATTATGAAGCAAGGCCTGAAGGCCCAATCGCGTCATCACGTTCACCTTTCCCAAGACAGAGAGACAGCTATCAAAGTCGGTCAACGCCATGGCAAGCCCATTGTCCTTTTAATCAACTCAGAACGAATGCAACTTGAGGGCGTGGAGTTCTATCAATCTGACAACGGTGTATGGCTGACAGATGTTGTCTTGCCTCAGTTTATCTCGAGATAGTCTCAGGTCAGGCTCTCTATTCATCACCTAACTGACGTTGTATGCATAGGGAGTATTACTGACTCGCGCTTCAGTTCTTGTGTTTGGTGATGATGCAAGAGCGCATGTAGATGAGCGTGCAGGCCCTTCCTTATCTCTAGACGTCAGCCGGGACCCGATGAGCAAACCTAACATTCTGATATTTATGGTCGATCAGTTGAACGGAACTCTGTTTCCTGATGGTCCCGCTGATTGGCTCCACGCGCCGAACCTGAAGAAACTGGCGGAGCGTTCGACTCGTTTTAGAAATGCCTACACGGCGTCTCCGCTTTGTGCTCCGGGGCGGGCTTCGTTTATGTCAGGTCAGTTGCCGAGTGCGACTGGTGTGTATGATAATGCAGCAGAGTTTGCATCCTCCTTACCGACCTACGCGCATCACCTGCGCCGGGCGGGTTATCAGACTTGCTTGTCGGGTAAGATGCACTTTGTTGGCCCCGATCAGCTTCACGGGTTTGAAGAACGGCTGACCACCGACGTCTACCCGCCTGATTTTGGCTGGACGCCAGATTACCGCAAGCCTGCGGAGCGGATTGACTGGTGGTATCACAACATGGGGTCAGTGACCGGATCTGGTACCGCCGAGATCACCAATCAGCTGGAATATGATGATGAGGTCGCCTACCACGCCATGCGTAAGGTCTACGATCTGGCGCGGGGCAATGATGAGCGGCCATGGTGCCTGACGGTATCATTCACCCATCCCCATGACCCTTATGTGGCACGGAAGAAATACTGGGATCTCTATGAGGACTGTGATCATCTTCTGCCGCAGGTTCCTGCGATGCCTTACGAGGACCATGATGCGCATTCAAAGCGCATCTTTGATGCCAATGACTGGCGCTCCTTTGATATTAAAGAGGAAGATATCCGCCGGTCTCGCCGCGCTTATTTCGCGAATATCTCGTACATTGACGACAAAATCGGTGAGGTCATGACTGCACTGGAGAGCACGCGGCAAGAAGCGATTATCCTGTTCGTTTCAGATCATGGCGATATGCTGGGTGAGCGCGGTTTGTGGTTCAAGATGTCGTTTTTCGAAGGCTCAGCACGTGTGCCGCTGATGATTTCAGCTCCGCAAATGAAAGCTGGGTTGGTCACGACACCCGTCAGCAACATTGATGTGTGCCCGACGCTGTGTGACTTGGCTGGCATCAGTATGGCAGAGGTGATGCCGTGGACTACCGGAGAGACGCTGGTTGGCTTGGGGCAAGGGGGAACGCGCACCTCTCCTGTTGCGATGGAATATGCGGCAGAAGCTTCTTATGCACCTATGGTGTCACTGCGAGAAGGCCGTTGGAAGTTCAACAAATGCCTGTTGGATGAAGATCAGCTCTTTGATCTGGAAGCTGACCCGCATGAGCTTCACAATCTGGCTCAAAACCCTGAATATCAGAGGGTCGCAGACGAGTTCCGTACAAAAGCCGCTGCGCGTTGGGATCTGGAGCGTTTTGATGAGGATGTCCGTGCCAGTCAAGCGCGCAGGTGGGTCGTGTATGAAGCGCTTCGTCAGGGCGGGCACTACCCTTGGGATTACCAGCCCCTGCAAAAAGCCTCCGAACGCTACATGCGCAACCACATGGATCTGAATGTCCTGGAAGAAAGCCAGCGGTATCCGCGGGGCGAGTAAGTTCAGCCGAACAGACAAAGATCTGCACCGCATTATACTGGAGCAATTAAGGTCAGTTGAGTAGCCCGATGAAAACGATTTCCTCGGGCTACTCGATCAATCAATACACCTTAAGTGCAGATCAGACTGCTACGGGAGCTGAGTAGGGTGTGGCATGATCTTCAACCGTGAACTGACCCATCATGCCGCAATCCTCATGCTTAAGGATGTGGCAGTGATACATGTACGGGGTCTTGCTGTCTGCTTTATGGTCGAACTTGACCAGAAGCTCTGAAACAGAGCCGGGAGCAGCATAAATCATATCCTTCCAGCCACTTGCGTAATCAGGCGGGGTAACGCCCATTTGCTTCAAAATGCGGAAGGAACACCCGTGAATGTGGAATGGATGGGCTCCATCTTGTGAGGTTACTCTCCAGATTTCGTATTCACCTGTGGGTACAGCTTCATTGATGAAATTCATGTCCATCGGTCGGCCATTGATCCCCATTGCGATTTGGTTTTTGCCATAACACCGATTGCCAAGGGTTGGAGCGATGGACGAAAAACGCTGAGGCACGTCTTCGCTTAGGTCAAAGCTGCGAATACGTTGAGCTGCTTTCGGTTCTGCAGCTGGCAATACGGAGAGATTGGTTGGGAGCGAACCTGTAAAACCACGTTTGTTTTTATCCGGAACGAGTGCGACAGCCATTACAGGTGTTGTTTTTGACGTTGTATCGACAATGCCTGGCTTTGCGATGATTTCCTCATCGTCAAAACGAACGGTCATCAACGAGACAGGATGACTCGCATCCACCAATATCTCATAGCGTTCGCCCGGAGACAGGATGATGAAGTCGGTGCTTACTGGTTTAGTCAGAAAACCACCGTCTGATGCAATGACATGCATAGGCTGATTTTCTGAGAGGGACAGTTTAATAAATGCGCCGTTGGAGGCGTTGAGAACGCGCAAGCGCACGAGGCCGGGTGCAACTTTCTGAAGCGTTGGAGCAAGGGTGCCATTCACCGCAAGTGTATCGTTGACGTTGGATGGTGAGAAAACAACACTGCCCGTTGAATCCAGCTTTTTGTCCTGCAATACGAGCACAAAATCATCGACACCCATCGTTTTGGGCAGGTCCGCTGCAAGGCTGTTATCATCCTCCACAATGAGGACGCCTGCTAAGCCTTGATAAACCTGATAGCCCGTGCTGCCATGTGTGTGGGCATGGTAAAAGTTCAACGATGCAGGATTGGCAATTGGCAAAACAGGTTTCCAGGTCGCTCCCACCTCCAGGGCCTGATGAGGGCCGCCGTCTAAACTTCCGGGGATATGCAGACCATGCCAATGGATTGCAGCTGGCTCATTAATTTTGTTGGTCAACTCAAATGCAGTTTCCTGCCCTTTTCTGACGCGGACGATAGGCCCTAGGTATGTGCCGTTGATGCCAAACGTGTCAGAAAGCGTACCATTGCCAAAGTTGTGCTGTGCCATTTGCAGGTCAAGCCGGACAGGTGTCTCCACGGAGTTCAGCGTGTCAATTACAGGAATGGGTTTGAGCGTGCGGTGACTGTTGTTGTTAAACGCCCAGCTTCGAGTTGCCAGCAGGCCACTTGTTGCAGCGATCCCGGCCATGAATTGGCGTCTTGTTGTTGTAATCACGAAGGTCTCCGTTCCAATCTTAATTGAGGTCGATAAGAAATGAAGGTCGACCCGCGAATATCGGTAAGGATGTTTGCCGACGGTGATTACAATGACCGTGAAGCTTAAGTGTATCTTAAGTGCTCGTTACCTTGGGCTTGCTTGAGAAACTGCTCATATTCATGCGTGTTCCTCGCGCACCTCTAGTATTTGGTTGTTTGTAATGAACAGCAAAATGACATGCCCTAGAAGTCCACAGGCACTTATGGCGAAGACGAACCAGTAGTAGTTTGCTGCGGGAAACCCAACGATGAGCAGGGAGAGCAGGAAGCCGAAGAGGCTTCGTTGGATGTAGGTCAGGGAGCTTATTACGGACAGGTAGCTGCCAAAAATGTCCTTTTCAACCAGGTTCATAACGTAGGTGTTGTAAGCGACGCGATTAGCTGACCCCGTTGCACCAAGTACTCCCATGCCCATCACAATGGTTGGAAGAGCTGGAAATACGCTGATTGTGAGTAGCGTTAGGGTATAGATAACTAGGCAAATTCTCATGGTCATCAGAGCAGATTGAGTGGTAACGATCCGGCTAACGAGAAAGCCAGAGAGTGCTGCACCTAAGCCAAATGAGATAGAGAGTTTAGCAAGGTCGGAAATATCCAGTTTGAGTACGCCGCTCAGATAGATAGGGTGCACTACGTTAAGCATCATAATAGCAACGTATGTAATGTTGGCGCAAACCCCAAGCAGTATCAAATCCTTCCGTTTGAGAATACTGCGGAAGACGATTCGCGAAACGCGTGCACGGGCCGGTCTTGCTTGCTGTGTGTATGGAATGAAGCAAAACAGAAGGGCGGAAAGCAACATCAGGCCGCTGTTCAACTGCAAGAGGAACTGGAAGTCGTCGCTGTTCACGGCGTAGATCATCAACAGACCCACCACAAAGGTGGAGGCCTGCATTTCCACCTGCATCCAGCCATTAACTTTTCCGCGCTCACCTTCCGCAAACACTTCCTGAATGAACGCTGTCAGGGCGCTGTAGAAGAACAGAAAGAAGACCTGAGAGGCGAAGTAGAACGCGCTTAAACTGGCGATTTTAAGAAATGAGTTGCCATAGGCGACGGATGCAATCTGTAAGACACCCGCCATTATCGCGATGCAAATCATCAGGGTTGAGCGACGTGAGAACCTGTCCACCACTCTGCCGGAGACAGGTGCGAGAAAGATCAGCAAAGCAGTGGCATAGGTTGCTGTAAAGGCGAGAACTTTCTCACCACCAAGAGACTTTGACAGTTCCCAGGGGACGATGGTCAGCGCGATCCCCATGGCAATTGATGCAATAAAATTCGCGAACACTAAAACAGACAGTTTCATCCCGTTTCCCCCTTGCAGTTCAATGGAACATATTTAGAAAGAAAAAACTATCTTTATTTGATTGAGCAGGTATCACACCGCTATTATCACCCGAATAACTGTTCTATATTTCTCAAGAGTTGGTGAGTTCGCAGACTGTTCAGCCTCAAGAAACCTATGGAGCATATAGGGCTTTGTCCGTATGCTGGATGTGTTGGATTGAGGATAAATCAAAATGGAACTCTGGATTCCAATCACCATTGCAGCGGCGTTTAGCCAGAATTTGCGTTCGGCACTGCAAAAGCACCTAAAAGGCAAAATTGGAACCACAGGAGCCACGTTTATTCGTTTCGGCTTTGGTTTCCCTATTGCGGTGTTTTACCTTGCTGTGATCCTCAAGCTAACAGGAGAATCCGTTCCTGATGTGGGGACAACATTCTACTGGGCTGCTGCGTTTGGAGGTTTGGCGCAGATTATTGCCACCTTCCTGCTCGTACACCTGTTCTCTTATCGCAATTTCGCTGTTGGTACCGCCTATTCCAAAACTGAGCCGGTTCAGGCGGCACTCTTTGGCTTTATCCTGCTGGGAGAGCAACTGACACCGCTTGGTATGGGGGCGATTGCGCTAGGGATCATCGGGGTGTTGTTCATCAGCTTTGGGAAGCAACGTCCGTCAAGAGCTATGGTGCTGTCCACTCTGGTTGGGAAGCCAGCGTTGATTGGCTTGGCATCGGCAGCGTTTTTTGGCGCATCCGCCGCGTTCTACCGCACAGCTTCGCTCTCAGTTGAAGCCGACTCCTTCTTGCTGCAGGCAGCGTTTACGCTGGTGTGTGTGACGGCGTTTCAGACAGTTGTCATGGGCAGCTGGATGACCGTGAATTGCCCCGGAGAGTTACGCGCAGCAATCAGAAACTGGCGTTTGTCCGGTCTGGTTGGGCTTGCGGGTATTGCCGGGTCCATCGGCTGGTTTACAGCAATGACATTGCAGCAAGTGGCGTATGTACGTGCACTGGCTCAGATTGAGCTGGTGTTTACGCTGGCTGCATCATGGATGTTCTTCCGGGAGAAGATTACGCCGATTGAGCTGGCAGGGTGCGTGCTTGTTGCCCTTGGCGGTGTGGGCATCGTCATGGCTGCCAGCTAACAGGTTTTAACCGCCTGTACGGCCAACAGTGTTGGTTGGTGTGTCCTTCTGGAAGCTTTCCATGTGAGAGATCAGCTGATCCCAAAGGGTCTGCATGGCTTCCTCTGAAGCCCAGGCCACATGCGGGGTTACGATCACGTTTGGCCGCTCCAGAATGCTGAGCAGGGGATTACCCTCCTGCGGTGGTTCTGTGGTGAGCACGTCAAATCCTGCTGCTGCGATTTGCTGCTTGTCGAGCGCCTGAACCAGTGCAGCTTCATCCACCAGCCCGCCACGAGAAGTGTTAATGAGGATTGGCTTTTGAGGCATCGCCTCGAACTCAGGCGTGGAGATGATACCGCGTGTTTCTGGAGTTAGCGGCGTGTGCAGGGAGATGACATCGCTGGTCGTAATCACCTCTTGCCAGGCGGTGTAGCCAGCGCGGACCTCTGTCGCTCCCTTGCGCTCGGCAAATACAACGTCCATGCCCAGAGCTTCGCCAATGCGCGCGGTGCCCTTGCCCAATGTACCTGAGCCAATGATGCCCAGACGCGAGCCAGCCAAATCTTTGATTGGGTGGTTGAAGAAGCAGAATTTGCCTGACTTCTGCCATTCGCCGTTGATCACGTCTTCACGGTAACCCACCAGCGAACGACGCAGAGCGAAGATGAGAGCGAAAGCATGTTCTGGAACGGTGTTGGCCGCGTAACCGCGCACGTTGGACACCACGATGCCCAGCTCGTCACAGGTCGCGATGTCCACCTTGTCGTAACCTGTTGCTGCAATGCAGATCAGCTTCAGGTCTGGCAGTTGCTTCAACACGTCGGCGGAAAGAGGAACCTTGTTGGTGATGCAGATCTGAACCCCGCGCAGCTTCTCCAGCATTTCCTCAGGAGAGGTGTTGTCATATTCCACCCAGTCATGTGGGAAAGATGGTTTGGAGATGTGGACGCTTGGTCCAATGGTGCTGCGGTCCAGAAAAGCAATCTTCATATGGTTACCCTGAAAATGTTGGAAGCAATGCGTCAAAGATGGAGGATGGTTCGGCGCTCTCATCATCCACGCCATTGCGGGCCTGCCCCCAATCGCTCAAGGCATTGAGAACCGGAATAAGCGAAAGGCCGTCTTTGGTCAGCGAATATTCCACGCGCACTGGCACTTCAGCAAACACCTCACGGCGGACGATGAAGTGCTCTTCCAGTTCTCGTAGAGAACGGGTGAGCATCCTGTCGGAGGCGCCGGGCATGAGCTTCTTCAACTCGGAAAAACGCTTGGAACCGGTTACGAGATGGTAGAGCAGGATCGGTTTCCACTTGCCGCCGATGATTGCTACGGTGGTGGCGACTGCTTCTATTGAGCCGATATGAGCTGCACTGTCACTTGTCATTTTTGCTTACACGCTTGTTCGTATCACTCGTGATGCGGGTAGGACGCACACTTACAGGTGCTATATCAGCTTTTAATCAAAATCAAACGAAGTTTCAGTGAGCTAGAGCTGAATAAGCTCAGCCTAACAGTTAGCCTTGCGTAAGGCTTGAGCCCTCTCAAAACGCGCTGGACACGCCTTCAGGTTCCCGCCAATATCTGGAGCTTCGATTTATATGATTTGAGTTGGATGGTCCTTTGGCGAGATACCCGGAAATTTTCGTGCTTCGGCATGGTCAAACAGAATGGAACGTAGCGGGCAGATTTCAGGGGCACCAGAATTCTCCACTCACGGAGAAGGGCAAAGAGCAAGCTCTGCTGCAAAACAAGCTGCTCTCACGTGTTGACGCCCTGCCGTCTACTGCGTTCGTCAGCCCTCAATCCCGCACAGTGCACACGGCGCAGTTGGCACTGGGGCCAGAGATTGAGCAGAAGCTGGATGATCGACTGAAAGAAATCAACTTCGGCGCCTGGGAAGGGCTGACCAAGGACGAAGTGAAAAGCCAGGTTGGAGATGACTACGAAAGCGGCCTCTGGCACTTTGAAAGCCCAAAGGGCGAGACGTTTGAGGCGATCTCTGGCCGCGTCCAGCATTTTCTGGAGGAGTTGACCGAGCCTGCCGTCGTGGTCACGCACGGCATCACCTCTATCGTCCTGCGCGGGCTCTATATGGGGCTCAACACACTGGAACTCCTGCAACTCCCCCGCAAACAAGGCTGCATCTATCACCTTTCCAACGGGTCAGAGCAGGTGCTGGAATAAGACCCTGCTTATCAGAGATCGTTATGCATGGCTGCGAAATTGAAGCTGTCGTGCTTGCTCTCCCAGTTCAGCACTTGCTTTGCATAGCTGGGGTCGTAAACACGGTCGATTGACCTTGGCAGTGTCCAGCCTTGCGATTGAAACAGCTATACAATTGCGGGACACCTTCGGGCGATAACGGCAGGCGCGTCTATCTTCAACTCCTCCGCATCTTCAGGCAGGAAGGGTGTTTGACCGGAGATGATGAAGCGGTCAAAATCTTTTCCGTCATCAGTGAGTGCAGCCACGTGCGCTGCGGCAACGTCGTGTTTGTTGATACCTCTGTGGAGCCGATAGGCGACCATCAGGGCGGAATCTTCCGGAAAGCATCGTGACATGCGCAGGGCTCTCACCTTGAACGTATCGCTTGCCAGTGGTGCCAAATGGTTTTCGGCTTCTAATTTGGTGCGGTGATAGATCGTGCGTGGTTGTGGTTCTACCTGCTCTGTGATCCAGGCTGCTTTGCCTGCAAGGGTGTTGGCCTGACCGTAAAGAGCTGTCGTGCTGGTGAAAATGAAACGCTGGACACCTTCCGCACGCGCCATGCGAGCCAGCGCAACTGTACCCTTTACATTGATCCGGTGAAATTCATCCTCCGAGAACACGCCTACATGTGGCGCATGTAAGGCTGCTGAGTGGACCACCGCGACTGCTCCCTGACAGAGGCGCTGCAGAGTGTCTGTATCAGAAATGTCAGCAATGTGTGTTGTTGTTGATGCAACGACGCGGTCTATGCCGACGACATCGTAAGTTGGCTTGAGAGCTAAGACGATCTCGCTGCCAATGCGACCAGAACTTCCTGTAACAATGACCTTCTGCATTTCTGTGGCTCCTGAGACTTACCGCACCATCAAATAAGCGCCGGAGATCAGCAGCATGGCGGCGAGGGCGCGGCTGAGGTCTATGGAGCGAATGGGCAGATTGAAGAGGCCGAAGTGGTCGCTGACCATGCCAGCCATTAACTGCCCGACGATGATGAGCAGCACAGCAGAGGTTGCGCCCAGCTTTGGCAGGGTTTGCGTGATGGTGAGGTAGAGGATGAGGCCAAAGACACCGCTGGCCAGCATGTACCACGGAATGGTGCGCCACTCGCTGATCTGCTCACCCTTGCGCGCAAACAGCAGGGCAAGCGAAGCGATCAATCCGCCTGCATGAATGATGACACTGGCGGCAGCTCCGCCAACGCGTTGGCCCATAATACCGCCCATAGGCGCTTGCAGGCCAACGGCGACACCACCGAGCAGACCGATAAAGCAAATCGCGAGTAATTCCAGCACAGACAGAGATCCGATTCTTGTAGAGATTAGAGCAGCTAATCTCCTCTGTATCGGTCTCCACCTGCTCTGCCTATGCAGAAATGCTGATCAAACCCTATAGGTTCGCTAAACTACCGAAGCGGGTTGCTTGCCTATTCTCCACCCGGCCCGGCCTTGAAGGCTTGGTCAGATACCGGATGTTGGATTTCCGGCGTTCCTGAACAGCCTTTATCTTCTTGCTCAGCTGAATGTGAAAGATCTCCAACAGCAAACCAAAGGCCATCGCAAAGTAGACATAGCCCTTGTTGATGTGGATCTCGAAGCCCTCAGCCATGAGAAGACCACCGAGCAGAATAAGGAACAACAGGGCCAGCGCTTTCAGGCCCGGGTGCTTTGTGACGAGCTGGTTGATTGCACCAGCCGTCAGCACCATGACAACGGCAGATGCCAGAATTGCCGCGACCATGATTGGCAAATCATACGTCAAACCAACAGCGGTGATCACCGAGTCCATGGAGAACACGGCGTCCATCGCCACGATTTGCAGCAGTACGACTGTCATGCCGTTTGCCAGGTGAGGTGCGTGTTTAGTATCACTCGCCACCAACAGGTGTTTCAACTCCGCCACGCTCTTGGCCAGCAGGAATGCGCCGCCGCCAACAAGGATCAGGTCACGACCGCTGATATCAACGGTGCTAACCTGAAACAGTGAGTAGGTGAGGGACATCACCCAGCTGATGGAGAAGACAAGCCCCACACGGGCAAGCACGGCCAGTCCGATACCAAGGTTTCGGGCAATCGCGCGTTGGTGTGCGGGAAGGCGCTCACACAGAACCGAAATGAACACGACGTTATCAACGCCCAAAATCAGCTCTAGTCCAAACAGGGTAAGAAAGATTAGCCAAACCTGTGGCTCAAGGAGAAGCTCTATCATTGGTAAGGCTCCCTGATCAGAACCTCACCGGTGATCGGTCGACAACCAGAAGTGTCGTCCATTGTTTTTTGTACCTCGACAAAGGAAGATAGCCATATCCGCTGGCATTTGGGGCCATCACCTTGTGCTTCACTTGCCAGCGGCGGGCATATTCGTGGATTTTCTGATGCTGATAAATAGATGTAACTACCTATTTTACTGAGGGGCGTCCTTAAGGCATCTAGAAGAAGCTTGGGAAGCAAACTGCCAGGAAATAGTGAGATTTCTGATCGGAACAACAGCTCTCACACAGCAAAAAGACCAATGGAACCAATATGCAAGAGCTGCAACGCAAATTGATGGATTACCTCCGCCCTAACGTGACACGCGTTGAAATGGGCCGAAAAGCATCTTTGCTGGATCAGGGCGATGTGAGTCAAAAATTGTTCTTTGTCGAAGCGGGGTGTCTGAGGCTTTACCGCGTGGATGAAGAGGGCGAGGACACCACTCTGTTTTTCTTCATGGAAGGGGAAATGGTTGCTTCATTTGAGAGCTTTCTGCAGTCCGAGCCCAGTGAATTTGGCATAGAGGCCGTGGCGCCAACCATAGTTCAGTGCATTGAAAAGACAAGTGTTTTTGAACTTCTCGATAAAAATCTTGAGTTTCGCACTCTCACATTCGATATGCTTATCAGCCGATTGGCGTCCTATCAGCGTTTGTTTCTCAACACGATCAGAAACAGTCCGCAAAAGCGCTATGAAGATCTGGTGAAGTCCAATCCAAAGCTCTTTGAAACGGTTCCTCAGCACTACATCGCGTCTTATCTCGGCGTGACGCCGGTTTCGCTGAGTCGCATTCGGAAAAAAGTTTGAGCGGCGTTAACAAAGGATAACGCGGTTTGCGACAACTCCAGTCTAGTTTTGCAAAAAAGCAAAACAGGAGTGAGACATGCGTGTCCTTATCGTCTTCAACCACCCGTATGAGGGCAGTTATTGCCATGCGGTCCTCGGTTCCGTCATGAAAGGTTTGCTCAGTAATGATCATGAGGTGGATCTGATCCACCTGGACAATGATGAGTTTGATCCGGTGATGAGATCGAAGGATCTGAAAGCCTTTGTTTCAGCCAGAATTCAGCCGCAGGAATCTGCAGAATTGCTGGACCCTCAGGTACAGGACTACAAGGCGCGTCTGCAAAGGGCAGAGCATATCATTTTCATCTTCCCCATCTGGTGGGAGCTGATGCCCGCGCTCACGAAAGGCTTCATCGACAAGGTGATCTTTCCCGGCATTGCTTACGACTATAATGAGCATGGCACGCGGATGCTCTGCAAGCTGTCTGAGCTGCGGGGCGTCACCATGATCACTACCATGAACACACCCGGTTTTGCCTATCGCTTGATCTTCGGCAACGCGATCAAAAAGGCCGTGCTGACTCGTACATTCTGGAAGATGGGCGTTAAGAACCGCCGATGGGTCAACCTAACCTATGTGAAGTTTTGCAAGGAGCGCAAACGGAAGAAATGGCTCTCCGATATTCAGCGAAGCATGGCCAGACTGACCTGAGTTAATCTCGCTGCAGTTTCGCGCGATTTCGGGGTGCCATGTCGCATTGTATGACCCATGGGGCATGAGGCTATGATAGCCTTATAGATATTTTGATGGATTGATTTTTACGGAGGTAATTATGACTGCTCAGGAAACAAAACTGCTTCTGGTGTGCGGAAAGATTGCCTCTGGTAAATCCACTCTTCTCACACATTTGGTGAATGATCATCATGCTGTGCTGATCAGCGAAGATCATTGGAACGCAACACTCTTTCCCGATGAGTTGAACACGTTGGAGGACTACGTGAAGTATTCTGCCCGCGTGAAAAAGGCGCTCGGCCCGCACATTGTCGGGCTGCTTCAGCATGGTGTTTCTGTTGCGTTGGACTTTCAGGCCAACACTGCACGCGATCGCAAGTGGATGAAGAGCTTGTTTGAAGCAGCTAATGTCGCCCATGAGCTGCATTACCTCTCCGTGCCGGATGAGGTATGTAAGGAACGCCTTTGGGTGCGCAATGAGGCTGGTGAACACCAGTTTACGGTCAGCGAAGATCAGTTTGAGCAGTTTACCAAATACTTCCAGGCGCCCACCGTAGATGAAGGCTTCAACGTCATCTTGCACGACTTTCAGGCAGCCTGATGAAAAAGGCCCCTCGGCAAAGAGGGGCCAGTTTTGCAAAAGCCGTTGAGACGACAGTTCATGCTGCTTGGCGTTGTTGTAGGGTCGACTTTTACGTTGTCAGTAAAGCCTTAAGCCGTTGCTTCCAGCTGTTGTGGTTGAGTGGCCGGAGCCTTGCCCCAGCGCAGGGATGCTTCCGCAATGCGCTTGCCAAAGGATTCTGCCGTGCGATGATCTGCATTTGGTGGCGCCACATCTGGCCCTTCATCCACGTTGGCTTGTGCCATCATGCCCAGGTAAGAACCGAGGCGGTTGATGTCTTCAACGGAGCCAGCACTGGAGTTATTGCCTGCCATATCGTTGGCGCCAACCCAAATCATACCCTGCTGTGCTGCAAAGACAGACATCTGCACGAGAGTAGTCATCTTATCGCCGGACTGTGAAGCGGATACAGTAAAGCCAGCCGCCAGCTTGTTTTGCCAACCACGGTCAAACCAGACCTTGGAGGTTTCATCCATGAACATCTTAAAGGGACCGCTGACAGAGCCCAGATAGGTTGGTGAACCGAAAATGATGGCATCGGCGTTGTTCAAAATGGCAAAGTCGCCGTTTAAGCCAGTGACATCGACCAGCACACCATCCGCGTTTTCAATTGAATTGATGCCATTGACGACAGATTTGGCCAGCGTCTCGGTATGACCAAAGCCGGAGTGGTAAGCAACAGCGACAGAAACTCTCTTATCCTGCATATTTTGTTCCTTTGAAATTGAGAGTGTGCGTTCTGCCGATACATGAGGGGCTGGCCTAATGAATACAAATGCATTAATTCAATAAGAACTATGCAGAAAATGAATTATTTAGGCCTTGATGGCCGCGCCCTGATGATGTTGAAGCTGATCCATGAAAGCGGATCAGTGACGCAGGCTGCGCAGATGATGGGCGTAAACCAGTCCACCGTCAGCCATGGATTGGAGCGGGTGCGGGGTCTTTTGGGAGACCCGCTGTTCGTCAAAGCAGGCCGCAACGTGGTGCCGACAGAGCGTATGGATGCTCTGATGCCCATGGTGGAAGAACTGCTGCAAACGCTGGCGTTGATCGGTGAACCGTCAAAATTTGATCCGTCCACCGCAACCAACCGCTTTGTGATCGACTGCCGTGATGAAGACCATAACCTGCTGATCCCCTCAGTAATCAAGCGCTTACGGCAGGAGGCTCCTGGCGTAACTCTCCGCTGTCGCCTGTCTCATCGTCACGAGGTTGCGTCACTGGTGGATGGTGAGGCCGACCTGCTGTTCACCCCGCTGCCACCACCAGACTCGCATGAGTTTGTTGCGCAAACGCTGTTTGATGATGAGTTTGTGGTGTTCTACGATCCTAAAACGCGAGATGCTCCGGACACGCTGGAAAAATATGTCGCCGCACCGCATGCCAACATGCTGGTAACCGCTGATGAAGTGACATTCATTGACCGTGCATTGGCTGAGTTGGGCCACAAGCGGCAGACGGTCTATTCTGCCCCCAGCTTCAACGCCCTTGCTGCGACACTGCCAGGTACAGACCTGATTGCAACCATGCCCTGCAAACTGATCTGCGGTGGCATAAAATCCGGTCTCGCCTCCTGCAAATGCCCAGCCCCTGTCGTCGACGTTGGCATCAGCGCCATCTGGCACATCCGCAACCGCACCTCCCCCGCCCACAAATGGTTCCGAGACCTCATCCTGTCTCAGGCACATGCGCTGTTTGGAGGTTGAATTCTCCCACCGTTCTGCTGAAACGCGCCCGAACCAATCGCGAGGCGTTTGAGGGGAAGCTGGAGAAGGAGGGCATGGCCCTGCTTTTGATCACGAACATGGCGTGCGTGTTGCTGATGAACTAAAACAGGTTTGCGTGGCTAAGAGATAAAGTGATTGATATGACCCTGACAACAATCGGTTTCACCAAAACAACAGCAGAGAACTTCTTTGGCCGCTTGCAAAGTGCGGGCGTCAAGAAGGTGATTGACGTGCGCCTCAATAACACTTCTCAGTTGGCTGGTTTTGCCAAGTCTAATGATCTGGCCTTCTTTCTGGAGGCCATTGGCGGTATCGGTTACGAGCACGAGCCATTGCTGGCACCGGATCAGGATATGTTCAAAGCATTCAAGAAAGAGAAGGGCGACTGGACCATCTTCAAAGACCGCTTCATGGACCTGCTCTCCCAGCGCAAGGTGGAGAGCAAGTTCAAGGCAGATATGCTCGAAGGCGCCTGCCTCCTCTGCTCCGAACACCTCCCCCACCAATGCCACCGCTCCCTCGTAGCCAACTACCTCAACAGCCGCTGGGGCGGAGCACTGAAGGTGACGCACCTTTGACTTTGGGGAAGCTGATTGGTTTCAGATTTCGTGAGTGCGTCAATTATCGCAGAACTGCAGGAATCGATTTCTACCACTTGTAAGTGTTGAGAAATATTTATCCAAAACTCCTAAAATAAAACTTGATTATATTACTCATGTTTTATAGTTAGAGGCCAGCCGCAAGCCAATCTCTCTTTCTATAAACATCGGTAATATAATGAAGTTCTCTCCGAAACCGGAGCAGGCTTGCAGCACCCTAGTGCTTGTCGCCTGCGCTTTTTCACTATCTGTGCAATCTGCTCAAGCTCAATCCAATAAATCGAAAGAAGGCGAAGATACCGACGCGCTGGACCCGATTGTTGTGACCGGGTCTACAGACAACAAGGACACTATTGCGCAGTCCGAAATCACAAGTGACCTGATTGACCGCACTCAGTCTGCGACGATTCCTGGCTTGCTCTCCAGCCTCCCTGGTATTGAGTTGATCGGTAACAGCCGTGTTCTGGGGCAATCCATCAACATGATGGCTTTTGGCGACACTGAAGATATTGAAATCACCATTGATGGCGCTCAAAAGTCCTTTGAGAAGTACCAGCAGGGATCGGTCTTTATCGACCCTGAACTGCTTAAGGTCATCGATATCACCAAGGGTACTTTTTCCGCCGAAAAGTATGGTGCATTCGGAGGCTCTGTTGAGATGACAACTAAGAGCGCTTCGGACATGTTGCGTGATGGCCAGTCGTATGGTGCTTTTGCGAAGGTCGGCTTTGCTTCCAACGGCAATGAGCTCGTCAAATCAGCTGCCACCTATGCCCGCTCAGAGGAGCAAGGCTTTGAAGTTTTGGTCGCTGGAACACACCGCACTAACGATGACTACTCAGTTGCAGGGAATGACGAAGATCTGACTCTTTCTGCGGGCAGCATGTTGACAGGGCATTTCAAAGCAAGCCTGGAGCGTGAAGATCATTTCTTCGAGCTGAGCGGCATACATTCTTACAGTGATGACTACAAACCGTGGGCCGCCAGACGTGGTTTGATAACGGCTTCACAGTGGTCTTTGAATAAGTACGGATCTTTGGAGGAATACCTGAAAACTCAGGCTGTTGACCGTGAGATGAAGGATACTTCACTGAGTGGGACTTATGAATACAACCCAGACAGCGATCTTATTGATTTGGCATTCAAGGCTTCTTATTCCAAGACAGCCCAACATGACACGCGCCGGGTTCCGCTCTCTGATCCTGACTATAGTGCAGGCCTTTATGTTGGTGGTGATGATAGCACGCTAGACTATTCCATTTACAAACTGGACCTCCAAAACACCTCTGCTTTTAATTGGGGTGAATTTGAAAATACGCTGAAATATGGCGTGCAAATGCGGCACGAAATTCGCGATAGTATGGCTTTTAAGAAGAGTTATGTCGGGCGGCCTGAGTACAATAATGGACACTTGCAGCCTTATAACATTCCAAGTGGAACGCAGACAATTTGGTCCGCTTGGGGTGAATACACGATTGGCTTTGCTGGATTGGAGCTGACGCCAGGGCTGCGTTACGACTACATTCACTCTAAAGGTGAAGCCAATCTTGCTTCTAAATATAACAATCCAGAGATGAACCACGACTATGGTACGGTAGAGCGCTTTGGCTTTTCTCCAAGCATTAGTGCAGTTTATTCTCTGACACCAAACATTAAGCTCTTTGGTGATTATGCTTATAAGTTACGCGCGCCCTTGGTTGATGAATTCTATGACGTAGGTAGCATTCGCGCGACGGCCACTCAGTTACAAAATGAGAGAGTGTCTGCCAAGCGCATTGGTGTTGCGTCGACCTACAAGAACGTGCTGATGCAGAATGATACGATCACTGGTCGTATGGCGATATACCGTAATGACGTCTCCAACAATATCTATCGATTGTTGAGTGAGAACTCGAGAAGCTATGATGCTCCTGCGCCAACATATGGCAATCTTGCTGGCTATTATACGCAGGGCTTTGAAGCTGAACTGTATTATGACAGTGAGCGGTTCTTCGGCAGCATTGCGTATTCCAGAATGCAGGGTAAGCATGATGGGACACTTAAAGATGTCAATGCAACGACGGACCAGTATGTGTCTGAAGTTGCTCCAACAAAGTTGATCGTTAGCCTAGGTTACAAGGTGCCAGAGGCGGATATCACATTTGGTTGGAAAGGTCGTTTTGTTGATGCTCAGGACCGAGTGCCAGACAACTACACCAGCCTTTATAGCCCGAGTAAAGGCTATGCGGTCCATGATGTGTTTCTGACATGGACTCCAAAAGAGGGGCGTTTTGAGGGATTGGAGGCCCGTGCTTCCATTGAGAATATGTTCAACAAGAACTACCGCCCTTACTTTGCTGATGGAGCCGCGCCTGAGAAAGGTATCAACTTCAAAAGCTCAGTGAGTTACAAGTTCTAAGCGTATAGAGAGCGGAGGTGATGAGCCTCCGCTTTTTGCTTCACCTTCACACCCTCACCGTTTCCCCCAACACAACCTCTCTCGTCACCCCAACATTCTCCAGAAATGTCGTGTCGTGGCTGACTATGAGGAGGGCGCCGTTGTAGGTGGTGAGGGCGGATTCTATGGTCTCAATGGCGGTAAGATCCAGGTGGTTCGTGGGTTCGTCCAGAATGAGCAGTTTGGGGGGCTGGGCTGCGCCGAGGACGCAGGCGAGGCCCGCGCGCAGCATCATGCCACCGCTGAGGGTTTGGATCTGCTGTGTGGAGGCATCTCCACGGAAAAGGAAACGGGCGAGGATAGCACGGCAGGTGTTTTCATCCTGCTCCGGGTTCAACACGCGGAAGTTTTCCAGCACCGACAGGTCTGGGTTCAACAGGCTGACACTTTGGTCCAGCACGCGGGCAGAGGGGTGAAGCTGACAAGTGCCGGACAGGGGCGGGAGCTTACCCGTTATCGTCTTCAGCAGCGTTGTTTTGCCAGACCCATTCGCGCCTTTGATGGCAATACGTTCTGGTCCTGTTATCACGAGTGAAAAATTGCAGAGCAAGGGCAGGTTTTTGTCATAGCCAACACTCAGCCCGTTGGCTGCCAGCACCCGTTGGCCGTTTGCAATGCCAGAGGAAGCGATGCTGATGCTCAGCTGTTCCAACACCTCGATCTTCTCGCGGGCGGCTTTGGAGTTTTGCTCTGCCTCCTCGCGCATTCGAGATGCAAGATTGGCGTTTTCTCCAAGGCTGTTTTCAGCCTTGTTGCGCATGGCGTTGAGGAGGACTTTGGGCTGGTCGCGTTTGGCACGCGCACGGTGGCCTGCACCATCCTTGCGGGCTTTGCGCTCAGTGACACTCTGGATCTTGCGGTTAAGGTCGCCAATGCGCTTTTCAGCAGATGCCAGATCTTGTTCAGCAGCAGCCAGTTCCAATGCTTTTTGCGCCTTGTAGAAGCTGTAGTTGCCGCCAAACATTGAGGCTCCCAGTGTGGTCAGCTCAACAATGCAATCCATCTGTTCCAGCAAGGCACGGTCATGGCTGACGATGATCGCGCCTTTGCGCCACTTGGCGAGGAAGGCGCTAAGAGCGTCTCGCCCATCCGCATCCAGATTGTTGGTTGGCTCATCCAGCAGCAGAAAGTCAGAATCGTGAAACTGAAGTGCCGCCAGCCTGCAGCGTGTGATCTGCCCGCCGGAGAGAGTGGAAAGCGGATGGTCAGCGGAGATTTCCAGCCCCATCTGGGCAAGTGCGGCTTCCATACGACTTTCCAGCGTCCAATCGGCTTGGGCTAGTTCGTCCATGCTGGCCGTCCCGGCTTCAGCTTTTTGCAGAAGATGCAGGGCTTTGGTGATGCCAAACAGATCTGCAAGTGTTTCCTGAGGTCCGCTTTGCAGCCGCTGCTTTAACAGGCTTATGGAACCTTGCACGGAGACAGAACCGGACGCAGGTGTAAGCGCACCGCTGATGAGGTTCAGCAGGGTTGTTTTGCCTGTGCCGTTGCGGCCAATCAGGCCGGTGCGATGTGCAGCAAACTGAAGATTGAGATCAGAAAAAAGGGCAGTACCGTCAGGAAGCGCCCAAGACAGGTGATTGAGTGAGATAGACAAAGGCATGGTGATGAACTTTCACAGAAACAGGGCAGGTCGAATGGGTTGTCCTGTTCTTGTTCATCGCTTTATCTCCTCGCGTTTTGATCGGCCCAGAGACTATGCGGATTGCACGGGAAGTCAAGGTACATGTGGTGTCTTCATAAGCGCCCCGTATCCTGTGTTGCTTTTGCCTCATTCCGTTGTGCGCTTAGCGCAAGTAACAGGAGGAGGGAGATGAAGAGCACCATAGTGCCGGGAATAGCGGAAGCGCTGGAGAGGCTGAGGGTGGTGATCAGAGCTCCCGTTACCAGACTGCCAATTGGAGCGCCGCCTTCGTCACCCAGATACATGACGCTGAGCACGCGGGATTTGTGGGTTGAGGGCGCCTGCTCTTGTAAGATGGTGCGGCTTGTGTTGAGGCAAATGCCGCCGCCGATGCCCCAAAAGAAGATGCTGCCAAGAAAAGCCCAGTAAGGCGGAGACATGGACCAGAATAGCAGAGCAAAGCCGCCCATGCTGTACCCTGCAATAAGCAGTGGAACCGGGTTTCTAATTGCTCTCAGTTTGAGGAGCATGCCACTGGAACAGGCCCCTCCCACCATGAAAACCGCAAAGGCCAGCGCAAAGTCAAAACCTGCGGCGTGATAAGTGTCCCGCAACATAAGCGGTACCAGAACGGCGTAGGGTCCACCAAGTATGAGGCCGGCTGAACTCATCAGAAACACCGGCAATCTTAGGGTTTTGGAAGACAACACCAAAGCCAGTCCCTCACGAATTTCGCTGAGGATGCTGGGTCTTTCTTTTGCCGCAAGTGTTGGCGTGTCTGGCAAACGCAGGCTCGTTGTAATGCCAACCAGAAAGAGCGTGCTGGAGATGGCAAGCAGCGGTGCAACACCAACCCACTCCACACTGCTGGCAAGTGCAAAACCTGCCAGCGTGACGAGGTAGAGCATCCCCACGGAAAGCGTTACGCTGCGCCCGATGTGCATGGATGAGATGTGATTGAGCATGCCATCCAGCGTAGGCTGAACGAATGCCAGTGTGGTGCCAAAGAGCAGCGCAAAGAGGATCAGGCCTTCAAACCCGACAAAGCCGAGATGAAGCAGCACAGTCAACGCTATTACGGGGACCGCATTGGCGATGTGCAGCAAAACAAGCAGCTTGCGCTTGTTGAGGCGATCAGCGACGGCCCCGGCAAACAGCAGCACAAACAGGTTGGGCAGCATAGAAGCCGTCATGGCATAGCTCACCCGTTCCGGGCTCTCAGCAAGGTAGACAGTTACAAGGTAGGGAAACAGCACACCCAGCATGGCACGGGGAAACTGAAAGCTGGTGAGGCTGAGCTGATAAAACAGGATGGGGCGTGCAACAGACATCAATAAAATCTCTAAGAAACAATCTTTGAAGACTATCGGCAGATCATGGCCCTGTCTGCTAAACCCAGCGTTTCTGAGAAATAAAGCACGTCTGTTGCCCGTACAGCACGCTTTGCGTGAAGGCAGGCGCTCTGCCGTATCCTGGGGAGACAGAGCGCCCAAATGCCTTTGGGGGGATGTGATTTAGATGCTGGATTCCACAGCAATCGTGAAGTTTGGCGGGATTACGTCTGTGCGAAGGTGTTTGATTGCCTGATATTCAGGGGAGTTCCAGAGCGTCATGAGGGCTTCCATACTTGGGAACCTGAAAAGCGTCAGTTGCGCGTTTGTGTTCCATACGCCTTCCAGATGTTCAAAAGGCTGATCGGGTCCGCCAAAGATGATGCATTCCCCGCCTGCCGCTTCGAATAGTGGGACGGCTTTTTCGCCGTATGCGTCTATTGAGCCATGGTCTTTTGGCATAAAGCTGCTGGCAACAAGGTAGGCGGCTTTGGGTTCACTCATGTCATTACTCCGGTTTAGTCAGGTGAGGCAAAAGCGTAAAATTGCGCCAATTTGGGGGAACAGCCTCAGCCCGCTTGTGATGAGATGACACTCAAGTACTTCCTCAAGTTAAGTTGAGGTCAAGCGCTTTTTCGGGAGAATTGAAAAATCTGGTGCGCATAAATGTCACGCTGTCCTACGCAGGAGATTACAACAGTTTAACTTGAAACTGCCGTAATATGCCCTTAGGTTGCAGCCATGTTTCGTGTGCTGATCATATTATTGACGCTGTTCGTCACCACGCCCTATGCCATGAGCATGCAGGGCGAGATGGCGTCTAACAGTGCAGCACAAAAACTCGCTCTGGCTGAGCAGAATGCGTCAGCCATGGAGCATATGATCTCTGACAAATCATTCTGTTGTTGCTGTGAAACTGAGGCAGCCATGGCAACAAGCATGACCGCCTGCCTGACGACACTTGGGCTGCTGGATCTGACGAATGCAGTCTCTCCTTTATATCGCAGTTCCAGCATGTTTGTGCCGGTTTTGTTGCCGGTAACTTCTGCTCAAATCAGCGGTATAGACAGGCCTCCAATCCATTCAGCTGCTTAGACATCAAAACTCTAACTAACTGAAATAAATAATAAACTGGATTGGATAGACTCATGATCTCCAAGGGTAACCTACTTGCTGGCGTGTTCACTGCTGTTCTTGGTGCAAGCGCTTTAACGCTGCCTGCTCATGCTGAAGGCGATAAAGACGTAACCCTTTACAAATCTCCAAATTGCGGATGCTGCACGGCTTGGGGCAACGCTCTTGATAAAGCGGGCTTCAACGTGATCGTAAAAAAGACGGATGACCTTTACCGCGTCAAGCAGCAGGTGGGCGTACCAGAAGATTTGGAGGCGTGCCATACCGCGATCGTGGATGGGTATGTGATTGAAGGACATGTACCGCTGGATGCTGTAAATCGCATGCTGACGGAGCGTCCGGACATCAAAGGCCTCTCAGTTCCAGGAATGCCAATGGGGTCTTTGGGCATGGGTGAGCAAACTGAAGACACTCAGTATACTGTGTTTGCAATCCCATCCGTGCTGGGCGGCAAGCCTGCTGTTTACCAAAAAATCGGCAACTAATCTCTAGAGTTTGCAGGCAGGAGTGGCGTTGCTTCTGCCTGTTTCTTTGAGGATCCCCTCCTACAAATCCCAATGGAAATTGGGGAGATTGCGCTTGTCTCTTGCCTGTTTGACTCTTCCAAAATCGCCAAATCAAAAGGATGCGAATTATGGATGAGAACTGGCTCCCAACGCTGCAAACAGCCAACCCGCAAGAGGGCTATGAGCTTGCAGTAAAACTTTCCCGCATGGCGATCAAATTCATGCAGCCGGATGCCGAAGTCCGCTCTGCCATGCGTTTGATGTATGAATATGATTCAGAGGCGCTGATCGCTGCTTCGCAAACCATTGCTGAGCACTTCAGAACTGTCGCTGCGGCCAACAACTACTGGAAATAAGCTGGTTTTCTTGCGCTGAAATACATCCCCGATGACCATGCGGTTTTCGGGGAACTGTTGTGTCATGCTCCAACGAGGGCGGGAGATTTCAGCTCGCACAGGTTCCCATCCGGGTACAAGTTAGGTCGTCTTATGGGCCTAGCTAAATGGGCAGTCGGGAAGCCATCGCGCAATTCCAACTAATCATCAATAAAAAGGAAAAATGAGTTATGTCAGACATCAATAAAACCCGAAATCTGCCCCGGATTTTGTTGCCAAATCTCATAGGCAACCGACGCGTAATGATCCTCGGATCTATGGCTGTTATCGGTGCTGGCTCTGCCTTCAATTGGAACTGGCTGACAGCTGTTGGCGCAGCCCCCCTTATTCTTGCCCTAGCCCCCTGCGCCGTTATGTGTGGCTTGGGAATGTGCATGACGGGCGGTTCGAAGTCTTGCAGCAGCAAGACCAAACTGGCTGAAACGCCGGATCTTGAAAAAGACTGATATCTACGTTGGCGGGCACTTCAATTGGGAAAGAGCGGTGTTGTACAGTTCGAACTTAGCTCAACATTTGCCCAACCCCAAGAACTTGATTACGCAGAAATCTTCTCGAACACCGGGCGTATAAGTAAACTCACTTTGTTCAAGACGGAGACGACAATGTGCGCCTCCGTCTTCTGAGTGGCTAGAATGTACTGGTTTCGCGCAGCAGGATCGCCTCCACCTGAAGGTTGAGAACAGCTGTTTTGGGTGGTGGTATGATGGCCTCAACGATGCCAAAACGAGCTGTCAATTCTTGTCGTGCTGCCCATTCATATTAGTTCTGCGGTTGAATGAAGACTGCGTATTGCTTAGTCGGCATCTTCCATTGTTCCGTCAGGAGCATCGGCAGTCCGTTTCCAGGCTTTAGCAACGCTGGAGTAATTGAGCTTGGGTGCTTGCTGCTCAACGGGGTATTCAGCAGGCTTTCCCCACCACCAACCGCGATTATCCCACATAGGGTACTTCGTCGTGGCCTTTCCGTTGGTGGATGGACGGCCCCAGCCTGTATCTGGGCCAAAGCGCATTACACCGAAGGTTTCTTCTGCATCATCCTCCCAAGGACGTTCTTCATTAAGGAACACGCAAGCACCAAGCATGTTGCCTTCAGAGCTGCCGGGTTTTGACGCTGCAATTTGCTCGCTCATCCACTTGGCTTGGTTCTCCTCGCTCCCGGTTTGCTTAATGCTGGAGCCCAGTTCTGTGAACATCACAGGGGGTGAAGGAATGCGGTTCTTCTTCCAGTATATGGGCAGGCGATTCTCAAGGTATTGCTTGATATCACTACCTGGGTTTTGTGGGTTGGTTGCAAAAACCATGCGATTGCGCCAGAAGGCCGCCGCGTTTGTTGGGCCTATGTTTCCCCGGCGCATCATCTCGTCGTAAACATCGCGCATATAACCTGCGCCTTCGATGCCGTCTTTCATCCCAAATGATGTGCAGACCATAATGGGCAGGTGGCACTCATCGACAGGAGTATAGGCATCGAAGTCTGCTATCATCTCAAGAACATCAACCACATACTTTGGGTTTCCTCCGTACGAAAGCTCATATTCGTTGAAGACCTTGATCATCCCCACCGCTGGATGCGGATCGCTTCCGACCTCTTTCAATATGGCCCGTACGTTTTCTTCGGCAATTGGGCGATTTCCTCCGGCTAGCAGCTGCAATGTGTAATTGCTGATCGGAATCGTCATCTTCATTCCAAGGCCGTTGCATGCCTTCAAGAAAGGCTCATGGACCAGGAGTTTTACTTCGTTTCCATGCGCATCCTTTTGAACGATAGGTTGTGACCAATCGTAACCATGGATGAAGTTTATGCCCAATTGTTCTTTGAAACGAAGCAGATCCCCACGACCCTGCACGCCGTTTTCGTTGGGTTCGGTCGACCATAGCTGTGTGAACATATTGTTGTAAAAATCGGACCATGCATACAACGTGTCAGGTGCGACACTCTTTGAGTAGTTACTGGGTCCGGGGTGATAAGCCATCCCTTGAATATTATCGACACCGAAGTATCTGCAGCGTTGCAAAGCCGTCATTACCATAACAATACCTCCCAAAAATATCCGTTTAGAATATGAGGCTTGGCATCTGGATGAGAATGGTATGTCCAGCGGTGACAGAGAAGCCAAGCTTTAAGAACTGGCTGGTGGCAGGAGTGTATTCCCTAAGGATTTTGGCAGGTATTATTCATATTGCGTTGGTCATCAATCGCATTGCCTGTCGTGTCAGGTTTTACTTACCCAGCTTGGTACCCCCCCAGTTTTATGGGCGCTGCAAGGTAGAAAAATGCCGCTACTGTGAAACTGGTGGTCGGGATGACCAGAACGCCATGGAAGGAGAAGAAGAGTTTGAGTGGAAATAATGATTAATATCAAATGTTTAATAGGTAACCGTATGATTACCTTACCTGTGAAATTTTAGAAGCGATCAGGGCGCGCTCCGAACCAATGAGTTCTCATGTCATCTGCCAAGGCACCATTAAAACTTGTTATTTTCTTGTCCGCTTCGGCTTGTGCCAGTCATCAGGATAAGCATGGGTTGTTTGATAGTCCATCCATCAAAATACGGGCCGCCAGTCAGGCTCCGTTGGAGGAGGGTACCAAGCTCCCATCCGCATTCCGCAAGTAATAAGCCCCCCCAAAAATATTTGCGACGGTGGAGGTTTTGTCCTCTCAGTAGCAAGATGAGAACTACCCAGTCAGTAATGTGGCCCCAGCAACTGGCGCTTTATTACATTTGCGGTCAAGATTAATGATGGTGCTAGTCGGTGCGGGGCGCTGATGTTTTGCTGGAGCATGCCGCAATGGCGACAACACGGCCTCAGGCGTTTGCCGCGCTTATCGTTGTGGAGATGCTGGGCCTCTTGCATGACCTCGTCTGTGTGGAAAAGCATCACAGCCTTGTGGTAGTGTACCAGTCCAACGGGCATGCAAACATCGTGTTGCCCTATGATTATATGAGTTGGACACAGTCCAACTTGCATAAAATCTGGACAATGACACGAAGTCTTCGGGCAGTAGATGTTTCTTCAAAAGATATAGACTTTGTGCTTGCCGGAGACCTTTCCGATCAGAGCTAGAAATGGAGCGTCCGGACTTTAAAGCCGGACTATGATTCTGGCAGGGATGTTTGGTCATGGTGGTCTCCTATTCTTGGCATCATGTAAGTTTCAGACGCTGAATCCACTTAGACCACCTGTCCAAATAAACTGAACCACCTCTGTCTGTTAAATAGTTGTGTAAGTAATAATCTGAGATGTTAGTGTATTTTAAAGGGAATCTCTCTGTTTAAAGAGAAAAATTGGATAATATGATAAGTTAATATCTAGCTATGTGGATATATTTACGTGAAAAATATTCATGTTACTAGGGTGATTGGGAGGTGATATTTTGAAATTACTTTATTGGAGTTTGGTAGCCTCAACGGCCTTAATGGGCTCAACCTATGCCGCTGATCGTTCTGCAATTGTTGCTGAGTTGGAAGCAAATGGGCAAACGCTGGCACAGCAGCAAAGCTTCACGTTTCGCCTTTTCGATGAACCGACATCCTTGGATCCCGGCTTGCTCCAGGATGCTATTGGTGCAAATGTTGCTCGCCAATTGTTTGAAGGTCTTTACGAACAAGACAATAAAGGCAACATTATTCCTGCTCTTGCTGTTGAACATGAGGTCACACCTGACAAGAAAACCCATGTTTTCACATTACGCCGTGATGCGCGCTGGAGCGACGGCAAACCGGTAACAGCCCATGATTTTGAATATGCCTGGAAGCGGGTTGCAGACCCGGCGACAAATTCGGAAGTTTCCTGGTATATCGGCCTTATGTCGATCAAAAACGCGCAAGCTGTGATTGCTGGAAGTAAACCGCCTGAAGAGCTGGGAGTTGTTGCCGTTGATGATTACACACTTCAGGTCGACCTCGACACGCCCATTTCATATTTTCCTCTCATGTTAACACTTTCTACGACGTTTCCTGTCCCGGCCTGGGCGATTGAGAAGCATGGCGATAAGTGGGTACGCGCTGATAATATTGTGACAAATGGCGCTTTTAGACTTGAGGCGCATGTTCCAAGTGAACGTATTACGATGGTCCGTAATGAAACGTACTGGAACAAAGAAAATACCATTTTGGACAGGGTCAATGCTCTTGTCATTAATGATGCAAACATTGCGCTTACACGGTATCTTGCCAACGAATTAGACTGGACTGAAGCCCCTTCAGGACAATTCCCGCACTTGAAAGAACAGTTTCCAGATGAAGCAACAGCGTTTGCCCGGTTTTGCACCTACTACTATGCATTCAACCGAAGTGAGACTGGGCAGCAAGAGCTACAGGACGTCCGCGTTCGAAAAGCGCTTTCCTATGCTGTTGACAGGGAAATTTTAACTGATCAGGTTTTGCAGGGTGGGCAGGTTCCAACATATACATTTACCCCAAAATTTACGGCAGGTTTTACTGCACCTGATTTGCCGCATGAGGGGTGGACTCAGAAAAAACGTAATGAAGAAGCCCGGAAGCTTTTGGCTGATGCAGGCTTTTCCGAAGACAATCCACTTAAACTAAACCTGCTTTACAATACCGGGGAAGAGCACAAGAAGACCGCTGTTGTGATTGCACAAATGTGGAAGCAAATTCTGGGCGTTGAAACCACGCTTGAAAATCTGGAATGGAAAACGCTCCTGAACAGACGTTCGCAAAACAACTATACACTGACACGTCATGGATGGTGTGGTGATTATAACGAACCCTCAACCTTCCTGAACTTATGGTCTGATGTGCCTGATGAAAATGTTGGAGGGTTCTTTGATCCGGTCATTGACGGGATTATGAAGGAAGCCAAAACCCTTGATGATCCGCAATCTCATTACACCACTGTTGAGGCGATGTTGCAGGATACGGCGGCGATGATCCCACTCTACAATTATTCTGTTGCTTTCATGCTTAAAGATAATTTGAAAAACTGGCCTTTGCAGAACATGGAACAACGTTGGTATGCTAAGAATTTCTATAAAATAGTAAAATAATCAATATGTTATCTCAGTTCAGTGGGTTTATGATCGTAACCTGACAGCAAGTCAATATATAGCCTAAGCGGAGTTATGATGTTATTTTGACATCATAACTCTTTATAGAACGTCGCGTTCATTTGCTCTGAGCACCCTGCCAGTTTTAGGTGCTAAATCCACTTAGACCACTTATCCTAAATCCTGAGGCGCTCTTATTGTACATCCGCTGATATTTCATGCAGTATGGGTCTACGTAATATTGCGAGTGGGCCGCATTTCATAATTAAATCTCCAAAAAATCTTGGGTCTTTTCATCGCAGCTAATTTCCTGCCGTACTCCGGCAACGCCAGACATTTGTGAGAGTAACCTGATGGTTTCTGAAGAAAAAAGCAGTGAGCCGACCCCGTCCAAGAGTCACAACGCCCCGTCGCTGGATGACAAGTACACCCAGACCAGCGGTGTTGTCTTTCTCACCGGCAACCAGGCGCTGGTGCGGTTGCCATTGCAGCAGCGCATGCGTGATGAGCTGGCAGGGCTGAATACAGGCGCTTTTATCTCCGGTTACCGCGGTTCTCCTCTTGGGCGTTACGATATGGAGCTGTGGCGGGCGCAGCTGCATCTGGATAAGCACAATATTGTGTTTCAGCCGGGCGTGAATGAGGATCTGGCGGCAACGGCCATCTGGGGCTCACAGCACGTGGGCAACATGAAGATGCGCAACAAGGATGGCGTGGTCGGCTTCTGGTACGGCAAAACGCCGGGAGTGGACCGCTCCGGCGATGCTTTCCGCCATGCTAACTTTGCAGGTACTCACCCCAAGGGCGGTGTTGTGGCGCTGTGTGGGGATGACCACGCGGCCAAGTCCTCCACCGTTGCAGGCCAATCGGACCATGCGTTGATTGCCTCTGGCATTCCGGTGCTTTACCCAGCCAACCCGCAGGACATTCTGGACTATGGCATCCTGGCCGTGGAGATGAGCCGCTACAGCGGATGCTGGGTGGGCGTAAAGCTGGTGACAGATGTGGTGGAAAGCGCCTCTACCGTGGAGGTGGATCTGGACCGCATTGAGGTTGTGAAACCGGACCTAAAAGACCCACAAGGCGGTGTCTGGATTCGCGAGATCGACCTGCCCGTGCAGCAGGAAAAGCGGCTGCTGGAAGAGAAGATTCCACGCGCGCTGGCCTTTGCGCACGCCAACAACATCAACCAGATCACCCACGATGCGCATGAGCCGGAGGTCGGCATCATCGCCTCGGGCAAGTCTTACTCTGACTTGCGCCAAGCCATGAACGAGCTGGGCCTTACGTCTCTGGAAACGGAAAAGCGCCGCATCCGCATCCTGAAGATCGGTATGGTGTGGCCGCTGGACCCGAAGATCATCGAGGCGTTCTCCAAGGGTCTCAAGAAGATCCTTGTGGTGGAAGAAAAGCGTCCTGTTGTTGAGGATCAGCTGAAAACCATCCTGTTTGATGCGGGCATTTCGTTAAAGGTGCAGGGCAAGGGTCTGTTGCCGAACTCTGGCGTGCTTGCTGCCAATCAGGTGGCCTCTGCCATTGCAGAGTTTTTGGAGGATGAGGAGCTGAAGGCCAAAGTGCCGGTGCCGATCAAGCTGAAGCCGGGGCCGGTGCGCCGTCCATCGTTCTGTTCCGGTTGCCCGCACAACACCTCCACCAAAGTACCGGATGGTAGCCGCGCGCTGGCAGGCATTGGCTGCCACACCATTGCGTATTTTAATGATCCGGTGAAGACCAAGGCCCCCTCTCAAATGGGCGGCGAGGGTATGCACTGGGTGGGTCAGGCACCGTTTACCGATGAGCCGCATGTGTTCGCCAACATGGGCGACGGCACCTACTTCCACTCGGGCTTTCTGGCCATGCGTCAGGCTGTGGCCGCTGATGCAACCATGACCTACAAATTGCTGGTCAACGGCTTTGTTTCCATGACGGGCGGACAGCCCGTTGATGGGGAGCAATCTGTGCCCCAGCTCATCACCGCCGCGCTCAATGAAGGCGTGAAGAAGGTGGTGGTGGTGACCGAGGATGTGGAACGGGTGGAAGCTCAATCCATTCCGGCAGGCGTTGAGGTGCACCACAGACGAGAGCTGGAAGCGGTGCAGCGCGATCTGCGTGAGATACCGGGTGTGACGGTGTTGATTTATGATCAGGCCTGCGCCACCGAGCGCCGCCGCTTGCGCAAGCGCGGCAAGTGGGAGGACCCGAAGGTCCGCACTTACATTCACCCGGACATCTGCGAGGGATGTGGCGATTGTGGTGAGAAGTCTGGCTGCCTTTCCATTGAGCCGCTGGAAACGCCTCTGGGTCGCAAGAGGCAGATCAACCAATCCAGCTGCAACAAGGATTTTTCCTGTGTTGAGGGCTTCTGCCCAAGCTTCGTGACCATTCATGGTGCAGAGCCGAAAAAGGCCACCACACCTGCAGAGCGTCAGATTGAAAGCGTTGGCGATGAACTGTTGGCAGAGCCGGAGTTGCCCGCAATCAACGGCGCAACAGGACTGCTGGTGACTGGTATTGGTGGCACCGGTGTTGTCACCATCGGGGCGATCCTCTCCATGGCAGCGCATTTGGATGGCAGCCGCGTTTCTACACTGGACCTGACGGGCCTTGCGCAAAAGTACGGGGCGGTGATGACGCATATGCGCATCGCCAAGTCCGCCGATGGCTTGCAAAGCGCCCGTCTGGCGGTTGGCGAAGCGGATGTGGTGATCGGCTGCGACCTGGTGGTGACAGCAGGTGACGAGACGCTGACAACACTGCGCAAGGGGTCCGCTCAGGTGGTGGTGAACACGGAAGAAGTGCCGACCATCGACTTTTCCAAGAACCCGGATTGGGACATCAACACGCCCAACCTGCAGGCGCGACTGGAAGAGGCAGTAGGTGACCGATTGGATTACTTCGACACCACACAGGCTGCGAAAGACCTGTGCGGGGACGCGGTGATGGCAAACATGATGCTGTTTGGTGCCACCTGGCAGCGCGGCCTTATTCCGGTGACACTCGGTTCCATCCGTCAGGCCATTGAGCTGAACGGTGTTGCCCGCGACAAGAACTTCGAGGCCTTCAATTGGGGCCGCCTGATGGTGTTGGACCCGGAGCGGGTTGCCAAAGCACGGGCACCGATTGCGACCGTGGTGAAGCTGGACCGGCCTCTGCCACTGGAAGAGCTGATTGAGGACCGGGTGAACCGCCTCAGGGATTATCAGGGCAGCAGCCTTGGCAGGTTTTACCGTCAAAAGCTGGTTGCGCTGAAAAAGGCCGGAGCGGGTGAACTGATACTTCGCACCGCCGCGACGCAATATTTCCGTCTGCTGGCGCATAAGGACGAGTTTGAAGTCGCGCGCTTGTTCTCACAGCCACAGTTCAAACAGAGCCTTGCGGAAACTTTCGAGGGTGATCTGGAAGTGCGCTTCCACATTGGGGGCGGTCCCTTTGCGAAAAAGGACCGTGTGACTGGCTTGCCGGTGAAGACTGAGTTCGGCTCGTGGATGATGAAGTTATTTTCGGTCCTCTCTAGCCTCAAAGGTCTGCGCGGTTCGTTCCTTGATCCCTTCCGCAACAATGAGGAGCGCGTTCTGGCAAATGAACTGCGCTCATCATATGAGGCAGACATGGATCTGGTCTGCACCCATCTGGCAGAGGCTGGTGAGAAAGCTGCGCATGATCTGCTGAGCTGGCCAGTGAAAGTACGCGGGTATGGCCACGTCCGTGCGGGCAATGCGGAAAAAGCGCTGAGGCTGCGCGAGCGACGCAAAACAGCGCTTAGCAACGCACAAAACAACGCAAAGCCGGAGAAGGTGCCTGCATAAGCGTAACGTAATGATATGTTTGATGGAATTGGGGTGAGGCTTGCGGGTTTCACCCCGTTTTGGTTTTGGAGCTTACATAGCAACGCAAACAGGTTCAGCGATTTTTTGTAGAAAATTGGCCCCCTCTGCAGGATCGCACAAGATCATGCAGTTATTCCCTCAGTCCAAGACATGCAGCGGAGTTGTGGCGGCAACCTGCCGTTGATGAGATGCCCTGAGTGAAAGATGTAGGTACTAGTACCACCCTAGTTTTGAGTTTTTCAAAGATTAATTCCAAAATGTGTATTATGCACTTATGGATAAACCCTAATAGTGATCCCAGTTCTATTTTAGTAGTGTCAAATAAAACGGGTTCTCCGTCAGGGATGTAAACTGATTTAAGCTTGTCTCTATTATGTATTATGATGATAAATTCTGTTAAATATTAACAAAACTATAATAATAGTGACTGTTTTATTTACGCAAGGAGAGGGCTAATCAACCAGAGGTGGTTGAAACCAGCATCATATGAGTGAGAGATGGCGGAACCCGTACTGATTTCTACAGTATGGCGAAGCAGAAAATGAAACTAAGTCATCGCATTGTCAGCGCATCAGCAGCGGTTCTTCTCGTTGCCTCATCGCTCGTAATTTCGATCGGAACCTACCTCAGCATGCAAACGGCTGAGCAAGACAGCCGGGCCTTGTTCAACTCGGTTGCATCTGGATTGGCTGCCACAGCGCAGGATCTTTTAAAAGAGTCGCAGGTTATTTCCACAACACTTGCACGCACTTACGGCGCTGAGATCGACAGCGGAGATGCTTCGCGCACCAACATCGCGCTCATGACAGAAGCAGCCCTGCGCGGCACAACGGACATTCTCGGCATCGCGGTCTTCCTTCAACCGGATGTTGCAGGCAAAGATGCTGATTACGTTGGCAAGAAGTACGCTTCTGACACTGGCCAGTTCGTTCCCTACTTCTACATAGAAAATGGCAGTGTTCAGTCCCTGACAGCAGACATTGGCCGCGCTGATGTTCAACGGCGTATGCGCAGGACGATACAGCAGAAAAGCCAATTTGTGACCGAGCCTTACACCTTTGATGTTGAAGGTAAAACGATACTCTCCGCCTCGGTTCTGGACCCGATCCTGAACGCAAAAGGCGAGGCCGTTGGTGTTGTGGTGATCGATGTTGACTTCGATAAGCTGCAGGAAAAAATGGGCGCCGCCAACTTCTATGACACTGGCCGTCTGGCAGTGGTCAGTGAAGACGGGCTCTGGGTTAGCCACAGTGACCGCTCCGTTCTGGGCGAGAAAGTCCGCCCGGTTATTGAGAGCATCATGAACGGCGTCCGCGACAAGGCGAACGTGCAAGAGGTCGGTGACCGCTTGTTTATTTTTGAGAAGTTTCAACTGGGTACGACAGATCAGTACTGGTTTGCTGGCATGTCCGTCACCACTGAGGAGCTGACAGCTGGTGCCCGCAACACCCGCGATATGGCGTTGATTGCAGCAGTGGTTTCCGGCCTGATTGGTTGCATCATCTTATGGTTCATCGGCAATTCCATCGCCCGCCCAATCGTCAACCTGACACACCGCATGCAGTCTCTTGCTGATGGCAATGTTTCTGATGAGGTGCAGTATACTGGCCGCTCTGACGAAATCGGCCAGATGGCTAACGCATTGAAAGTGTTTGTAACTGCGGTCTCTGAACGCCAGAGCTTGCAGTCTGAGGCCGAGAAAGAGCACTTGCGCGAGGCAGAGCGTCAGAAGCAATCGGCCAAGCTGATTGAGGCATTCTCCGGCACTGCAGAAAACGCTTTGACGGTCATTCACGGCCGGTTTGACGAGCTGGAGCAGACCTCCAAAGAACTGGCGGATATTGCCGAGAACACAACCGTCCAAACCACAGCAACTTCTGCGGCCTCAGAAGAAGCTACGGCGAATGTGCAAACAGTGGCCTCTGCCTCTGAGGAGCTTTCAACCTCCATTGAAGAGATCGCGCAGCAGATCGCCCGAACCAACAAGGTGATCACCCAAACCAACGATGCAGTACAGGCCACCAACACCAAGGTGTTGGATCTGGACGGCACGGCGCAGCGTATTGGTGAGGTGGTCAATCTCATTCAGGACATTGCCGAGCAAACCAACCTGCTGGCACTCAACGCCACCATTGAGGCAGCTCGTGCGGGTGAGATGGGCAAGGGCTTTGCCGTTGTGGCAACCGAGGTGAAGGAGTTGGCAAGTCAGACCTCTAAGGCGACTGAAGAAATCTCTCAGCAGATAGCGGAGATTCAAGGCTCCTCCAAGGATGCCGTTGAAGCTATTCAGGAAATTACCTCCAGCATCCGGCAAGTCAACGAGTTTTCATCCAACATTGCGGCCTCTGTTGAACAACAGGGCGCGGCCACTGCCGAGATCACTGAAAACGTGCATCAGGCAGCGACGGGTACGCAGAACGTTTCTGAAAACATGGTGCTGGTGGCGCAGGCAGCAGAGAAGACCAACCAGTCCTCTGATCTGGTCTTCAAAACCGCATCGTCCGTGCGGCAAGAGGTTGTTGACCTTCGCGAGCAGATCGACGACTTCCTGTACAAGGTGCAGTCCGTATAAGGCTGTGACCTAACGATAAATCAGGCTGGTGAAGTGATAGGCTTTGCCAGCCTTTTTTGATGCCGGGATATAGCGGCTTGCACCTATCCGTCGCTTCATTTGCGATATGAGGTCATCTTGTGAAATAACCTGACTTTACAACACTTTCAGTTTCCGAATGCCCCGGAACGACGGTCGCAAAACCATCAATAACCTGGCTGCTGAACTTCCTGAGTTCTGTCATATCCTCTGAGTTATAGAACTTTAAAGCGGCCTCAAAACTCTCGAACCTGTACATCACCATATTCGTGTAGGCTGTTGGCCCCGCGAGGGTTTTCATTGGGCTTGCGACAATCAACTCGCCACCATATTTTTCGATAATAGGAAGGGATCTGGGCCCGAGTTCCTCAATGCGTGACCTGTCGATAATATTGTAGTGGTGAAGAACATAACCAGCCATTTAAAGTGTCCTGAAATTATAGAGTGAGGCGACGCCTACATCACTGTGCCTGCTAAGCAAACCCGGTCCGCCTAAATGGTGCTGACCAGCACGCTGACTGTCTCTTCCAGCTCTGTCAGGGTCGTGCCGCCGCGCACCATGACGCGTAGGCCGAAGTAACCTGCTGCCAGCAGACTGGCTTTTTGCTTCCGTAAAGCATCGTCACTCTTGTAAGGTTCAGAGACGGCGAGGGCGGTGTTGAACAGGTCTTGCGTGCTCTTGATGCCTTCCTGCGCGTTGAGCTGGATCTGCTGATCATCATGGGCGTGTTCAATGGCGGAGTTGCACAGGAAGCAACCGCTGCGGTCACCATTGCGTACGGGCTCCAGAACTGCTGCAAACAGATCTACAAACCGCTGCTTTGCGTCCGGGGCCTTGCAGATCACCTGTGCTAGGTGGCTTATGTCCCGTTCGTGATAGAGCTTCAGCGCCCGCGCGTACATGGCGTCTTTATTGCCAAACTCCCGGTAGAGCGACTGCTTCTTCAGCTCGGTTATCCTCTCCAGGTCCTGCATGGAGGTGCCATGATAGCCTTTTTCCCAAAAAGCTCTCTGTATTCTGTCCAACGCAGCTTGGGGGTCAAATTCCCGAGGTCTCGCCATCACATTAATTCCTGCTCACAACAATGTTACCGATGTGTCCATAATTCATTATGGACACATCGGTCCGCAATACATATACCTAAGTGCACAGGCTGGCAAGACCCGCCGCAAAACACTACCAAATTCAACACAGGACGTTGAAATGACTGATCTTACTCACGCGCCTGCCACTCAATCAGATGACAACGCTGCCCTGGGTGCTTTGTTCTCCGATATCGCGAAAAACGGAATCTTCGCCTCCCTTATTCTCGTGTTCCTTTGGTTTGGTGGCATGAAGTTTACGGCTTATGAGGCCGGAGCAATTCGCGGACTGGTCGAGAATTCTCCCTTTCTTGGATGGCTTTACTCATTCCTGTCCGAAGGAGCTGTGTCCAAACTCATCGGACTTACCGAGCTGACTATCGCGGCTTTACTCACCACTCGCTTCTTCGCGCCTAAATTTGCGGTCTTCGGTGCGCTTGGTGCCATCGGCACGTTTCTGTTGACCTTCAGCTTCTTCTTTTCCACGCCGGGCGTGTTCATTCCGGACACTGGCGTGCTGGCGATTTCCGTTATTCCGGGACAGTTCCTTTTGAAAGATATTGTCCTGCTGTTCGCATCCGTGTTCGCCCTAGGCAATGCCCTCAGTGCAACTGCAAAATAAAGATATACTCCTCACTGTGCACTGAAATGGGGGCGTCAATGACGCCTCCATTGGGCTGTCTGCTGTATGCTGGCTGAGAGAGGGGGATTACTTTCCGCCCGTCTTCATTCTGCTCCCCAGCACCTCCAGCGTAACCTCAATTAATTTAAAGAGTTTTTCTTGCGGCGTGCCGAACTTCACCATCTCATACATCCCTTCGAAGACCATAATAAAGTAGGTGGTGAGGATTTCGATGTCTTCCGGGTTCTTCAGCTCATCCTGACACTGAGTCAACTTATCCCTGATCTGATCTTCCCAATCAAACTGCAGGTTCTGAAACTCTGTCCAGAGGTTTTCGTCGACATAACCTAGGTCCACAAGTGCGGGCCAGAAAAGGCCTTTCTCGGCTTTCTGGTCATCGCAGCACAGCTCGGTAAACTCCATCAGCACCCCTTGCAGCGCGGAGTATGCATCCGAATGCATTGCCATAACCGACTGCATTTGCTGGCTGTATTTTAGGTAGTACCACCGCAGCGCAGAGACCGCCAACTCCCGCTTTGACCCAAAAGCAGCATTGAGCGTTTTCGTAGAAACACCAACAGCTTCAGCCACATCGTCCATAGTGGCCGTTACAATTCCATTCCGCAGAAACACACGAATACTCGCGTCAAACAGACTTTCGAGTTCGGGGATTGGAATGTCTGGTTCAATTGGTTCATCCGAGCTCATTTTGAGACTATAGATTATTCAAAAATGCCCTCAACGCAGATGCTCAGCTTTAGAAAAAGAAACGCAACTCCAATGAACTGGATACATTTCACTTTATGCCAATTCCGTTGAACTCCACCAGACGGACTGCACAATAAGGCAGATTTGTGTTGTTTATCTTTAAATACTAAAAATGTAAAAACGGCCTATTGCTCCGCGTCTCTATGTCTATCATAGGTTGACTTGAGGTTATCTTGCATACGCAGGGTTATAATATTTCGCAGGAAGCTAAGTATAGCACCCAATTTACTTGTGGCTGTTTGGGGCCAACTATCACTCTATGAGGCGGGAAGGGTATTCTTGGCAACTCGACCTACAGGTGGGTGCTTTTCGCATTCTGCGCTTCATGAATTGAGTCAATTGGAGGTTCAGATATGTCTATCAAAACAGTCGTCATCCTTACCGACACGTCTGGTGAGCAGGTTGCATCCCGCGTTGCCGTTGAGCTCTCCAAGCTGACAGATGCCTATCTGATTGGCGTGGCTCCCAATTACGAGACTTCTTACTATCTGTGCACGGCCGGGCCAATGCCGCCAGACTATGAACAGCGCTTGCAGGAACAATCCGCCGAGACACTTAATAAGTCATTGGAAAGCTTTGCAAAACACTTTGATGGTGCGGGCATGGATGGTGAAACGCGCGTCACGGACATCACCCTTGGCGGCACGTTTGACGAGCTGATGCATCTGGGGCGTTTGAGTGATGTTACCGTGATACGACAGGACGATCCTGCCAAGCCGGAACCGATGCGTGCTGCCATGATTGAGGCGATGGTGTTTGACACTGGTGTCGCGACGCTCATTGTGCCGCACGCCTATGAAAAAGCGTTTGCGCCCAGAAACATAGCTGTGGCATGGGATGGCTCCGGCCCGGCCTCCAACGCAGCGCATGCCTCTATGTCCATGTTGCAAAATGCAGACACTGTCTCAGTTGTGATGATCAAGCCGCATGACGAGCCAAAGCATTCAGAACTAACGGATATTCGTAGTTACTTCGAGCGCCATGGTGTCAACATCCATCTGGAAGTGATGAGCAACGTCTCCGGCTCCGTCTCAGAAGCGCTGCTGAGCACGGTAGAACGTCTCAACGCAGACATGCTGGTGATGGGCGGATACGGCCACAGTCGGTTGGCGCAATACCTGTTTGGCGGGGCAACGCGCCGGGTGCTGCACGATATGAAAATCCCGGTTCTGATGACCCATTAAGACACTCACCTAGGGGGCCTCACAGGCTCCCTTTTTTACTGCTGCATTCTCACTGAGTAGTTCCAATGATGTTTTCTACAAGCAATCCGGTGTGATTTTCTCAAAAGAACGTGGTTTGATTGCTTGATCACCGAAAACAAGTCAGTTTGGCGTCACCTTGTGCGGTCACCCTGCACCATACCTGACGACATAGACTGCGCGTGGCATTGCGCGCTCAATATTGGAAATTGTACTTATGAAATTGAGAGAGACTGCCGGTTTAACGGGTCTTCTGGCAGTATTGATGTTGATTGCTCTGCCTGCACACGCCGCTGCCTTTTCAACTGCGCAAGCCAAAGCGGATTTTCTCCACGGTCTGTGGCATCCCCTTGGTGGGCTGGATCATATCCTCACCATGGTTGGTGTAGGTGTCTGGGCTGCGCTGGTGCTTCTTAAAAAGCGTCTGGTCTGGCCGCTAGTGTTCACGCTGGTCATGTTCATGGCGTTCTGGGCACGCTACATGGGCGTTGTCGTGCCGTATGTTGAGACAGGCATCCTCGCCTCTGTCATCCTGATTGGCTTGCTGGTCGCGTTTGCGCTCAAAGTTCCGGTTGTCGTGGGTGCGCTGGTAGTTGGCGTGTTTGCCGTCTTCCACGGCGCTGCGCACGCAAATGAGGCGAGTGCAAGCAGCCTGCTGATTTATGCGCTTGGCTTCTCTGTTTCCACGTTTGCGCTGGGTCTTGCTGGGCTCGGCCTTGGCTCCCTGACAGAATGGAACAGCGGACGCATGTTCCTGCGAGCCCTCGGCGCTATCACCGCGTTGTTCGGTCTCTACCTGATGTTTGTTGCCTAGTGTCGCTTTAAGGCGACAGTTTTTGAGGGATTGCCTCAGTTTTGAGGCTTCCCCTTCGCAAGCTCACTCAGTTCTGCTTAGGTTAAGGTGCGGTCCCGACCGCGCCTTTTTTATTGCTGATTTTGATAAGTGATTGCGAGTTTCAATGAGTGATGGCCGTCTGATGATAGCGCCCGAAGTGGTGCGTAAGATGCTTGATGAGCAGTTCCCCGAGTGGAGGGACCTGTCTGTCAGACGTGTTGAGCAGGACGGCTGGGACAACAACACCTTCCGCCTTGGCAACGAGCTGAAGGCGCGCTTGCCGTCTGCAGCGGGTTATGTTCCGCAGGTCGAAAAGGAGTTTAACTGGCTGCCGAAACTGGCAAAACATCTGCCTGTCACGGTTCCTGAGCCTGTTGCTCTTGGCAAACCGACTGCAGATTACCCATATCCGTGGTCGGTCTATCGCTGGATCGAGGGAGAGACAGCCTCTGCAGAATCTATCCGTGATATGAACGAGTTTGCGAGAGATCTCGCAGCCTTCCTGCATGCGCTCTGGGCTGCTGATACCACAGGCGCACCAGAAGCCGGAGATCACAACTGCTACCGTGGCGGTGATCTCAGTGTCTATGATGAGGAGACCCGTTTTTGCCTCTCTGGTGTGACTGACTTGATTGATGCCGACGCAGCGCTGATGATCTGGGAGCAAGCGCTTCGGTCTAAATGGGAGAAGCCTGCAGTTTGGGTGCAGGGAGACCTCTCAAACGGGAATATCCTCACACGGGATGGCCGCCTCAGTGCCGTTATTGATTTCGGCCTATGCACGGTTGGCGATCCCGCCTGCGACTTAGTTATAACCTGGAAGTTCTTTTCCGGCGTCAATCGCGAGATTTTCAAAACCGCGGTCAATATCGACCAAAATACCTGGGATCGCGCCATAGGCTGGGCTCTCTGGAAGGCAGTTCGCACGCTCTACTACGCCAGAAAAGACAATATCGCTGAGGAACAAAGAGAAGCAAAAGCAGTAATTGAAGTCATCCTCTCAGATGCAAAACTTGTTACCACGAAGACTTAAGGTCCTGCCTTTAGGCTCTTTCTGATCTTATGCAGTCAAACAGGAAGAGCAGCAATGGAAAGAGACTTTGAGTTGTTGTTGACCCAGCGCATGTGGGAGGATCCGGCATTCGCGAAACTGGCACAGCGCGATGCAGCTGCTGCGCTTAAAGAGCTGGGAGTGAAGGTTGATCCCAGCGTTAAAGTCCGGATCATCCAGCAGAGCAAAGACACGCTTTATCTGACTATTCCACCTGCCAAACAAGAGGGTGCACTTGATACAACATTGGATCTCAACCAGATGGATTTGTGGTCCAGCGGGGAGATGTTTGTCTGGGTTGCCTCGGTTTATAACAAGGTCAAGCTGCTCGGCATCCGCTCTTCCATCGCGAAAGGGAAGAGGGAAGCATGACAGACCGCGATAACAGCGACTTTGCGGAGCAAGACTACCGACGGATGATCAACGATCCTGCGTATCGCCAGCGCTTGATTGCAGATCCGAAAGGAACAATTGGCGAAACAATGGGTTATGAGTTTGACGCAGGTGTACGCGTTGAGGTGATTGAGCAGGAGCCCGAAACCATCTGTATGATGATCCCCATCAAGCCGGAGGGCTCTGCTGAAGAGGTTGAGCAGGCGCTGCACAAATCAACCGAGCGCGCGTATGACCTGCTGTTTTCCTCTGGCATCGGCGGGTATTTCATCCCGAGTGATGAGCTGAAATGGACTCTTCGAGATATGCGCCACAGTTGGATCAGCAAACTGGGGCTCAAGTTATGACCCCCAGTACACAAGCACATCAGTTCTGCAGATTGGACTGATAGAGGGATCTCAGGTGCGGGATGAACTCGGTGCAGAAGGAGATGGAGACCTCCTCAGGATCGTAAAACGCATTCGGCTCGCCACAGCTTTCCACCTTTACGATGACCTCGTTGGGCAGAGACATGTCGTCTTTCAGGCTTTTGATTTCCTCAGAAAGCACGTGATTGATGACCTTGGCGTCCGCACCAGTCCCCGCTTGAAAAGTCATCGCAACGCCGGAGCCAGGCTTCATTTCATCAAACACAGCGCCCCAACTGCTGGCAGCTTGCTCGTACTCAAACGGGCACATTTCTGCCCGGTCTTCCGGCAGGTCCAGGTCTGAAGCCAACTCAGCGCGTTTATCCGGATCTGCCCCATAAAACAGGCAGATATGGTTGTAGTAGCGCTGCTGATCAGGTCCATGCAGATCCCACCACGCCACCTCATCTTCCCCTTCGGGATCGTTGATGTAGCCAAACGCGCTGTCAAAGGCGAGCTCCTGCGCGGCCTCTTCCTCATAAAGCCAGTCAATCATCAGTACGGAGAGCACATCTGCGGCGTCTTCCTCCTGCCCGAAGATCGGCACCTGCATTTGGTCAATCACCGCATGGCCAACCTCGTGGTAAAAGATCGACAGGATATTGGCTTCCACAAAGGCGTTCTCTGCTTCATCAGCCTGTGCTCCAAGAGGAGACAGCAGCGAAACTGCGCAAGTCGCGGTGAGAAGAAGAGAACGTAGCATTGGCGGCCTTCCGTATGAGCACTTGAAATCTCTGAATAATCATTCCAATGCCATGTTTACGCAGGTTCGCCAAATCCTTTGTGCTTTGTGATACATCTGAAGGCCGTTAGCAGTGGAAGTTGAGCTTGTTGCCATCCAGATCGCGGCAGTAAGCCCCATAAAATGCCTCACCGCGCGGGCCGGGAGGGCCTTCATCTTTGCCACCCAGTTGCAGGGCGAGTGTATGCAGGGTCTCGACGGTTTCGCGGTCTTCCACCCGCAAAGCCACCATGGTGCCGTTGCCGATGGACGCGTCCTGACCGTCATACGGGGTGTTGAGGACGATGAGCGGTTTACCCTCGCCAAAGCTCCAGGCATAAAGCCGGTTGTTTTCAAAGACCCGTGTTGCTCCCATCTTCCCAAAAATGGCGTCGTAAAATGCACAGGCACGGTCTAAGTCGTTGGTACCTAAAGTGATATAGCCGATCATATGGTGTTCTGGTCCTAATAGATTGTAGTAAATGGCAGAGTGTTCAAAATCAGCAGAGGTGAAAGTTTCATTCCCCAGAGTAAACTACAGGGCAGGCCCCAAGTAAATGCAGAAGCGGTACAACCTGCCGCGCTTCGTCGCCCCAGGTGAAGTACCTATTGCAATTCGGCAGGATCGCTGTTTGTTTCGGATTATCTAATATACGTTGAGCCTGGGAACTGCTGCATGCGAGGCTTTCTTCAGCGCATTGTTTGTGTTGTATTTTTTCTTGCCGTGCTGGTTGTACTCCAACTGATGGCCAGTCCAGTGTTTGCGCGCTCTGACATGGTGCGTGTTGGCATCCTGTCCTATCGCGGCAGTTTGGAAACCCAGCGCACATGGGCACCGACCATTGAGCATTTACAACGTGAACTGCCGGATGTGGAGTTCTCCTATCTACCTCTGACCCTTCAACAAATCGCTGAGCAAGCTGACCAGCTGGACTTCATCATCACCAATCCCGGCCACTCGTTTCAATTGGAACGGATTGCGGGCGTCAGCCGCATCGCCAGCGCACGCTCTCACGTCAATAAAAATGAAATGTACGACCTCGGGTCGGTGATTTTCACGCGAACGGACAGTGGCATCATTGGGCTGACAGAGCTGAAAGGCGCAAGCGCGGGCGTTGTCTCGACAGAAGCTTTTGGCGGATATCTTGCTGCCAAACACAGTCTGCAGCAAAGTCTTGGCGATGAGCCTGACCTGCGCGTTAAACCACTGGGCTTTCCGCAGCAAACGGTGGTGGAAGCGGTGGTCAAGGGAGACGTGCAGATCGGCATTGTACGCGCCTGTCTGTTGGAGAGCATGAGTGCCGCTGGCAAGCTGGACAAAACGCAAATCCGCGTGTTGGGTCAGCAGTATGATCCGGAGTTCGCCTGTGCCAGAACCACGGAACTTTATCCGGGTTGGGCGTTTTTGAAGGTGCCCGGCGTTTCGCCTCAGCTGGCAACACGCATCACGCAGGCTCTGCTTTCCATGCCGGATGGCGCCTGCACGGATGAATGGCTCGGCCACGCCAACTGGATTGCACCGGTTTCCTATGCTGCGGTTGAGCGCGTTTACCGCGATCTGGCGCTCTATCCCTACAACAAGGACTTGCGGCAGATCCTGAAGGACTGGGTGGAGCGGAACTACTTTCTGCTTGCTGTGATTATCCTGCTCAGCGGAGCTTTTCTGCTGCATGTAGGGCACGTGGAATTTCTGGTCCGCCGCCGCTCGCGCCAGCTGGAAACGGCCAGTGACAAGCTGGCGAACGCACTGCAACGCAACCTGATACTAGAAAGCGAGCTGGCCCATGCCGGGCGTGTCTCTTCCATGAACATCCTCGCCAGCAGTCTGGCGCATGATCTAAAGCAACCGCTTGGGGCCATCTCCACCTTCGCCCACAGTCTGCGGCAGCGGTTGGACCGTGGTACGGCGGATGAAGAAACGCTGCAAAAACAGCTGACCCGCATCTCCGAGCAAGCCAATCGGGCCTCCGACTTCATCAACTCCATGCGCAGCTTCCTCAACAAGCAGCCAGAGGCGCGGCGGCGTGTGGACCTGCGCGATTTGGTGGATGAAACGGTGATGCTGATGCGCACTTTCGCCGCCAAACATGCCTGTCAGCTGCAATGGAACCCACCCCATGAGCCTGTGTTCGTCTGCTGTGATGATGTGCAATTGCGGCAGGTCATGGTGGTTCTGCTGCAAAACGCGCTTGATGCTATGGTGGAAGCTGGCCTTGAGGATGGAGTGATCTCCATTCAGCTGGAACAGACTGCAGAAGCCTGTGAGCTTATGGTGTGCGACCAAGGGGCTGGCATTCCAAAAAAGCTGGAGGATAAGGTGTTTGAGCCGTTTTATTCCAGCAAGGGCAGTCTGGGTTTGGGGCTGGCCACCGCGCTTAGCATTGTAGACAGCCACGATGGGGAGTTGACCCTGAAACCGATGCTTGAGGCAGGTACATGCGCAACAGTGAGGCTACCACTAAGCTGCTCACAAACTGAGGGAAATCATGACACAACAACCAGTTAAACCGCTTTATGGACCAGAGGCTGAGCCTGTGATCATCATTATTGATGATGATGACGCCATGCGGGAAGCGCTGGTGTGTCTGGTGGAGTCTGTCGGGTTGAAGGCTGTTGATTTTGAGCGTGCTGATGATTTTCTGAGCTCTGATCTACGCCCTTGCGTTGGCGTCATCATCACCGACATGCGCATCCCGGGCACCAGTGGCCTCGGGCTTTTAGAGAAGCTGCGTACCTCAGGCCAGCACTTGCCGGTGATCGTCATCTCTGCCTTTGCGAACCTGCGTGATGGTGTGCGTGCCATGAGCCTTGGCGCCGTCGATGTACTGGAAAAACCGTTTGATGAGCAAGGCCTGCTCGACAAACTGCAAGACCTGATCACAGAGACCCGAAACCGCGCCAGCCAATGCTGCCTGACAGCGCAGGCCAAAGTGAAGGTAGACCGCCTCACCAACCGCGAACGCGAGGTGATGGGTTATCTGGCACAAGGCCTGCAAAACAAAAGCATTGCCAATGCATTAGGCCTTAGCGTCAAAACCGTAGAAATCCACCGCCACAACGTCCTCGCCAAACTGGAAGTGCAAACCCTCGTCGACGTTTACCAGCTCACCCAAAGTGCCGACCGCGCAACGGGGTCTGGCCGGTGTTGCGGCGTGGAAGAGGCTTAAACGCGGATTTCGGAGGCGTTGAAGCTGGACTCACTGGAAGATACACCGCTGGAAGAAAACCTGTTTGGCCTCCACATTTCTATGGGCGTGACCCTGTTTATCAAAAAATAGTAGCGCCGGGGGGGAGCTGATCTCAACCCTAACGCCGAGGGTGTATTGGGGGCAGTCCCTCGGCATCCGCTGTCTCTCCGTGCAAATCTGTTATGCTGATGGCAACGGGGAGGACTGGTGAATGGAAACAGGGCGGATTGTGTTGCTCAATGGAACACCGTGGTCTGGCAAGAGTTCCATTGTATCAGCACTGCAAAAGCAGGCAGATGAGCCCTGGATAAATCTCGGTGTGGACGTCGTCGTTAAGCACATGACCCCGGAACACATGAAACCGGGGATAGGTCTGCGTCCGGGAGGGGAAAGGACTGATCTGGAAGACTTTATCTCCCGCTCCTATCACGCGCTTTACAAAAGCATCGCGGCTCATGCCGAACTGGGCTTTGATGTTATCGCTGATCTGGGCCACCACAACAGCTATGCGACGCTGGACGGCAACTGGGGGCATTATCTGAAGGAGCTGGAAGGGCTGGATGTGATGATCGTCGGCGTCTTTTGCCCACTGGCAGAGATCATGCAGCGCCGAGCTGGCAGTGATGGGACTTATCTCACGGCCAATGAGGAAGGCGAAATCCCGTTACCCGTCCTTCGTTGGCAGGAAGAGGTTCATAAGCCGGGGATTTATGATCTGGAGCTGGACACTTCGATGTTGAGTGCGGAAGAGTGTGCGGAAAGAATTCTGAATGTGATTGCGTCAGGCGCAAAGTTTAATGCCAGAGACAAGCTTATAGCATCGCAGGTATGAGCTGCTTCGCCTGCTGATCGACCGAGGTCAAGCGGGGGATGACACTGTCGGGTTTGAGCAAGGTGCCAGGAGCGAGAACTGAGTTTGCACCGACTTTGCTGTTGTCACCGATCAGGGAGCCGAATTTTGTCACACCTGTCGGTATCTCGTTGCCATCCTGAAGGAGCGTAATCTCTTTCCCAGCCCATTCATTGCGGTGATTGGCGACAACAACGCCAGCTTCCAGATTGACGTTTTCGCCTAAAATGGAATCTCCCAGAAACCCGAGATGGGCGAGTTTGGAGCCTTTGAGCAGATAGCTGGACTTTACCTCACAAAACGGGCCAACCGCGCAGCCTTCATCCAGAAACACGCCTCCGCGCAAATAGCTGCGGGAGGACACAAAGGCGTTTGGTCCGATGATCACTGCGTCTTTCAGCGTCGCCCCATCTTCCACCACGGCGCTTTCGTGAATAGCGATGGTGTTGGTGACGCGGTACGAGCTATCAAGGCGAGAGATCATGCCCTGAATGATGCTTGCAGCGTTCGTCGTCATTGCCCACGGTGTGTGTTCAAGTCCTGCGAGTGGTGAGCTCTCCCAGTTCGCAATGTAATTACGCAACCGGATCATTGAGCCTTTCCTTGTGGCGGCATCTTGAGAACCAGCGCTGCGAGGAGGAAGCCGATCATCAGGCCGTTGAGCAGGTGCCACATGAAGTGAGTGCCGAAAGCGACGGAGAAGCAGAGGGCCATGTCCACGGTTCGGAACATCAAAGAGACCGCAAAGGTTGCCGTGGCGAGCGTGATATAGGCGCGGGCCGGGTGCTTGCGCAGGTGCATCAGCAGGGTTGCGATGAGCAGAGCGACCATAGCTGGCAGGTATTGCAGAGAGCCGTTGAACGGGTCAGGTCCAGCATCGATATCCGTCAGTACAGCATCCGAACTGAACCAGAAAATAGCGGCGGTGATGCCCACCGCTATGGTACTGGCACGCAAGGTGCGGAACAGGTTTTTACCGGTCGCACGATAGATCACCGTGATGATGTAGAAGGCCACAAAGCTCCAGATCGGGACAACGTCCGCCAGCTCTGACCATGTGTTCGCAAATGTATGAAACAGGAATGAGCCAACCCCAATAGCCGCTGCAAGCGCGATCAGCACCAGCTCTGCGATGCTCGGGTTGCCCCGTTTACGCACCAGATAAAGCGCGATAAGAGCAGCCACAATAAAACTGAGATTGCTGAGCGCATTCAGCGGTTCATTCCAGAACCCCGGCGCGGTTCGCTCGCAGTAAAGGTCAATATAGTCAGCAGGAAGCATCGCAATGTCTCAATGAAAGTCAGAGGCTGAAAGAGCAGGGATAGTAAACCTGTAATTGTGCTGATTGTAGGGTGCGACCTGCAATATTCAAGGCATAATCATGGAGATGCCGGAGCCTGCCAGAACCAGATCAATCATCCGGTCATGATGCTTTGAACTGAGCTTGTTCAGGATCGCTTTGGCTGCATAGGTGCCAAGGGTGATCGACCCGCCCACCAGTGCCCCGCCAATGAGGATGTCCGTGCTCATGACATTGAGATAGCTGAAGGTCGCGGCCTTGGAGCCGAACACGAACAGGGAGGCCGCCGCCTCTGTTGCGATCAACGCGCTTTTGACGAGGCCGAAGGATGAAAACACGGCAAGGCTCAATGGGCCAGAGGAGGCGACCAGTCCGGTGATGAACCCGATGAGCGTTCCACCAAACACAAGGTGGATTGGTTTGGAGCCGATGTTTTTGGAGCGCAGCAAATAGCGCACGGGAATGAGCACCAGAAAGAACAGGCCAAGGATGGTGCTGCCAACGGATTCCGGAATAGCAATCAGCAGGTTCGCGCCCAGAGCAGCCATGGGAATGCTCGGCAGCGCGTAAAAGAACACCGCGCGCCAGTTGATCTCACTCCACCACACAATCACGCGCCCGCAATTGGCGATGAGTGCTGCAATCGCCATGATGGGAATGGCCGCTTTGGTGCCAAACACAACCACCAGAATAGGCAGCAGGATGATGGATGACCCTGTGCCAACAATGCCGGACAATACCCCGGCAAGCATGCCTGAAACGGCAATAATCAATATGCCCAAATGAGGAACCCTTGGAGAAAAGAATATTCTGAAAAACCTTCTGATCTGTATAAGAGCGACTGCCTCATGATGCAATTTGCTTGAAGAGAAGCTGCATTAAAAAATACAGCTTCGCTCCTCTAAACGGTTAAACAGAGTTTAGGCGGACAGGGTTGGGCGAGAGCGGAGAGACGCGCGCCTGATAGGTGGAATGAACTGGCACAGTAAAACGACCAGAAATCGGGCGGTCACCAGCTCCCGGTGCGGATCGCACCAACGGTATTGAGGCAATTGATGTTTCGCGATCGATGTCTCTCCAAACACCAGCGACCTGATGTTGAGGTTGCCAGACGCCTGATGGCACGGCCTGCCAGGCAGCGGTAAGATTGATAGCGGGCATGTTTGTTTTCCTTTATTCACCACGATCATTTGTTTGTGCAGCATGCTTATGGCTGCTCTCCTATGGACGAATGAGACGTGCACCTGTGATGACTAAGGGCTTGGTCTCTGGTGTTGCCCCGCCCATCTAGGGGAACTCCCCTAAGCCCGCAGATAACCTCCCCAATATTTTTGTTGTTGGCCTCCCGGTAGCTTGGGAACAACCCAAACCGTGACACTCCGGGGGGAGACATGAATTCAAGACGTGAGTTCCTCAAACTGGCCATGGCAGGCTCAACAGCTGCGATGGCAGCGCCGGCAGCTGCAAGCGCACAGGCAAAGCCCAAGCGCTGGGGCATGCTGGTGGATCTGCGTAAATGCATCGGCTGTCAGGCCTGCATCGTGGCGTGCACCATTGAAAACGACGTGCCCGCAGGCCAGCACCGTACCGCTGTCCCTACATACGAGCTGGATGGCCCGGATGGTCCAAGTCAGGCCGTGTTACCGCGCTTGTGCAACCATTGTGACGAGCCGCCGTGCATTCCGGTGTGTCCGGTCAATGCCACCTATAAAACCGATGAGGGCGCTGTGGTGGTGGATGCCGAGCAATGCGTGGCCTGCGGCTACTGCGTGCAGGCATGCCCATATGAAGCGCGCTTCATCAACCACAAAACCGGCGTTGCAGATAAGTGCACGTTTTGTGTGCATCGCACCTCTGTTGGTTTGCTGCCGGCCTGCGTTGAAACCTGCGTTGGCAACGCCCGTGTATTTGGCGATCTGAATGATCCGGAAAGCGAAATCCGCAAGCTGATGGCGCAGCATGAAACCAAGGGCCTGCGACCGGAATTTAAGACAGGACCAAACGTCTATTACATTGGGCTGGATGACAGGCTTGCCTCAACCGTAGCGGTTGGTGGTGGTGCCCGTGATTTGCGCCAAGGTCTTGAAACGCCTGCACATGGGGAGGTGTGAGTTATGCCTGCTGTTGACCTGATGTCTTTTGATCATGAAGCCGTCTGGCGGCCCTGGGCGGTCGCTTACTTCCTGCTGGTGGGTACGGGGGCAAGTGCTGCGTTGCTGCTGGCTTATGCTCGTCTTGTGCGCGTTGCAGAAGCCAAAGGCGCGCTGATTGTAGCTGCCAGTTTTGCATTGGCCTCCGGTTTGCCATTGCTGGCGGACTTGCACCAGCCTGCACGTTTTATACACTTCTACAGTGGCTCTGCGCCCGCTTCCATCATGTGGTGGGGCAGCTGGTTCTTGCCGTTGTTTATCGCCTCCACGCTTTTGCTGGCGTTCATGACTGGCCGTCGCGGCAACGCGCCCATGTGCGGCGGTGAACGCATGCTGACCATGATTGTCGGTGCTCTGGCCCTCTGCATTTTAGGGTACACCGCTGGTGAAATGAGCGTGGTCGCTGCGCGTCCGGTGTGGAACACACTCGGCTTTCCTGTTGTGCTCATTCTGACCGCTCTTATGAGCGGTGCCGGTGCCACCATGACCATTGATAGCCTCAATGGTGAGAAGGAGGAAGGCCGCTACATGCTGGTGGTGACAGGTGCTGCCACTCTGGTCGCGTTTGGCCTCTGGATGCTGACCGACACCAACCTCTCAACTCTGGCGGCTGACTATGCCCCTGTTGGGTTGTTCGGTGCGTTCATCATCGCAGGTGTCGTGGTTCCAGTGGTTCTGGCTGTGAGTGCAAGGGCCTCTTTGCTGCTGCGCGGTGTAAGTGGAGCGCTGGCCGTGTTTGGCGCATTGGCTTTCCGCTGGTCCACCTTCAACGGGGCGCAGCTCATGTCCAAAACCGAGACCGCATTTTACGGCCATGAAGCTGCGTTGTCTCAGGACGCTCTGCAAGCCTTGGCCGGGTCCGCAGGGCTGCTGATCCTCAGTCTGATTTTTGTGACGCTTCTCATCAACCTGCTGGCCGTGCGTGCCAGCAAGCAAACTCAAGCCTAAGGAGAGCCAGTTATGACTATTTCTCGCCGTGGTGTTCTTCAAGGTGCAACCGCTCTTGGCGCAACTGGCGCTGCCTTCTGGGGCTTTGCTGAAACAGGCAAAAATTTTTACCAAGGTGTAATGGGTTCAGCGCAAGCCAAAGGCATTGCCGGTGGTGCTTTACCACCGGAATACAAGGTGGACACATCCACTGGAGAGGTGATCCTCAACCCGGATCAACGGGTTGGCTACACCATGTGCATGGGCTGCACCAGCGTTTGCGGCATCCGTGTGCGGGTAGACAAAGCCTCTGGTGATATTCTGCGCGCCACCGGAAACCCGTACAGCCCACTCTCCACCAATCCGCACATTCCATACGACACGCCCATCAAAGAGGCGATCACCGGCCTGTCTGCCTATGGTGAGCAAGGCCTTGCCGGACGCTCCACTGCCTGCGGGCGCGGCAATGCTGCCATCGCCAAGCAAAATAGCAAGGAGCGTATTCTCAAGCCAATGAAACGCGTTGGCGAACGCGGCAGCGGCCAGTGGAAGGAGATTTCCTGGGACCAGCTGATTGAAGAAACCGTAGAGGGCGGTGACTTGTTTGGTGAAGGCAATGTGGAAGGCCTGCGCGCGATCCGCGACCTGAAGACACCGCTCGATCCGGAAAATCCGGAGTACGGTCCCAAAGCCAACCAGCTGGTGGTGATCCCGGTGTTTAAAAACGGTCGTTTGATGATGGCCGCCCGCTTTGCCAAAATGGCTTACGGCACCCGCAACTTCGTAGGGCACCGCTCCTATTGCGGCCTTTCCATGCGGGCTGGTTATGCGGCCATGCTGGATAACTTGAAGAAGCAGCCACACCTGAAGCCGGACTATCGCCATGCCAAGTACATGCTGTTTATCGGCACGGCCCCGGGCAATGCAGGCAACCCTTACAAGCTGCAAGGCACACTGATGGGCGCTGCCCGTGGGCGTGATGGGGTCAAATATGCAGTGGTGGACCCTGTTCTCACCAACTCTCAAAATCATGCGTTTGGCAAGGACAACACATGGGTTCCTATCAGGCCGGGCACCGATGGGGCTCTGGTGATGGGCATGATCCGCTGGATCATGGAAAACGAACGATATGACGCCAAGTTTCTGGCTCAACCGTCTGGCGCAGCAGCTCAGACGGCAGGGGAGGCCAGTTGGTCCAATGCAACGCATCTGGTCATTGATGATCCCGAGCATCCAAAAGGCGGCTCATTCCTGCGGCAAGGAATGGTAACAGCTGATCTGGAAGAAGATGCTCAAAAAGCACCAATGTGCCTTGATGCGCAAACGGGAGAGCTTTCTCCTGCAAAGGGCCGCCCTGCCACACTGTTCCACCAGGGAACCGTGAGACTTCTGGATGGTTCTACTGTGCCCGTAGCCACCAGTCTGAGCTTGCTGCGCCGGGAGGCACTGCGCAAAACACTTGCTGAATACTCCACCGACTGCGGTGTACCGGAAGAACGCATCATCTCTCTGGCACGCGATTTCACCAGCGTTGGCAAACAGGCAGCTGCCGATTGCCACGGCGGCACTATGCATGCAGCAGGCTTTTACACCGCCTACGCCATCGTCATGCTCAACGCACTGGTCGGCAACCTCAACGCCAAAGGCGGCACCACAGCAGGTGGTGGTCGCTTCAAGGATGTGCAGAAAGGCCCACGCTATAACCTGCTTGCCTTCCCCGGCAAAGTGAAGGTGAAAGGCGTGGATGCAGGCCGCGGTGGCTTCGCCTACGAGAAAACCAGCGAGTTCAAGCGCTTGGTTGCGGATGGCAAGAACCCATACCCTGCGCAGGCGCCATGGCATTCCTTCACCCAACCCATGGGCGCGCAATGGCTCACCTCTGTGTTGGAAGGGTATCCTTACAAAGCCAAAGCCGTGATCACATGGTCCTCCAACCCGGTCTACGGTGTTGCGGGCATGGAAAACGACGTCAAAGAGAAGATCAAAGACACCAAGCGCCTGCCGCTGTTCATCGCCATTGACCCGTTCATCAACGAAACTTCTCGTTTCGCAGATTATATCGTGCCGGACCGTGTGTTCTACGAGGCATGGGGCTGGGCGTCTGCCTGGGGCGGTGTGCCAACCAAGGTCTCAACGGCCCGCTGGCCGGTGGTAGATTGCCAGACTGGCAAAACACCAGATGGCCGCCACATGGACATGGACAACTTCTTCATCGACGTAGCCAAACGCATGGACCTGCCGGGCTTTGGAGAAAAAGCCATCCCGGATGCCGACGGTAACCTGCACCCGCTGCACCGCTCAGAGGATTTCTGGATGCGGGCTGGAGCCAACGTGGCGTTTGATGGCGGTGCAGTGCCGGAAAGTGATGACGTCGACATGACGATCACCGGTGTGGATCGTATCCGCGCGGACTTGGAAAGCACGTTAAAGCCAGATGAATGGCGCCGTGTTGCTTATGTTTACAACAGAGGTGGCCGCTATGAGGATGCAGCGAAAACCTACAAGGGCGACACCTTCGCTCGCTCCTACAAAAAGGGTATTCAGGTCTGGAACGAGACTGTTGGCACCGCGCGAAACTCCATGACGGGCAAGAAGTTTGCTGGCTGCCCAACATGGCAGGCCCCAAGCTTTGCCGACGGAACTCAAGTGGACAAAGCCTTCCCGCCGGATCTATGGCCGTTCCGCGTTGTCAGCACCAAATCTCAGCTGCGCTCTTCCAGCACCGGAGGCAATCCGTATCTGGATGATCTGAAACTCTCCAACGCCATCGCCATCAACACGGTGGATGCGGACCAACTCTCAATCAAAACCGGAGACTGGATCACCGTCATCTCCCCAAGCAACCGCATCAGCGGGCAGGCCTTGGTTCGCAAGGGCATCGCTCGGGGCGCCATCGGCATCGAGCACGGCTACGGCCACCGCGAGTTAGGCGCACGCACTCACAAGATCGGAAAGGTCATTTTGGAAGGACATTCTGAGCGGGGCCTCGGCACCAATAGCAATGACCTGGGCTACACCGACCCAACCAGCAAAGGCCCGGCCCTGCTCGCCGACCCCGTCGTCGGCAGCATAGCCCGTCAGGCTCTCCCCGCGCGTATAGAAAAATGAGCTAACCGAACCCCAGAACACATCTAGGGCTCTCGGAAAAAGAATGCGCCAACAAAAACATCAGGCACTGTCCCCAGCGGTGCCTGAAAACAACAAACAGCCAAAGCCAAACGCCCCTCCAACTCGGTACGAGGCACATCTCGGGCAGAAAAACTCCCACGACCCTCGCTTGATTTGGCGGGGGGCTTTTTTGTGAGGGAAGGGGCCACTCAATTCAGCTTTTTTAATAAATATTCGCTCGATAGAGGGGGATTGGCGAAACATTATCTCATGGCGTAAGTGATATCCCGCATTAAGGTATTTTAGTGCGCCAAGAGGTCCGTTATGGCTGGTTCCGATATCCCTTCCGGTTCAAATGAAACTGCTGGTACTCAAAAACAGTCCAGTCAGGTTGATGCATGGGCAAATGCCATGCTCAAGGTCTGCAGTATTGATCCTTCTGAGGCCGATACTGACTCTTCCTATGGAGATGAAGTGCCAGAGGCACTTGAGGTATCGCTTGATACAGCAGAAGGCGTTCAGGTTGCGGTGGCACAGGCTTATGTTGAGTTCGGAAGTCTTACGGCAAAGGCCCATCTGATCATTGACAAGGAACAGCTCAAGATATTCGAGAATTTTGAGCAGAAAACCGATGATTACCTGAATGAAGCAGAACTTGCGGCTGTAGGTGAAGACATTGATGCTGCAAATGATTGCCTCGATAATGCAAAGCTTAGCTTGAAGGGCATGAGTGACACTCTTGACCGTGGTGTTTCAACTGCGCTCAAGCTGGATAATTATGTTCATCAAGTCTCTGATCTGCTCAAAGAAGCTGGCACCTATTACAAACAGCGTAATAAGATCCCCTATGAAGAACAGCTTTCTGATCTTTTAAGCTACCAGACCATGGTGGAGACACTGGGGCAGGAAGCCAAGTTGCTGCTCTCTGAAAACCGTGTTGCAGACGCCAAAACAGCCATCGATCAGATGAAGACTGCTATCGGCAACATGCCCAAGTGTTTCGAAGCGCCGAAGAATGCCAAGACTGCGAAGAAAGCCACTGCTGATGAGGTGGAGTTCGGTCTGGTTTCAAAAGGGGCGCATGCCTTTGAAGATGTCGAAGCTCTTGGTGATGTCTTTGCAGAAGAGGTGGCGCTCAACGAACGCGGTGATGCAATTTTCAACATACATCAGAAAATTCAGGAAGATCATAAACAAGACCAGACTGGTTGGTCCAAGAAACATTCGACCGAGTTTGAGGAGGCTTTTGAGCTTTCGAAATCTGCCCTTGATGGAGCTCAGGATATTTATCAGGGTCTTTGGCTTGATTCAGACGTTAAAAAAGCGCTGCCAAAGCTTGATAGCCTGATCGAAACAGGGCGAACCATGCATATGCGCATGAAGAAAGTTGCTCTGACCGCTCAAGGACATAACGACGCTGAAACAGCGGAAATCATTTCGGCTGAGAAGGAAAGCGCCGGCGATGTTCTGGAGCAGCGTCTGGCCCGTTTGAGGGAAGATCTGAATAGCCTGAAAACAGCCATCAATACAAGTAATGCCAATTGGCGTCCGATATGTCAGGACGTCAATGGAGCGGAGTTTGAGACCGTCTATCAGGGTGCTCTGTCATACCAAGAAGATGGAATGGCTTGTTCTCAGGAGAATAGAGAGGATAAAGAAGCGCATTGCGAGCAACTTCAGCAATATGTTTCCTCTGCCAAGTTTGCATTGATGCAGATGCAGCAGCTATTTGCTAAAGCTCAGGAAATTCGAAATAATGATATTTCTGGCATTAACATCAAAGCGAAGGAAGCTACTGCGAAACTGCAGGACTTGGTGAAGCGCCGGCCAGAGATTGTGGCTTGGAGCGTTGAGCTGGGAACCTTCGATAAGGTCCGCGCGCGCGCTTCAAAAGCACTTGAAGCGCTCAATGTGGCTATGGCTGACAATAGCATGGCCGTGAGTGTGGGTGCGTTGAACGCTTTCAATAGCCAAATTGCTGATATGCAGGAAGCGTTTGCTGCTGCAGCAGCTGAAATACAGAGTATTGGGGCGGACGTAAAATTCCGCATAAAGAACGTAAAGAGCGCGTTTGCCACGCTCGCGGCCCGAAAAAGTGAGTTGAAGAAAAAGCCAAATGAGTTTGCAGAATTCTACAAGGCAAACAACGAAGCCTTTACGCTGCTCACACAGGATCAGGTTGTTCTGTCCAACTGCGATAAAAAGGCTGCTGACGATATGTTGGCAGGCGTTGAAGTTGCGCTTGGTAAAATGCGGACATTACTTGGCATGCCGGATGCTGGTGAGGGCGGTGCGCAAACGGATGCCTCAGGCCGCAGACACGAGTTATTGCAGGTTGTGCGCCGTAAATTTAGCCAATTGAAACAGCTTGATAAGTGGGCCCGAGAGAATCTTGAGGTCGAAGGCCACTATGCGGATTTCGCTGATACCTATGCGGATGCTCAAGAACAGTGTAACACCTTCAAGGTGGGCCTCATCGCGCTTGCCAATATGGACAAGAAGGTCGTCGAAGTCGCCTTGCGCGCCATTGATCAGGATCTGGATGTTATGGACAACCTTTTCCAGGCAGCCAGAGAGCAGATGGAGCAGCTGAAAGGCGCTGACGCAATTGAGGGTGAACTTAACCCGAAGTCAGACCTTCTGGAACGCATCAAAGCCTATAATCCTCGCATAACCAAATATGAAGACAATACAGGTTTATTCCAGGATCTGGGTGAAAAGGATTTCTATAAAGGCACCATCGCTAATCTGAGAGAGTGCTTGTTGACTGCCTCTGGTTTCTATTATGAGGATGATGATCCCAAGGGCGAAGCTGAACTGGAAAAGATTGAGGTTTACTTCGACAGCCTTGATGAGTGTCTCAAGCAAGCCGCAGTGACTCGGAAAGAAATTGAAGGGTTTGAGCATATTGTCGATATGGCGAGCCAGTCACTTGCTGATTTGAATGCCAAAGATGAAAACCTTAAAACCCCGCCTCAACGGAATGCCTTTGTTTCGAATAGCGCTGAAGTGAAAAAGCTTATGGCACTGGTCAACAAACATATCGGTCGTCAGGATATCAAGCCAATCCGCGATATCATTCCAGAGCTGCAGGCAGCCGTTCAGAAGATGGAAGATGAGTTCCCGAAATCCAGAAGCGAGAAAGTGAAAGCTGCTCTTGGGAAGAAGAAGAAGGGCACATTCGAAGACGAACTGGCGGTCATGCAACGACGGCAAGCTGCTGCTGAGGCAGAAAGAGCGGCTGAAGAAGAGCTCCGCGCAAACTCTGACGAACATCTAAGCGCAGAAGAAAAACAAGCCAAGGCCAATAAGAAAGAAATCTGGGAAATGGAAACAGTCGTTTTCAACGCCTGTGAAATCATGGTTGGTTTGGATAAAAAATTCGAGCCTGCGGAAAAGGAGCTGAGCCAAAAAGGAAAAGCGGCTCGCAGTTCAAGAGAGAAGCAGAAGCTGGCGAAAGAAAGAGCGCCGCTGACGCAGTATTATAACAATAGAGAAGCCTTTAAGGCCCTGATCGTAGACATCGGAGCGCTGCACCGAGAGTTGAAAATTGACGAAGCTTGGAAGCTCATTCCTAAGATCAAGGCCGCCGCCTTAAAGATGGAAGATGAGTACCCAAAAACACGGTCTGAAAAAGCAAAAGCCGCTCTCAGCAAAAAGAAGAAGAAAGACTTCTTCGGTGATGATGTGGAACCTAAGAGCGGCAAGAAAAAGAAATAGTCAGAGGAGAGCAAAAGAGCGGCGTAGCGAGACTATGCCTCCTCCTCCAGTCGCTTTCGCAGGGCGTATTTGACGAGTTTGTTGGGTTTAGAAAGCAGGGACTTGAGGTGCCTGCTCTTTGAGATTTCGCGCTGGAGTTTGTAAAGAACCTCTGCGCTTTCAGTGTCTTCAATCCGCATGGCCTGATCAAACAGAAGCCCAAAGGCCTGGCCCAGGGCTTTTTTGTTGAACTTTTCCTTATTGTTGAGCAGGAAGGCTTTGACCTGATCGATATCCATTGAGTTCAATGACTTGCGATCCACAAAGGCTTTTTTGTTGCAGTAATAGTCCTGCCGTGCGGAGATGAGGCGCTCGCGCACAAGCCGCTCATCAATGGCTTCCAGATCGAACTCATCTGCCATCTGGTCCACCGGATCGCGGTGCCCGGCGCGGCGTTGCTGCACGCTGATTTCTGCAAGGCGGGTGATGTAAAAATGCTTCCAGAACCTGTTGGTCAGATCACGCTTATCCGGAAACCCGCGATAGGCAACAAGTCGCTCTGGCAGGTTGGCGAAGGAGTACCTGTCCTGCGCGCGTAACCAGAGGTCATAATCCTGACAGATCGTGAAGATCTCGCGATAGCCTCCAAGGTCCATAAGCGCGCGGCGGCGCATCATCATGGAGGGGTGAACGAAGGTGTTCTGACCGCGATCCAATTGCGCTTTAATCTCGAAATCATCCTCTGGAAAGTCAAAGGAGCCCATGACCCTGTCATGATCGTTGATTTGATCAGCGAAGGTACCGAGAAACGAAATGTCCGGGTTTTCTTTAAGGAATTCAATCTGCTTGGCAAACCGCTCCGGTCTGCACAGATCGTCGCCATCCATACGGGCGATATAAACTCCACTGGCCTGTGTGATGCCAAAATTCAGGGCGCCAGCCATTCCGAAATGAGGGGAATGCAGCAGCTTGAACCGGTCATCGACAGTGGCAATGTCTGCACACACGTCCTCTGATCCGTCAGAGGAGTGATCATTGATCATCAGCACCTCAAAGTGAGGGAAGCTCTGGTACTTTAGGCTCTGCAATGCGGGCAGCAGATATTTGCCGCAATTGTGAACCGGAAGAACGACACTGATCTCCACAATACCAACCTCATAGCGTGCTCGGGAATCTGCGAAAGGGCATGCGGGCCAAACCTAACAGCTTCCGAGCCCGGTTTATTCTGGCAGATCTGCTTGGTTATAGAGCGAGGTATGATTTGTTCTGAGGCGACTAAGTATCCGCCTCTCAGGTTGCCCAACTGTGGCCTTTTGCTAAAGAGAGAAGACAGGCTTTGCCAATCTCATGCGCTCTCTTTAAGAGAAGAGGGACGATTCCCAGCTGGCTGACCTGAGGCGATTTGAAATGCGCACCCTGAAAGAGATGTTTCTTGATCCTATCCTGAGCATAAAGGATGCGCTGGAGAACCTCTCCCCCGCCAAACAGATCACGCCTGAGATGATTGCCTTGCGCAACACGTCTGACATGGATCTCCTCTTTCAGCTCTGGAATGGCAATGGAGAAGACCTGTCCATGTTCACGGCTGGCTTCCTTTCGCTGGTGGGAGAGCAGGGGCTGAAGCGGTCTTTGGAGGATGCGCTCGCTGCTTACGGAGCAGCGCAAGAAATCAGCAAAGAAACGCAAAAAAACGCATTTCTCGTCAAAACAACGCACTTTAAGATCGTCGTGTTGTTGGAGCGGGAAAGGTCTGGCAAAATCAAAGGCTTATTCATAAGACCTGCGCTATATCAGGTTGAAGATCTTGATGAGTGCTTGTCTTTGATGCAAGAGATTGCTGGAACCTCCAGCCTCCTCATTCGCAAAGATGGCGTAGAATATTTCAGCAAAAATGCAGATCAGCCACTGGCGATTGGTCCGGCTTACAAGCTGTTTGTGATGCAGGAACTGGTGCGCCGCGTAAAGAGCGGCGAACTGAAGTGGAACCAGAAAGTTCGGCTCGAGAAAGATCTGGAATCTCATCCAGTTAGCAACCTTTACGCCAAAATGAGTGGTGGGCTGGTGACCTTGCAGGTGCTCGCACAGCACATGATGGCAGCCTCTGATAACTCGGCTGCGGATGTTGTTCTTAACCTCATCGGCACTAAGGCACTGGAAACACGCGAAGAACGGACGCCGTTCCTGACATCTCGCCAGTTCTATCAACTCAAGGCGGATCGTGCTCTTGCTGATAAATACGGTCAGGCGGATGTTGCTAAGCGTCGGAAAATTCTGGAGAAAATCGAGGAACGCCCTCTGCCGGCGATTGAGGATGTGGCAGACCCATACCTCACCGGAGTGGAATGGTATGCAAGTGCAGAAGAACTTTGTGATGTGATTGGCGAAATTGCTGATGACAAAGCCATGCAGTTCAACCCTGGCCTTGCGGAAAAGACGGATTGGCAACGCATTGCATTCAAGGCTGGTAGCGAGATCGGTGTTCTGAATTTTACTTATGATCTCAAAGGTTTGAATGGAACACACTGGCAAGTCGCGCTGACGTGGAACCACGATGATATTCTGCCGGAGGGCAAGCTGCTTGGCCTTACCAACGCACTGCTTCAGGAGCTGAAAAAGCTATAGCTTGTGCTGCACCATGTCTTCGGGCTGCATCAGTTCAACGCGGTTGCCGAAGGGGTCATGGGTGGTTCTTCTCAGGAAGCCAATGAAGGTCGGGTCCTCTGAAACCTCATAGCCCGCATCCCGCAGGTGCTGTGTGAGTTTGATGATATCATCCACCACGAAAGCCGGATGCCCCACCTTGTTGGCGACGAACGGGCCTTGCACGGTCAGGTGCAAATTGACAGAACCCACGGAAAACCAACCACCTGAACGGTGCCGTATGCTCTCAGGTCGCTCAATCTCTTCAAAGCCCAGCAAGTCTACATAAAACTCACGCGCGAGCTTATCCCCGTCAGGGGCGATTGGAAGGTTGAAGTGCTGCAAACTGAGAATGGTCATCTGCGGGGACTCCTGTGCCGAGGTGAGCTTGCTTGAGTAACTCACCCTCTAACATACACAGGATATCGTGAGGTTTTCGAAAACTCGAAGATTTTCTGATTATTTATCAATGTCTAAAGCAGAAATTTGAATTCTATTCTGGCGTGCAGCGCCAGCAGTTAGCCCGTCTTCTGCATCAGCTCTATGCGATTACCAAACGGGTCTTCAGTGAACTTTCTGATGTAGCCCGGCAATGGCTTGTCATCTTTCAATACAGCACCTGCAGCGGCGAGGCGATCGACAGTTTCCTGAAGATTATCAAACAGAAAGGCAGGATGGGCTTTTTTGCTTGGAGTGAATGGCTCTTCCACGCCAACATGCAGGTTAACGCTGCCAGCGGTGAACCAGGCTCCGCCACGGACTTGTAAAGACGCAGGTTTTTCGACTTCAACGAAACCTAACAGCCCGATGAAGAAGGCACGCGCTGCTGCCTCTTCACCTTTTGGCATGGTCATCTGAACATGATCCACTGCAATAATACCCATAGATTTCTCCGCAATTATGGTTTTGGGACACGCTGCAACCACCCAAGAGGGACGCAGGCGCTATTTGAAAATAGGTGAGCGTTTTTCAAGAAACGCGTTCAGGCCTTCGGCATGGTTCTCCGAATTTCCAGCCCTTCGCTGCATCTCCGCTTCCCGCACAAGCTGGTCTTCCAACGTGCTATCAGCTGATGCATGAATGAGGTGTTTGGTCATGGCATAAGCCGATGTTGGGCCTTTTGCAAGTTTAGTTGCAATATCTAGTACCTCGCCCTGAAGTAGGTCATCTTCAATGGCTTCCCAGATCAGGCCCCAATCCGCTGCGCGGTCTGCTGTCAGCGGCATGCCTGTCAGCATCAGCCCTTTAGCCCGCACCTCGCCCACCATCCGCGGCAAGTGGAAGGACGCACCAGCTCCGGGTACAAGGCCTAACTTGCTGAAAGCGTGGATGAATTTTGCGCTCTTAGCTGCAAAAACCATGTCGCAGGCAAAGGCGAGACCTGCGCCAGCACCTGTGGCAACACCGTTCACAGCACACAAAACTGGCTTTTCCATCTGGCGGATCGCGTGAATAATCGGGCTGTAATGCTGGGTTAGAACATCACCCAGATCAGGCTTCTCTCCAGTGCTGTCGGGCAGAATGTCATTGAGGTCCTGTCCGGTACAAAAGGCGCGGCCTGAGCCTGTGAGGATAACCGTGCGCACTTCAGGGTTGGTGCGGGCTACATTCAGCGCGGTCAGCAGGTCCTGCCGCATCTCTGGTGAGAGAGCATTGAGTTTGTCTGGGCGGTTGAGCGTTATTCTCAAAACACCACCAAGCTGTTCTTTTAAAAGGGTATCTTGCGCCATACTCTCTCGTCCCATGCAATCAGTCACTAAAATCTGCGGGGATACTAACGAATTGCTCAGCCTACGCCCATAAGCCATTTGGTCTTACCGACGGGCTTTTGCGCTCTCGACGATATGTTGGATAAAAGCACGCGTGCGTTTCGGTCTGTGCTTTCTTGCAGGGGTCTCAATGTAAAGCGGTACCTGAGGGATCTGCAGAGTGGTTTTTAAGAGATGCAAACGGCCTTGCCCTACCTCTTGCTCACAAAGTGAGATCGGCAGCACAGCAACGAAATCCGTTGATAATGCAAGTTGTTTGGTCAAACGGAAGTTGGTGGTCTCTATCATATGAGTGGAGGTTGTACCCACCGAGAACTCAGCTAGAAAGCCTTCCGGGTCTTGGAGAGCAAAGGAGGCAATGTTGTCCTCTGTGATGAGCTCCTGCGGTTTGCGAGAGAATAGTCCAACAGGGTCATAAGTGTAGCGCTGCGCGATCAGGGTTTCGTCTCCCGGATGCCGCGCGCGGATGGCAAGATCGAAGTGATTTGCCACGAGATCCACCGGATTGTCGCTCATATCAACGTAAAACGAGACCTTGGGATGCAGCTTGCCAAAGCTGCTCAGCAGCGCTTCTAGAGCTTGTCGCGTTTAATCGGTCATGTATCCAGCTGTTTTGAAGAAGTTGTTGCACTCTTGCTTTGTGAAGAGGTCGCAGACTTGGCCTGCGGCCTGCCACAGTGCTTGATAACTTCTTGCTGCGGCCTTGCGGATCAAGGCCTTGAGTTTGGAAAATGCCATCTCGATGGGATTGAGATCCGGACTGTAAGGTGGGAGGAATAAAAACCATGCACC
>NZ_LMCF01000048.1 GCF_001623075.1 Pseudovibrio sp. Ad37
TGACTGGCGAGCACGCGATCATAGATCTGCAGCATGAACATCGGACCTGTCAGCATCAACAGGTTGATGACCAGACTCAAGACCCCAACGCCCGCATACCCGGACCGAGACGCCGCAAACGCCTCAGAAACCATAGGGCGCTTTGGCTGCCCACTCTTCGATGTACTCATAGATACTCCCGAAACCACCTGGCCCCAAACTTCAGTGCGCGTCACGTCCTCCCAAAGAACGATAGGACGCCTGTTACGCTACAAAACTCGTGGTATGCCCCAATAAAAATTGTGGTCTCCATAGTATGTAAATCGCACACTATTTGAAAGGGGTAAGACGCTTAATTTTGCTCATGCATTGAAAATGAGGGAAATACCGCAAACTTATGATTTGATTAAATAATTATGCAACCTGCCATCGCGGCAGGTCGCACATTTTTCTACCTCTTATACAAACGTGAAATCGTCTGCATTGATGAGGCTGGAATCAACACCTGAAAGGGAGATGGAACCACCGTCGTAGCTGACGAGTGTGTCTGTACCAGTGTCCTGAATCGTAAGGTCTGCAAAGCTGTCTGCACCGCTTTCAAATCTCATAAAGTCAAGACCATTGGAGAAGTCAACGATCGTGTCTGCACCGCAGTTGATGTTGAACACGAAGGTATCACGACCAGAACCGCCGGAAAGGGTGTCATCACCGAGACCACCTTCAAGGGTATCGTTACCAGCATTGGCATAGAGACCGTTGTCGGCATCGTTACCAATCAGCTCATCATTACCTGAACCAGAATAAGCATGCTCAATCACGGTATCACGCATGATGGTCATGTTGCCGGTCAGGCCGTTTACGTCAGAGTAAGTCTCTTCCACCAAAGAGATTTTCTGGTCAGCGCGGACAGAACTGAAGTTGATGCTGTCATTGCCGCCATTATCCATAATGGTGAACGTGGCCGGATTCAGGTCTGCAATGTCGTCGTAGTAACCGCCAGCGGTGGAGTTTTCACCGTAAACGGTGGACCCGGTGCGCAGATCGGTTGCTGTGCCGTACAGGTCCTGCATGGCAAGGATGTCTGCAATCATTGGCGTGACGACGTAAGCGCGGCTTGCGTCCACGTTGGTGTTCTCCACCTGATCGAAGTAGGACATGACTGTGCCCTGCCAGGAATCGTTGGAGTAATGGTTGTCCACGCCATAAGTCGCGCTGCCGTTGTAGTTGCCAGCATGACCCAGACCGAGAGCGTGACCGATTTCGTGTACGTAAGTCTGGAAGGCATAACCGTCCAGGCCGGTGCCGTAACGAGCAACCCAACCGGTGCTCACATTCACGGTTGAAGAAACGATAGTGCTGCCGCGTGTGCTCGAGTTGGCATACGCGCCACTGTCGTTGTCGTCAAATGTGATCTGAGCACCGGAGTTGACGGACCGGAACTCGATGCCAGTGACTTTTGTCCAGGCTTCCAGAGCTTTGGTTGCAAGCTCCCGGCCTGCTGAGTTCAAACCGTTGAGGTTCACGGTGAGGGACTCGCCCGGGCTTACGTCAAACGCACGACGACCACGGCCATTGCTGTTCCAGTAACCGTCGGTCAGCTGGTTTGCGATCTGGTCGTTAGTGAATGCGTTTGGATCGGTCGGCGGGTCAGTTGGGCCACCGTCAGAGTCAACGGAGATTCTATAGTCCCCGGTGTAACGGTCATTGTAGGATGCTGCGCCGATGTAGTAGGTGCCGCTGGATGTTGCGGTGAAGGTGATTTCGGAGTTGCGTCCGCTGCCGCCATCATCGTCTGTTGCAATTTCGTTTGTGTTGGAATCGAAAAGGTACAGGTATGTATCGGAAACGCCCCCACTTCCGATGCCATCCATTGAAATGGTGTAAGTTACTCCGGCCTCTACCTCGAGTTTAATTGCATCTTTATCGCCAGAAAAACTCAGCGTTCCCTCAAAAGTGTCACCCGATGAAATAGAGTATGGAGTGGTCGTGCTATATGGCGCATCACCTCCTTCAATAACTCTTGCCTCTTCAACGTGATTATCTCTAAACATATTATCTCCCCTAGAGTAATAGTAGTAGTAAACCACCTAAACGTATGAGGGATGCACTGAAAGGCAATATAAATGATCTTTAGATTCACAGAAGAAAGTAGTATTAACATATCTACTGGTTGAATCATTGACGAGCCCTCTGTGTGTGAATAGAATACAAAATATATTATTTTAGGTATAAAACATTTGAATATTTCAAATATATCAATTCAATATCTTAATATATTTGGATAAAATAAGTTTGCCTACTGATAAATAATTCTAAAAACTGACCAGTTGATCAAATAATTGTAGTATGTTTTTCTTCTGATCTATTCTAATAAAGAGATATTTAATACTTAAATATATTTGTTGATTCGAAGAATTTATCAATTCACGAAACTGTGAGATTGCTGGCAACATGCCTGTATATACGTGAAAATGCGTGATTTTGGTGGAACGTTTTATCAAATTAACGGAATTCATCCGGCAAGTTGACCTTTAGGTAAGTGAGTATGCTGAAGTGAGCTCATAAAACACCCCGGTCAATGGGGCTTGACCAGGGTGAGTTGCGGGCAGGGTACGTCTCTACCCAGGGGAAATATATTCCTGAATGGCTCAGGAGGAGATTCTCCGCCCCTGGGTACGCTTTACAGATACGCGAGGCTGGAAAGCGAGATGGAGGCGGGGCGGAGAACGTTCCTGTGAGTATCTTCAGCCGGCGGAGGGGTGCAGAGCGAAGAGTGTCGTCACAGGTTCGCCATAAATTGCTGGTTCAGGTCGATTCCGTAGCCCGGTGCGGTTGGCTTTTCAAAGCCACCATCCACCAGCTCGGCTTCTGGTGTCACCAGATACTTGCGCAGCTCCCCGTCACAGAAGTCCGGATGCGCATACTCAAAGTAAGGCGCGTTGCCGACTGCGAACTGATAATGGATCGCTGCCGCTGAGGTGATGCCTGTCTTCCAGTTGTGCGGCATCACCTGCACATTGTGCGCGGTCGCCATCTCGGTGATCCGGCGCAGCTCTGTCAGGCCACCGCAACGGTTATAGCCAGACTGCAGCAGATGCACCTTGCCTTTGGTGATCCTCAAAGCGGGTGGTGCTCATTTCCGCACCGCAAATGCGGGAGCGGGTGTTTTCTACCAGTTTGGCGTGGCCGCTCAGATCGTCGTGCTGCAAAGTCGCTTCTGCGAAGTACAGCTTCAGATCCTCAATGGAATTGAGCAGGCGTGCAACGTCATACCAGTCTGTAAAGCGGCATTCCGGCCTTTTTGGCCTTAATGTCCCATGCTGCAATGTCGATTGGAGACTTCGCTGGCAGTCCACCCCAGGTGCAGCGTGCTCCAAGCCAGTTGTTGAGTTCCTGAGTCATCAGCGGATTTTTGCCGATGAGACCAGGAACGATGGTACGCAGAGATTCAATGATGCACCGATCAAAGAAGTTCTCTGTGTAGCTCATAGTTGCGCCAAGACCCTCGGTTCCATCCTCGGTGAACAGGCGTACAATGTTGTTGGTGTACAGCAGAGGTTCCTGATTATCCGCCCAGGGAATAGGGGGCGCATTCTCATCAGCCAAAGCATAAAGCTCGACCCGGCTAATTCTGCAGTCTTCCATTTTTAACTCCCAGTGTGCCTTGAGGCACCTTCCTTATTGCCCGACTTTTTACAGAGCGCTGCCAGCCGCACGCATCGCCTCGCGCAGCTCTTTTGTGTCGACATCTCTGTAGTTGATCGCTTTGTCGATTTTCTGTTTTGTCGCCACAGACGCCGCATGTCCCAGCTCAAAGCACTGGGCAGTAACGCGGGCAGAAGCGAGCGCTTCGTGTTCGGCGCTCAGGCACCGTCCCGCGACAATCACGTTGTCCAGTTCTTTCGGCACCAGTGTGCCGTATGGAACCTCATAGTAATCTTCCATCAGCCAGTGCAGTTTGCTCTTCTCACCGGCGTGCATCTCAATCGGCCAGGAGGAGCGGACCACGCCGTCCTCAGGCTTGTCGCAGTTTGCAACATGCTCGTTTGTCAGGGTGGTTTCGCCGCTGATGGTCCGTGTCTGGCGAATGCCCACTTCCGGTGGCATGTCAATCAGCTGGGACTCTTCAAAGCCTTTGATCTTGTCCTTGAAGAAGCGGTGATACGCGCGCGCCTGACGACGGCCATAGACTTCCGCGTATGTGAAATCAGCAGGGTCCACCACGTTCAGCAACCGGTTGTCCTGACCTGCCAGACGGGTACAGTTCATCAGGAACACGCCCTTCTGCGGGGTTGGGAACACCCAGACCTTGTTGCGGGGTGTGTCGTACTCTCTGCTCTCGAAAGCTGTTTTTAGCTGTTCGATCATGTCAGGCGGGCAGATGGTGTTCTTGCCGAAGTAATCGTAGAAATCGCTTTCCACCACGTCTGACAGACGGAAGATCATGGTCGGGTTCTGAATGGCACCCTTATCGCCGAAGCTGTACTCACACCCCGCTTTCGTCACGAGAGCCGCATCTCCTGACGTATCAATGAATGCTTTTGCTTTGAGGAAAGTGCTGCCTGCCTTAGAGTCTACACGGATCGCGGTGATCTCATCGCCATCGCGGACTACTTCGGTCATGTAGGTGTGGTAGAGGCACTGAACGCCGGATTCCTCAAGCAGATCGTCCGCTGCTTCGCGCCAGATCAGCGGATCAAAAGTCACCACGTGGGTGTTGCCGTAGATTTGTGGGGCGGTGGCACCGCCTTTGGCCAGCAGGCGAGCACGAAACTCTTCTGCGAAACCGAAAACAATTTGCTTGGCGTCTTTGCTTTCGATGTCGTCCTGGGTGAGGAACAGACCGCAGATAGTACCTGACAGGCCGGCAACTGCACCGCCGCCACAAAACCCGTTTTTCTCGATGAGGATTGTCTTCAAACCGCTGCGGGCACTCATAACAGCCGCAGCAACACCAGATGGGCCACCACCGCAAACAACAACATCTGCTTCAGCAAGAACAGGAGATGCGGTTTCTGCTAGGGCAGTCTCTTTCCAGTTTTTCATGGGTGCTTACCTTGTATGCCACAATTTATGGCTGTTTGCTTTAGTTCTGAGTCCATGAGGACAGTTTTCGGAAACATATCTTCAAAACTGACATATTAGCAACCTTAAAAGCAAAAACTGGCGGCTAGAGCAATGGTAATAACCCTTAGAAATCGATAAATATCATGAAATATTGGCTTCTGGGATGCCGATAATGATGTACTGACATGTCAGTTAGTTTCAGTGAATTTCAGAGTATCGGTTCATGATAAAGCCCTAATTACTTTAGCTTTTTTAGTTTATCTAAAATTCGCAAAGCGCAGAGGTTCCATGAAATCCAAGTGGTTTTTGCGTGACAGAATGACACAATGCCGAAGACTGATAGGTTACATTATTTAGGAGGGGTCCAGAACTGATATGGCAGCCAAGTGAAAAACCGCCAAACAAGATCCAATCGGCTGACATAGCAGCAAAAGAAAAGAAGAGACCGCTGGCAAATCGGGAATGCACTGTGCTACACTGTGATACAACTGACGCAGAAATAATGCTTTTAAAACAGGGGGTAACCGTGGCTCACCAGAAAACTCAGGCTGAGCTTGCGCGCACGGAAATTGAGAGAAAGTTGTTTTTCAACGAGCTTGATGTTTCAGCTCTGTACTCTGAAAACAAACTCGCCTCTCTGTTGGATCTGGGCCGAACGCCCGTTCGTGAGGCGCTTCAGGCGCTGGAGCAGGATGAGATGCTGGCCATCCATCCGCGCAAAGGGGTTCAATTCCTCTCCATCACCGCAGAGCAGCAATTGCAGCTGCTGGAAGTGCGCAAGCAGATTGAGCCGATCTGCCTGAGATTTGCAGCCATGCGCGCCTCAACCGACCAGCGCCGCGAGATGCTGGCGCTCGGGTCACTCATCGTGCAAAGCGCCAAGGATGAGGATGAGAAGTCGCTGCTGTCCAATCTGCAGGACATCCACCGCATCGTGACGGAAGCGACCAACAACCCATACTTCCACCATAGCCTCGCTCGCGTGCAGAGCCAGTCACGCCGGTTCTGGTTTGCCAACAAAGACAAATCAGACAACTTGCTGTGCTCGTATCATCATGAAGCAATCATGCGCGCGGTTGCCATGGGCAATGAGGACGAAGCCGTCAAGCAATCCGGCTTGCTGCTGGAGCACTTGACCGAATCTGCTTTCAAAGCCCCCAAACTGGGCTGAGCAGATGCAATCTAAGCATTGAATTGAGAGCGGGTGAGTCGCAAGACCTGCCCGTTTTTTCGTGCCAATATGCGGTTAATCCACGCCTTCGACGATCACGGTTTCCACATCAGCGATGCCAATTCGAAACTCGCGGGCGGTCTGGTATTCGGGGGAGTTGTAGCAGTTCAACGCGTCTTCCATGCTGTCAAACTCCACGATGACATGACGATGGTATTCTTGACCCTCGAGTTGCTCCGCCCTTTCGCCGCGCGCAAGGATGCGGCCAGTGTGTTTTCGCAGAACGCTTGGAGCGGCCTCGATATAGAACCGATAGATATCAGGATTTTTGATATTGACGCGGGCAATCCAATAGGCTTTTGGCATCTGTTTTTTGTTCCTGAATCAAAGGTTTCTGACCGGCGGCAGACCATAATCTTTGGGTCTCACGGGAGCCAGATCATTGTCGTTCGTGCATTATAGAGCGCTTGCCTGAAGGCGTTACTACCGGCTTTTGACCAACCAAAAATTCAAGTGAATCTGACGCTAGGGCCGTTTCTTAAAATGCGCTCAAAATAGGCAAAATAGAAAATTGTTCTTGATTAAACGGCGAGCTTTGCTAGTTTGCTAACACGAATTAGCAATGGATTGATGTTGCCTTTTCCGGGAAGCAAAGGGCTGGCCTGAGAGCGTTTGTCGGAATACGACGGCATCAGCCTGAAGACGGAATCACGAGGCGAGCAGCCTCTCTGGTTCTTCATAGTACATTTATTCGCGGCGGACTTCTGAGCTTTCTTCAACCCTGCTGGAAGTCTGGGTGTTTGTTTGACCCGCCCGGTGGTGGCGGGCACATGGTGTGAATGGGGGCTTAAGTGCTTAAAGGGATCAACCCGATCATTTTCCCGGACCTGTTAAAGATCCTGCACGAGATGGGACATGGAGATGAGATCGTGTTCAGCGATGCGCATTTTCCGGCCTATTCCGTTTGCGACACCGTGCTGCGTGCTGATGGGTGCGAAGCGACAGATCTGCTCAAAGCCGTCATGCCGCTTTGGGAGCTGGACCAGTATGACCCCGAAAACGTGATGATGATGGCCGCCGTGGAAGGCGACCAACTGCCGGATGGACTGGTGGACGACTACCAGAGCGCTCTGCCTGCAGGAGCTGAAATCACCTTTGTTGAGCGGTTTGCGTTCTATGAAAAAGCCAAGAAAGCCACCTGCGTTGTGGTGACAGGCACGACACGCAAGTATGGCAACGTCATTATCAAGAAGGGCGTGATCCAGAGCTAAAGCGCTTCCCCGCCAAGTGGGTCCGGTGTTCGGATTGGGGGGATGCGTGCAAATGAGACAACGGTGACTGCGGCAAAACTCTGGGAGGAGCAGCGCCAGCAGTCAGGTATCAAACGGGTGTCTCAACCATTTCATTTTGCTGATCTGCAAGCGCAGCACCAGTCGGGATCTGTGCGTTCTCACTGAGGTTTGCAGGCCAGTATTGGGGGGAGAAAAAAATGAATACCATCGTCAGGATGACGGGTATTGAAAAGACGTTTCCGGGTGTGCACGCCCTGAAGAATGTGCAGTTTGACTTGCGTGCCGGCGAAGTTCACGCCCTGATGGGAGAGAACGGAGCTGGCAAATCCACCTTGATGAAAGTTCTTTCCGGTGTTTACACCCGTGACGACGGCAAGATTGAAATCAACGGTACAGCGGCTGACCCAAAAGGGCCGCGAGAAGCGCAAGACCTCGGAATAGGCATCATCCATCAGGAACTCAGCCTGATGAACGATCTGACAGCAGCGCAGAACATCTTCATTGGCCGCGAGCCGCGCCTGAGGTTTGGACGTCTCGATGAGGCTGCGCTCAACCAGAAGACCCGCGACATCTTTCAGAGCATGGCGCTGGATTTGCAGCCTGACGTGCTGGTTGGCAACCTGACCATTGCCAAGCAGCAGATGGTGGAGATCGCCAAGGCACTCTCCTATCGCTCGCAGGTGCTGATCATGGATGAGCCGACCGCCGCGCTGAACGACAAGGAAATCGCCGAGCTGTTCACTATCATCCGCCGTCTGAAAGCGGAAGGCGTGGGCATCATCTATATCAGCCACAAGATGGACGAGCTGAAACAGATCTCCGATCGCGTCACCGTCATGCGTGATGGCGAGTATGTGGGCACCGTCCCTGCTGCTGATACGCCGGTCAACGAGATCATCTCCATGATGGTTGGCCGTGAGGTGAAAGAGGAAGCCGTTGAGGTGCCGGACCTTTCAGCGGCAGACGTTGCGCTGGAAGTGAAAGGCCTGAACCGCGGCACTGAGATCCGTGATGTCAGCTTTGCGCTCAAAAAAGGCGAAATCCTCGGCTTTGCTGGCCTGATGGGGGCGGGGCGCACAGAAGTGGCCCGTGCAATCTTTGGCGCAGACCCGCTGGATTCAGGTGAAGTCTGGGTGGATGGCCACAAATGCAAGATCAACAGCCCGTCAGATGCCGTGCAGGTTGGCATTGGTTATTTGTCAGAGGACCGCAAGCACTTCGGCCTGGCAACAGGCATGGATGTGCGTGCCAATGTAGCTATGGCCAGTTTGGACCAGTTCTGCAATCGCCTTGGCGTGCTGAATGAAGCTGGCATGGCAGAGGTCGCCGCCAGGTACATCAAGCAGCTGGAAATCAGAACGCCCTCTGACAAGCAGGAGCTTCAGTTCCTGTCTGGAGGCAACCAGCAAAAGGTGGTCATTGCCAAGTGGCTGCTGCACGATTGCGACATCCTCATTTTTGATGAGCCCACACGCGGCATTGATGTGGGGGCAAAATCCGAGATTTATAAGCTGTTGAACTCACTGGCAGAGCAGGGCTGCGCGATCATCGTCATCTCCTCCGAGCTGCCAGAGGTTATGCGCCTCAGCCATCGCATCGCGGTGATGTGCGAAGGCCGCCTGACAGGCATTTTGCCGGGTGGCAGTTCAACATCGCAAGAAGACATTATGCGCCTCGCAACACAACGCGACCCAGCAGCGCAAATTGTGAGTGAAGTACAATGACAGACACCACCTTAACCCCGCAAAAGAACCTTATCGGTCGTTTTGTGAGCTCCGGCGCGCACCAGAAACTGCTCGCCTTTGCCAGCTTGATTGTGCTGCTCATCGGCTTTGGTCTGGCCTCGCCAAACTTCATGCAGATGTCCAACATGATCGCCATTTTGCAGGCGACATCGGTCAACGGCGTTCTGGCCATTGCAGCAACGCTTATCATCATCACCGGCGGTATTGATCTTTCCATCGGCACCATGATGACCTTCTGTGCCGTGATCGCCGGAGTCGTGCTCACATACTGGGGCCTGCCCCTGCCGCTTGGTGTTGTCGCTGCCATTGGCGCTGGTGCACTCTGTGGCCTGTGTTCCGGCACATTCGTTGCCAAAATGAAGGTGCCACCCTTCATCGCAACGCTTGGCATGATGCTGATTTTGAAGGGCCTGTCCCTCGTCATCTCCGGCACACGCCCAATTTATTTCAACGACACGCCGGGGTTTGATCTCATTTCCCGCGGCTCCGTGATCGGTGCTGTCTTTCCGGGCTTTCAGATCCCCAATGGTGTGTTGATCCTGTTCCTTGTTGCGATTGCAGCTTCCTACGTTCTGGGAAGAACTGTTCTGGGCCGCTACACCTTCGCACTTGGCTCCAACGAGGAATCCGTGCGCCTGTCCGGCGTCAACACGGATGCCTGGAAAATGGGAATTTACGCGCTTGCAGGTGGGATCTGCGGCATTGCGGGAATTCTCATCGCGTCCCGCCTCAATTCCGCTCAGCCAGCCCTTGGTCTTGGCTATGAGCTGGAAGCAATCGCTGCTGTGGTGATTGGCGGAACGTCTCTGGCCGGTGGTCGCGGCACCATCATGGGAACGCTGATCGGAGCACTGATCATGGCGGTGCTGACCAACGGTCTGCGTGTGCTTTCCGTTGCTCAGGAATGGCAGACCGTGGTGACCGGCGCGATCATCATTCTGGCCGTCTATGCGGATATGGCCCGCAAGAAAAAAGCTCATGCTTAAAAGCGGTTGGGGCGCTTTTGTCCCAGCATCTTTAGTGGAGCGAATTCTTATCGTTTGATTGAATCCAATCCAACGGAACACGCTCTAAATTATTTCATTGGGAGGAAATATTATGTTTACACGTCGTACTTTGATTGGGGCCTTGGCCTCAGCAACATTGCTTGCAACCAGCTCGCTTTCATTCGCAGCGGATAAGGTTTACATCCCGTTGATCTCCAAGGGCTTCCAGCACCAGTTCTGGCAAGCTGTGAAGGCAGGTGCCGACAATGCAGCGGCTGAGCTGAACGTTGAAATCACCTTTGAGGGCCCGGACAGTGAAGCTATGGTTGATCGCCAGATCGACATGCTAGCCGCAGCACTGGCCAAGAATCCGGCAGCAATCGGCTTTGCCGCGCTGGACAGTCAGGCCGCTATTCCACTGCTGCGTCAGGCCCAATCCGCTGGCATTCCGATCATCGCATTCGACAGCGGCGTGGAAAGCGAAATTCCTGTGGCGCTGGCCGCAACTGACAACGTTGCAGCAGCAAGTCTTGCTGCAGATAAAATGGCAGAGCTGATCGGCAAAAGCGGTAAGGTGGCCGTGGTTGCCCATGACCAGACCAGCCGCACCGGCATCGACCGCCGCGATGGCTTCCTCAACCAGATGAAGAACTATCCGGATATCGAAGTGGTTACTGTTCAGTACGGCGGCGGCGATCAGCTCAAGTCCACCGAGCTGACCAAAGCGATCCTGACAGCTAACCCGGACATCAAAGGCGTCTTCGGCACCAACGAAGGGTCTGCAATCGGTGTTGCCAACGGCGTACGTGAAATGGGCAGCAAAGATGTTGTGATCATCGGATACGATTCTGGCCGCGCCCAGAAAGATGCTGTCCGCAGCGGCCTGATGGCAGGTGCGATCACCCAGAACCCGGTCGGTATCGGTTATGAAACCGTCAAAGCAGCCGTCATGGCCTCACAGGGCAAAGACGTCCCATCCAACATCGACACCGGCTTCTACTACTACGACGCCTCCAACATAGACGACCCAGAAATCGCAGCAGTCCTCTACGACTAAGCATCTCCGGGTTATCTGACACAAAACCAAAAGGCCTCTCATCACGAGAGGCCTTTTTTGTGGCCGTGTTTTATATCTTCGCCTTGCGGAATACTGCGGGGGTGGCGCCGGTCCAGCGTTTGAAGGCGACGGAGAAGGCGGCTTGGTCGGCGAAGTCGAGCAGGAAAGCGACCTGGGCGATGCTGTCTGTTCCCACCAGCAAGCGCTTTGCCAGATCACAGCGGGCAGATTCCACCAGAGACTTGAAGTTTGTGCCTTCCTCGGAGAGTTTGCGCGTCAGGGTCCGGCGGGTCATGCAGAGTTCTTTGGCAACTTCATCGCCGCTCGGCAGGCTGCCGGGTAAGCGGGAGCGCACCAGTTTGATGACTTTGGCAGACAGGCCGGTTCGGTTTTTCGGCAGCTGGCTCAGTCGTTCCTCTCCATGCTTCAGCAAATGCTCTCGCAAAGCTGTGTCGGAAGTCGCGATCTGAAACTCGAACCCACCAGTGGGCAATCTTACGCCGTTGATTGATTGAACGCCTGTAACCTCGCAGTCTGCCAGTTGAGATAGCCGTGCACAGTGCTCCGTATCTTCGCATTCCAGCAAAACAGACATCTTCCCAAAATCATCGCCTGCAATCTGTTCTGTGCGTTTGAGCAAACCAAAAACCAGAAACTCACGATGCCTCGGAAACTGATGAGCGCTGAGAATATCACTGCTCAGGCAAATGGTGGGCTCAGCTTCACTGCCATCCAGATCAAAGCGAAGATCCGGGTCTTCCAATGCGTAGTATTTTTGCGCGAAGCGAAACACCTGTCCGATGTTGTCACTGGCCTGCGCCAGATAGGCCAGAAGTGTTTTTGCGCCAGGGGAAGCCAGTCCGGCTCGCGCAGCAAAGCTTGGGTCTTCCAAAGCCTCGCAGGCTGTTTCCAGCGCAGCGGCTTCTCGTTGCAGGTCTATTCTGGCTGTTGCGTTGCTCAGCTCTTCCACTGAAACACCGACAGCCTCCAGAATCTTGTCGAAGCCGAGAGCCGCGTTTGGCTCTCGGCCGTATACTTGCGCCGCATGGCGCAATCGGTAGGCGCTTATGCGTGTCATGCTGACTTCCACTCTGTCTGAGAGGGGCGCCTCGACATTCTTTTGCGTCGATTAGCCTCTCAAATGTCCAGAAATCAAAAATCGATGGCCAGAACTCTAAAGAACGTCCTTTGCTCATACGTTAATTTACTGAGATCAACAAACGGTGCTGCCTAGGACGGTAGCTTTCTAATCAAAGCAAAGGACATTCACCGTGAAGTCGATCATCCTTTCAAGCGTCATGGTAGTTGGCGCATTAACCACCGAAGCCTCAGCAGCAGGTGGTGAACCACGCTGGTGGGTTCCACCAGGAGAATCTGACAGTTATTCCATTGTCAGTCTTATCGTTTTCTTTCTGGCCTTTCTTTTGATTGTGCATCTTTATTCCCGCTTTGACCGCTACGCGGAACACAAGGCAAAGGGAACACCGCTTCGCACAACAGTGCCGGTGATGCTGACTGTGGCCCTTGCCTATGAAGTTATGCCGGCACTGTCTCATTTCAGCATTTTGCTTCCGGCATCCTTGATCCTCACAGCGATCGCTCGCGATTTTATGCTGTGGTGGACTCCTAAAATGCAGGAGGCAAACAAATGATTGAGCTTCTTGTAACCTCTTTTCCCTTCGTGTTGCGGGTATGGTACCTGCGCTGGAAGGGCATGCCGATTACTCTCTACAATGTGCATTATGCCTTGGTTTTGTGGGTGTTTATGGCTCTCGCCGTCTTCTTTGCGGTGTTCTATTACTACCCGAAGTCGTTCACCGGCATCGTGCCTTTCAAAACGGTTCCTGTCGTTGCCGAAAATGGCGGAACAGTTACCGAGGTCTTCGTAGAAGGTGGAGACCACGTCAAAGTGGGTGATCCATTGTTCACCACTGAAAGTGCGATGGAAAAAGCCAAGGTTGAGCATGCCAGCCGCAAGATTGATGAAATCAAGAGCGCCATTAAAACAGCGCATCTTGAAGTGGAAACAGCTGATGCAGCCCTGGATGCCGCCAAAACTGGCTTGAAACAGGCTGAAATGACACTAGCGGACCACGAAGAGCTTAAATTGAAGAACTCCGCCGCATTTCAGCGTGGCAGACATGAGCGTGCAATCTCTCAAAGAGACACAAGCGTGGCTGATGTGAAAGCGGCAAAAGCGAAGCTGGAAGCAGCTAAAGTTCAGGCCCATTCTACGCTTCCTTCTCAGTTAGCCAGTGCGAAAGCCACGTTGGAGCAGGCAGAAATTGAGCTTAAGAAAACAAAAGTTTACAGCCTGGTTGATGGTGTGGTTGAGCAAGTGACCCTGCATGTTGGAGCACGAGCTGCTCAGGCGGCAATGGCCCCCGCAATGGTCATCATCCCGGACCGGACAAAGCGTGAAGGTTCCCGAGTGGTTGCAGGTTTCTCTCAGGTTTCTCGCACAGAACTTTACGAAGGCATGGCTGCTGAGATCGCTTGTGAAAGCAACTTCAACATTGCGATGTACCACACGGTTCTTCCAGCACGGATCACTCGCATTCAGGAATCTATTTCTTCAGGCCAGATGGCACCAACAGGTCGGCTGATGGAACCAGGAGAACGTGCGAAACGTGGTCAGGTCGTAGCTCACCTCGATCTGGTCTACCCGGAACACCAGAAGTATCTCGTTCCTGGCAGTGGATGTGTTGTTCAGACTTACACAACAGACCTGAAAGATGACATGGCAGGCGGTGTAACAGCCCACGTGATCTCAGCCCTCGGCGTCATCAAAGCAGTCGGTCTTCGAGTGAAAGCATGGCTCGGCCTTGCAATCGGAATTGGCCTTGCAGGATCTACTCACTAAGAGCGCAGTTTCAAAAAGTTTCTCCCGAAGTCGGAAAGCAAACCGATCAAGAACTCAAGGATCCGGACTGGTTCCACTCGGGAGTACCATGCCAGCCCCAACTGGCAATCTGAGCAATCAGTTCTCTTCAAAGCAACCCAGTGGTCAGAGCAGTAAGGACCAACGGCGGAAACCCTGAAAGCCGAAGCAAAGCCTTACGACCACCAATAAAAAGAAGAAGAAAAATGTCTATTAAAGCCCTGACAATCGCAGCAGTTGCCCTCTCCGTTGGTTACACAGTTGACTATAACCCAAGACCTTCACAGCCTGGCACCAAATCCATCTCACCAATCTCCTTCAAGATAGGTGAGGCAAATGCCCAGACAGCAGAACGCAACGCAGCCCGCCGGACCGCACGCCGCACATCCCGCCGTGTCAATCGTCGCCAAGACATCGCAGGCTGCACACCTTACAACGCTTACTACAACTGCGGTGGCGTCTATTACCAAGCCGTCGTCGAAAACGGCGCAACAGTTTATGTGGTTGTAAATCCATAAGGGAGATTACCGTCCCTCCCAGATGTCCCACCGTCCTGGCATCATGGGTGACCAACCACAAAAGGCCTCTCATCACGAGAGGCCTTTTTTCTGTTTGCGGCTAGTGGTGAGAGTGCAGGCTGATGGATTGCGTAAAGTTGACTTGTTCTCCCACATTCCAGCTTTGACACCTTGGAATTGCTGGTTTTAGTATGGGTGGGGTGAATGGTTGGATGGAGCTCTGGGATGGTGGAACTGGGTGATCTTGCGGGGCTTTGGCAGCGGCTTGGGGGGGAGGAACTCCGGGGCATCTTTATTGGGCTCAATCGGGAGCAGGTTGAGGAGTTGGTTGCAGCGGCGGATGCGCGGCGCGTGGCAGGGCAGAAGCTGAGTGCTATTGATGGGCAGATTGTTGCGATCAAAGGGAATATTGCGCTGAAAGGGCGGGCAACGACGGCGGGCTCTGCTGTTTATGCCACCGAGATTGAAGCTGAGAATGCAGCGGTGGTGCAGCAGGTGATTGAGGCAGGGGGCATTCCCATCGGGCCTGCCAACATGACCGAGTTTGCGTTTTCTGGTATCGGGCTCAACCCCCATTATGGTAATGCACCCAACGGGTTGGATGCCGCGCTTATTCCGGGCGGCTCGTCCTCTGGCAGTGCAGCAGCGATCTCCAACGGCATTTGTGATCTGGCGATTGGCAGCGATACCTCCGGTTCTACACGGGTTCCTGCAGCCTTTCAGGGCATTTGCGGGTACCGGGCGACCATGGGGCGATATCCCATGGAAGGTGTTGTGCCGCTTGGGGCGAGCCTTGATGTGCTGGGGCCGATGGCGCGAACGGTTGACGGCATCTGCGCACTTGATGCGGTGATGAGTGGCAAAACCTTGCCTGAAAACAAGGATGTAGAGGAACGAGCATTCCGTCTTGTTGTTCCTGATCTGGAAGGCCTTGGCATTTCCGCTGAGATTATGGAGATGTTTGAGCATTGCATTGATACGCTTGTTGCAGCTGGTATCCATATCGTCCGACGTGATTTGCGACCAATTTTGAAATCGCACCTGCTGTTTGCGGAGCACGGGACATTGGTCAGCGTCGAAGCGCGGGACCAGATCTCTCAGTTCGTCGATCTAGGTGATACTAAGATCGATCCTCAGATCAAAGCCCGGTTGGAACATGCCATGCCCATGACGCCAAAGAAGCTGGCTTACCTGCGTCGGCAACGAGCTGTGCTTCAGTCAGAGGTGGAAGCACAGCTGAAAGATGATTTGCTGCTGATGCCGACTGTTCCTGATCTGCCGCCTCTCATTTCTGAGGTTGAGGAAAGCATTGAGGCCTTCCAGCAGGCGAACGCTCAGGCTTTGCGACTGACCATGATCACCGCCTTCCTGAACATGCCATCGCTCACTCTGCCGGTTGATCCGAGCATGCCATCTCATAGCATTTCCATCTGTGGTGCCGCGGTCCATGATGAGCAGGTGCTGGCGGCAGGGCGCGCAGTGGAGCACGTGCTGAGATAGCATTCAACCAATAAGCCTCCATGTTCACGCAGGTTGCTTTGCCACCTGAACATGGAGGCTGATACTACATTTATACCGTTGTTTTCTGATGTGATGACTTCCAGACCTCGACGGGCTCTTCTGAACCATCAGAGACTTCGTAGAAGCGCTCTTTAATCTGCCCATCAAGAGACAGTGTAATGACCGCGAACCCGTTGCGAACCCGAGGTTCCTTATTTTTCAATGGCGTATGCGAGTAGTAATCTATGTTTGGTTTGCCATCCAGACCGGAGGGAGCTCCATTCGGGATCGCTGCATTGCCAGAGCATCTTACTTTCGCAAACCGTCCATCTGGGCCTTTCGCAGCTGGCAGCTGGTCGCCGTAGACAACACCCAGATGAACATGACCCCAGTACCAATAGTCTGGTGTTCCCCCGAGATCAGTCAGCACTTCATTCCACAATGGTTCTTGTTTCAGGCCGTCGAAACTGATCGGATTATGATGGGTCAGGAGAATGACATCCTTGCCTTTTCTACCTCCAACGACTTGCTGTAACCAGTCTTTTTGGACGCTCGATTTACTGCCGCCCAAGGTGCCGTCCATGAAGAGTGTTGAGGCGGACGAGTAGTAGGCACTGTCGAGGCCCAGCATCATCCAGTCGCCAAACTTTAGCGCAAAGAAACTGGCTTTCTGCTGCTCGTTGAAAGGCGTGTTTGCAGGTGTCAGAGCGATCTTAAAGTAACCGTTCGCTCCATCATACATTTCGTGGTTGGAATTGAGTGTGAAGGACGTTCCGGCCATTTTGCCACCAGCAAAGCGGTCTGCGGGCCACATCTGGAGGAGGTTATCGTTCTCTTCACTGGATTCCGTGCCAGCGTAATAAACATCCCCGAGATGGATAATGTAGTCAGGATTATCAATCGTAGCGCTCTTGCTGATCGCGTCCATCACAGCTTTTGCGGGGCCGCCGTCGCTGGTGTAATCACCAGTCCCCCAATCTCCAAGGATCGCGATACTCACCTCGTTTTGATAGGTCCCCGCCACCAGATCGATGACGCCTGCTGGCGCGGTGTTGAAGGGCGCCTTTTTATTCGGGAAGAGGCTGTAGTAAATCACATAGACGAGGCAGACGGCCCACCCAACATCGGCCATCTCATATTTGCCGAAGCCCAAAATTGAGCCGTCTGACATGACAATGCCGCCAAGGTCGATTTGCTGTTTGATGGTGCTGTAATCATCCAGCAGAGGAGCCTGTAATCGTCCGCCTGTTTCCCACTCCAGAAACTCTTTTACGACTGCAAACACATCCTCGTAATCTTCGGGTGGATTGAAGGTCCAGAAGAGGGAAAGGCCGAACTCAATGTTTCCGCCTTCCAGATCGATTTGTGGAGGCGAAGACTTCAAAACACCCTGCTTGTTGAGCTCGCCAAACAGCATTCGCTCGCTGGCTTGCAAGGCTTGGTTCAGGCTAGGCCCTGCGACGACTTTCGGCTTTGTATCGGTCGTTTTCAGATGTTGCAGTTGCTCTCTGATTTGGTTGATCTTGTTTTGCAGATCGGCGTTTGGCGTGTTCATATTATCCCCCAACTGAAGCTGAAACGTGCAGCGATCTCGCGTCGAAACCGCTGCACATGAGCATCATTCCCGCAGGCATTAGGCGACCTATGTATAAAGGTTGCAATACCTGCATTCTCACAGCTCATGACCGCTTCTGGGGGATGAAGACAGTCTGAGGTGTGGGCTGGGTGCTCAGCTCATTGCCTCTGTGAAGAAGATGAGTTTGTTGTGGTCGAGATCTCTCACATAAGCTGAAATGTAAGGACCTCGCTGGTTTGGATCGCCTTCGTTGGTGCCGCCCAGGTCGATGGCCAGTTTATGAAGCCTTTTGACCTCTTCGACAGTGTCGACGCCAAAGCCAACCATCGCGCCATTTCCATGCGTTGCAGGCTTCCCATCAATGGGCAAGGCAGTCGCAAATGCAAAATTTTCATTTTGCCAATAGGTCAGCCTTTCATTGGCCGCAACTTGCTTCGGTCCGCCTTGCTCGAAGAGTGAGTCATAGAACTTGGCGGAGGCTTCTCTGTTGTTTGTTCCGACAGTGAAATAGCCAATTTTCATCGTGTGATCTCCATGTGTTGAACTCGGGTCACCTCGGTTGTATTGACAAATAGGACATTTAATGTCCTATTTTTTCTATGGCGCGCACAAATTCAAATGGCAGATTAAGACGGATGGAATTGCTGGCTGTTCAGCTGAAGCAGGAAGAGCTTTGCACAGTCAAAGATCTGGCCCTTCAGCATGATGTCAGCGAACGCACGATCACTCGGGACCTTCAGCTGATGCGCGAGCAGGGCCTGCCTATTGATGCTGATCGTGGTCGCGGTGGTGGTGTCCGCCTTGATCGTAACTGGGGTGTTGGGCGCATGAACCTAGCGTACCCGGAAGCGGTCGATCTGCTGATCAGCATCGCGGTCTCAGAGCAAATGGACTCGCCCATGTTTCTGGCGAGCCTCGGTTCCGTTCGCCGACAACTGGTGGCTTCGTTCTCACCTGAAAAACGTCATAAGGTAAACCGCCTGAAGTCTCGTATCCTGATTGGGTCCACCGCCTCAACTTATGTGCAACGGACGATCAATGCGCCTCCCAAAGATGTCGTGCAGGCGCTGCATCAGGCCTTCATCGATCAGGTGACGCTCACAATCGGATATAAGCGAGAGGACGGTGCAAGTTCCGAACGGCGGATCGAGCCTCACTACCTCATGTTGAATTATCCTGTTTGGTACGTGATCGCATTTGATCATCTGCGCAATGCGCCGCGCACATTTCGGTGTGATCGAATTCTGACGGCGGAGATGACGGGAGATCATTTCCGGCTGTTACCGAAGGAAGGGTTTCAGGAGACTTTAGACAAAAACGGCCTTCTGATATGATTGCGGTACAAACACTCATTTCAACGCAGGCAAAACGCGAGTAACGCAGATTTCACGTAAAGAACGCAAAATCGCGCAAGCTGTTCGTTCTGTCATGCATTCATGAGAAAATTTCCGCCTCAGATCAGCGGTAAGCTGATCCCCCTACTTGAAACACCTCACATACTCGATAAAATCTCTCAGCAATTTTAAGTATTTGTCGTTCCAGAGGATGATCCATGAAACTATTACACTCATGCGTGGCTGCTGCAGCTCTTGTTGCGTTTTCGTTTAGCGCGCAGGCGGAAACCCGCGTCACTTATAAATCAGCGAAAACCTCATCCTCCTATTACCAGATGGCAGTACAGATTGCGGAAGCAATGAAAGAAGCCTCAGGTGGAGATATCATTGTAACCGTTGAAGAAAGTCAGGGTTCTGTTCAGAACGTGATGGAATCTGCGGTGCGCCCGGGCAACTACGTTTTCACCACACCGCCAGTGTTGGTGAAACTCGCCAAAGGCGGCAAGGCGATGTTCGAGAAGCGGGCAAATCCTAAGTTCGGTGAAATCCGTGCACTGTTCCCGATCCCGTCTCTGACCATGCACTTTGTTGTTGGTGAAGACAGTGGCATTGAGAGCTTTGCGGACATGAAGGGTAAGAAAATCCTCATCGGCAAAGGCTCTTTTGGCGCCCGCGAAGGTGCTAAGTATCTGAAACTGTTTGGCCTTGAAGGTGAAGTAGAACTGGCGGATGTAGAGCTTTCCAACGCTGTGCCTGCGCTGAAGAATGGTCAGATTGATGGTTTCGTGACCGCCGGATCTTACCCGGCGCCAAACGTGATTGAGGCTGCTGCTGGTACCGGTGTAGATGTTCTGTCTCTTTCTGATGATCAGATCGCCCAGACCAAGCGCACCAAACTGGTGATCCCAGCTGGCACTTACGCAGGTCAAGACACTGACATTACAACGACTTCTCTGCCCGTTGTGGCTTACACGACAACACAGATGGATGATGCAACCGCGTACGCGCTGACCAAAAGCTTCTGGGACCAGAAGGAAAAAATGGGTAAGGGCGCTGCATGGTGGAATGGTGTGAGCAAAGATCTGCTTGGCAACATCAGCGGCAAAATCCATCCGGGTGCACTAAAGTTTTATGATGAAGTTGGCTACACAATTACCGACGCTCAGCGTTAAGCCAACGATTTAACACACTTGCTTGGGCCCGGAGTGATCTTCGGGCCTTTCTCTTCCTGGGTTGTTTCATTGAATAGAATTCATCGTTCCATCTGGCTCGTTCTCGGCGCGGCCACTGTTCTGTTTCATCTTGGGCTGATCTTTTCTGGTCTGGTTCCCAATCTGGTCAGCCGTCCGCTGCACATGGCTCTCGCGCTGCCTTGGGCGCTCATCCTGATGGCGCGTAATCCCCTTGAGAAGGTGACGGGTTATGTGCTCACAGTCTTTGGTGTTTTTGCCGCTGGCTGGATTGCATGGAACCACTCGGACCTGTCGGATCAATACGGCTATCTTATTGATGATTTTCAGCTTTATCTGGCATTTGGTCTGCTGATCACGGTGCTGGAAATGGCGCGCCGGGCCATCGGTTGGCCGCTGCCGCTGGTGGCTTTGATTGCTCTGGCCTATGGCATGTTTGGGCAATATATCCCCGGTGAGTTCGGCTATGCAGGCGTTCCGCTGGAAAGTTTCCTCGGCACCATGACCATTGCTGAAGGGGGATTATGGGGCAAGCTGACGGGAGTATCCGTTGGTGTTGTCGCGATCTTTGTGATCTTCGGCGCGTTTTTGAATGCTGGTGAAGCAGGCGCTGGTTTCATGAATGTGGCTGCCGCTGCCGCAGGTAAGCTGAAAGGCGGAACGGCGAAAGTCTCTGTGATTTCATCGGCTTTGTTCGGTTCCATCTCTGGTTCTGCTTCCGCCAACGTAGCCTCTACCGGGGCGATTACGCTGCCCGCCATGACCAAACTGGGCTACCCGCGTGCACTTGCCGCCGCCGTGGAAGCCGTTGCCTCCTCAGGGGGACAAATCATGCCGCCGCTGATGGGAGCGGGCGCTTTTGTTATGGTGGAACTGACCGGCGTTCCCTACACCGGCATCATGGCTGCTGCGATCTTGCCTGCATTTCTGTACTTCTTCGCGGTCTGGATGGGCATCAACGCGTTCGCGCGCCGCTATGAGCTGAAAGGATTGGCAACGGAGGATCAACCGGACACGCGTTCAGTTATCATCACATCGCTGTTCTTCCTCGTGCCGTTTACGGTGCTGCTCTGGGCGATGTTTGTGCTGGGTTATACCCCTCAATACGCGGCATGTCTGGCGATTATGGCAGCGGTTGTGCTGCTGCTGATCGACAAGAACTTCAAGGTAGACCTGCGGAAAATCGGCGGGCGCTATGAGCAGGCGCTGATGAACTCCGGCAAACAGGTGGCAATGATCGCGTCGATTATCCTCTGTGCCTCCATCATTATTGGTACGCTTGGGGTGACTGGCCTTGGGGTGAAGATTACCTCACTTATCCTCTCCGGCTCCGGCGGCATGTTGTGGCCAGCTTTGCTGCTGACAGCACTCGCCTGCATGGTTCTGGGCATGGAAGTGCCAACAACTGCAGCTTATGTGATCTGCGTTTCTGTTGCAGGGCCAGCGCTTATTGATATCGGATTAGAACCGCTTCAGGCACACCTGTTCGTGTTCTGGTTCGCGCTGCTCTCCACCATTACTCCCCCTGTGTGCGGAGCGGTGTTTATTGCTGCAGGCATGGTCAATGAGAACTGGTTGAAGGTCGCGTTGTTCGCCATGGCGCTGGGGATTGGCCTCTACCTTATCCCTTTGGGAATGATAGCAAATCCGACACTGATCACGCTTGTGAGCTCGCCTGTTTGGTCGCTGTTGGCAACGGTGAAGGTGGGCCTTGCGCTCTCTGCAATTTCCTACGGTGTCATCGCACCATTCTCACCACTTATCCGCGGTGGTCTGATCGCCGGTGGCGGTGTGCTGCTCTTCATCTGAGTGCATAAAAAAACAGGCGCTGCTCTGGGTGAACAGCGCCTGCAAGTTTGATCTAACCCGTTGTCTACTCGGGAGACTAGGCAAACTGGGTTAGATTTGTGAGGTCAAGAACCTCATCGAACACCTGCGGGGCAGCGCCCAAAACAGGATACGGGGCACTTGGGTTCTCAGCCATCGGAAATGGGAGAATTTTCCCGCCAGCTTCAGTGATAAGGCAGTATGCAGCCATGCAGTCCCAGGCAGACATGCGCGGCTCAACGTAGCCAACCAAGCGCCCCGCAGCGACCCATGCCAACATCAATGCACCGGAGCCATAACGAGTGTAGCTCACGCCTGCGGACATCAGGTCTTCGAACATTTTTCCGACCTGCGCAGGAGCAACACGATCATTCGCGCCAACGCCCAGCATGCCGGTCTGCAGATTAAATCGATCAGTCACCCGAACAGGGGAACCGTTGAGTGTGGTGCCTTTACCGCGCAGCGCAGCAAAGCGTTCTTTGAGGACCGGAACATCAATGATACCGATGGCAGCACCGTCTTTGTCGGTTACAGCAATGCACACGCACCACCCTGGTAAGCCATTGAGAAAAGGGGCTGTTCCGTCAATCGGGTCGATGACCCAGGTGTAGCCGGTCGTCCCTTCCACAAAGCCAAATTCCTCACCAAGCAACGCATCCTCAGGGAAGTGCTCGGCGATCAGGCTGCGGATTTTCTGCTCTACAGCCTTGTCGGCTTCAGAAACGACATCCTGCGGATGCCGTTTTGTGTCGATGTTCAGATCATCGCGATTGGCGAAGTGCTCAAGGGCGAGAGCCGCCGCTTCATCAGCCATCTTTTGGGCAGCGTTGAAGCGTTGCTCCAACTCGGCTGCTTGGTCCAGAACTGTTTCAGTGATCATTTTTTACCGCCAATCAGTGCAAGACCGCGTGCATCAAAGTCGATGCCAACAGAGGTGCCGTTTTCCAGCAATTCGTCTGTGTGGTTGTCGATGACAAACAGCAGACCAAGGTCGCTCATCACTTCGTACTGGAAATGATCACCCAGATAAGCCGCGGATTTGATCTTGCCGGTTGGACCGCCATTGACATCTCTGCTGAGCTTGATGGAGTTGGCACGCGCAGCCAGTTTGCCCTTGCCAATGCTGTGGTTACGGCTGCGCAAGTCAAAGCCTTTGCCGCCAATCTGAACGTTTGCGGTCTCTGCATTTACGTCGCTGATGTCACAGTCGAGGATGTTTGCTTCGCCGATGAAGTCAGCGATGAACTCGGAAGCAGGGCTCTCATAAAGCTCATAAGGCGTGCCATCCTGCTCGATGAGGCCATCACGCATCACAACAATGCGGTCAGAAACTGCGAGCGCTTCCTCCTGATCGTGGGTGACGTAAACTGCAGTGAAATCAAGTCGTTGCTGGATTTCACGGATTTCAGTACGCACCAGACGACGCAGACGGGCGTCCAGATTGGAGAGCGGCTCATCAAGCAGAAGAACCTGCGGCTCCAGAACCAGTGCACGGGCAACTGCCACACGCTGCTGCTGGCCACCGGACAGCTCGGAAGGAAGACGCGGTGCTTTTTCGCGCAGGCCGACAAGGTCGAGACCTTTCAGAGCCAGATCTTCTGCGTCTTTGAAGCCACTGGATTCTAAGCCGTATTTCACGTTCTCAAGCACGCTCATGTGCGGGAACAGAGCGTAGGACTGGAACACCATGGACACGTCACGTTCGTTCGGTGGCAGACGGGTAACGTCATCTCCACCAATCATGATGCGGCCAGAGGTTGGGGTCTCCAACCCTGCGATCATGCGCAGGGTTGTTGTCTTGCCACACCCAGATGGCCCCAGCAGGGTAACCAGCTGACCCGGCTCGATCGTAAGATTGAGGTTCGGGATTGCAGTAAAGTCGCCGTAGTTTTTGCCGACATTTTCGAAGCGGACCTGACCAAATTTGGAATGTGTCATGCTGCGACTTCCTTCAGTTTACCCTGAGCAGGAGATTTTTGAGTGTTTTCCGGACGACGGAGTTTTCTTTCACCAACCAGCAGCTGGAAGATGAGGATGATGGTGACCATCACGAAGATGAGAACGGAGCTGTAGGCAATCGCCACGCCGTATTCGCCGTTCTCAACCAGACCGACCACATAGGCCGTCGCCATGTTGTATTTCGCGCTCACAAGGAAGATGACCGCAGAGATGGACGTGATCGCACGCACGAAGCTGTAGACCAGTGCCGCCTGAATGGCCGGACGCAGCAGCGGCAGGATCACTTTTTTCAATGTACGCGCGCTGTTTGCACCCAGTGTCAGGGAAGCTTCATCCAGATTCTTGTCCAGCTGAGACATCGCCGCCACGCCGCCGCGCACACCCACTGGCATGTTGCGGAACACGAAGCAGAAGATCAGGATCAGTGCGGTGCCCGTCATCTGCAGTGGTGGCAGGTTGAACGCCAGAATGTAGCTGATACCAATCACGGTGCCCGGAATTGCGAAGCTCATCATCAGGCCGAATTCAAAGGCGGATTTGCCCGGGAAGTCCTGACGAACGATGAGCCATGCGGACAGGATGCCAACCGCTGCCGTCAATGGGGCTGCGGCTAGAGCGATCCACATTGTGGTCCAGAAGCTGTTCCACGCAACGCCGGTAAAGGCAAAGCCGTTTTCAAATGAGATGGAGAACGCGGTGATGTAGTGCGCCAGCGTGACACTGTGGTCCAAACCCCAGACTTTCACGAAGCCACCGAACAGGATCAGGCCGTACACAGCAACGGTGAACAAGCTCCAGAGAGCAACAATGGTGCCGACCGGGATTGCAATACGCCGTGGCAGTTTTGAGTAACGGCCACCATCACCCTTACCGGTTACAGTCGCGAAGTTCCGCTTACCAAGCCACATCCGCTGCGCAAAGAAGGCAGAGAGTGTGAAGCCGAGAAGGATCATCGCCAGAACGGCTGCACGGGATGGATCACTCTGTGCACCAACAACCGCGAAGAAGATCTCTGTTGAGAGCACGCCGCCGTTGCCACCCAGAACCATCGGGTTACCGAAGTCAGCCATGGACTCGATGAAGCCGATCAGGAAGGCGTTTGCCAGACCCGGTGCCATCAAAGGCAGTGACACTTTGCGGAAGGTTCTCCAGCGGCCAGAACGCATGGTCTGACTTGCTTCTTCCAGCGACGGGCTGATGCCTTCAACAACGCCAACCAGCACGAGGAAGGAGATTGGTGTGAAGCTGAGCATCTGTGCAATCCAGATCCCCGGAAGACCGTAGATCCAGCGCCCCAGCTCAAGACCTGTTGCAGCTTCAATGGCCTCGGTGACAAAGCCTGTACGGCCCAGCATCAGGGTCAGAGAAAGACCAATCACGAAGGGAGGCGTGATGATTGGCAGGATGCTCAAGGTGCGCAGGCTTTTGCGGAATGGCATCTGCGTGCGGGTTACGATCAGCGCAAACGCAAGGCCAAGGAGGGTGGAGCCTGCCGCTGTTGCAATCGCGAGGAACATGGTGCGCCATGCAATGCCGCAACTTCCGCCAACCAGACAGTTCAGCTTCCAGATTTGCGGATCGGTGATGTTCCGCATGACACCTTCAGTGGTGAAGTTGCCACGGAAATCCTGAAACGCGCCAGCGAACATGGACAGAATTGGGTAAAATACAAAGGTCGCTACAAGCAGGATCAAAAGCGAGACGGCGGTGAGGACAATCGCGTCGCCTTTGAGAGCGCCCTTTTCAGCCAGGCCAAATGAAATGAAGGTGGTGAACGTGAGTGCGAGCAACACGGCACCAGCGCCAAATGCGGGCTGACCATCGACACGGCCAAATGTTGCTTCCAGCAGGCTCCAGTTCCAGCCACGCAGGCCAATGGAAAGGCCTTCCAGCACCATCCAGAACAAGCCAAGAGCACCGATAATAGCAATCAGTTTGCCACGGTGGCCGGGCGCAGATTTCAGGCGCAGGTATCCGGCAGCACCAACAAGAGCAAACACGGGGAGCAGTTGCAGCTTTCCAAGGAAGAGCTGGAAAAAGCCCGGCCAATAACGCTCTTTGCTCAGTAGATCCAAGACCCATTCGCCGCCAAAAAAGCCGCTGCGAATGTGGAACCAAGGCAGTATAAACAACCCAAGGACGCCGCATATGAGTGCGAGGTCCAGCCGACGATTTTCATTTGTCATTTGGAAAAACCAGATTTTTTGGGGAAACGGGGCGAGCGTTAACTCGCCCCGATCTCAATCAGTTTGCAGCAGCGCCAACTTCCATGTCCCAGCGTGCCAGCAGGTTTCTGCGGCGGTCACTGCTTCCGTATTCTGCGAAATCGTAGTCGATGAGACGTACGTTCTCGAGCTTAGGAGCAGCTTCTGGCTGGGTAGAACCCTTGTTGGATGGAATCTGGTAGGAACCAGTTTCCGCCATCAGGTTCTGTGCTTCTGGGGTTAGCACCCAATCGTAGAACACTTTTGCAGTGTCTGGGTTTGGCGCACCGTCAATGAGAGACATTGAACCGATTTCGTAACCGGTGCCTTCACATGGAGCGACAACCTCAATTGGGAAGCCTGCTTCAGCCTGTTTCACTGCATCGTGCATAAACACGATACCGAGACCTGCTTCACCGCGGGCCGCTGCCTTAACAGGAGCGGAACCGGACTTGGTGTACTGCGATACGTTCTTGCCCATAGCCAACAGGTATTCGAAGGCTTCTTCTTCACCCATCAACTGAACGAGAGTAGCAAGTGCGGTGTATGCGGTGCCTGAAGAGTTTGGATCTGCAATAGAGATTTCGCCCTTCAACGCAGGATTCAGCAGGTCAGACCAGCATTTAGGGCCTTCGATGCCCTTTTCCGCGAGGATCTCTTTGTTGTAGCCCCAGCCTAGTGCGCCAGAATACACGCCTACTGTGCGGTAGCCGGAAGTTTCAGCCTGAGCAACAGCCCATGGCAGAAGTTCTTCCAGCATTGGCGATTTGTAAGCGACAGAGAGCTGATCGTTTGCTGCCTGCAGATGCGGATCTCCGGTTCCACCCCACCATACGTCCGTCTGCGGGTTGCGAGCTTCTGCACGGATCTTTGCATAAGCTTCGCCTGAAGAAAGACGGATCATGCTGACGTCAGCACCCGACTTTTCTTCAAACTTTGCTGCGAGCTTTTCGCACAGAGCGTTGTCAGCGGAGCAGATGACATTGAGTTCATCTGCAGACGCTGCGCTTGCACCAGCACCCACAATGAGGGTTGCACCCAACAAAGCTGTCTTAATGGATTTCATGTTTACTCCTCCCAAACACGTTGTGTACACGTGTACATAATATAGTCGGCTAAATTTTTGCAATGTCAACTTTATTCCAAGAAAGACTAATTTATTTTCTGGATATTTCCTGATATGCAGATGCAAACGTGTACAATAATCAGCGAAATTTGATGTCGGAAAAAGTGTCTTCAAGAAAGCAACAGGTCAGGGCTGAGGACGTCGCGCGCCACGCTGGCGTGTCCCGTGTTTCTGTCTCCAGAACCTTTACTCCGGGGGCCAGTGTTTCTGACGCGACGCGCGCTAAAGTATTGAAATCCGCAGAAATACTAGGGTACCGCGTCAACCGCCTCGCGAGCAGTCTCAACCGCTCTGAAAGTGGTATCGTGGCGCTTGTCGCTGCTGAGATTGATACGCCGCACCGCGCTGCGATGATCGCTGAACTCTCCGAAAGGCTACAGGCTGCTGGTAAGGTAACAATGCTTATCAACACCAGTGGATATGAGGAGCGTGTGAAGGATGCACTGCTGCAGGCCATCAGTTTTCGCACAGAAGCCGCGATTATTTTGTCCGGTGCGCCCGATCCTTCCTTAGCCGACACATGTTTTAGCAATGGCATGAAGCTGGTTTTGATCAATCGTGAGGAAGATTTCCCGGGTTCTCTACAGATTGGGCCGGATAACCGGGCTGCTGGCAAGACCGCGCTAAAGGCTCTTTTGCGTGCAGGATGTAAGCGAATCGCCCTTGCAAACTCTGCAAATGCGACCTGGAGCATTGTGGAACGACAGAAGGGTTTCCTTGCCGCTGCTGAAGAAGCCGGAGTTGATGTTCTGTGTGAGGTGGATGGTTTCACATCCTATCAGGCAGGTTTGGAGCTGGGAACGGCACTGCTTGATCGTGAAGACCGTCCGGATGGCATCTTCTGTACCACAGACCTGATTGCGTGCGGTGTCATTGATGCTGCGCGTCAACGATTTGGCTTGCGCACACCAGATGATCTTTCAGTGATTGGGTTTGACAATATCCAACAGGCAGAATGGGAAGGGTATGACCTGACCACCTTTGCGCAGCCAACGGATCAGATCATCGACAAGTGCCTTGAATGGTGCACCACGGAGCAACCGTCCAGTGAAACGGTGAAGCTGCCCGCCAAGTTTGTGTGGCGCAACAGCGTGCAAAAAGCACGTGTGCCGATGAAGTAGCAAAGTATCAGGCTTGAGGAACGAGCCTGACCTGCTCATAGGCCTCATAAAACTCTGCAAACATCTCCTGAATGCCTCGTATGGGAACACCAAGGCTGTCGCGCTTGCTGAAGTCAAAGCGCGTTGACGGTTCCGGATCTCTGCCAAGTGGGGCAGGCAGCGCCTCCAGCGGCACGTACTCGGCAATTTCCTGATAAATCCGACGCCAACTCCAACTGCCGCTCACAGCAAAATATCGTCCGGAGGCCTCTGCCTGTTCCAATGCAGCCAATGACATCTTTGCAAGATCCTGCGGGGAGGTGAGGGACATGGATCCGGCTGGAACTGTGCTGTGCCAGCCTGTTTTGCCGTGCCGCAGTTTTGCAAGAAAGCTGAGGACATGACCTTTCAAATGCGACTGCAGGAGGGGCGCGCCCACCATCATACTTGGCAAGAAAGTGCAAAGCTTCATGCCATGTTGCTCGGAGAATTCCTCTGCCACTGCTTCCATTCGTGTCTTCTGTGCCTGCGCATATTTCTTTTGCTGAATCTGTATTTCGGCATCTGAAATGTCCTTGTTCTCCTGCTTTTCAAAGGAGGGTGTGGTTGGTTCTGCGGAGGCTGTGCTGGAACAGAGCACTGCTGTTTTAACGCCTTGCCGATGTGCTGCTTTCAGGATGTTCAGACAAGCTTGTTCTGCAGGTTGGATGATCTCTTTCAAGCCGCGCTCACGATCCAGCTCCGCAGCGGGCGTCCCGTCTACACCGTGTTTGATTGTTGGAATGCAGGCGATGAACACAGCCTTCGCTTGTGTCATCGGCGCATCGAACCTTTCAGAGTTGGATGTATCTGCTGAAAACAGGTGCAGCCGTTCTGCTGCGCCGGGCAAACGCATCAGGCCACTAACTTTATCAAGCTGGGAAATGTCGCGCATGGTGCCGTTGACGCGATAGCCGCGGGCGAGGGCTTCTTTGACCATGTAAGCCCCTGCCAGCCCGCTGGCTCCTGCAACGCAAATGGTTTTGATTTCAGTACCCCTCATCAATCCCTCCAGTTCCAGCAGCCTGATGGCTCATCTGAATGGAACCATGCCAGCAGTACATTCTCATTGCACATCGGAAATTCTGAGGCATACCCTCAGTAAATCTGAGAGGTCGTCCTCAGCAAACCTGAGGAGAGCATTTCAAAGAAACAATTGGAATGTGGGGCATGATTTGAGGTCATCTGACCACCAGAAAAAGACACCGCGCGATGAGCGGGCCAAGGTGCAGTCAACAACCTCCCCTAGGGTTCCGTCGCTCATCCAAAGGCGCCAATCGCGCGGCACCTCCATCATCTTGAAATGGATTTTACAGAGAGGATTTTTCCATGGTCACCAATGACACTCCCGACAAAGCCCGCATTCTGATTGGGGCGAGCGCATCTCTGGATGCGACTCTGCTGCCCAACTATCTGCGCGAGATCAAGAATTCGATTGATTGCACTCTCACCGCCATGTTCACACCCAATGCCATCAACTTTGTGAACATGGACAGCATCGCGCTGTTCGTGGACCGGGTGATCTGCGGAGATGATCCGAAGGACTGGTCTACCGACAAACCGGGACGTATCGCAGCCGAGCACGATATTCTCGCCGTGATGCCAGCAACGGCCAATACGCTGTCTGGTGTTGCCAATGGATCTTCACTCAACCGACTGACCACCGTCATTCTGGCAGCTGAGTTTCCGGTGCTCTTCTTTCCGGTGATGGGCGGACCCATGTGGAAGAAAGCCTCCGTCAGACGCAATGTGGCGCAGATCCGCGAGGATGGTTACGAGGTGTGTGATCCGGTGTGGCGTGAGAATTTTGACCCGCATATGGGCAAGATCCACGGTCACCAGTCCTTGCCAGACCCTGAGGTTGTGGTGGAGCAGATCAAGAAACATCTGCCTCAATATCAGGTTCGCAGAGAGCTTGAGCTGAGCTAATTTAAGCAGCTTTCCCGACCGACAAAAAGCCCGCCGCTCAGATGAACGGCGGGCTTTCTCGTGATCCTGAAACAATCAGGATGCGGAGGAAACCGGTGCTTCAATTGGTTTGAAGATCTTGGTCTGAACCCAAAGCGCGACATACATGCCCAGGCCAAATGAGAAGTGCGTCATCAGGCTTTTCAGACGTGCGAAGTCCGGGTTTGGCCTGTTGGAGGCCATAACGCCAGCGCCAAGAGATGGCTGCATGACGAAGAATGGGAACACGATCATCACAACACCAAACAAGATCGCAAGGATCAGGGATGGTTTTTGCAACTGACGGTTTCCAAAAATCATGACGAAGGCTGCAACGAAGATGATTCCGACCAGATAATGCACCGTCCAGCCAATGGATGCTTCTCCTGCGATAGGTGCAGCGCGGCGGATGCTTTCGTGCGTGAATTGTCCGTCCAGCATGTGCCCCAGCCAGCGGCCAACCACTGAAAAGTTGCTCTGCGGAATGCCAAAGAGGCTATCTGCTGCGATGGCCCAGATATCCATGAAGAGCGTTGCGCCAATGCCAACAAAGAGAATGCGGAGTGCTAAACCAGTTCGATTTTCCATAGTACCTGTTCCTTTAGACCTGCGGGTGCTTTGCCGGAAGTGGCGCTTGCAAGTGCTCCCTTTTCTGGGGTGATAAAAAAAAGCAGGCCGCGAGGGGATTGGAGTGCGGCCTGCAAGTGCAAGCTAAGTCAGGAGGAGCTGACCTAGCGGCTGCCTGCACATTTCTTGATGTCGCTGATTTGCTTCAGAGGCTGCAAAGAGGTCTCTGCAACGTAAGAGCCAATCTGGTAGCCCAACATGTCGCCAACAGCGTTGGAACGGCGGTAGTGAACGCCGCCGAGAACGCGGGATTCTGACTCTTCCTCAGCAAATTGCTGGAAGCTGACATAGTCTTTGGAAAGACCGCCCTTGCCGTTGAAGGTGAAGGTCATTTTGCCGTCGCCGAAGACGGCTTCCATGACTTCCTGAGCCGCGCTACCGCTGGTGCAATGCTGACATGGATATTCAGGATGCATTGGCGCAGGCACCAGAGAGCTCCACTCCAAATCGGCCTTAAGAGTTGGGTGCTTATAGGTCTTGCCCAGAGCTTCCATTGCGGTTTGCGGACGCCACAACGCGTACTCATACTTTGCGTTGAAACCAGCAACCAGTGTGTCCGTCAGTGCAAGGTTGAGAAGCGCCAGTGTGCGGGCTTCTTCCAGCATGGACAGGTCACAGGACGCGCTGCTTTTGCGGGCGATCTGGTTCCAGGCACCGGAGCCGGAGCCAGCATGAAGCTTGGCGATGAAGACGTTGGCCTCATTAGTCTGTGTTTCCTTGCCGCCCAACTTTACGACTTCACTCAGACCACGCTGATACTGCATGCTCTCTAGAGCCGGAGGTGGCGGCACACGGAAATGCGTTGCAGAGGACAGAACAAATGGCTTCATCTCACGAATTTTCGGTGCAACCATCTGGCGTTTAGACGTTAGCTGATACACACCCGCTTCTGCTGGACCCGGCGTGTAATCTGTCGAAAAGTTTGCGTTGTCTGATGCGCGCGCTGCCAGAATTTGCTCCGCAACAGCTTGGCCCAGAGCAATGCCGGACTGAGGGCTCTTCAGGCTTGCAAGGCGCTCCTTTGCTGCAATTTCCAACTCCGCTTTACGCTCTGGCATAAGGGTCGACAGAACATGCAGGGCGGCCTGAGTGACGGCTGCTTGCGCAGATGCATCCGGATTGGTTGAGCCAGTGTAAGCGTAAGGAGCGTAGGTGCCCTCGACTGCGTTTGCGGCATCGAACATTGCAGTATGCAAAATTGTCAGGGCGCGCTGGCGTTTGGCACCTGGCCACTTTTCAGCGTTGAAAAGGCCCATAGCGGTGCCTTGCCAGTCAGCAGCCAATTCTGCTTTGGCGGCTCCACCAGTAATCACAAGCGCCAGAGCGCCGCTGTAAGCAATTGTCTTCAACCAAGTAAATCGGGTCGTCATACTAAAACCTCGCAATTTGAAAACGGTTATAGCTAGGAATGGAAATTCGCTTTGCACAAATCGAAAGAATGGAAGGCGGGCCTCAGAATTTGTGTGGGCCCGTCTGAAGATGCTTAAAGAAATCCGAGCAGGTACCACCACAGCATGTCGATCGGGACAAGCAGGAACAGGCTGATCGCAAACAGCGTCAGACACAGTTTGATCACGGCCTTCGGCGGCAGGTTTCCAACCTGAATGGCGGCGACCAGTGGCGGCGCCTGAAACGGCAGGAACACATTGGAAAACGCCATAACCTGCGTCATCAAAACAGTCTGCAAGGGCAGGCCAGTGGCATCGGCCAAGTCCCCGGCAACCGGTGTCATCACAGCTGGCACACCCGGCAGGTTTGTTGCCATGGCAACCAGCGTTGATAGGCCAGTGAGAACGGAGAGGTTCCAAATTGGAGTGTCCTGCGCAAAACCTGCTTTGCCGCCAACAGCCTGAACCAAAGCCTCACCCAGTCCGGCGACTGAGATGACAGCCCCCAGCCCCATGATGCCCGCGACGAACATCAGGGAGCCATAGCTCAGGTCTTGATTGATGCAGGTTTTGGAGGTCAGCTTGGCATTGGGCCAGAAGCAGGCCAGAGCCGCCGCAAGGCCAACCCATGCCGGGCCAATTGGATGCAGGCTGTCCGTCAGCCAGAAAATAAGGCACAGGGCCAGAATGATCATCAGGCGCCGTTCAGGAGCACTAACTGGTGGTACCTCCTCTGTGGTCTCATGCGCGTCCTGAGGAAGCTTGTCCGGGAACAGGACCAGTGTCAGACCGATAAGGATGAGTGATTTCAGGATGCCCAGAACCGGGAAGTTCAGACGCAAGTAATCCCAATAGGAAATGCTGAGGTCATACAGACTCTCGCTCATCCCCGCGAGGATCATGTTGGGGGCGTTGGCAGGCAAAATGGTGAACGCCGGAGCGAAGGTCGCAAAGGCCGCCGCACAAAGCATACCCGTACGCCCGTTGGAGCCGGGTTTGAAGCCGATCTGCGCAGCAAGGGCGGAGATCACCGGCAGCAAAATCATGATACGGCCAATGGAAGAGGGCACCACAAACGCCAGCGCCACACTGAAGGCAACAATGCTGGAGACCAACCCGGCATAGCTGTTGAGCGGCAAACGCATCAGCAGCACGGCGGCTCGTTTGTCCAGCTTGGTGTGCTTGATGGAAGCTCCAAGTACGAGGCCTGCGAACAGCAGCCAGAAGGTTGAGGTCTGGAAGCCGGAGAATACCACTTCCGGCGGGGCAATTCCGATTACGATGGCAACGAAGAAGAAGGCGAGCGCGGTCCAGTATTCCGGCACCACACCCGTTGCCCATAGGCCGAGACAACCAACGGATAGGACCGCAGCAACGGCCATGCCAGCAGGCAGATAAGCGGAGGCCAGAAGGCCCGCGATTGTGACGGCAATCGCCACTCCAAGAAACTGCCAGGTCTGTTTGGTGTTAAAGGAGGATTTTATTTTTTCGGGCGTGGGACTGAGCCCGGAGGCCGGAGCTGTGTCGTGCTGGGTGTGATCTGTCATAGCGACCTGTGATTCTGATTTTGAAAAATGAGGTGCCAGAACTATGATTTTTGCACTTGCCAATAATCCAATCGATTTATCAGAGGCATAGCCTCAGCATTTTCGAATATGCTGATCAGGGAGACCTCAGAAAAACTGAGGTGCTCCATTCGATAAATCGAATTTACTCGGATATCGTCTCCAAGTATCGATCTGTAGTTGAGGTAGATTTTGGCTTTGGAGACGTTAAGTGTTTAATTTTGCAACCTATTACGGCTTCACAAATGAATAATCAGCAGGAAACCACGGTGTCTTCAGGCATCATCATGAACCCGATTGGCTTTGTGCGCTCAGGCTTCTCAGAAACGCGCGAATGCCCGAAATCCAGTCGTCGCAACCCTGCCCAGAGCCAACTGGAAATTGCCTCTCCTTATGCGGATGCGCTTTTGAACATCACGATGGCCTCTCATCTCTGGGTGATGTACTGGCTGCACCACTCTGACGGAACCGCGCTTGTTCGGCGCGCCCGTGGAGAGGAAGCGGCGCGTGGTGTTTTTGCCAGCCGTTCACCCAACCGCCCGAACCCGATTGGTTTGAGCTCGGTTGAATTAATCAGACGGGACGGCAACGTTTTGACAGTGAGTGGATTGGATTGCATTGATGGCACGCCAATTCTGGATCTCAAACCCTATGTCCCTATAGAAGACCACCAGCCAACTGCGCAAATTGCGTGGCAGCCATGATCCGGAACCTGAGGATGCGCATGTTGCCGTGCGTCCCGCTCAGAAAGTCTGAGACATGCACATCTTTCACCAACCCCTTGTGCGCGTTGCAATCGCAGCTGTCGCGGCTCTGCTGCTGACAATTGCTGCAGGGATTGCTGGTCCCATAAACCAGCTTGTTATAACCGATGCCCGCGGAGACCGTGGGATGCTGGCGCCTTATGTTCATGGCAGAAACGGTATTGCTTATCTCTACACCACATATGTTTTTGATAGTCTGTTAAGCCAATCGAAAGACGGTGAGCTGGTCCCGGCTCTGGCACGGCACTGGACTGTTTCTAAGGATGGTTTGACCTGTGATGTGTATCTAGACCTGCGGGCATCCTGGCATGATGGGCAGCAGGTTACAGCGGCAGATGCAGCTTTCACCTTCAGTTATATGAAGGAGCATCCTTACGTCTTTGTCTCCGTCGATAATGTGAGAGAAGCCGAGGTTGTCTCCCCTGGTCACCTTAAGCTCTCTCTCAAAAAGCCTGATGCCGGGTTGCTGAACGGGCTTCTGCTTTCCATGCCAGTCCTGCCAAAACACGTCTATCAGGGCGTGGTGGAACCACAGCGATTTGCGGAGCCGGATGCAGTTATTGGCAGTGGGCCTTACCGCCTTGTTGAGTACAGTAAGGCGCAAGGGCGCTATGTGCTGGAAGGGAATACGGATTATTATCTGGGCAAACCAAAGTTTAAGCGCATTGCTATTGTGAAGATGGCGACAGATGCGGCGTTGAGGGCGGTTCAGGCCGGGGACATCGACGTGATTTCCTACTTGCCTCCTGATCGTCTGGAACAGGCCGAGGCGATTGGTCTGAATGTTGCCAAGGCGTATAGCCACCATTCCCTGCGGCTTGGCTTCAACCATAGCGGACGCTTTAACGACAAGTCACTTCGCCATGCGATTGCTTATGCAATTGACCGGACTGCCATCATCCAAACAGTTTTCCAAAAAACGGCAGAGGTGGCAGATACTGGCTTCATTCAGGAGGAGTCGCCCTGGCATTCTCAGGAGAAGCATTCAGAGTATTCCTTTAATCCTCAACGATCTTCCGATCTTCTGATCTCCAAAGGCTGGGATCGAGGAGAAGATGGGCTGTGGTATCGTGACGGAGAGCAGGTTGCATTGCGCCTTCTTGCCAGCAGACGTGAGAGCAAAACAGCGAAAGTTCTTGCAGAGCAGCTTGAGACGTTTGGCATAGAGCTGGAGGTTCGCATTTTAGAGCGAGCCGCGCTTCAGGACAGTCTGTCTGAGGGTAATTATGATCTGGCCCTTTACTCCTCCGGTACTCTTGGTGATCCGAATGGAATTATGCGCCGTGTTTTTGGAAGCAAGTGGGCGAGTGATGGTTATGACGGCCAAGAGTTGAAGGCGCTTGTGATAGCGCAGTCTGTTGCGACCACCTTGAAGGAACGGCAGGAAATTCTGGATAAATTTCAAGAGGTTTATTCTCAGGAGCTTCCTGCCTACGCCATCGCAAACCCTCATATGGTGACTGCCTACAATGACAAGCTCTCCTCCCTCCAGTTTATGCCAGGGGGAGTGGCGATAGGCGTGCCTTCAGCACTGCATAAATCCTATCTGGTTGATTGATCAGCTGGACACCCATTGTCAGCCGCCTCCGGGTGGCTGGCACGAGACAACCAAAAACAGGCAGGCCGTTCTTGTGGTACCTCCGATTATTTTAAACATGCTGTCTGGCCTTGGCGTTCGCCTCCTGGTGTTTGCACTGCTGGTTTTGCTGGTGTTCTTTCTGCCACGAATGCTTCCAGGGGATCCTGTTGAGGTGTTTCTTTCCTCTGATCTCTCACGCAACCTCAACGGTGCTGAGAGTGCTGAGCTCCGCGCTCAGTTCGGCTTAGCGGGTGATTGGCCGCAGCAGCTTGGCGTTTACCTTTGGGATCTTATCAGGGGTGATCTGGGATACTCAGTTCCACATGCAGCACCTGTTTCGGAACTGCTCAGAGCGTCTATTCCATGGACCTTGCTTCTGATCTCCTGCGCTGCGCCGATCTTTCTTTTTGTAGGCGCTGCCGGAGGTATTGAAGCTGGCAAGGCGCCAGGGGCTTTCTTTGACAGGATTGCGACTGGTGTAGTGATGGTTGTCGCCAGCATTCCGCCATTCACCTCTGCCGTGCTGTTGCTGCTTGCTTTCGGCATTTTGTGGCCCGTATTGCCTTCCGGTGGATCAGAGCCTTTTTTTCCCAGCAGCAACCCTTTGCAGCGGGATTTTGATATTGCCCGCCACGCTGTGTTGCCTGTGCTGGCACTGTCGCTGCACGAAATATCCCGGTTCTATTTTTTGGCACGAGGAGAGGCGATCACCCTGTCTCAGCGGCCTTTCATTCTCAATGCATGCGGGCGTGGCATCAAAGGCTGGCGCCTGCGCACGACTTATTACGGGAGAAGCCTGTTTCCGGTTTTTCTGGCAAGGATGAGTGATGCGCTGACTGGTTTGTTTGGTGCCGTCCTGTTCGTTGAGATTGTGTTCTCCTATCCCGGAACGGGGCACTTAATTTACAATGCGATTTTGGATCGTGATTACATTTTGTTGCAGGGCGCGGTCATAGTTATGGCTGGTTTGGTTCTGCTGTTGAACTGGATCATTGATGCAGTCGCAACAAGTCTGGCGCGTAGAGGGTGATCTTATGCTTGGTTATTGGTCACCTATCACGCAAAGTACTGGCTTTATCTCACGGGGAGCGATTGCTGCTGCGGGTGTGCTGGTTATGGCAGGCTTTGCTTTGTCAGAGAGTTTACCCCAATACAAAACAAGCCCCGATGTCTTGCAGGCTCCGAGCATGGAGCATTGGCTTGGTACAAATGGGATCGGGCAGGATGTCTTTGTCGGCCTTGTAAGAGCTGCACCAATCACAGTTTTTCTTGCTCTTATCACAGCCACCGCGGCGTTGGTGCTGGCTTTGGCTGCGTCCAGTCTGGCTGCGTTTGGCGGGTCGCGCATTCGTAGCGCGATCTTGCGACTGGTGGACGTGTTGCAGGTGATCCCGTCCATCCTGTTGCTGCTGTTGTTGGCGGCCTGGATACAGCCCGGTTTCCTTGGGCTTGTGGTGCTTTTGTCGCTAACTGGCTGGCATGAAGATGTGCGCGTTGCACTGCCGATTTTACTGAGGGAGCTAACCCGCGAGAACGTGCATTTTGCGCGGCGCATGGGGGCCAGTCGCAGATATTGTCTACGCCACCACATCCTACCCGCGATCTGGCCCGCAATCGTTGGTTTGTTTTTGCAAAATGTACGGCAGGCAGCCCTCAAAACTGCAGGTTTCGGGTTCCTGGGTCTGACTGATCCAAGGCTGCTGACCTGGGGCAGTATGATACAGGATTCAATGGACTATCTTTATACGGAGGCATGGCTCTGGCTCCTGCTTCCGCCAGCGGGTGCACTTTCTCTGTTTCTCGTTGGCATTTTGATTATTGGTGAAGGCTACATGTCAAACGGCAGCCTCAGCGGAAAGGAACATCATGATCCGCGTTGAGCAGCTTAATCTTTACTATGGTCGCCAACCTCTGCTTGAGGACGTCTCTTTTGAGATCCACAAAGGGCAAACTCTGGCGGTCATTGGAGAACCCGGCGGTGGCAAGACGAGCCTCGCCCGCTCTCTTATGGGTCTCATTCAAGGGCGCAGGCTGGCAGCGGATGAACAGCCATTGGCTTCCAGTCATTTCAGCTGGAATGGAGAGGCCTGGCTGGGAGACATGAATGTCCTGCGTTCATCACGCGCACAATTGCAAGGCATGCGGGGATGTTCTGCAGGCTTGATCGTACAAGCGCTGTCGGATGCATTGAACCCTCATTTGACCGTTCTGCAACATGTGCAGGAGATGCTGCAGGCACATGGGCTTTATGAGCGGGATGCACTTGAGGAATGTGCCAGAGGGAATATTCCAGAGCGTCTTTTACATCGTTACCCCTCGGCTCTGAGCGGCGGCGAAATTCAACGTGTGCTGACGGTGCTTGCGCTGGCAAACTCGCCTGAATTTTTGATCATGGACGAACCGACTGCCGCGTTGGACAGTTTCAATCGGGAAATCGCTATTCGCTCGTTTCAGGCCGGGAGTGAGGACCGCTGCCAAATGCTGATCACGCATGACATTGAACTGGCACGCCGCCTGGCAAGCCATGTGGCTGTGCTGCGCAAAGGCAGATTGACTGAGATCGGGACAGCTGAAGAGGTGCTCGACAGGCCGCGCAGCATCTACACCCAGCAATTGCTGAAACTGAGGCGAAACGCGCATAACTCAGCCCCGATCCTGGCGATTGGAGAAGGGGGGTATCCGGAGTTGGAGGCACGTAGTGGTCATGGATTGACCCTTGATAAACTGCATCACAGCTTTGATGGAAGAGCCTTGCTCTCCAACATTTCAGCATTCGTGCCAGCTGGCCGGTGTCTTGCGATATTGGGGGGAAGCGGAAGCGGCAAAACCACGCTTGCGAGGTTGTTGAGCGGCTATGAAACTGTGCAGGACGGCTTTGTTTATTGGCAGAACGAGGAAGGGCGCGCCAAGTCCGTGGTGGCGTTGATACCACAGCACCCGCACCGCGCCATGGCCTGTCATTTTACGGTCTATGAGGTCCTGAAAGAAGCGCTGATGCTGTCTGGTGGAGATCAGTCTGAACTCACGCGGTTGCTGGAGCGGGTTGGGTTGCCGACGGATTCAGACTTCCTGCGCCGCAAAACCAGAAAGCTCTCCGGCGGTGAAGCACAAAGACTGGTGATTGCACGGGCGCTGGCAATACGGCCTCAGTGTCTGGTAGCTGATGAACCGACCTCAGCTCTGGACATGCAGGCCCGCAGTCAGGTGCTGGAAATCCTGCGCAGTGTGATGCGCAGCAAGAAGATGGCTCTGGTGCTTTTCACCCACGATCACGCCGCCGCCCGTTCGCTGGCAGACAAGGTCTGTCATTTGGAGCAGGGCGAACTCATTTGCAACCAAGCCCCGGAAACAAACGCTGCGAGCTGAAAAAAGGGCCAGCACGTTTTGGCAACGTGCTGGTTTGCTTAGGCTGGGGCTGCTTCACTTGACCGAATTGAACGCACGCGGTCCGAGAGCCAATCCAGATCCGGATCGGCGATGCCGAGTTCTGTCAGGTGGTCTGCGGTGTTCCAGAGGTAGTCACAGTTCGGGCCTCGCTCACCGGCAGCGGTCGCGATGATCTGAGCTTGCTCTTCGGCGTTGAACTGACCGTATTGCTCATGCTCGCGGTTGACCACATAAGTGAGCGCCTCAACCTCGCGTCCATCCTGCAGTTTAAGCGTGGTGATGATTTCTCTATACGCCGGATTAAACAGCTCTCGTTTGCGTAGATCTTCCAGCACCTTCTCCTGCCCATCGCGGGGAATGCCCAAAGCAACACCGCTGCAATAAGCATCAGGTGCTGCATCCAGTGCCAAAACTAGACCGTGTTTGTCGAAGGTGCCACGGTAGCGCAGGGAGCACAGGCAGAACCGGCGTTTCCAACCATCAAGTCGGGCGGGCACTTGCTCAACGGGTTCAAAACCGGGGTGCCAGATGAGCGAGCCGTAGCCAAAGACCCAGAGAATATCTTTCATTTCTTTTCCCTTTTCAGGAGAATATTGAAAAGCAAAAAGGGCACCGTGAAAGGCGCCCTTTGCGATCAAATCTCAGCTGATCAATCCATAATCAGTTGATAGGACGCCACGAGACTGGTGTAAGGAGGTAGGAAAACCGATTTTGGTTCGCCGTTCAGCATCACCGTGTCTTTTGCATCAAAATGCAGATGGATTGGTAGCGGTCCAAGCCAGTTGTTGGAGATCTTGCCAATGCGGTTGCCTCTGACGATCTTGTCCATTGGCTTCACCTGTAGTGTGCCCATGTCCAGATGCACATAGCGATACAGCGTGCCGGTGGCGCTCTGGATGGTCACACCAAAACGACCTACATGAGCAACAATGCCGTCTTCTGCTGCAACAGCCCAGTGCTTGCTGGCTTCACATGATGCTGGCCGAATGTCCTGCCCCTGATGGCCGCCAGATGCGCAAACTGGCAGATCAGCCCTGCGGAACTCGCAGAAGTTATCGCGCCATGGGTAGGAATAGTTCACCGGATCACACTCGGACCCACCGTCAGCTTTGAACCCGCCCGGTGCATAAGCGTGAGAGTTGGCATAGGCTGGGCCGGATTCCACCGGAAAACGCATGTTCGGAAAGAAGGTGGCGTGGCTTGCAACACCTTTACCGGTGTTTTCAATCAGGTCTCCCGGCTGCATAAAACGGGAGCTGTCATCTGCGTGAGCGGAGAAGCCGAAGGTCAGGGCCAGACAGAGATAGATAAATCGCATCATTGGTTTGCTCCATTCACAACAAGGAGGGTCTGAACGACGCTTTGAAGAAAATCAGACTTACGGCAGCGCGTGTCTTTGATCGGGTTGTCGCAGGTCAGGCGGATTGTGTAATGCGCCCCGTAACGGTTCAGATTGTAGTCTGCCCCGTTGCCGATGGACTCATGCGCCGTCGCCTTATGATGTTCGGTGAGATCTTCCGTTCCGGTCAGCACACTGTGAGACCCCAGAATGCTGATCTGCGCACCTTCCAGAGTGTAGAACGCGGCATAGGATGAGTTCTGGCTTCCGAACTGTGGTGTCTCCATCTTCGCATCACTGCCGAAAATCAGGACAGGCAGCTCAATGTAACTGAGCTTGCCAGTTGTAGCGGCGACGAACTTCTCCACGGCGGCTGGGTCCCGCGCGAGTGACCGCTTTGCAGCGGTTTTGGCTGCTTGCCAATCGATCTTGGTTGGCACACGCTCAACACCATTCTTTGCCAGAGTGGGAGCGGCGGTTGTTGCTGCCAGAAGAGTGGCCGCTAATGCGACTTTGGCGAATTCCATAAAAGTCTCCTGTAAATGCAAAAGAGTGCAAAGCCCCGGCAATATCGGGGCCTTCATCAAATCATGCTGTTTCAAGCAAGCGTTCTTCGCGCACGGGCGCTGCTTCTTTTGCCGCTTTCGCCTCCAGCCGTTTCATCTGGCTGATGATGTTGCGGCGGTGCATTTCCTCAGTGCCGCCCACAGCGCAAAACGCCAGTGCATCGCGCAGGAAGGTCGAAACCTCGCCTTGGTGATAGCCTTTGGTGCCGTAGAGCTTGAGCAGGTCAATCGCACCACTGGTGATCGCTTCAGCCCCAACCAGCTTGGCAATGGAGCAGGTCATGCCGGCTTCCGGCGCACCGGACAGAAGCTGCTGGAGTGCGCCATAGGCCGTCCACTTGGCGGATTCTGCGGAGATGCGCATGTCGGTGAGTTTCTTCTGCACGTACTGGAACTCAAGCACTGGCACTTCGAAGGTCTGACGCTCCTGAGCGTAGCGCATCGCTTCCTTCAGCATCGGCTCAATCATCCATGCAGAAACCAAACCGTAATACAGCCTGCCGAGGGAGACGAAGGTGATCAGGTTGCGCAGGCCCTTGCCGGGAACGCCAAGCAGATCACCGTAATGCAGCGGGATATTGGTGAACTTCATCGGCCCGGTTGGCAAATCCAGATTGCCAAGCTTCTGGTCGTAGTCGCCAACTTCAAGGCCCTTGGTGCCTGCATCCAGCAAAATGAGCGAGATACCGTCACGCGCATGACCATCCAGCTTGCACACCACAAGCGTGAAGTCCGCCACGGGCGCATGGGCAATGTTGTACTTGGCACCATTGAGCATGAACGTCTCATTTGGTCCCGGTGTCAGCACAGAGGAGGTAGAGCGCACATCTGTGCCCGTATCAGGGTCCGCAATCGCAGTTGCGCTGAGCTTCCCTTTCAGGATACGGCCAAGATAATCCTTCTTCTGCGCTTCCGTGCCGAACAGGTTGAGTGCATGAACCATGCCTGCCTGTGCGATGACAGAAAGCAGAATACCCGGCGTGCGCACAGAGCATGCAAGACCTTCCAGCGCAGCGGTGAAGTCCCACCAGTCTGTGCCTGCGCCGCCATACTCAGCCGGGACGATGATCTTCCAGAGACCGGCTTCTAAAAGCCGGTCCCATGTGTCCTGATCAAATGCCTGCTTGCCAGCGTGAAGCTCTGAGTGGTCAATCTGGCTGCCAATTTGAGCATACTTTGCTCGCAGAGCCCGTTGACGTTCATTCCATTGTAGATCCATCAGAGATCTCCAGATTTCAAAAGTGACGGATCTTAAGCTGGCTGATGATGTGCGGCAGGTTCTTGCAGAGCTGCAACTGCAGTCTTGAACTCATCCGGCACCGGATAGGTTGCCTGCTTTTCGTAATCAAACATCACGTGAGTGGACGCTGCATTGGCAACCACGCGGCCATCTGCATCGCCAAGACGCATTTCATGCTGCATTTCAAAGCTTTTGCCACCAAACTTCGTCACACGGCTCAGCACAACCAGATGGTCGCCGTAAAGAGCTTGAGAAACGTAGTCGCAAGAGGTCTTCACCATGATGTGCGGCAGCTTTTCAGACTTAGGCAGCTTGAGCAAATCATGCATGTATTCCAGGTAAGCGGACTGCATGTAATCGTAGTAGATCGGGCTGCTCACATGACCCATTGAATCTGTATCGCGGTAGCGGATGTCGATTGGTGTTTCATAAGCTTTCTGTGTCATGAAATTCCCTCCTGTTGGGGTTTTGAAAATCATTGGTGAATGAAGGCTGGGTCTGTGTTGAGGCCTGCAACGGGCCATGAATGGTGAAGCCCATAGGCACGGGGCCGTGCTTTGTCAGGACTGTCAGAGAAAACTCGTTGGCGGCGCACAGCGTGGTGATGCAGCCATCAGCCTCGCCTTTGGCGCACACAGCCGCGGCTTGCGCGTTGCTGGTGACGTACTTGCGCTCAATAGAGGCCGGGATCAGTTTTTCCGGTGCCGGATGCGTTGCGCAAAGGGCAGGTGTTTTGCCGGTAGAAGAGGCCAGAACCATGTTGTCGGTGTTCATGATGAACACGTCCATCAGTTTCAGTTGGCCGATGTGCTCGTAAATAATCGAATGAAGATGCGGGTAGGCAACGACACTCAGCAAAACGGACTTGCGGCATTGAGCAACGGCTTGCGCTGCAATTTCCATGGTCGGGTGAAGAAAGACTTCGGTGGTTTTGCAGTGACGTTGTACCCATGTCAGAGCTGCTCTCTCGCAGTTCGTGCCAGTCGGCCCCAGAGTGTGAACTTGTCGGACCCAGTCAAAGGACAGTGGGTCTATTCCTTTGGCCAAATAGTCCGAAGCTTCAATATGTGCATCCATAAATTCTCTGATCCTTCACTTGGGAAGAAAGACTGAAAAATGCCGATGCAGGATTTGCGCGAGGCGCACCCCCTGACAAACTGCGTGGCTTGTCGTTGTTCTTATGCATGGCAGAGCGGTAACACGCGCAGACTCCAATGAATCTCCGTTTGCTCTGTCGGTCTTGAGGTGAATTTTGTTCCTCGCGTCCAGTAATATTTTTTCGTGTAACCCTATGGAGCCGGAAAGGTTTGCTTTGAACAAGCTGAAAAAACTGATGGCTTCCCTCAGGATAGATGAGGAATGCCTCAGCGGAAGTTATCACTTCTAAATTATTGATAATACAAGAGGTTGCATAAAAAGAAGGCACCGCAAAAAAATGCGATGCCTTCTGAAGGGCTTAGTAATTTGGAGCTGCGCGAAATATAGACAGTGCTAGGCGGCAACAGCTTCGCTGAGAGCTTTGCGGCCCATGTAATCATGAAGATCCAACATGCGTTCAAACCACAAATTGACGGGGTCACTCGGAGCAAGAATTGGATCAGGGCAGCACACTTTGCACCACTGCAAGGTCCCGAACAGAACATAATCTGCATGCATCGCTCTCTCACCACCGAACCAATCCTGGTTGGTGAGCAGGTCGCGCACAGGGTTCAACTTCTCCGGCAAAGTGCTCAGTTCAGCGTCTCGCCCTGCGTAGACCTCTTCGAGAGGTTTTCCGAACCGTTTTTCACGTGCAGGCCGGAAGTAGGCGCGGTCGGCATCACTCATGATGTTGTACATATCCATCACAGCAATCACAGCCAAAGTCGGGTGCAGGACGGTTTTGCAGTAGCTCTCCACAAAACGGGAAAGCTGAAGACCACCAGCGCCATCAAATAGGCTGGGTGCCTCCTGATAGGTCTCTTCCAGATACTCGGCGATCTCAAAACTATCGCCTAAAAGCGTGCCTTGGTCGTTGAGCACAGGAACGCTGGTGAAAGATCCGTCTTCAATATTGGTAATGTCGCCAAAGGAAACTGGCTTCAGGTCAAAATCGAGGCCCTTGTGCTTCAAGGACATCATAATTTTCCAGACATGCGGGGAGTAATGTTGCCCGGAGGCTCCGCTGAGGCTGTAAAGAAGTCTTTGCATGTGGCTTCTCCCGATGAGAATTAAACAATGGGTTTGCGCTAAAAAATTCCTCAGTATTCCGGATTGTTTTTGTCTTTAACGCCAACTGGGCAGAGCAGCCATCCGCCCAACTGGAAAGCAGAGTACAAGACTTCAGCCCATTGCTGAGCTGAAGTCTTGTAAATCTGGTTCTTTTGAAAGTGTCAGGAGGCGATGAGCGCCGCCTCTAGTGTTCGGTCGTCTTGAAACGAAAGGCTGGTGCAATTGTCTGTCGCCAGAATGGAGCGAACCGCCGCAATCACCGGGTCTTCTTTCCGGCAGGAAAGGTGCGCAAACAACACGCGGGCTGATTTTTGCACCTGAGAGAGCAAGACGATATCACCCTGGTTCTCTTGTGGGTTTGTTGAGTTGGCATGAACGAGCCCGATACCAACACCGCTGGCAATCAAAGCACGTGTAACCCCCTCATCATCCACATTGATCACCCGCTTGGGCCTGATACCGTGCGTGTCCAGAAGATCCCTTGCCACACGCCCGCAACAGGAGTCGCCACTTGGGTAGATCCACGGCACGCTTTCAAGTGCCTTCCAGTTCACCTCAGCCGCAACGGGCACAAGATCCGCAGGGGCTGCGAGGTAAACGCAGAAATTGGAGATCTCCAAGGTAGACAGTCCGGCGTCATCCTCACCTGTTTCCGTGTAAAATCCGGCGTCGAGGCTGCCATTGCGAATGCCTTCCAGCACCTTCACAGAGGGGCGGTGTTGCAGCTCAACTTCAACCTCGGGGAACTCCTGAGACATAGCCGCAAGCAGATTGCTCACAACGCCTGTGCTTGAGTTGCGGCCAGCGCCGAGGGTCAGGCTACCAGCAAGACTGCCGCGCAAGCGGGATGCTTCTTCCAGAAATTTCTGGTGCCGATCCAGCAATTGGTGTGCTTCCGTGAGGAGGCGTTGCCCGTCGGGTGTAACAGCCATTCCACGCGGTGTGCGTTGAAAGAGCGTTAATCCCAATGTCTCTTCCATATTTTTGATATGCGCACTGACAGCTGGCTGACTGCGAAAGAGCAATTCTGAAGCTTTGGTTATGCTACCTTCGCGCGCGACCGTCACGAAGGTTTTGAGTTGATGAATGTCCATCCTTTTCCTTCCAATAAGAAAAGAGTTTCTTGAACGTATTCGGCTCTGAAAAGGACAATAACTATGCTCAGCCGTTGGCTTTGGGCTAGTGTGCTGGCACCCGGTTAACGGGTATGCCCTGCTATCACCCTACGATATCTCTGCAGTCAGACCAAGTCTACTTTCGAAGGCCTGTCCTTCTGAGAGATGCATGTCCGGTCATGTTGTCGGGCCGGACGCTGCGCTCCTGAAATCCTTGTGATAGCGATGTTTGATTCCGCCGCGATAAGTAAACGCGATAAGTAAATTATTTTGAGGGTTCGATGAATAATTTGATTGCTCGTCATCATATAATTAATTTGTTTCCGTGGTTTGGTTTAGTGATTTTAATTTTGTTATATTTATTGATGTGAGAATTTGTTTTCATGAATATATGAATTATATTTATTTAATATGACAATACATAACCAATGAATATTGTATAGTGCTAAAGTGAATTATTGATAATCACTTAGAGTTAGAATTTTGTTTGCTTGACGATGTTTTGAGCAGATGGGGCAAAAGATGATTACTTCCTTGGCACATTGACGGGAACCGTGAGGGTGAGCTGACAATGTGTCGGGAGCATGAGTGTCAGTCTGATTATCTTATCCAGTTGGTTTTGGGGGCAAGTTGCTTAGCGAATTTGCATCTGAGTCATCTCGTTGCTCAGCCAATTGATGAAATCCCAAACCGGGGCTGAGGGGATAGATGTTTCTGGCAAGACAAACTGAAAAGCACGCTGGCAAGGGAGCGTCTCAGCAAACGGCTCTACAAGCGTGCTTGCATTCAATGCATCTATGACATAGAGGTCTCTGAGAATGGCAAAGCCACGTCCGGCAATAGCGCTTTGCAGGATTAAGTCCGTGTTGTTGAAGGTGAGCTGCTGCTCCATCTGGCCGGAAAAGTCAGGCCAACTGGCTTCCAGATACTTCTGCCAGTGGAAGGCCTCGTCTTCATGAATGAAATCAGCTTTGGCAAAGAGCTCAACTGGCGCTGAATGCGGTGCCAGACGCTCTCCTGCGATGGTCTCCAGATAGTTTGGTGAGCACACCACACGCATCCGCTCTTGCGGCAGGGGAATAAGCGGAGATGCGCCGAGATCGCCCTCAGGCTTGGGAAGCAAGCGCAGTGCTACATCGAGCTTTTCCTCCGCAAAATCAACGAAGCGATTGGCTGCACTGATCCGGATTGCCACATGAGGATGCAAGGCGGAGAACTGGGCCAGACGTGGCACCAGCATGATGGAGGCGAGAGAGGGCGCAATGCCGATTGTGAGCTGCTTTCGAGCGGTCTGGCTGGCGAGGAGGTATGAGAGGTTCTCTATACCATTGTTGATTGCAGAAACTTCCGAAAGGATATCTTGAACCAGTTCCGTCTGCTCCAGATTGCGCCCGTTCATGCGGAACAGCTTAACGTCCCAACGCTCTTCTAACTGCTTGATATGATAGGATACTGTTGGTTGCGAGACGTTCAGTTCCCGTGCGGCAGCGGAGATGGATTTGTGCCGTGCAACTGCCGCGAGTGCGCGTAATTCCTGAAGGGTCGGGACGAAACGTCGAGAGATAGCCATGAGTAATGTATAGAGTTCTTCTATACATGGATCAATCAGACTGATTTGTCTTGCTCTGACCCGCACTTATAAACTGCCCAAAACTTTGAGAAATATCCGTCATAATGACGAATTTGGGGGTTGGGATGTTTAAAAATACCGGAAAAGCTATCTTAGGGGCTGCATTATTTGTCTCTGCAAGCGTTGTTGGCATGAGTGCTCAGGCGGGAGAGGCTCTGGATGCGATCATGAAGAGCAAGACGTTGCTCGTGGGCTCTAACTCTGATTATCGCCCCAACGCGTTTATGGGAGACGACAACCAGCTGCAGGGCTTTGACATTGACGTTTCCAAAGAGATCGCAAAGCGTCTTGGTGTTGAGGTGCAGTTTGTAACGCCGGGTTGGGAAATCATGACTGCGGGCCGCTGGTCTGGCAGATGGCATATGGTTGTCGGGTCCATGACCCCAACAAAAGCCCGCGCACAGGTGCTGGATTTCCCTGCCGTGTATTACTACACCCCGGCAGCTTTTGCGGTTCACAAAAACTCCAAGGCAACATCGCTTAAGGATCTGGACGGCAAGGTGATCGGCGTTGTGGGCTCGTCCACCTACCACAAGTACCTGGAGCACAAGCTTGAGATTGATGCGGTTGGCGCACCGGCTTTCGAATATGCTGTGACACCGGGTGAAATCAAACTTTACAGCGATATCAACGAGTTTGACGAGCTGTCTCTTGGCGACGGCGTGCGCCTTGATGCATTGGCGCAGTCCGTTCCTGTTATTCAGCAGGCGATGAAGAAGGGTCTGCCGATCAAACAGCTGGGTGATCCGATCTTTTATGAACCGCTGGCGATTGCGATTGATAAAGGCGACAAAGAGCTCAGCGACAAGCTGGCTTCCATTGTTGAGGACATGAAGAGTGACGGCACTTTGACCAAGCTCTCCGTGAAATGGCACGGCGCGGACCTCGTGAGCGTTAAGTAAGATCATGGTCACACTCACCAATGGCGCTTTCAGGCAGGGTCCAGCCCGCCTGAAAGCTGCAGCAACGCTTGGATCACTGGCCTTTGTGATCGCGTTTTATCTCGCGTTCAATCAAGGCGTGATCGGGTCATTCCTTCGCCCTGCGATGAGTGAAGAAACACTTGCCAGCTGGTGGGGGCGTTTTTCTGTATCCATGGTGATTTTCCTGCTGGTGTCAGGACTGGGGTTTCTCGTCCTCAGCCTGTCCCGGCGCGCTCAGCTGATTACTGTGTGGCTTCTGCTTGCAGCAGGTGCTTTCGGGTTCTTCCTGAGCTTTGAGCTGAGCTTTGAGTTTATCGGGCGTAAACTGCCCTTTCTGATAACGACAGGGGCGTTCACCACGCTCTATGTCTCTGCGATCGCGATCACACTGGCCTTCATCTTTGCCTTGCTGGGCGCCACTGCAAAGCTCTCTGGCATTGGTGTGGTTGAGGGTGTCGGGGCATTTTACACCTCGTATTTTCGCGGCGTGCCTTTGCTGGTGCAGCTCTTTTTGATCTATCTCGGCCTGCCGCAGATTGGTTATGTCATTTCGCCCGTTCCAGCAGCAATCATCGCGCTGTCGCTGGTGTATGGGGCGTACATGACCGAGATTTTCCGTTCCGGCATCCAGTCGATCTCACTTGGGCAATGGGAAGCTGCGGATGCGTTGGGCTTGCCGCGTTTGTTGACGTTTCGAAAAGTCATCCTGCCCCAAGCCATGCGGGTTATTGTGCCGCCAACGGGCAACCAGTTCATCGCGATGCTCAAGGATTCCTCGCTGGTTTCGGTCGTCGGCGTCTGGGACATCATGTTCATTGCACGAACGCAGGGACGATCTGACTTCAAGATTCTGGAGATGCTGATCACCGCCTCCATCATCTACTGGGTCATGTCGGTCATGCTGGAATTTGTGCAACAGCGCATTGAGACGCATTACGCAAAGTCGCTGAAGCGATAATTATTCTTCCATTGATTTTGAGCGCATGGGTGCGCCACGAGTTTTCGTGCCCTGAAGGGATACGCTTATGACAAGCAATACTGGCAAAACCACGCCGCAGAGCGTGGCTGCTGATAAAAGAACCATTGTCGGAATTTTGGCGAATTCCTCTGAAGATGCGGGCCTTGGAACGCAAACCATTGATGATAAGTACCTGACAGCCGCATTACAGGCTGTTGGGGCAATCCCTCTCATCATCCCAACGCTCTTGAAGGACGCAGAACTGACCCATGTGCTGTCCTTGGTTGACGGGCTCATTCTGACAGGTGATGCCTCCAACATTCAGCCGGCCTATTACAACAATGACGGCACCTCTGAGAGCCATGGCCCTTTTGACGACAAACGCGACACCTCTGCATTTGTGCTGATCCGTGCCGCTTTTGAAAATGACCTGCCACTGCTTGGAATTTGCCGCGGCATGCAGGAAATGAATGTGGCTTTCGGCGGCACCATCCGAAATGACCTTTATGCGAACCATGAGTTTTCGCTGCACCACCCTATCGACTACACGCTGCCACCAAAACAAAGATACGGGGCAGCTCATCAGCTCATCCTTGAGGAGGATGGACTGCTGAACTCTATCCTTGGTGAAGGCGACCATCAGGTAAACTCTCTGCACGAACAAGCGGTTGAGACGCTTGGAGACGGGCTGGTGCTTGATGCTCTTTCTGAGGACGGCGTGATTGAAGCCTTTCATCATCCAGACAAAGCGTTCTTCCTTGGCATTCAGTGGCATGCGGAATTTGAAGCCGTGAGTAATCCCGTTTCCACCCGCATTTTTGCGGCCTTTTCTAAGGCCATGCAGAGCATAGAAGATGTGAAGGCGTTCCTGTAATTCTTCTCAATTCAAAACGAATTGCAGCTATTTACCTAGGAAAATTCGAACCAATCTCAACTAAGTGTCCTCTGATTATTCAATGGTTCCGCTGAGTGGTTGAGACAGGGTTGTATCATTGTGAAAAGGTTCATTGATGAATGGAAAGGCTATTTTGGAGACCTCCCTCCCTATAGCCATTACCTCCGTGATGTACTGCCCGAAAGGTGGGTCAGGTTCCATGCACTGCCGGATACAAGACGATACGCAGAAACGCCGGAAGAAGCCGCAATTGTCTTTAACAGAGGCAGAGTATTGGCCAATCGGATTTTAAAGGAGGGGCAGAATTGCCTCTTCATCTCGTATTTCCCGAATTTCGATAAGTATCCTCTCCCTTACAGTCACAAGCTTCTTGATCAGTTTCGTCTGAAATACTGGTTCAAATGGAAGTATGAGGATGACCCATGGGGCGAAGAGGAAACCATAGGCTTTTACGGCAACGAGGTGCGCTGGTTTCCTGAGGTCTATCGCGAAGCCCTAAAAGATGCAGCACAGGATGAAGAGCGTTTTCTACTCATGAACCGGGAAACATCGCGCATATTTGCACCCTATGACGGCGGCTTCGATTGCTTCATGCAAAATGCAGAAGAAGTTGCCCGCCTTAAATGTGAGTTTGCAGAATGGCTTTCTCCTTGCTGATGTTGCGAAGCCAAAAAATCTCACACTGAGTAATAAAGCGTCATCCTGAATTGACCATCTCCAACAACTGGTATGCTTGGGCAGGCGGAGTGTGGCCAAAGCGGAACTTGACGAACTGCCGTTAAGGTGTTCACAGTCCAGCTATGATTTCTGCAGTAATATTTGATCTTGATGAAACGCTTTTTGCTCGCACGTCTTCATTGAAGGCGTTCGCAGAAGACCAGTTAAACAACCAGTACCCGAACGTGTTCCCGACTCCTTCTCATGTCGTGGCTCGTTTGTTGGAGCTCGACAATCGCGGGAAGTCGTCAAAATATAAAGTGTACCAAACGCTATTCAAAGAGTTTGGAATAGACGACCAAAATCTCGCAGCTGAGTTATACGATCACTACATGCGAAACGCATGGCGATTTGCGATGCCGTTTGAGGGGCTTAACGAGGCGTTTAGTGAAATCAGGGCCTTGGGTGCAAAAATCGGAATTGTCACTAACGGAAGGACCGACATACAGTTGAGGTCTCTTCTGGCTCTAAATTTGGACCGGCTCGCCGACGACTACATTATCTCAGAGGCGGTTGGGTTGCGAAAACCAGATGCGAAGATTTTTCAACTTGCAGCTGGAAATCTATCAGTTCGGACTGAGGATTGCGTCTTTGTTGGCGACTCTCCAACGGCTGATGTTTCCGGGGCCCAAACAGTTGGAATGAAATCCGTTTGGTTTCCGAATGGTGCTATCTGGCCCAAAGATCTTCCCATACGAGCTGTTGCAGAAATACAGTCTTTGTCAGAGTTAATTGGAGTATTGAAGGCTTTTTGAATATCAGCTCGGGTCTTTCGGCATACCGAACAGGCGATTTTGGCTGTTCGGAGGCTTTTGAGTATGAAAGTTTATTACTTTCTCATAGCAGGCCTGATCTATAGTGCTGCGCAAGGGACCGCGCGATTGGACATATGAAGTTTATTGAAGCCGGGGTGCTAAACGTCGCCTATATGGATGTTGGGCCGAAATCAGGTGTTCCAGCTGTTCTGCTTCATGGCTTTCCGTATGACGTGCGCAGCTATGACGAAGTCTCCGTTATCCTCGCCAATCGCGGTTTTCGATGTATCATCCCTTACTTGCGTGGCTACGGGCCAACCCAATATCTGTCTCCGCAAACGCCGCGCTCCGGTCAGCAAGGCGCATTGGCCTTTGATCTGCGGTCACTGATGGTGGCTTTGGAGCTGCCGCAGGCGATTGTTGCGGGCTATGACTGGGGTGGCCGGGCAGCTTGTATCGCCGCAGCCCTCTGGCCGGAAAAGGCGAGGGGGCTTGTGAGTGGCGGGGTGGCCTACAACATCCAGAACATCCCTGCAGCCTACCGACCTGCCTCGCCTGAGGAGGAACAGCTCTGGTGGTATCAGTACTATTTCCAGAGTGAACGTGGCCGCAATGGCCTGACTGAGAACCGCGAAGAGCTGACAAAAATGCTCTGGCAGCAATGGTCACCCACCTGGGAGTTTTCTCGCCGAACCTTCCGCGAAACCGCCGAGAGCTTTGACAATCCTGATTTCGTTGAGACTGTCATCCACTCCTACAGACACCGTTTTGGGTTGGTTGAGGGAGATCCCGCTTTTGAGAAGATCGAGGTTCTGCTCACCGCACAGCCGAAGATCAATGTGCCAGCCATTGCATTGCTTGGTGCCAATGATGGCGTAAGCCCACCGTGGCACAACAAAGGGCACGAAACAAACTTCAACGGATATTATGAGGCGCGTCTCGTCGAGGGTACAGGACATAACCTGCCGCAAGAAAACCCCGAGGCCTTTGCCGCAGCAATTATTGAAATTGCTGACAAAACAGAATAGTCAGCCGCGTTCACGTGGTGGGGGGAGAGGGAAGGGCCTCTCTCCAATCGCTGGATTAAGCGGCTGACAGGGTCAGCGCGTCCAGCTCTTCAAACGGCAAGCCTACATACTCTTCTGCCAGCGCTCTTTGCTGGGTCTCGTTTTGCAGCAGAAGCTCATAGCTGTTCTGCTGGATTTTAGCATCGAACCCGTTCATGTCCGGGAAGACGTGCATCAACTGCGTCATCCGCCACGAGAAACTCTCAGAGCTCCACACACGGCGTAGAGCTAGCTCGGAATAACGCTCCAGATGAGTGGATTGATTGCTCTTGATCTGCTCAATCAATCCGCGTGAGAGATAGAACACATCAGAGGCTGCGAGATTGAGCCCCTTCGCTCCGGTTGGTGGCACAATGTGAGCAGCATCGCCTGCGAGGAACATACGTCCGTATTGCATTGGCTCAGCCACGAAGCTGCGGAGTGGTGCGATGGATTTTTCAATAGAGGGTCCGGTGACGATATCTGACGCCACATCCGCAGGGAAACGGGCGATCAGCTCTTCCCAGAACCGCTCATCGGACCAGTCCATAACGCTGTCTGTCAACGGGCACTGAATGTAATAGCGGCTGAGCAGGCGGTTTCGCTGCGAAGCAAGTGCAAACCCACGTTCATGATAGGCATAGACCAAATCCGGCAGGGGTGGCACTTCTGCCATGATGCCAAGCCAGCCAAACGGATAAGCCCGCTCGTAGGTGCGTAAAATGTCGTCAGGAATGGTCTTGCGGCTGACACCGTGGAAGCCATCGCAGCCAGCAATGTAGTTACAGTCCAGATGACAGGTCTGCCCGTCCTTCACGTAGGTCACAGAAGGCTTGTCAGAGGTCACATCATGCAGGGTTACATCAGTTGCTTCGTTGATGATGTTGCCGCCAGCGCGTTTCCGGGCCTCATACAGATCTTCGGTAATGTCGGTCTGGCCGTAGACCATCATCTCCTTGCCAGTCCATTTGTGCGTATCAATGAAATGACTTTCAAAGCCCTGCCGCGTAATCCATGAGCCTTTTTTGCTCTTACCATTCTTATCCATACGCTCCGCAAGGCCATAATCGCGGAGCAGTTGGACTGTGCCGGTCTCTAAAAGACCAGCACGAATGCGAGAGAGAACATAGTCTTTGCTGCGCTGTTCCAGGACAACGCTGTCCACGCCGTTTTCGCTCAGGATGTGAGAGAGTAATAAACCAGCAGGACCGCCGCCGATAATCGCAACCTGAGTACGATCTCTATGGTGGGTCATGAAAAATTCCTTAGGTTCAAAACATCTGGCAGATCGCGGCAATGGGGTATGCGCTAAGTCAGAAGTAAAATGGATTGCGAATACACGTTTGAATGGTGTTCAGTGTTGCTGTTTATGATTGATATGTAAAATTGATTTATAGGCAGAAATTATAGCAAAACTGCTATGTGAGCGCTTTGATCCATTCGGTTGTCTCAGCAATCAGTCCTGCCAAGACAACCTGTTGTTTTGCGTTTAGGAAAGCACTCTGGGCAGCCAAAGGGTTAGCGCTGGGAAGCTCACCAGAATGGCGACACGCACCAGCTCGGCGCCAAAGAATGGCGCAACCCCCTTGAAGGTCTGGATCATTGGCGTGTCTTTTGCCAAGGCTGAAATCACGAAGACATTCATGCCCACTGGCGGCGTAATCAGCCCAAGCTCGACGACAATCAGCGCCAGAATACCGAACCAGATCTTCAGGTCTTCGGTGCTCATGCCATACCCGGCACCATCTGCTCCCTGATACATGCCGCCGTTCAGCTCCATAAGCACAGGCCAGAAGAACGGGATGACCAGCAACATCATGGACATGCTGTCCATCAAACAACCAAGCGCAATGAGTGCCAGCAGGATCAGCAGCATCACGGTCATGGGTTCCAAACCGGAGCCTGCAATCCACGCCGCTGTCTCCTGCGGCAAGCCAATGCGAGACATGAAGATCTTGAGCAGCTCCGCACCCAGCAGGATCAGATAGATCATGCCGGAAGTCGCTGCTGTCTCCTTCAACGCTTCGATCATATCGCTGAGGGACAGATTGCGCTGGAGCAGTCCAAACAGCATGACGAGAAACACACCCACAGCAGCTGCTGGTGTTGGATTGTAGAAGCCGAAATAAATGCCGCCGATGACAAGTCCGAAAACGGTCAGTACAGGCAGCACGCCGAGGGAGGCTGCGAGGAACTCTTCTCGCGTTCCGGCACCACCTGCAGGGCCAGATGAGGGACTGACGAAAACGTAGAGCGCGATCACCGCGAGGAACAAAAGAACGGCCAAAATACCCGGAATAAACGCAGCAACGAACATAGTAACGATGTTCGCCTCCACAATCACCGCATAGATGATCAAAACAACGCTTGGAGGGATGAGAATGCCCAGAACTCCGCCAGCTGCGAGCGTGCCGGTGGCCAAAGCGCCTGAATAATTATAACGCTTCAGCTCTGGCAGAGCGACTTTACCCATGGTTGAGGCGGTCGCGAGTGATGATCCGCAAACAGCGCCAAACCCGGCACAGGAGGCAATCGCTGCCATGGCCGTGCCACCCTTCATCCAGCCAAGCCATGCGTTTGCTGCTCTGAACAGGGACTGGCTCAAGCCGGTTTTAGAGGCGAGCGCACCCATCAGAATAAACAGCGGAATGACGGAGAGATCATAAATGGCGAACTGACCATACGCCAATGTTTTCAACTGACTAAGCAGCAGCATTGGGCCGTTGACGAGCGCAATTCCAATGCCGCCGACAAGGATCATCGCGTAGGCAATCGGGATACGGATGACAATGAGGAACACCAGAATGGCGAGGGCTCCAAAGCCCATGAAAAGACTTGCCGCCATCAGGTTCTCCGAGTCAGATCTCTGGTGTTTTCACTCAGCGTTATGATTGCTCCAATGCTCAACAGAAAAAGCGAAATCAAAACAGGCACATACGCATACCAAACGGGAATCTGCAAAATTGCGGTGGTGTAATCGTATTCCCTTTGATCAGACATACCATGGTACATCCGCCACAACAGCAGCAACCCAAACCCAAACGCAATCAGTGATGCGATCAACGCCAGAAACGCTTTCAAACGAGGTCCAGCCTTACTGGTAAATATGTCCGCTGTGACATTGGCATCAGTGATCTGACAGAAGGGCAGGAAGGAAAAGACTGCAATAGCAACGCCGATCTCAGTGAGCTCGAAATCTCCGGGAAAGGGAGCTGCCCATATGTTGCCAAGGGTGGAGTAGATGTTTATCGCGACCACCGCCAGCAGAACCACGCCGCCGGTAAGTGCCCATGCTACAATAAGTTTTTCGAATGCACCGGCAATGCCGGTGCGTCCGAGTTTTTGAAAGGCGCCCATAGCTACTCGCTGTGCTTGGAAATCAATGCCTGTGCTTTTGCAACAATCGCGTTGCCATCAATGCCTTTTTTGGCGACTTCTGAGGTCCATTTGTCAACGACCGGAGCCAGAGCTTCTCTAAAGACAGCTGTTTCTTCTTCAGAAAGAGTGATGTGTTTGTTGCCTGACTTTACAGCGAGGCCGATGCCAAAGTCATCTGTCGCACGCCAAACTTCACCAACCTTTGCCCACCATTCAGGACCAGATGCATCGCGGAAAGCTTTCTGAATGTCTTCAGGCAACCCTTCCCAGCGCTCTTTGTTCATGGAAACCTGGAAGACAGAAGTACCAAAGCGCGCTTTGCCAGCACCTTCGATCTGATACTCGGTCTGTTCCTGAATTTTCAGCGGTGGAATGATTTCCCAAGGAATAAACGCCGCATCAATCACGCCTTTTTGCAAAGCTGTCGGCAGCTCAGGAACCGGCATCGCTGCAGGAGACGCGCCAAGCGCTTCAATAACCCATGCACCGGTACGCGATGGCGTACGAATGCGCATACCTGCCATATCAGCCGGACTGCGGACTTCCTTGTCGCGTGTGTGAAGGCCTGCACCTGCATGTACGTGCAGGAACATGACTTCCAAGCCCTTGTATTCAACTTCAAGATCGCTCTTGAACATGTCGTACAGTGCAAGGTTTGCCGCGCGTGGATCATCCAGGAATACGAACGGTAGTTCCATCACTTCAGTGCGTGGAAACAAGCCCGGTGTGTAACCGTTCAGGGTCCAGACGAGATCAACAACGCCGTCACGAACCTGGTTGACCAGCTCTGGTGGGCGACCGCCAAGTGACATGGACGGGTAAATCTCGATTTTGACCTGGCCGCCGGAATTCTCTTCAACGGCCTTTGCCCATGGTTCCAGCATTTTGGTCTGCGCTGGCGCTTTGGGGCTTAGAAAGTGGTGGAGCTTAAATGTGTATTCTGCTGCACCTGCCATGGAAACACTGGCAAGCAAAAGTGCCGTAGAAGCGCAGAAGCCTTTGAAATTACCAAACATAAGTATGTGACCCTCCTGAAGAATGGTCGAAACCAGACAAGCCTTCCTGATCCTGCTACTTGGGGCAGTCTCATCTCCCTAAGGCCGTCAAATTCTTAATCACGATCCGGATGATCCGCCAAGGGAATTCTTAGGAATCACCACTGTGAAATCGGAGAATTACATATACTTTTCAAAATGAATAATGAAAAATACCGTGCTTCTCATGCCGTATTGGGTATCAATATGCACCCTGAATTTGCTCTGACTTAGTGAGCTGGAGCACGAACTTCCTCTTGCTCGCTCAATCCCATAATGATCTCGGCAAAGCATTGGGCCGCTGTATCCAGCGTTTCGCCAGCGCGCATGTTGAGGCCAACAGAGCCGACCGTCGCACGGGTATCAATCGGCAACTCCACGAACTGGCCGCTTTCAATCTCGCGCGCAATCACACCGCGCGAAATGATCCAGATCGCGTTGTATTCCTGTGTGAAGGCTCTGCCGAATGAGTCCGAGACGGTTTCGATTGCCTGCTCTGGTTCAGGAATGCCGTGTTCAATGAAAAGCCGATCGACGAACGGGCGAATAATTGAGGCTGCAGAAGGGATTAGCACCGGATGAGCATCCAGCTCATTCACGCTGATCTGCGGTTTTCCTGCGAGGGGATGGTTCTTGTCGACGGCAAAAACGACACGCTCGCGATAATGCGGTTCGAACACCAATCCCTGCATGTTCTCTGGTGCTGGCAGGCGGCCCATAACAAGATCCAGCTCACCATTTCTCAGTTGATCCAGCAAAACGTGGTTTTCTCCGGTTACGATGTGAAGACGGTTTCGCAACCCTGTATCAAGGAAAGCCTTAACGGCCTGCGGAATGAGTGATGCAGCCACTGTGGGCAGAGCGCCAATGCGGACCATCGGGCCGTCGCTATAGTTGAGCTGAGTTAATGCATTGATGCCGTTACGGGCAGCGGCAAGACTGGTGCCTGCATGACGCAGGAACACCTCACCGTAATGGGTGATGCGGATTCCGCGCCCGTCTTTTTCAATCAGAGGCTGCCCGCATATTTCTTCCAATTCGCGAATAGTACGGGTGACAGCTGGCTGTGTGAGATGAAGCACCTCCGCAGCGCGGCTCACGCTGTTTTGGCGAGACACTTCAACAAATGCTTCTAAATGCCTGAGCTTTAATCTGCGCAAATTATTCATAACAATCTCAATATGATTAATCTGGATAATATCATTATTCATTTTGAAACAGACATGCAATTGATCCGTTTAGGGGGATGTGCATGCACTTCATAGAATTAAACTCTACTACGCTTCACTTCAGTAAGACCAATTCAGAGTCAGCAGCACCAGCGCTTGTTCTGATTAATTCATTGGGAACAGACTTTCGCATTTGGGATGAATTTCTGGTTCATCTCGGGCATCAAGGCGAAATTCTAACCTATGACAAACGTGGGCATGGTCTGTCTGATGTTGGCAATGAGCGGTATTCGATTGACTTGCATATGCGTGACCTCGCAGCGCTTATGGACAGCCAGTCCATCAGGAATGCAGTGATTTGCGGTGTATCTGTAGGGGGCATGATCGCAATGGCACTGCAGGCCGCTCGGCCTGATCTGGTGAGTGGACTGATCCTGTGTGACACCGCACCGCGCATCGGTGACGCACAGACGTGGCAAGAGCGTATCAACACGATTGAGGCCAACGGGATAGAGGGGATCGCTGATACAGTGATGTCTCGTTGGTTCTCAGCTGGCTTTCAGGCAGATTTTCCAGAAGCGGTTGCAGGATATCGCAATCTTTTGTGCCGAACACCTTTGGACGGATACATCGGCACATGTGCAGCTATTCGGGATGCTGATCTGACCTGTCAGGCCGCACAGATTGACGTGCCTGTTCTTTGTGTTGCTGGTGAAGACGACCAGTCAACACCACCGGAACTGGTTGAGGAGATGGCTAACCTCATTCCGAACGCTAAATATGAGCGGGTGGGAAGCTGCGGACACCTGCCTAGTTTGGAGCAGCCTGAGTATCTGGCGCATCTGGTTCGGCAGGCAATTTCTCGATGGCCGAACAGGATTGATCAGCGAGAGCTGCGACAAAGCGAAATTTACAAACAAGGCATGCAGACACGGCGCAGGGTGTTGGGCGACACCCACGTGAATGCTGCTGAGGTTCAAAAGAACAGTTTTGACGCACCTTTTCAGGAGCTTATCACCGAAGCTGCTTGGGGGCATGTGTGGTCGCGGCACAACTGGACATTGCGAGAACGGTCCATTGTAACTATTGCGCTTCTCGCTGCGTTAGGGCACCTAGATGAGGTGGCCATGCATGTGCGGGCCGCAAGAAACACCGGGGCAACACGGGAAGATATAAGTGAAGCTCTGCTGCACACCGCAATTTATGCCGGTGTACCAGCCGCAAACAGCGCCATCAAAGTCGTCAAAAATGTTTTCGCGCAACTTGATGCGTCAGGGGAGTGAGATGAGCAAGCCAACGACCAATGCTGGTCCGTTCTTTCCACGAGACCGGAACTGGCATCCACCGGCATTGTCGCCCAACTACAAAACTAGTGTGTTGCGGTCTCCGCAAAAGGCACTTCTGTCTCTCGGAAATACAATCAGCGAAACCACCGGACCAGTCTTCGGCCACAACATGCTGGGTGAGCTGGATCACGATTTGGTGCAGAACTATGCCAAACCGGGTGAAAGTGCGCAGGGAGAGCGCATCATTGTCCATGGCCACGTTCTGGATGAAGAAGCCAAACCAGTTCCGAATGCGCTGGTAGAAGTCTGGCAGGCCAACGCTGGTGGGCGCTACCGCCACAAAAAAGATGACTATCTTGCGCCGCTTGATCCGAACTTTGGTGGGTGTGGCCGAGTGATAACCGATGAGAATGGATATTACGCTTTTCGAACTGTGAGACCAGGCCCGTATCCGTGGCCAAATGGCGTGAATGACTGGCGTCCGTCACACATCCATTTTTCTCTCTTTGGTTCCGGCTTTGCGCAGCGTCTGATCACACAGATGTATTTCGAGGGCGATCCGCACATTCCGCTGTGTCCGATTGTGAGGACAATCAATGATCCGGCTGCGATTGAGATGCTGGTTGCCAAACTAGACATGAACCATTGTGTGCCAATGGACGCCCGCGCTTACCGCTTTGATATCGTCCTGCGTGGCCGTCGCTCAACCATGTTTGAGAACCGTATGGAGGGCAATTGATATGACAAAGCTGGAGTATCTGAAAGAAAGCCCAAGCCAGACGGCAGGTCCGTACGTTCATATCGGCTGTACACCGAACTTCATCGGCAACACCGGGATCTTCAAGGAAGACCTTGGCGCACGCATGATGAATGAGCAAACCAAAGGCCAGCGCATCACGATCAAAGGCCGTGTGTTTGATGGAACCGGAACACCTTTGAAAGACGCCATGTTGGAAATCTGGCAGGCGGATAGCGAAGGTCTGTTCAACAGTCCGTCGGAGATGCGCGGCGAAGCTGACCCCAACTTCACCGGATGGGGACGCCAGCCGGTCAATCTGGATAGTGGCGAGTTCTGCTTTGAAACTGTGAAGCCGGGCGCTGTACCGTTTCCTGATGGCAGGCCGCAAGCGCCACATATCAACTTCTGGATCGTTGCGCGTGGGATCAACCTTGGTCTGAATACGCGCATGTACTTTCCGGAAGAGGAAGAAGCCAATGCAGCTGATCCAGTGCTTGGTCGTGTTGAACATCGCGTGCGCGTTTCAACGCTGATTGCGAAGCAATCCGGCGATACCTACACCTTTGACATTTACATTCAGGGTGATAACGAAACCGTCTTCTTTGATATCTGATTGATAAATATGGCTGAATTTCTGTCTTTAAAAGATGCGGTCAAGAAACACCTCAAAAGCGGCGATACTGCCGCTTTTGAGGGTTTTACGCATCTCATTCCCCACGCCGCTGCCCATGAAGTCATTCGGCAAGGCATTGATGAACTCACTGTCATCCGCATGACGCCTGATCTTATTTATGATCAGCTCATCGGCATGGGGCTGGTCAGGAAATTGATCTTCTCCTACGCGGGCAATCCGGGTGTTGGGTTGTTGCGACGCGTTCGTGATTCAATCGAAAACGGCTGGCCGCGACCCATTGAGATTGAAGAGCACTCCCACGCCGCTCTTGCCAATGCATATGAAGCTGGGGCTGCTGGCCTGCCATGCGCCGTGTTTCGTGGTTATATGGGCACAGAACTTCAGCGCGTAAATCCGAATATCAAAAAAATAAATTGCCCTTTCACGGGTGAGGAATTGGCTGCTGTTCCCTCCATTCGTCCTGATGTTGCTTTCATCCATGCTCTTAAAGCTGACCGCAAAGGTAACGTGCTGATTGAAGGAATCGTGGGTGTCCAAAAGGAAGCCGTGCTGGCTGCTACGCATTCCATAGTGACGGTTGAGGAAGTGGTTGATGAGCTGGATACGCATATGAACGCGTGCATCCTGCCACACTGGACCGTCTCCGCTATTTGCGAAGTGCGCGGCGGGGCGCATCCGTCTTATGCGCAAGGGTATTACGGCAGAGACAACAAGACGTATATCGACTGGGATCCGATCGCAGCAGATCGTGAGAGGTTTCAGGCATGGATGGAAGAACACGTGCTGAAGCAGGGACCAGAGGTGTTTGCTGACCGCATCAAAGGGCTGGAGGTAACTCCATGACAGCACAAGACTTTACTCCGGACGAGATGATGGCTATCGCGGCATCCCGCGCCTTGAGCAACACGGATGTGTGCTTTGTGGGCATCGGCCCGCCATCTGCTGCCTGTAACATCGCCCGTTTAACTCACGCACCAGATATTACGCTGATTTATGAGAGTGGAACGATTGGCACTGCGCCAGATATTTTGCCGCTTTCCATTGGAGATGGTGAGCTTTGTGACACAGCGCTGACGACGGTTTCAGTAACCGAGATGTTCCGCTACTGGTTGCAAGGTGGCAAGATCACAGTCGGTTTTCTGGGGGCAGCGCAGATTGATCGTTTCGCTAACATCAACACCACTGTGGTGGGAGACTACGACCATCCAAAGGTAAGATTGCCTGGTGGTGGCGGAGCGCCTGAGATCTCCTCCTCCTCTCAGGAAACTTACATCACCATGAAGCAAAGCAAGCGTGGTTTTGTAGAGAAACTGGACTTTTTCACCTCCTTTGGACACGGAGAAGGAGGGGACCATCGCACACGCATGGGCATCACCACAAAAGGCCCAACCCTGCTGATCACCGACCTTGCCATCTGGAAACCTGACCCTGTTACCAAAGAGCTGACAGTGGTTTCGCTTCATCCGGGTACGACCAAAGAACGGGTGCAACAAACAGTGTCTTGGGCTGTACGGTTCTCGGATGATTTGCAGGAGACCCCTGTGCCGACTGAGGAGGAACTGTCTGTTCTGCGCGCATTAAAAGCGCGAACGGCGGCGGCACATGCGGGTAACAGAGTGGAGACGGCCTGATGTCTGAGGCATATATTTGCGATTATATTAGAACACCGATTGGTCGTTATGGGGGCGCGCTGTCTTCTGTTCGGGCGGACGATCTTGGCGCTTTGCCAATTAAAGCATTGATGGAACGAAACCCGTCAGTTGATTGGGAAGCCGTTGACGAAGTGTATTACGGCTGCGCCAACCAGGCTGGTGAGGACAACCGCAACGTGGCTCGCATGGTCGCGCTGCTGGCAGGTTTGCCTGAGGCTGTGCCAGGGACAACGCTGAACCGTTTGTGCGGTTCTGGTATGGATGCTGTCATTGCGGCCTCTCGTGCCATCAAGACAGGTGAGTGCGATCTTGTGATTGCTGGCGGCGTTGAATCCATGTCCCGTGCGCCATTTGTGATGCCAAAAGCAACCTCACCGTTTTCTCGTGCCAATGAAGTGTTCGACACCACCATTGGCTGGCGGTTTGTGAACCCGAAGATGAAGAAGCAGTTCGGCATCGACAGCATGCCTGAGACTGGCGAAAACGTTGCTGAAGACTTTGGTGTCTCCCGTGCTGATCAGGACGCGTTTGCCGCGGGCTCACAGGCAAAGGCAGCTGCTGCGCAAGAAAATGGCCGCCTCGCCAAGGAGATCATTGAAGTTGTAATCCCGCAGCGCAAAGGCGACCCGATCATTGTGTCCGCTGATGAGCATCCACGAGCGGGGACGACAGCTGAGAAACTTGCAAAGTTGCCGACACCATTTCGTGAAAATGGCAGCGTAACTGCTGGCAATGCCTCAGGTGTGAACGACGGTGCTGCAGCGCTGATTGTTGCCTCTGTTGAAGCGGTCAAGAAATTTGGTCTGACCCCGATTGCGCGTGTGCTTGGCGGTGCCACCGCTGGTGTTGCGCCGCGTATCATGGGTATTGGTCCAGCACCTGCAGCGCAAAAACTTTGCACGCGCTTAAACTTGCAACCTTCTGATTTTGACGTCATTGAGCTCAATGAAGCCTTTGCAAGTCAGGGGATTGCAGTTCTGCGCGAACTGGGGTTGGATGCAGGTGCAGCTCATATCAACCCGAATGGCGGCGCGATTGCATTGGGCCATCCACTGGGTATGTCCGGTGCACGCATCACTGGAACGGCTGCGTTGGAACTGAGCCTGCAAGGCAAAAAACGTGCACTGGCCACCATGTGTATTGGTGTCGGTCAGGGCATCGCGATCGCGCTGGAAAGGGACTAATGTGAGTGTGAGCCTCTTCACCAACCCTATGTGGAATGGATTGTTTGGAGATGAGGACGTGCAACGCGCCTTTTCTCTTGAAACAACTCTGGATCACTATCTGGCGTATGAAGTGGCTCTCACCAAGGCCTTGTTTGCACATTCTCTTGTTTCTGCAGAAGCAAAAGACGCTGTGCTTTGTGGCTGTAAAGGGTTTGCGCCCGATATCACGCGGATCAAGGCAGGTGTCGCAAAAGATGGCCTGCCAATTCCGGCTTTCATTAAGCAACTGCGTATGCGCGTTGGCGAGCCATATGCTGCTGAGTGCCACAAAACATCCACCAGTCAGGATGTGATGGACACCGCACTGGCATTAGCTCTGCGAAAAACCTCGCAGATTTTACAAAAGCGTTTGTCTGCAGTTATCGCTGCACTTGAAACCGTGAAATCAGCCAATGCTGATTATCCGCTGATGGGCAGAACACGCATGCAAACCGCGCTGCCAATAACGGCAGGCGATCGCATTTCCACATGGATTGAACCACTCAAGCGGCACTATCAACGGCTAAACGATGTTGCGGCTGAGGTTGCTGTCCTTCAGTTTGGTGGGCCGGTAGGAACAAGCCATGCTCAGGGAGAGCATGCAGTTGCCATCGCCGCGCATATGGCTGCAGAGCTGGACCTCAGGGTTCCTGAACACTCATGGCACACGCAGCGAGATAACATGGTGGACTACGCAAACGTTCTCTCCATGATCTCAGGCAGCCTTGGCAAAATTGGTACAGACATCACCTTGATGGCACAACAGGGCCTTGAGGAAATCAAGCTTTCCGGTGGTGGTCGCTCTTCCGCCATGGCCCACAAACACAACCCGATCAACGCTGAACTGTTGGTGACGCTTGCCCGCTACAACAGCACTCAAGTCTCTGCAATGCATAGCGCCTTAGTGCATGAGCAAGAGCGCTCAGGCTCAGCTTGGGCGTTGGAGTGGATGATCCTGCCCGGCATGTGCATTGCAACGGGTGCCGGTCTTCAGAGTGCATTAAAGCTGCTGAAACAAACAGAGTGGATTGGAACCCCCTTAAGTGATTAACTGCGCCCACCTAGTTTGAAAGGGAGAATGAGAATGTCCAGTCGCAATGAAGCTATCCAACGGGCGGAAACATACTTCGACAGCGGCGCATTCCTCACTGACCTGGCCCGATTAATCGCAATCCCGACGGAAAGCCAGGAACCCTACCAAAAACACCAATTGATGCGTTATCTGAAAGAGGAGATGCGACCTCTTCTCGAACGTCTTGGTTTCAAAACACACATCTTCGATAATCCGAACCCGATTGGTGGTCCTTTCCTATTCGGTGAACGCATCGAAGATCCCAGTTTCCCGACAGTTCTGACGTACGGCCACGGAGATGTCGTGCGCGGACAGGCCGGTAGCTGGATGGGTGGAAGAGATCCATTCGTTCTGGAAGAAGATGGCGAACGCATTTACGGGCGCGGCACAGCCGACAATAAGTGTCAGCACCTCATCAACCTTCAGGCCTTGGGGTGCCTTTTGCAGGAAAAGAAGCAACTTGGCTTCAATTGCAAGGTGATCATCGAGACCTCTGAGGAAACTGGCTCTGCTGGCTTGCAAGAGTTTTTTGATGAACACAAAAAGATGCTGGCCGCAGATGTTCTTATTGCCTCTGATGGGCCACGCTTGCAATGGGATACTCCAACGGTCTTCACAGGTGCACGTGGGGCGCAAACGTTCACCCTACAAGTGAACCTGCGCGATGGCGCAAACCACTCGGGCAACTGGGGCGGGCTGCTTGCCGATCCCGCCATTATTCTCGCTAACGCTATCTCCTGCATTGCAGACAAACGGGGGCAGATCCAGATTCCAAGCTGGCGACCAACCAGCCTGACACCAGACATTAGGGAAGCTCTGAGAGATCTTCCTGTTGGTGATAGTCAAGGCCCGGCCATAAACGAGAATTGGGGAGAGGAGGGCCTCACCCCCGCCGAGCGTGTGTTTGGCTGGAACTCCTTTGCCGTGCTGGCAATGAAGAGCGGCGTGCCAGAAGCACCAGTAAACGCGATTGATGGTTATGCCTTCGCGGTTTGCCAGCTGCGCTATGTGGTGGGAACAGATGTGCAGGGTCTATTACCGTCTTTGCGCGCGCATCTGGATGCTAATGGATTTGATAATGTCGAGATAAGACAGGAAGATCGCGGCTTCTTTCATGCAACGCGACTTTCTCCAGATAACGCTTGGGTGCGCATGGTGATGGCTTCCTTGGAAGAAACGAGCGGGAAGACACCCCACCTTTTGCCAAACCTCGCTGGCTCACTGCCTAATGAATGCTTTGCAGAAACACTGGGCTTGCCAACTGTGTGGGTTCCTCACTCTTATGCTGGATGTTCACAACACGCGCCCAATGAACATATTCTCAAACCAGTTGCCCGTGATGCCATGCGGAATATGGTGGCGCTGTTTTGGGATATTTCGGAAAAAGGGGCGCCTATCTGAGATATTCGGAGCCTTGGTGAGGTTCGAACTGGGACAAAACCCTCATGATTTAAGGCGCTTAAGAGAAAATGTTGAGCGGGCAGTGGAGAAAACAGATTTCTTTGTAAAAAATGCATTTGCCCGCTGGACAGGAGAAATCTGGCACCCTATAAGACGCTCACCTTCGCAGGACGGGAAACAAACCGCCCCAGCAGAATGTGCCCGGATAGCTCAGTTGGTAGAGCAGCGGATTGAAAATCCGCGTGTCGGTGGTTCGAATCCGCCTCCGGGCACCACTTATCTCTTTGAAATTATTAAATGATAAATCGAGCATTTGCTCTGCTTTCTCAAGGTTTGACACTTTTCCGGCATGGTTTGACACTTTCGCTCCAACCGCTTGCTGAATTCTTCCCCGCGCAGAGTGATTTCTGTGGCGCGGCGCGAGATTTTGCATTGATGGGCAAATTAACGTGCACAGCGGCCTCTCTTCTTTCTACTTAGAAATGAAGCGTTAGAAGAGAGACAAAATACTGTCTTCTAACGCCTCTATTTGCGACCTATTTTACATCGAAAGAATCGCCTATTGGTTGTGCCGTTGTGTTTTGGTTATGGCAGCAAGGTTAGAGCGATGGATCTCGATTTTGACAATATCAGCACATTGATTAAGCATGCTGACAGTGGTGTCAAACTGGCAGGAAAGGCCGTTAACCTCACCAAGTCGATAAAGGACCTTTTGAGTTCTTCGAAGGCGGCGAGCAACCCGGAGCTTGAAGCTCTTGTCGTGGAACTTATGGGAGAGGTTACGGATACGAAGCTGGCGAATGTGGAGCTGAAGACGCAGTTGCTGGCGTTGAAGGAGGCTGCTATAGCAGCACAAACCAAGGCTAACGACTTTGCACGCTATGAGCTTTGGGAAACGCCAGCCGGTCAAACCGTGTATCGCCTTGAAGAGCAGACCGACCATAAAGAGCCCATGCATTACTTGTGCCCAACATGTAAGGAAAAGGGCGTTAAAAGTATCCTTCAAGGGCATGATGAATCCAAGCAGTGCACGAGCTGTGATGTTTGGTTTCGCTATGAAAAAGCCAGAATTGTGGCCGCGACGGGCCGTTCGGATAAGTTGGATGGTTACCTCTTTTAGCACTTCAAACCTCCCTTAGTTACTGAAAATCAGCTCCCGAACTTTCTTTTGGTCATTGGTGTTCAGGGTGTAATTGAGGCTGACTTCTTCCACGTCAAAGTCGGCGAAAATCTCTCTGATCTGCGGTGTATCATTGATGGAAAGCAGAAAACGGCCTTTGATCGTCTTGAGTTGATCAGCCAGTTTTTGGAAATCATCTGCCGCAAATACGTCCTTGCCGTAATAGTCCTCACAGGCCCAATATGGCGGATCCAGATAAAACAGCGTCTCAGACCGCTCATAACGTTTGATACAATCAACGTATGGCAAGCGCTCGATAATAACGCCGGACAGGCGTTCATGTACGTCTTCCAGCAATGGCACCACTTTGCTTAAATCAAAGCGAGCGCCGCGCAGAGAAACCCCAAAGCTACGTCCGTCTACCTTACCGCCAAAGGCGGTGCGCTGCAGGTAGAGGAAGCGAGCAGCTCGCTCCAGATCAGTAAGTGTCTCTGGTTCAGTTTTTGTCAAACGCTCAAACTCAGAGCGGCTTGTCAGTTGGAACTTCAGCACCTCAAGGAACTGCGGGTAGTGCCGCTGCAGGATCCGAAACAATGTCACCACATCCCCGGAAATGTCATTAATGACTTCGCATTTAGGTTGTGTGAATCGGCATGCAAAATTGACCCGGTTAGGTGGGTTATGAGCGTTTAAGATTGACCCACCTGTTTGTTAGGATCCGTGCATTTAGCGCGGGGCATGAACGGGTGATATTGATGGAAAGTGCAGCCAAGATCCGCCGTCTTGTTTTACGGGATGGTCGAAGTGTCCGGTCGGTCAGT
>NZ_LMCF01000049.1 GCF_001623075.1 Pseudovibrio sp. Ad37
CTGAAGCTCTGGGGCGATATTCAGGATTTTTTGGATCTCAGTATTGTGCTGCGAGTAGGTTTTCTGGACGGCTTGAGTCAGAGCTGTGGTGGATTGAACCACCTCTTTCAGGCTTTGTGTCAGGCTCATTGCAACTGATCCTTTTCAATAGTGTGGCGCTGAACGGTGAGGAGTGAGGATGCAAGCGTGGCATCCAAAGTAAGCTGTTCGATGTGGGCGTTAGCTTGCAGATCAACTCTGGCTTCCACCGCTTCCAGGCGGCGCAGCAACTCAGCACGTGCTGTTTGAGCAATAGAAAGCTCTTTAGTCAGGCCGCGCACTGTTTCGTTAAGCTGGAAGTTCTCAAACTGCAGGGTGATCATGGAGGTGGCCGTGCCTGCAAACTCCTCACCAAAGAAGAGTTGCAGATCCACATCACCCGTCACCTTGATGACGTCTTGTGGAAGGCCAGTTAGAGCAAGTACAAAGGAAAACGCAATCGGCACACCGGGAGTGTAGTGAGCCATTGGCGTGTCCGGGTCTGACCAGACAGCCAGCAAAGTGCCGTCCTCTAACATCACGCCCAGCTCGGCCAGAGTGAAGCCGACATTCCCGTCAATCAGGGCCGTGATCTCCATCTGGAAATCATCCAGATAGCGAGAGCCAACAATCTCAATGCGTGCTTTTTCCGCCTTCAGCTCACTCTCCTTTCCCGTTGGCGTATAGCGAGAGGTGCCCAAAGCAAGGTGTGTGATTTTGGTGTGTAGTCCGGCATCAGAGACATTAAAGATGGATCGCATGCCGGTGCGTGTGAGTGTTGGATTGATGGCTTTGAGGCTCATCCGATTAGCTCCCCATGAATTGAAAGAAAGGAATAGCCACGAGCAGTTGCAGCGCAGCCAAAAGCTGCTCCCGTCTGAGGCAGAACCGGCTCAGCTATTTGCGTCACGAAAGCCACACCACGCGCCATTGTGCCTGCGCTCAGCGTCGTTCCGCTTTCGGGCAGAACCGTTGCACCCATCGGCTGAGTGAAACTATGAGCCCGTCCGGCGAGGCCAAGGCTGAGTGTGCTCTCAAACTCTGCACCAAGCTCAAAGCTGGTGTCCTGAGACCAGCGCTTGGTGGCATCCACCATGGTCAGCGCGGCCTTCTGAACCTTCTCATTGAGCAGCACCGCTTCATCTTCAAACAGATGTTCATTGGCGTAGACGGTCAGGTTATGGGTATCGTGCGGGCCTTCCGGCTCTTGTTGCCACCAGTGTTTGATGTGCGGGCGGATGCCAATCAGCGACAGGCCAAGGGCCACGCCATCATCGGTGCCTTTATCTTCGTGCAGGCTCCAGGCTTCATCAATCAGGCGGCGCACTGCCTGTTCCGGCAGGCCATCTTCTGCAATGAACTCTTCCAGTGACCAGTCGTGGATTGCCAGCGGCAGGGCTTGCGTTGATATCTCATCGGAGTTGCGCTGCATCAGGACGGAGAAGTCGAACTCCGCCGCCATGGCCTCCAGTGCATCCACAAAGGCGCGGGAGCGCTCCTCATTGATACTGGAGGAAATCAGCGTGTGTGGAAATCGGCGCTCGCTCATGACGCCTCCGCCACAAGATCCACATCCCCAATCACGGCAAACTGGGTTTTGCCAAGCTGGCGAGAGGCCAAATTGGACACATGCAGATCCACATCCACCACGCCCTCAATGAGGCGAACGGCAGGCGTTAACGCAGACAGCGCCAGATAGTCCCCCAAACGCTGTGACCAGATGAGACCGGCCTTGCGAATGGCCTGTTCTGAGGCAGCGCGGGCGGTTTCAAAATCTCCGTTGACCTTGAGTGGGCCGGTGATGTGAACCCTCACCAGCTCGGCAGGATGGACGCTCAGCTCATCGCCTTGCGGGCGTTTGCTTTGCGGGTCCAGATAGGCTTTCAGATCCGCGCAGAACTGGGCACCCGGGACACCAGAGGTCAGCAGAACATAAAGCGCAATGCGTCCCGGCTCTGGCCGGATCACTTCCACATCTGCAATGTCTGGTGAGAAGGCACGGGCCTGCTGGCGGTAGCTTTCCTTCGGTCCGGCCTTGGAAATACGGTCATGGGCTTTGGCAGCGCGGTAGAGCAGCGAGCTGTCCTCCTCTGCGGCTGTGCCGCCTGCGCTCGGTGTCGTGTTGGTCACACTAACATCAGGATAGCCCGCAGAGATTTGCGTGATCTGGCCGGATAGCAGGCCATTGGCCTCCGGTCCCGGCTTTGTTGCCGTGGCGCGGCCACTTAATGAGACTTCGCCCGCCTTCAAGACCTGCTGGTCATCCAACGCAAATGAGACCTCTCCGGCGCTGACTTCCAGCCCACGCGGCAAGATAAGGTCGGTTCCGCGTGGGGTCTCCAGTGTGAAGGCAAGCTCCACCCGTGCAGGTTTGGCTTTGAGACGAAACGTGCCGTTGTTGGCGGCGGCCACATCCAGTGAATGCCCCTTGGCAAACAGCAGCCAGCGCTTGTCGGCGGCATCCTGCCCCTCTTTGCCAAGCAGCGACAAGCCGTAGGCGAGCAGGTTGATGAGCAGCATCTCATAGTGAGCCGGATAGAGCTTGCGCTGTGGCCCGTCTGGGTGAGTTTCCCACCACGCCACCAGCTTTTCCTTCCAGGCCTTGACCGAGGTGGTGAAATGCTGCGGCGGGCCGCGCCGGATCAGCTCATCAGTGGTCAGGGCTTTGATCAGGTTCGCCATCACTCAGCCCTCATCAGATCAACATCCGTGCGCTGGAGGATATCGGAGAGCACATCAGAGCGCGGACGCCAGAAGATGGAGGCAGCGAAAAACGCGGGGCCAAGCTGCTCAACGTCAACACGGTCAAGCAGAACACGCGGCTCCCAGCGGGTGATACCCTCCCAGATTTCTTTGGAGATACCGGGAATGGCTTCAGCTGGTACGCGGTCAATATAGCTCAGCGCATCACAAAACTGCTCAGGTTCGGTGGGAACAGAAAGCCTGGGCGTCAGGCAGATGATACGGATGGACTGGGCCAGATCATCCAGCCCCGCCACCGCCTCATTCCACGGCGCATCATCTTCCTGCGCTAACTTAATCTGCCAATGGAGGGGATCTAAAACCATCGCCCGCAAACACCCTTGCTAAAACTTCTCGTTGTAGGCAAGGTATCGTGCGGGCGAGGATCAGGTTACGGAACTGTTCCGGTCGGGGCGATCAAGGCTATATTGGCGCGCTTAACGCTTTAGAGTCCACCGAGTTATGTCATGACAAACAACCGATTGTATTGACATAGGAATGGTGAGCAAGAACACTATTCTCCATTCTAAATATAGGAGTCGCTACAAGTAATGGAAATATCGGCCTTTTGCCCAACACATGGGCTCATTTCTATACCTAGCCTTTTTTCAATCGCCGCTGGCTCAGGCTCGTCTATTGCTTTTAAGAACCTTGGTACAAACTGTCCAATCTGTGGAGCGACAAGCGAGATTCTCAATGGCGTTTACACCAAAACCTTGCAAGGCAGAGTCAATTGCCTACTTCAACCTGGAATATCTATTGAAGCTATGCGGGCGATTGAGGCTTTAGCTCGTCGTCTGCAATCTGGAAATGTGACCCTTGAAGAGGCACGGAATGAGGTTTCTAAATCAGGTCCAGAAGTTAAAAGCCTCTTTAATAAATTGTTCGGAGATCTTGATACTTGGGATCCCCAAGCGCGGGCGCAAGTGATGGCAGCAGTGATCGGAGGCGTAACTGTATTAAGTGCGGCCGCAATGACTGCCTCAGCAACAGTCATTGCCCCTATGGCAGGTGAAATTGCGAAAGCGTACATGAAACAACCAATACCTAAGGACACAACGCGCGTGTCAAACAAGGGAAACTTCAAGACCAACGTCAACTCAACTACGGCAGAGAGTATGAGCCGCCCCATCCCAAAGCCAATACCCAAACCCAAAAGACGCCCGTAAATAGTCCGATCGAAACACCAACCTTAATGCCAAGTATAAAGGTAATTATGTAATCAGAAATGAGAGTTTTTCGCATTTTCGCTTTTCTTTCCTATACAATTATTGCGGCAAGCCCCGGTGTTAAAATTAGTTTCTTTCTACCTGTCACTTTCCCTCTCAAACCACCGCTCCCGTCTGAGCAGGCCCCGGTGTGACCTTGCTATGTTTATGGGTTGCACCGATTTCCTTGCCGTTGTGAGTCACGCTGTCGCCTTCAATTTTTACCGTGCCTTTCACCTCAAGAAGATCGGCTTCAATTGTTACTTTCGGCGCACTTTTGACCTTAACCTCTCCGGTGGTCTTATTGACGAAAATCTCCAGCGGTCCGAAGACAGCATGAAAAATATTCGGATCATTGGAGGGCGGTGTATCTTCATCGGACCAGACCGCCCCTGCAATCACCCCATCCTCGCCATAGGCATCCAGCAGGCACCAGACCTGCGAGCCGACTGCGGGCATGTCGTAAGTTTTTTGCCTCTTTGTGTCGCGCTGACTGACGGAAAGCCATGTGGAGGCGTTGTCGTCTTCATCCGCAAACTGAACTTTTGCCCGCCCGCTCTTTCCATGTTCAATAAGCGTGCCGCGCTTGAACGGCCATGTGGCTTCGCCCTCTGTAATCCGTGACATGATATTCTCCCTTAAAACGTCTGGCCTTGCGGTTTGGAAAGATCCTGTACCGGCCCGTCAAACAATCCTGATTTACTGGCGGGCTTTGTGTCCTTAGTAGTCGCCTTGCGCACCTTGCCGTCCTGGCGGATGGCCTTTAATTCCAGCTGGGTGGTGTACTTGCCGCGCACGATCTTGTGAGTGGCTTTGTGCACCAGATAGAGTGCAGCGTATTTGCCAAAGCTTGCACCCAGTGCAACCACCTGTCCGGCGACCATCAGCGGATCACCCACCAGTGTAAGGCTTGCTGTCAGCCCGTCTTCATTGGCTTTAGCAAGGCGAGATTTGGCGATTGCCTTGGCTTCCGCTTCATCTTCCACGCGCTCATCAATGGTGAGCGTATCGCCGGACTTGACGGAAGGGTCTTGCACCTCACCGGTGATCAGTTTTTTCTTCTGGCCGTGCGCATAGGCAACCTTAGCTTTGCTGTAGGTCTGGTGGGTCTTATCGGTGGCCTTCCAGCTTGTGAATCGGCATGCAAAATTGACCCGGTTAGGTGGGTTATGAGCGTTTAAGATTGACCCACCTGTTTGTTAGGATCCGTGCATTTAGCGCGGGGCATGAACGGGTGATATTGATGGAAAGTGCAGCCAAGATCCGCCGTCTTGTTTTACGGGATGGTCGAAGTGTCCGGTCGGTCAGT